>NZ_NFHT01000001.1 GCF_002161445.1 Alistipes sp. An66
ATAAAGAGAAAAAACGATATGATGCAAATAAAGGATGAAAAAAGCACGAATTATTCGTACCTTTGCCCGAAACATGCCGGCAAAAACCCCGAATCCCGACCTGCGGATCCCCCGATCCGCAGGATTATCGGAAAAAGTCCGGTATGGTAGTCGTCCGCAGCGGGAATGTCGAGTGCGAAACTCAAAAATTTGTTGCAACAATGAACAAAGATGCAATCATCAAGCTCGTAAACGAGCAGATGTGGCCCAAGACGGACGCCGATGTGCCGTCGTTCAAGGCCGGAGACACGATCACCGTATCGTACCGAATCATCGAGGGTAACAAGGAGCGCATACAGAGCTTCCGCGGTGTGGTGATCCAGATCAAGGGGTCGGGCAAGACCAAGATGTTCACCATCCGCAAGGTCTCCAACGGCGTAGGCGTCGAGCGTATCTTCCCGCTCTACTCGCCCCACATCGACAAGATCGAGGTCAACAAGATCGGTGTCGTGCGTCGCGCCCGCATCTACTACCTCCGCGATCTGACCGGCAAGAAGGCCCGCATCAAGGAGAAGCGTATGGTCAGCGCCGAAAAGAAGTAGGCTGCGACCCGTCGCAGAAAAAGGATGTCCCGTTTTCCGGGGCATCTTTTTTTTGTCGGATGAGCAAGTTGTGCCGGACGGTGCGGCGCAAAGATGACAAATAGGAAACGTGCTTCCGGTCAGAAAAAAGGGGGCGGAGCCCCTCTGTGGCCCCGCCCCCGCGTTTCGGAAACCGATCCGGAAAATTAATCCACCGGAATATCCTTGTTCACGTTCTTCGAACCGATCAGCGCGTAGTACAGCAGGTAAATCAGGCAGATGACGATCACCCAATAGCTCGTCAGGTAACCCATGCCGGCATTCGTATAGTCGACAATGGCGTTTTGGAGCAGCGGGAGAATACCGCCGCCGCAAACCAGTGCCATGAAGATGCCGGCAGCCTTCTCCGTGTACTTGCCGAGACCCTCGACGGCCAGGTTGAAGATGCCGCCCCACATCACCGACGTGCAGAGACCCACGAACACAAGCAGGGCCGCATTGATCGGAACATTCACCAGTCCGAATCCGCCCGTTCCGTTGAACACCGGAAGATTCACCAATACCGAGGGCGAAAGAACGATCGCTCCCAGCGTGAGCAGAAGACCCACGCCCGACACCACGATCAGCATGCCGCGGGCCGAAACCTTGCTCCCGATCACCGCTCCCAGCAGTCGGCCGACCAACATCAGGAACCAATAGGTGGCTGCTACGGAGCCCGCTACGGCCTCAACATTGACACCGCTGCCCAGTACGTTCAGTTCCGGATTCTGCAACCATTTCTGCAAAACGTTCGGAATGCCGACCTCAATACCGACATAAATGAAGATCGCCACGGAGCCCAGCACGAAGTGGCGGAACGACAACGGCCCGTATTTCGAAGCCGATGCGGCGTCCTTCGAAACCTCCGGCTTGTTCTCCGGAATCTTCGTCAGGCTCAACACGATGAACGCAAAGGCAAAAATGGCCAGCGCCGCATACATCAACGGGAAAACATTGCTGATCTGCGCATTCTTGATCCCCTCCGGAATCAGAAGACCCGTCAGGATGATCACCGCCGTACCGCACAGCGAGTTGAAGGATCCGCCGGTCTGGATCAACTGGTTGCCCTTCTTGCCGCCGCCGCCGAGCTTGTTCAGCATCGGGTTCACGACCGTGTTCAGCATACACATCGAGAAACCTGCGATGAACGCACCCAGCAGGTAAACACCGAAACTCTCAACCGTGCCCGACAGGGTCTGGATACCGACGCCGACGAATCCGACGCCCACAGCGATCAGCGCCGTCTTCTTGTATCCGTAACGTTGGAGCATGTTGCCGGCGGGATAGCCCATGATCGCATACGCGATGAAGTTGGCAAACACGCCCAGTGTCCCCATCCAGTTCGGAACGTTGAACTGATACTTCAAGATGTCACCCATCGGCGATGCCAGGTTCGTCACGAACGAAATCATTCCGAAAAGGAAGATCATCACGACAATCGGCAGTACAAAATTCTGTTTTTTTGTCTCCATGAAATATAAAAATTAGGTTAATATGTTTCAGGTTCGGATTTCGGGTTCAACTCATCGGTCGCGTTCGGCAATATAGGCGCAAAGGTTCACCAACGCGGACCGGTACTCCGAATCCGCGTAGTCCGCAAGCATCTCCGTCGCCCGGCGGATATAGCCCTGCATCACCGTCCCCGCTGCCGAAAGACCGCCCTCCGACTCCACCGCCGAACGGATCCGCTCCACAGCCGCGGCATCCTCATGGCAGCGCGACAGATCCGCCAGAAGCTCGTTCTGACGCGCCTCGTCCGAGCGTTCCAGAACAATCAGCAGCGGAAGCGTGATCTTTCCCTCGCGGAGGTCGTTGCACGCCGGTTTCCCCGTCTGGGCCGTCGGCGTGTAGTCCAGAATGTCGTCCTGGATCTGGAACGCCATCCCCACCGCTTCGCCGAAACGCCGCATCGACGAAACCTTGTCGCGCGTCGCACCGACGGCCAGAGCCCCCGCCGAAGCGCTTACCCCCAGCAGGCACGCCGTCTTCTTGTAGATGATGTCCAGATACGAGCGCATCGTCATCGTCCGGTTCGCGGCACACTCGTCCTGCAAAACCTCGCCTTCGCACAGCGCAGACATCGACCCGCAGATATGCGTCACCAGATCGAACTGCCCGCTTTGAAGACCGATGCTCATGTTCCGCGCCAGGATGTAGTCCCCGAGAATCACCGCCTTGTGCGACTGCCACCGCGCGTTGACCGAAGCCCGCCCCCGACGCGTATCGGCTTCGTCGATCACGTCGTCGTGGATCAGCGACGCCACGTGGATCATCTCCACGAGCATCGCTGCCAGGCACGCCCGGCGTCCCGTCGCCGCACCCTTGACCGGCGCATTCAGCGCGGCTGACAACATCACAAGCATCGGACGAATCCCCTTGCCGCGCGACGAAAGGGCATAGCGCAACATCTCCGACAACAACTCTCCCTCGGCCGTAAACTGACGATCGACGAACTCATCGAACGCCGCAAGCTCCGCCATGATGGGCCTGCGTATATCTTCGAGCGTAATCATATTGGCAAAGATAGTCATTTTTCCCTATCGAAATACGGACTCTCGCGCTTTTTTCGTACCTTTGGCAGTCGATAAAGTCTCGGTGAAATGGATTTTAGCAAAGAAAACCTGTCGAAGACATTCCCCCTGGCGGCGGCCATCGTCATCTTCTTCGTGGCCGCGGCCCTCTATTTCATACCCCAGTTCCGCGGCGAGGTGCTCCCCCAGCACGACGTCATCCAGTACGAGGGAATGACCAGGGACATCAACGACATGAGAGATCGGACCGGCGAAGACCCCCAGTGGACCGGTGGCATGTTCGGCGGCATGCCCGCCTATCTGATCAACGTCGAATACCCCGCACAGCTCGTCAAAAACTACGTCGGGAAGGTCGTCCGGTGGCTCGACACCCCCGCCGCATTCCTCTTCTTCGCCATGACCGCCTTCTGGATCATGCTCCTGATCGGCGGCGTCAACCCCTGGGTCGGCATCATCCCGGCCCTCGCATACGGATTCTCGACCTACTTCCTGCTGATCATCGCCGCCGGACACGTCACCAAGATGTGGGCGCTGGTCTATGCTCCGCTGATGATGGGCGGGGCCTGGATGACGCTCCGGAAGGACGTCCGGATCGGAGCCGCCGTCACCGCGCTCGCCACGGCCCTCGAAATCGGCGCGAACCACCCCCAGATCACCTACTACTTCCTCGTGGCCATGGCCGCGCTCTGGATCAGCGAGGCCGTTTTCGCCTTCCGCGAAAAACGGACGGGGGATTTCGTGCGCCGCACCGCCGCCCTCGCCGCCGCCGGAATCCTCGCCCTCGGGGCGAACTTCGCACCCCTCTGGTACACCGCACAGCACTCCCCGGAGACCATCCGCGGAGGCTCGGAACTCGCCGAAACCGTCGAAACCGACACCCGCGGCCTCGACCTCGACTACGCCACCGCATGGAGCTACGGGAAGACCGAAACCTTCAACCTGCTGATCCCCGACTTCATGGGCCGCGACTCCGCGACGACGCTCCCCGCCGACGGACAGACGGCCGCCGAACTCTCCGACATAGGACGCAGTCTCGGAGCCCCCTCGCTCGGAAGCTGGGCCCGGCAGCTGCCCGCATACTGGGGCACGCAGCCCTACACGGGCGGCCCGACCTACCTCGGCGCCGCAGCCCTGTTCCTCGCCCTGCTCGGGGCGTTCTGGTCGCAGGGCCGCAACAAGTGGTGGATCATCGCCGTATCGCTGCTGATGATCCTCCTCGCCTGGGGACGCAACTTCATGGGATTCACCGAACTGGCATTCAAATGCCTCCCCGGATACAACAAGTTCCGGACCGTCTCGATGACGCTGGTCGTCGTGCAGTGGGCCGTGCCCCTGCTCGGGGCATTCGCCCTCATGCAGCTCTGGAAAGGCGGGATGCCCCGCGAACGCATCCGCAAGGGCATCGCCTGGGCCGCCGGAATCACCGGAGGGCTCTGTCTGCTCTTCGCCCTCGCCGGCGGGTCTCTCTTCGACTTCGGGCGCGCCGCCAGCGCCGACCAGATGTCCGATACGTTCCGCCAGGTATTCGCCGCAAACGGCCTCCAATCCTACATCGACCGCGGCATGGATGCCGAATGGGGCGACGCCGTGGCACAGGCCATCGCCGCCGACCGCGCCGGCATGATGCAGGCCGATGCGTGGCGCTCGCTCGGGATGATCCTCCTCGCCGCCGGGTGCGTCGCGCTGTGGGCCGCCCGCAGGATCGGACGCGGCACGGCGGTCGCACTCCTTGCCGCCGTGATGCTGCTCGACCTCGTGCCCGTCGACCGGCGGTTCCTCTCCGACGAGAACTTCGTATCCCCGCGCCGCACGCAGGTCACCCCCTCGGCCGCCGACCGCGCCATCATGCAGGACACCGAACCCGGATACCGCGTGCTGAACCTCACCGTCAGCCCCTTCAACGACGCCACAACCTCCTACTTTCACCGATCCGTGGGAGGCTACCACGGCGCCAAGCTGGCCCGCTATCAGGACCTCATCGACCGCTATCTGAACGACCTGAACCCCGCGGTGCTCGACATGCTCAACACCCGCTACCTGATCGTCCCCGGAGAGGACGGACAACCCCGGGCCCAGCGCCGCACGTCGGCCTTCGGAACCGCCTGGTTCGTCGATTCGCTCGCCGGTGCCGCCTCCGCCCAAGAGGAGATCGACCTGCTGGAAAAGGCGAACCTCCGCACGACGGCCGTCGTCGACGACCGGCTGGCGGAAAAGATCGAACCGCAGGCCCCCACCCCCGAGACCCTCGCATCGGCGCGGATCGGCCTCACGGAGTATCGCCCCAACTACCTCCGGTACGAATACTCCGCTCCCGAAAAGGCCGTTGCGGTCTTCTCCGAAATCTACTACGACAAGGGCTGGACGGCCTATGTCGACGGCCAAGAGGCCCCCTATTTCCGCGCCGACTACGTGCTGCGGGCCATGGAGCTCCCGGCCGGCGAGCACGTCGTCGAATGGCGTTTCCGGGCCCCCGGGTGGAGCGCCGTCGAAGCCGTCACGGGCCTCTGCTCGGGACTGATCCTCCTCGGCGCCGTCGCAGCCCTCATTTACGCATTCCGAAAGAAAAAAACTCCCTGCCATGAAGGATGACAAAAGACTCAAACGGAAAGTCCGCAACTCATACATCGTCTCGACGGTCAGCATCGCCCTCGTCCTCTTCCTCCTCGGATCGGTCGGGTATCTGATGATCGCCGCCATGAAGGTCGCCGACACCCTCCGGGAAAGCATCTCCGTGACCGTCGAACTCCAAAACGGAATCTCCGACGAACAGCGGACCACGATCGAAAACCGGCTGAACGCCGAAGATCTCGTCGCCACGATCGCCTTCTCCTCCAAACAGGAAAAGGCCGAAGATGCCGAATTCCGCAAGATGTTCGGCGCCGAATTCGAGGAGATCCTCCAGGAAAACCCCCTGCTCGACTCCTTCGAACTCACCCTCTCGGCCGCATCCGAAGACAAGGAACTCCTCGACGACTTCATCGCCGCCGTCGAACGGATCCCCGGCGTCGACCGCGTCTCCTATCCCGCACAGGTGGCCGAACGCCTCCATGCCACGGTGAACAAGATCCGCCTCGTGCTCATCCTCTTCGGCGGCGCACTGCTCGTCATCTCGCTCATCCTCCTCGGAAACACCATCCGGCTGGCCATCTTCTCGAAACGGTACATCATCAACACCATGAAGCTCGTCGGCGCCACCAAGTGGTTCATCATGCGCCCCTTCCTCGGAAGCAGCTTCACACAGGGCGTGATCGCCGGAATCGCCGCCGCCGGACTCTTCGCCCTCGCCGTATACGGACTCAACGAGGCCGTGCCCGAACTGGCCACCTTCGCCGAAATCCGCAAAATCGCCATCATCCTCGGCGCGATGATTGCCGGTGGTGTCGTCATCTCCGGACTCTTCACCTTCGCCGCGCTCAACAAGTTCGTCAACATGAAGTCCAACAAGATATACCTCTATTAATAAGATGAAAAAGAATCAGCCGAAAATGCCGGAACAGAACAACGAAAACAACCGGATGCCCCTCACCCGACGAAACTATATCCTGCTGGTCATCGGATTCGCCGTCATCCTCCTCGGATTCGTCCTCATGACCGGAGGCGGCAGCGAAAACCCCGACGAATTCAACTACGCCATGTTCTCCTGGCGCAGAATAACCCTCGCCCCGATCCTCGTCATCGGAGGCTTCGCTTTCGAGATATACGCCATCCTGAAACGGTACGAATAAAACCCAAAGCGAAACGAAATGGACACCCTTCAAGCCATCCTGCTCGGCATCATACAGGGAATCACCGAATTCCTCCCCGTGTCGAGCAGCGGACACCTCCAAATCGCCAAGGAGATCCTCGGCGTACAACTCGAAGAAAACCTCACCTTCGACGTCGCACTCCACGCCGCCACGGCGTTGAGTACGATCGTCGTCCTGTGGAGCGAAGTCGTGCGGCTGATCCGCGGACTCTTCTCCCGCCGGTTCAACGACGAACAGGCCTATGTGCTCAAAATCGTCGTCTCGATGATCCCCATCGGAATCGTCGGATTCCTCCTCAAAGACCAGATCGACCGCCTGCTCAACGCTCCCTGCATCCTCGCCGTCGTCGGTGCCATGCTCCTGCTCACCGCCGCGCTGCTCGCCTTCGCCTACTACGCAAAACCCCGCCAGAAAGAGACGATCTCCTACCGCGACGCCCTCATCATCGGAATCGCACAGGCCTGCGCCGCCATGCCCGGGCTCTCCCGGTCCGGGTCCACCATCGCCACGGGACTCCTCCTCGGAAACAAAAAGACCGTCGTCGCACAGTTTTCGTTCCTCATGGTCCTCGCCCCGATCCTCGGCGAAACCCTCCTCGAAGCCGCAAAGGGCGAACTCACCGCCGGCGTCGGAACCGTGCCCCTGATCGCCGGATTCCTCGCCTCGTTCATAACCGGATGCCTGGCCTGCCGCTTCATGCTCGAAATCGTCAAACGGGGCCGCCTCATCTGGTTCGTCCTCTACTGCGCACTGGCCGGCATCGTATCCATCGTAAGCTACATCTGCTGATGAAAGATTCGCTCGAACTGCGCGGCATCAACTTCGAAGAGGGGTACATCGCCGTGCTGGACAAACCCCTGCGCTGGACCTCCACCGACGTGGTCCGCAAGATCAAGTTCTCGCTCCGCAAGCTCGGATACCGGCGCATCAAGGTCGGCCATGCCGGAACCCTCGACCCCCTCGCCACGGGAATCCTCCTCGTCTGCATCGGTCGCGCCACCAAGATGGTCGACGCCCTGCAAGCCGAAGAGAAGGAGTACATCGCCGACGTCATGCTCGGCGCCACGACCCCCAGCTACGACCTCGAACACGAAATCGACCGGACCTATCCCTGGGAGCACATCACCCGCGATGCCGTCGAAAAGGCGCTCGCGGAACTGACCGGAGAACGCTTGCAGACCCCGCCCGTCTATTCGGCCAAGAAGATCGAGGGTACACGCGCCTACGAACTCGCACGCGCGGGCGAAGAGGTCGCCGTCCGGCAGGCGCTGATCCACATCTACGAGATGGAGATCCTCGAATGCAACCTCCCGAAGGTGGTCATCCGTGTGCGGTGCAGCAAGGGAACCTACATCCGATCGCTCGCTCACGAAATCGGCATCGCACTCCACAGCGGAGCCCATCTCACCGCGCTGCGCAGAACCCGAAGCGGCGGTTTCACCCTCGAAAACGCCCACTCGCTCGACGATTTTCTCGAAAATCTGCAAAACCTTGAAACAAAATGACCTTTTTTGCGTATAAGAAATAATCTGTCTCTTTTTTCTGAACGTAAAAAACGTTGTCTATGAAATTATCGCAATACGGGTACGAGTTTTCCCCCGAAATGCTGGCCAAATACCCGGCCGAAAACCGCGACGAATCCCGGCTCATGGTCATCAACCGAGCCAAAGGAACCGTCGAACACCGGATCTTCAAGGACATCATCGAATATTTCGACGAAAAGGACCTCTTCGTATTCAACGACACCAGGGTATTCCCCGCACGTCTCTACGGGAACAAGGAGAAAACCGGAGCCGAAATCGAAATATTCCTCCTCCGCGAACTCAACCGCGAACTCCGCCTCTGGGACGTCCTCGTCGACCCTGCCCGCAAAATCCGCATCGGAAACAAACTCTACTTCGGAGACGACGACCTGCTCGTCGCCGAAGTCATCGACAACACCACCTCCCGGGGACGCACCCTCCGGTTCCTCTTCGACGGATCCTACGACGAATTCAAGCAGACACTCTTCTCCCTCGGAGAGACCCCCCTGCCCAAGTGGGTCCGCGAAAAGGTCGAACCCGAAGACGCCGAACGCTATCAGACCATCTTCGCCCGCCACGAGGGTGCCGTCGCAGCCCCCACAGCCGGAATGCACTTCTCCAAGCACCTCATGAAACGCATGGAGATCAAGGGTATCGACAGCGCCTTCATCACCCTCCACGTCGGACTCGGAAACTTCCGGACCGTCGACGTCGAAGACCTCTCCAAGCACAAGATGGACTCCGAACAGTTCTTCGTCACCGAAGAGGCCGCAGAAACCGTCAACAACGCCAAACGATCCGGACACAAGGTCGTCGCCATCGGTACGACCGTCATGCGGACGCTCGAAACCGCCGTCTCCACCAACGGCATGATCAAACCCATGGAGGGGTGGACCAACAAGTTCATCTTCGCGCCCTACGACTTCACCGTCGCAAACGCCATGGTCACCAATTTCCACCTCCCCTATTCCACCCAACTGATGATGGTCGCCGCATTCGGCGGGTACGAAACCGTCATGAACGCCTACAAAACCGCGCGCGAGGAGGGATACCGCTTCGGAACCTACGGCGACGCCATGCTTATCCTTTAATTTTTTTTCGTATCTTTGCAGAGATAAACCCCCAGAAACATGGCTAACAAGATTCTGTACGTCTGTCAGGAAATAAGCCCCTACCTCCCGGAAACGGAGAGCGCCCGACTCTGTCGCGCCCTGACACAGGCAATGCAGGAACGGGGAAACGAAATCCGCACCTTCATGCCCCGTTACGGCTGCATCAACGAACGAAGGCATCAGCTCCACGAGGTCATCCGACTCTCGGGCATGAACCTCATTATCGACGACAACGACCATCAGCTCATCATCAAGGTCGCCTCGATCCCCGCAGCCCGCGTACAGATCTATTTCATCGACAACGACGACTACTTTTCCAGAAAGGCCGTACTCGCCGATCCCGACGGTAACTTCTTCCCCGATAACGACGAACGCGCCATCTTCTTCGCCCGCGGCGTCCTCGAAACCGTCCGGAAACTCCGGTGGACCCCCTCCGTCGTCCACTGCCACGGCTGGTTCTCCGCCATCGTCCCCGTCTATCTGAAACACGTCTTCGCCGACGACCCCATCTTCCGCGACGTCAAGATCGTCGTCTCCCTATACGGCGACGCTTTCCCCGGAGAACTCGACCCGGAATTCCGGGCCAAAATCGAGGGCGAAGGAATCAAAGACAAAAATCTCGACCTTCTCAACGCCCCGTCATACGAAAATCTCTGCCGTTTCGTTATGAACTATGCCGACGGTATGGTCGCGGCATCTCCCGACATCGACGAACGCGTACTCGACGAGATCCGCAAATGCGGAAAACCCCTGCTCGAATACCAGAACCCCGAGGCCGAGGACTTTTTCGATAATTACAACCGATTCTATGAAGCGATTCAATAATCCCCGCCGCCTGTCGATCCGCGCCCTCGCGCTGGCGTTCGTCGGCGCGCTGACGCTCGGAAGCTGCACGAAGGTCGACGACACGCTCGGCGGAAACCTCATCCCCGACAACCAGCAGATGCGGGCCGGATTCGTCACCATCGACGGACTGAATCCTAAAAAATACGTCGAAACACGGCTCTTCAAGACCGACTCGATCGTCAGCTCCAACATCTCCTACGGCTATTTCGGAGCCCAGATGAACGATACACTCGGCGAGCGGAAGGCCGGATTCCTCTCCCAGATGGTCAGCTACTACGCCGTGCCCGAAGACTACTTCGGATACATGCCCATCTTCGACTCCGCACAGATCATGCTCTCCATCTCCGCGTTCGGAACCGACACCCTCACCGAGCAGCATTTCGCCGTATACGAGATCCTCAACAACGACTACATCACCCAGAAGGAGAAGAACGATACGACCTTCTACCTCGGATTCTCCCCCGACAAGACCACCGTCGATACGGAAAAGGAACCGCTTTTCCGCTTTACGCTCGGCGGAGAGGGAAAATACCCTTCCTCCACCACGAGCGTCACCCTGACTCCCACCGAGTCCGGCAAGAGCTACATCAAGCGCCTGATGCTCCAGGAGGGCAAGTACAAGGACAACTACACGATCTACACCGTCGACAGCCTCAAGTACTTCCTCGAAGAGTTCCCCGGCCTGTACATCGCACCCGATCCCGGCTTCCAGCTCGACAAAGCGGACAAACACAACGTCGGAACGATCTACGCCACGAAACTCGACGCTTCCGGACTGTCGATCTACGGCCGGAACCGCGTCGAGAGCGACCCCTCGCTCATCAAGGATACCATCGGCATGGTGTTCTATTTCTACGACTCCTACGCCGCACACGGAAACGTCTCGGTGAACTCCGTCAGCCACGACTACACGCAGATCACCGATCCGGACGTCGCTTTCGACATCAGCAATGCACAGGAGCCGAAACAAGGTGCGGAAGACACCCGCACGCCCGTCTCGCAACTCCGCGTCGAAGGACTCGGCGGTGTCGTCACCGAAATGACCTTCACCCCCGGATTCTTCGCCTCGCTCGAAGAGGTCATCGCCAAGGAAAACGCCAAGGATGGAAAGAATTTCCAGACCCTCGCGTTCAGCCAGGCCCGCATGTCGGTCTACTTCACGGGAAGCAGCTACGACTGGGAGAATCTCGACCCCACGGGCCCCTCGATCGTGCAGCTCATCGAGGAGATGAACGCCGCGCCCAGCCGCCTGGGGGTCTACACCAACTACAAGACCCTCACGCCGATCTCCGACTACGCATACTCCTACGAACAGACGTACAGCACGACGCTCGCCTACGGCGGGTATGTCAACCGGAGCCGCGGATGCTACGTCCTCAACATCACGGGATACCTCCAACAGATCTGGAACTACTACATCAAGGCCAAGAACGCTGCGGGGGTCACCTATCCGGATCCCGAAGACGCCGACTTCGATGCAAAGTATGCCGCCTGGGAGGAGGGTATCAACTGGGACGACGTCAAATACAGGACCGTATACATCGGACCCGAGGCATACAGTCTCTACACGAACTCGTTCGGCGTGTTCCAGGGCGCTTCGACCGACGACAGCGCACTCGACTGTCCGATCCGGTTCGACCTGGCATACAACCTCATCAAGTAAAAACCCGAAAAACCCAACCCTGCGAAACCTGAGTCTTGCACTTGGGTTTTCGCTTTTCCGAAAAGACTCCGGACATGCAGGACAATTTAGTTATCGTCGAGTCCCCGGCCAAGGCCAAGACCATCGAAAAGTTCCTCGGCAAGGACTACGTCGTCAAATCGAGCTTCGGACACATCCGCGACCTCGCCAAGAAGGATCTCGGCATCAATATCGAACAGGGGTTCAAACCCGTCTACGAAATCCCCGCCGACAAGAAAAAGGTCGTCGACGAACTCGCCAAACTCGCCAAATCCAAAACCGTATGGCTCGCCTCCGATGAAGACCGCGAAGGAGAAGCCATCGCATGGCACCTCACCGAAGTGTTGGGGCTCCCCGTCGACCGGACCAAGCGGATCGTATTCCACGAAATCACCAAACGCGCCATCCTCGAGGCCATCGAGAAACCCCGGACCGTCAACATGGACCTCGTCAATGCCCAGCAGGCCCGGCGCATCCTCGACCGCCTGGTCGGATTCGAACTCTCGCCCGTGCTCTGGAAAAAGGTCAAACCCGCGCTCTCCGCAGGCCGCGTGCAGTCGGTCGCCGTACGGCTGATCGTCGAGCGCGAACGCGAAATCATCGCCTTCCGTTCGACCCCCTACTTCCGCGTCGTGGCGCAGTTCCATCCCGCCGGAGACCCCGAGAAGACGCTCTTCAAGGCCGAGCTCCCGACCCGCTTCGACACCGCCGGGGAGGCCGAGGCCTTCCTCAACGCCTGCATCGGCGCGACGTTCACCGTCGCCAAAGCCGAGGAGAAGCCCGCACAGCGCTATCCCGCACCGCCGTTCACCACCTCCACGCTCCAACAGGAGGCCGGTCGAAAACTCGGCATGTCCGTATCGCGGACCATGTCCGTCGCCCAGCACCTTTACGAACAGGGTTTGATCACCTACATGCGTACCGACTCGGTGAACCTCTCGCAGCAGGCCCTGGCCCAGTGCAAGGAGGAGATCATCAAGCTCTACGGCGAGAAGTACTCCCGGTGGTACAACTACAAGACCAAAACCAAAGGGGCACAGGAGGCGCACGAAGCCATCCGCCCGTCGTACATCGAGCGGCAGGAGATCGACGGAACACCCGAGGAGAAGCGGCTCTATGACCTGATCTGGAAGCGTACCGTCGCATCGCAGATGGTCTGCGCCGAACTCGACCGCACGACCATCACCATCGACATGTCCGGATCCGCCCACCAGTTCGTCGCACAGGGCGAGGTGATCCGCTTCGACGGGTTCCTGCGTCTCTACTCCGAATCCACGGACGACGACCAGGCCGCCGAAAGCGGCGAAGGCCGGCTTCCGAAGCTTGCGGCCGGAGACCGTCTGACGCCGGTGCAGATCGCCGCCACGGAGCGCTTCACCTCGGCGCCGGCCCGCTACAACGAGGCCTCGCTGGTCAAACGGCTCGAAGAGCTCGGCATCGGACGCCCGTCGACCTACGCCCCCACGATCTCCACGATCATCAACCGCGGCTATGTCGTCAAGCAGAATCGCGACGGGCAGAAGCGCGCATACGCCCAGCTGACCCTCAAAAACGGAAAAATCGCCCGCGAAAACCTCTCGGAGAGCTACGGCAAGGAGAAGAGCCGTCTCTCGCCGACCGACATCGGCATGGTCGTCAACGACTACCTCGAAGCGCAGTTCGGACCGATCATCGACTACAACTTCACGGCCAACGTCGAGAAGGAGTTCGACCGCATCGCCGAGGGCGAAATCACCTGGGAGAAGATGATCGAATCCTTCTACGGACCCTTCCACGAGATGGTCAACGCCGCCATCACGACCCAGAGCTCGAAACCCCGCGAGGTGCGCATCCTGGGCAATGACCCCAGAACGGGCCGCACGGTCAAGGCCCGAATCGGCCGTTACGGCCCGATGGTCGAGATCGAGGCCCCCGAAGGCGAGAAGAGCCGCTTCGCGTCGCTCAAAAAGGGCCAGCTCATCGAGTCGATCACCCTCGAGGAGGCCCTCGAACTCTTCGCCCTGCCCCGCGAGGTCGGGGAGCTGGACGGCGAGAAACTCGTCGTCGGACTCGGAAAGTACGGTCCCTATGTCCGCTACGGAAAGTCGTTCGCCTCGCTGCCCAAGGGCGACGACCCCTACACGCTGACGCATGACCGCGCCGTGGAGATCATCCGCGAGCACCAGGCTGCGGCCGCCGCGGCCAACACCCCGCTGAAAAGTTTCCCGGAGGATCCCGACATGCTCGTGAAGAACGGACGATACGGCGCATACATCGCCTACAAGGGCAAGAACTACCGCATCCCCAAAGGATCGAAGCCCGAAGAGCTGACCCTCGAAGCGTGTCTGAAAATCGTCGCAGGAGCCAAAAAGTAAGCCTCATACCGAAAACCAACCCAATACCCACGCACACGATGAAAAACCTGATCCTCTCCGCACTGGCTCTCTGGATCGCCCTCGGAGCCGCGGCACAGAATCCCGACTCCACACAGGGGTATCGCTTCACCGACGGCAAGATCATCCGCACGACTCCGGTCAAGAACCAGAACCGCAGCGGCACCTGCTGGTGCTACTCCACGATGACGATGCTCGAAAGCGAGATCCTCCGAGCCGGAGGCCCCGAAATGCACCTCTCCGAAATGTGGATCGTCCGCCATTCCTTCATGGACAAGGCCGTGAAGTACGTCCGCCTGCACGGCGAACTCAATTTCGCCGAGGGAGGCGCCTCGCACGACGTCACCGAAGGGATCAAACAATACGGAATCGTGCCGTTCGAGGTATATCCCGGACTCAACTACGGAACCGACAAGCCCGATTTCCACGAACTGTCCGCCGTGCTGAAAGCCTACCTCGACGCCGTAATCGACGCCTCGAAGGGAAACAGACCCCTTTCGACCGCCTGGAAACGCGGATTCGACGCCATCCTCGACACCTATTTCGGACCCTGTCCCGAAACCTTCACCTATGAAGGCCGGGAGTACACCCCCAAGAGCTTCGCCGAATCGCTGCCCATCGACATGGACGACTACGTCGACCTCTCCTCCTTCTCGCACCACCCCTTCTACGCTCCCTTCATCATCGAGGTCCCCGACAACTGGATGTGGGCTTCGGTCTGGAACCTCCCACTGGACGAAATGATGCAGACCATCGACTACGCCCTCGAAAACGGATACACCGTCGCCTGGGGTACGGACGTCAGCGAAAAGGGATTCAGCCGCACGAAAGCCATCGGCATCATCCCCGAGGCCGATCTCGAAAGCATGAGCGGAACCGAAGCCGAAAAGTGGGGAAAACTCACCGCGCGCGAAAAGGAAGCTGCCCTCTACAAGTTCGACAAACCCGGAAAGGAGCGCAAAATCGACCAGCAGATGCGTCAGACGGCCTTCGACAACTACGAGACCACGGACGACCACGGAATGGTCATCGTCGGTACGGCCACCGACCAGATCGGAAACCGTTACTACAAGGTCCAGAACTCCTGGGACGTCATGCCGCCCTACGACGGATTCTGCTACTTCTCCCGTCCGTTCGTCGAGTACAAGACCATGTCCATTATGGTCAACCGCAACGCCATACCCAAGGAGATCCGTAAAAAGTTCGGTTGGAAATAGAACGGCGTGCGAAAAACCCATACGAAAACAGCCCGACTCTTGCGAGCCGGGCTGCTTCCCGTTTTATTGAAGTTTCTGTTTTAAGTCGTTTTAAATGGGAGATTTACATCTCACGATACTTGATGCTCTCTCCCAACATAATCAGAGCGGTACGGAGCCACTCTCCAATCTTCGCCTTCATAGCAACTAATTATTAAAATATTTTACCATTTAAGACGAAGCAAAGGTAATCGTCCGGGAGCAATCTTCCAAACATTTTATTAATATTTTTTATAAAATATATAAAATTTTTGAGAAATGCCTCATGGCTCGATCTCGACGCCCAACAGACGAGCCAACTCAACCACCTGCAAAGCGCTTATTTTCAATCCCTTCAATTCAAACGACCCGATCTCGCGGACCCGGAGGCCGTGAATTTCGGAGTCGGCCAAAGAGAGTCCGCACAGGCGGGTTCCGAAGAATTCGGACTGCGAAAGGTCACACGACGTGAATTCCGTCTGTTCGAAGCGGCAGTCGCTGAACGAGGCGCCGTTCAGCCGGGAGGCGGCAAAACGCGCCGCTCGAAAGCGCGAAAAGGAGAGGTTGAGATACTCGCCCTTGCAGCGTTCGACCGTCAGGTGGCGGGCGGTCGTTTCGGCAAAATTGGCCCCGGAGAGCCGACAATCCACAAACCGGACCCGATGGAGACTGCATCCCGAAAAGTCGGCATTCGAAAGGTCGCAGTTCCGGAAGAGCACGTCCGAGCATTGCACGTGAGAAAGCTGCGCACCGGCCAGAGAACACCCCGAAAAGCGGGAGGAGCGGATCGAGAGGTGTTCGCAGCAGAGGCCCGAGAAGTCGGCAGCCCGGAATGCGGCATCGTCCACCTCCCCGGAGCGAAACAGCAGCGCAGGATCGCTCGGTTGTACAGGTTCCGGAGGCAGCTGCGGGGCTGCAATCTCCACGGGACGGGAGTTTCGGTTCTTCGGGGAGGCCGGGATCATGGCTTGCTGCGGATCAAAGGATATACACCACCAGAAAATCTCCGTCGCAGCAGGCCGAAAGGCGGAGAGGCGCTTCATCCCCGATCCGCCCCCCGATCGTCCACGTGCACGGAGAGGGGTCGGAACTCGGGCGAACAGATACGATCCGCAAATCGCGGAGCAGGTCCAGATTCCGCCGCCCGGCGTATTTGTAGAGCGTCTCCTTGGCGCACCAGACCAGCCCCGGCCATCGCGGATCGGAGCAGAGCGACGCCTCGTCCGGGGTCAGAAACCGCGCGGCAACCCGGCTGAAATCCCGGTCGGCACGCTCGATATCCACGGCGCAACGATTCGGCGAGAGACAGACCGCCAGACACCCCGGACAATGCGATACGGAGACAAAGGCCTCCCCGTCGGGAAGAATCGGAGCTCCCAGTCCGTTGTATGCGATCCGGGTATCGCGTCCCAACTCCCGGCGGACGATCGCCCGCCACGTCAGGAACTCACGGCGGCGCCGCTCGCTCCGGAACGCCGCAGCCTGCGCAACTTCTTCGTCCGTCGTCCAGAACGAAGTCTCATCCTCCGGCTTCGGGGACTCGATGCACAGCCGCGGCGAAATCATGGCAGGTCGACCCGGATTTTGTCGATCCGGTGCCCCTCCATCTCCTGTACCGTGAAGCGCAGATCGTGCGCCGTAAACGTATCGCCCTTGCGCGGAAAGTCCCGTTTGAGTTCCAGCATCAGGCCCGCAAGCGTCTCGGCTTCGCCCTTCACGTCCGAAAAGGTTCCCTCGTCCAGATTCAGGATCCGTTCGAAATCCCCGAGGTGCGTCTTCCCCTCGAAGATATACCGTTTCGCGTCGACCCGCGTATAGAACTGCTCCTCGTTGTCGCTCTCGTCCGAAATTTCGCCCACGATCTCCTCGATGATGTCCTCCAACGACACCAGCCCCAACGTCGAGCCGTATTCATCGACCACGATCGCCATGTGCACCTTGTTCGTCTGGAAATCCGCCAGCAGGTCGTTGATCTTCTTGTGCTCCGGGACAAAGTAGGGCTTGCGCATCAGCTGCTGCCAGCCGAAATCCGGACCGTTGTTGATATAGGGAAGCAGGTCCTTCACGTAGAGCGTCCCCCGGATATTGTCCATGTCCTCCTCGTAGACCGGAATTCGCGAAAAACCCGAGTCGATGATCGTCCGCTTCACGTGGTCGTAATCCGCCGTGATGTCGAGCGCCGTCATGTCCACGCGCGGCTTCATGATCTCCTGAACCTCCGTATTCACGAAATTTACAATCCCCGAAAGCATCACGTGCTCCTCCGGACTCGTATTCTGCGTCATGTCGACCGCATCGGCCAGGTCGTCGAGCGAGATCTCGCTCTTGTGCGCCGCCTTCTCGCTGATGCGGCTGCTCGTCCGCACCAGAATGTACGACAACGGGTAGAAAATCCACCGCAGGATCAGCAGCGGACGCGCCACCAGCAGCGCAAAACGGACCGGAATCGTCTGTGCCAGCACCTTCGGCATGATCTCCCCGAAGAGCAGCAGCAGGAACGTCACCAGCACCGTCTTGAACAGAAACTCGAAACGCAGGAACGTAAACAGCGAATCGATGATCCCCGCCGTGAGGATCACGATGCAGATGTTCACCAGATTGTTGATCACCAGAATCGTCGCCAGCAGCAGATCGACATCCGTCAACAGCCGCAAAACCGCTGCGGCACGTCCGCCGCGACTCTCCTGCAAATGCCGGATGTCATTGTGCGACAGCGAAAAAAACGAAGTCTCCGCGCCCGATACCAGCGCCGAAATGCACAACATGCAGAGCGTCACCGCGCACAGCACGATGATATGAGGCGTAAAGCCGTGGAATGCAATCCAGGAATAAGTCTCTTCCAAATCGAAAAGTATTGGTTAGTCGAACAGCGATCCGCCCTTCGGCTCCTCGCGCTGCGGAGTCGCCGCCGCATCGTCTTTGAGTACCTCCTTCCGGCCTCCGGAACTCTGCACTACGAATTTCGAATTGCGCGACTGGTAGGCCGGCTTGGCAAGCAGCGCCTCGATATTGCTGTACCGCGTCGGTTTCACGCCCAGCATCACCTGTTCCGGTTGGCGCTGGGCCGGTTTCTGGGTCACCGGCTTGATCGGTTCCAGAACCGGGGCCGCCGGAGCCGTATCCCGCACGGCCGCAGGCTCCACGATCCGCGGCGGGATGATCGTCTTCATGCCCACCGGCTGGGCGTCGCCTTCGAAACCCGTAGCCACCACGACCAGTTCGATCGCATTGCCCAACTGCGGCTTCTCGCTCGTACCCCAGATGATGTTCGCATTGTGGATCACGCCCCGTTCGTCCTGTACGCTCGCGTGGGCCTGGATATATTCCAGAATCCGAACCACCTCCTCGTACATCAGACCGTCGGCATTCGACACCGAAATGTTCAGCAGGATGTTCTTCGCACCCGAAATCAGGTTGTGGTCCAGCAGCGGCGAACGCAGCGATGCTTCGGCAACCGCTTCGGCACGGTTGTCGCCCTCGGCCGTGGCGACGGCCATGTGCGCCCGGCCGCTGTCGCGCATCACCTTCGAGACATCCGCGAAGTCCACGTTCACCAGATCGCTCTCCACCGTGATGATCTCCGCAATGCCTTTGGCCGCCGAGGCCAGAATGTCGTCGGCCTTGCCGAAGGCCTGTTTCAACGAGAGTCGTCCGTAGATTTCGAGGATGTTCTCGTTGTTGATGATCAGCAGCGAATCGGTGTTCTGGCGCAGCTCCTCGATACCGCGGAAGGCCTGTTCGTAGCGGATCTTGCCCTCGACGGCCAGCGGCGAGGTCACGATCGCAACCGTCAGAAGGCCCATCTCCCTGGCGAGTTTCGCAATCACGGGCGAGGCTCCCGTACCGGTGCCGCCGCCCATGCCCGCCGTGATGAAGAGCATCTTCGTCCCCGACTCTTCCAGCGCCTGGCGGATCTCGGGCTGCGTCTCCACCGCCGCACGGCGACCGTTCTCGGGATCATTCCCCGCACCGAGACCCTCCGCGCCGAGGCGGATCTTCTTCTCCACGGGACTCTTGTCCAGCGCCTGCTGGTCGGTATTGCACACCATGAACGTCACGCCCCGGATTCCGAGGTTCCACATGTGGTTCACGGCATTTCCGCCGGCTCCGCCCACGCCCACCACCATGATGATCGAGCCATCCGTGCGCGGAACCTTGATTTCCGACATCAATTCGTCTGTCATATCTGAATTCTCTTTTTATCTCTGTTGTCAAATCCGGCGCCGGGAATCGCATCCCGGCTCCGAAAATCTACTCCCCCTCTCTCTTCCTCTCTTCCTCTCTTCCTCTCTTCCTCTCTCCTCCATTCTCTTCCCCTTCTTGCATCCATCCTCTCTTCGCCCCTTTTCTCTTCGCCTCTTCCCTCTTCGTCCCTCTCTCTTCCCGGCCCCTTCACTCGCCCCCGGGTCAGATCTCCTCGTCCTCGGCGGCCGAGAAGCTCTTGTTGATCTTGTCGAAGGTCTTCTGGAAGATCGAGCCCCAATCGCGTTTGCGACGGGGTTCCGGCTGCTGGCGCGGTTCCTCGGGTTCGGAAACCGAAGCCGGCGACGGCTGTACAGGCTCCGCGGCCGAAGGTTGCGGCGTCTGCGGCTGGACCGGCTGACCCGGCTGGGCCGGCTGCGAAGTGCGCGGCGGCACATGTCGGAACGTATTGGCGGCCGGAGGCGTCGGAACATAGGGCTGACGCGGCTCCGGGACCGGCGTGGCAGCCGGCTGCGGCGCAGCGGCCGTCACCGGGCGTTCAAGCACCGCACAACCGCCGAGTTTCGAGCCGCGGATCAGCAGTCCCACGACCGTCGAGAAGGCCGGATCGGAGACCTTCTCCTTCGACGATTCGGTGATGCCCGACTCCGGAAGCGCAACACGCACGTCCAGTCCCGTCAGGCGGCGGAACAGTTCGTCGAGGTCTTTCAGTTTCGCGGAGCCGCCCGTGAGCACGATGCCGTAGGCGAGTTTCCCCGCGAAGCCCGAATCCTTGATCTCCTGCTGCACGAACTCCACGATGTCCGTGGCCCGGGCTTCGATCACCGTCGCCAGGTTCCGCAGCAGGATGTCCTTCGCCTCGCGCGCCGTGCGTCCGTTCACGCGGATCAGTTTGTCATCGGGCGCCAGTTCGGCCACCGCCGAACCGTATTTCTGTTTCAGGCTCTCGACGTGTTTCTCCGGAACGCTCATCGTCCGGATATCGCGGTTGATCGCCGAGGCGCCCATCGGAATCGAGGCGATGTAGCGCACCACGTTCCGGTAATAGACCGTCACGTCGGTCAGTCCGGCGCCGACGTTCACCACCGCTACGCCCTCCTCCTTCTCGTCGGGCAGAAGTACCGACTCGGGGGTCGCCATCGCGTCCGATACGACGCCCAGCATCCGGATGCCCAGGCGTTTCAACGCCATGTCGAGACGCTGCATCGGCGTCTTCTGGCACAGGATGAAGTTGAACGTCGACGAAAGTTTCTTGCCGAACGACCCCACCGGGTTGCGCACCTCCTGATCGTCGTCGACCATATAGTTCTGCGGAACCCGCTCCATGATCGTCTCGTCGTCCGGGGCCTGCACGTTCCGCATCCGGTCGAAGAGCGCATCGACGTCCTTCTGGTTCACGCCGTTCTGGGGGTCGTAGACGAAAACATGGTCCGTATGGCGGGCGCAGCGCACGAAGTCGCCCGAAATGCCCGCATAGGCCTCCGTAATCCGGATGCCCGACTCCTCCTCGGCAGCCGACACGGCCGCACGGATCGCCTGGCTGACCAGTTCGATATTCTCGATCCGGCCCGCATGAACCCCCTCCTCGACGGGTTTCGAGACGATGCAAACCACGTCAAGCAAACCCTCGGGAGTCTTCTCCCCGACGGCTACGACGACCGACGAGCAACCCAAATCGACCGCTACGGTATAATTCTTCCTTTCCACGATACTATCTTTTACTTCTTGCAGATGACCCGGTCCTTATATCTGATGTCAATGGTGCGATACTCATCCCAACCGATCGTCGACAGTCCGTTGCGATAGAAACGCATCAGCTTGTCGAACTTCCGGTCCACATCCTCCAGGCGCCCGAACAGGATCGTATGGCGACCGCTCCGAGGAACCAACTCCACTTCCAATGCTCCGCTGGAGGTCGTATGAGCGGCGATCTGCACCACCTCCGACCTCCAGAAATCATCATCTTCGACCGTTTCCACAAAGGTAAGGAGTTTCATGAAATCTTCGTAGCTTTTCTCCAACTTTTTTTGCTTCCGACGCTCCGCCTCCTGCTGCTCCTCGATCCGCGCAAGCTCCGCCGCGAGCAGGCGCGACCGATAGCGGTAAACCCGCCGCTGTTCGGCCTTCTGCGCCAACAGCTCCTCGACCCGGCGGTCGAACGCCTCGGCACTCTCCCCGCGCCACCAGCGGCGCTTGATCCGCTTCCGGCGGAATTCCCGATAGGAGCGGTCGTTCGCCTGTTCGCGGCGGTAGACCGGGTATTTCGAACGTTCCAGCTCCTCGATCCGCGCTTCGATCTCCTGCTTCCGCAGATCGATGCAGGCCCGGACATCCCCCACATAATCGGCCGGGAACGGAGGCCGGTAGGAACCCGTGACTACCGGAACGTAAAGCGACGAGGCCCGCGGCGCCGCAAAGACATACCCTCCGGAAGTCACATAGGCGTTGCGCCCGTCGGTCAGCAGCCGCAGAAGCGGCTCCCGGGGCGTGATCCGCACGTGCAGCTCCCCCCGGCCCGAGATGTACGACGCCACGTCGCTCACGAAGCCGTTGCGCGCGATCAGCCGTTCGATGGCCGTCAGATCGACATCCGCAACGGCCGTGCCGATCGTGCCGATGCCGCTCTGCGAAATCCACTGCCGCACCTGGGGCCCCGTCACCAGATAGCCCTGCGACGTGCTGTCGACCACTTCGATATCCAGACTCCGGACCCGCAGCGCCGAGCGCCCGCGACGCACCGAAGCCCCCGCCCACAGCATGTAGACGAAGACCCCCAGCCACAGGAGTGTCAGAATCGTATGGCGCAGATACCGCATCGTCGTTCCGGATCGGGGAAAAGGTCAGCTCTTGCGTTTCAGCACCTCGGCCAGCGCCTCGCAGCAGGCGTCGATGTTCCCCGCCCCGAAGCTGATGACCACGTCCGTATCCATCGCCGCAACCGTTTCGGCCAGCCGGTCGCGGTCGACGATCCGGCACGGAACCGTCACCTGACGGGCGATCAGATCCGACGTCACCCCCTCGATCGGCTCCTCGCGCGCCGGGTAGATCGGCAGCAGCACCACCTCGTCGGCATGCGACAGTGCCTCGGCGAACTCCGTATGGAGATCCCGCGTGCGGGTATAGAGGTGCGGCTGGAACAATGCCGTGATCCGGCGCCCGGGGAACATCTGCCGCACGGAGGTCAGCGTCGCGGCCAGTTCGCGCGGGTGGTGGGCATAGTCGTCCATGTAGACCTGCTTCGGCGTATTGACGTAGAACTCGAAGCGGCGCTTCACCCCCGAGAAGGTCGACAACCCCTCCCGGATCCGCTCCGCATCGGGCTCCTCGCCCCGGCTCTGCGCCGCGCACCAGACCGAAGCCACCGCCGCCACCGAATTCTCGATGTTCACCCATCCCGGAATGCCGAGCGTACACCCCTCGATCACCCCCGAAGGGGTCACCACATCGTAGCGGTAGTGTCCGCCGCCGATCAGTTCGATGTTCCGCGCGTAGAAGTCGCACGGCGTATCGTAGGCGTAGCGGTAGACCGTGATCTCCGCGTTGTCGATCGTCAGGTCGAGCCCCTGCTTGATAATGAGGAAACCGTCGGGGCGGATCTGGCGGATGAACTGCGCGAAGGCCTCCCTGACGGCTTCGTGCGTCCCGTAGATGTCGAGGTGGTCGGCATCGGCCGAAGTCACCACCGCCACATCCGGGTAGAGCCGCAGGAACGAACGGTCGAACTCGTCGGCCTCGACCGCCAGCCGTTTCCCGTCACCCAGCACGAGATTCCCGTCGAAGTTCTTCGAAAGGCCCCCCAGAAAGGCCGAACCGCCGCCCGTCAGCACGCGGTTGAGCCATGCTACGAGGGTCGAGGTCGTCGTCTTGCCGTGCGTGCCCGCCACCGCCATCACGTATTTCCCCTCGGCCAGCAGCCCCAGCATCTGCGAGCGTTTCTCGATGCGGAAGCCGTGTTCGCGGAAGTAGGCATATTCGCCGTGATCCTGCGGAACGGCCGGCGTATAGACCACAACCGTGCGGGCCGGATCGAGGAACTCCGCGGGAATCGACTGCACGTCGTCCTCGTAGTGGATTGCGGCACCCTCGGCCGTCAGCGCGTCGGTCAGCGCCGTGCGCGTGCGGTCGTAACCGGCAACCCGGTATCCTTCATGCAGAAAATAGCGGGCCAGGGCGCTCATGCCAATGCCCCCGATGCCCAGAAAATAGACGCTCTTCCGTTCCATCACTCCATCACGTTTACAAGTTCATTGACAATATCTTCCGCCGCATGGGGCTTGGCCAGCGATTCCAGGTTGCGGCTCATCGCGGCCAGCCCTGCGGGATCCTTCAACAACTCCGTCGCCCGCTTCATGGCCTCCGTCCGGCTCTCCGCATCCGGGATCACCACCGCGGCGCCCCGGGCTTCCAGCGCCCGGGCATTCTTCGTCTGGTGGTCCTCCGCCACGTTCGGCGACGGCACGAACACCACCGGTTTGGCCACCAGGCACAGTTCCGAGACCGTACCGGCCCCGCTGCGCGAAACAACCACATCGGCCGCCGCATAGGCATAGTCCATGCGGTCGATGAAGGCTCCCTGCCAGACGTGCGCCGCGGGGTGTTCGGCCAGGAAGGCCCGCATCTCGCGTTCATAGTACTTGCCCGTCTGCCAGATCACCTGCACCGGGGCCGTGCCCCCCGTATCGAGGATCCACTGCTTCATCATCTCGTTCAGCGACCGCGTGCCGAGCGAACCCCCGACCACCAGAATCGTCGGCAGCGACGACATCAGTCCGTAGTATTCCAGCGCTTCGGCCCGGTCGGCGCCCTCCTTCGAGAAGCGGCCCCGCAGCGGATTGCCCGTCAGCACGATACGATCGGCCGGGAAGAAGCGTTCCATCCCCTCGTAGGCCGTACAGATGCGTTTGGCGCGTTTGCCCAGGATCTTGTTCGTCACCCCGGCATAGGAGTTCTGCTCCTGGATGACGGTCGGCACGCCCATACGCTGGGCCGCCCACAGCACCGGAGCGCTCGCATAGCCGCCGAACCCAACCACCGCATCGGCCCCGAAATCGCGGATGACCCGTTTGGCCATCCGGATGCTTTTCAGCACCTTGAACGGCACCAGCAGGTTGTGCCAGTCGAGCCGCCGTTGCAGCCCCGCGATCGGGAGACCCACGATCCGGTAGCCCAGCGCCGGGACCTTCTCCATCTCCATCTTGCCCTCGGCGCCGACGAAAAGCAGGTCGACGTCATCGCCGAAGCGACGTTTCAGCGCCTCGGCAACCGCCACGGCCGGGTAGATATGGCCCCCCGTGCCGCCGCCCGAAAGAATGATCTTTTTCATATCGTTTTTATTTTCAACCTCTTCTTTATACGGCCGGGGCCTCCATACCCTCCGGCTCCTCCGCTCCCCGGATCAACGGCCCCACGTGCCGCGGTCCAGCGAACGGTAGCCGATCGCCTCGGCAACATCCGCCGCCGCGATCTCCGCACGTCCGGCCAGATCGGCGATCGTCCGAGCCACTTTCAGGATCCGGTCGTAGGCCCGCGCCGAGAGCGACAGCCGCTCCATCGCCCGGGTAAGCAACGTCGAAGAGTCCGCATCCAGCCGACAGCAACTCCGCAGCAGCGAACTCCCCATCATCGAGTTGGTATGCACCCCCTCCACGCCGCGGAACCGCTCGGCCTGCACCTCCCGGGCCCGGATCACCCGTTCGCGGATCGCCGAACTCGGCTCGCCCGGAGCCGCCGATGTCAGCTCCGCAGGTTCGACCGGAATCACCTCTACCTGCAAGTCGATCCGATCCAGCAGCGGACCCGAGATCCGGCCCATGTAGCGATGCACGCTCCCCGGCGAGCAGGTACACTCCTTCGTCGGGTGGTTGTAATAGCCGCACGGGCAGGGGTTCATCGCCGCCACCAGCGTGAAGTTCGCCGGATACTCGACGCTGTACTTCGCCCGCGAAACCACGATCCGTTTCTCTTCCAGCGGCTGCCGGAGCACTTCCAGCACGCTCCGCCCGAATTCGGGCAGTTCGTCGAGGAACAGAACGCCGTTGTGGGCCAGCGAGACTTCGCCCGGGCGCGGCGACTGTCCGCCGCCGATCAGCGCCACCTGCGACGTGAGGTGGTGCGGAGCCCGGAACGGGCGCAGGCTCATCAATCCCCCGGCAAACTCCGTCTTCCCCGCCACGGAGTGGATCTTGGTCGTTTCGAGCGCCTCCTCGCGCGTCAGCGGCGGAAGGATCGTCGGCAGGCGCCGCGCCAGCATCGTCTTCCCCGAGCCCGGGGCGCCGATCATCAGCACGTTGTGTCCGCCCGCCGCCGCGATTTCCAGCGCCCGCTTCACGTGTGTCTGCCCCTTCACGTCGGCGAAATCCTCCGCATAGTGCAGCCGCGAGGGATCGAACGGATCCGCATCGGAGGGAAGCGTCGGCGCGATCGTCCGCTCGCCGTTCAGGTACTCCACGACCTCGCGCAGCGTCCCTGCCCCCACGATCTCGATGCCCGTGACGACGGCCGCCTCGGCGGCGTTCTCCGCCGGAAGCACCACCCGCCGAAGCCCCTCCCGCCGTGCGGCAAGGGCCAGCGGCAGCATCCCCCGGACCGCACGGAGCGACCCGTCGAGCGACAGCTCCCCGACGAACATCGTATCGCCGACCGCCCCAGCGTCGATCCGCCCCATCGCCGCAAGGATCCCCACGGCGATCGGCAGGTCGAAGCCCGCACCCTCCTTGCGGAGATCCGCAGGCGCCAGATTCACCACCACCTTGCGTCCCGACATCCGTTCGCCCGAATTCCCGAACGCCGCACGGATCCGCTGTTCGCTCTCCTTCACGGCATTGTCGGGGAGACCCACCAGATACAAACCCAGACCGCCGCCCGTGATGTCGACCTCGACGGTCACCTTCACGGCGTCGATCCCCAGAAGGGCTCCGGCAAACGTGCGAACGAACATGGCTGTATCGGATTATGCGAACGACAACGGGATGATGCGGCAATCAGAACGGAGCCTCCTCGTCGAGATGCGCCGAGCGGTTCAGGTCGAACTCCCCGCCCTGGGCGCCGCCCAGAGCGCCGCCCCCCATCGGGGCGCCGTTCGAGCCGCTCGCATAGTCGTCGTAGGCCTGCTGGCTCTCCGACGCCTGCGCCGGAGGCAGCATCGAGTCGTCCATGTCCGTAAAACGGGCCTGCTCTTTCAGGAAGCGCAGGTTCACGTCGCACACCGCACCGTTACGGTGCTTCGCCAGAATGATTTCGGCCATGCCCGCCGTGGGCATACCGTTCTCGTCCTGATTGATGCCGTAGTACTCCGGGCGGTGGATGAAGGCCACGATGTCGGCGTCCTGCTCGATGGCCCCCGACTCGCGGAGGTCCGACAGCTGCGGCCGCTTCGAACCGCCGCGCATCTCCGTCGCGCGGCTCAACTGCGACAGCGCGATCACCGGAACGTTCAGCTCCTTGGCGATCGCCTTCAAGGTCCGCGAGATGAAGGCCACCTCCTGCTCGCGGTTGCCCTTCGTATCCTGATTGCCGGTCATCAGCTGCAAGTAGTCGATGATGATGATCTTGATGTCGTTGTGGATCTTCAAACGTCGCGCCTTCGAGCGGAATTCGAAGACCGACAGCGCCGGCGTGTCGTCGATGTAGAGCGGCGCCGCCCCCAGCGGCTTGGTCGCCGATTCCAGATGGCGCCACTGTTCGGGCGTCAGACGTCCCGACTTGACGTCGTTGCCCGAAAGGCCCGTCTCGGCGATGATCAGACGCATCATCAGCTGAACGGCCGACATTTCGAGCGAGAAGAACGCAACGCCCTGTTCGTGGTCCACGGCCATGTTGCGCGCCATCGAGAGCACGAAGGCCGTCTTTCCCATCGAAGGACGCGCCGCCACGATGATCAGGTCCGACAACTGCCAGCCCAGCGTCACGCGGTCCAGCGCCATGAAGCCCGACGGCACGCCGCTGAACGCGCTCGTGTTCTTCGACGCCTCCTCGATCTGCATCAGCGCCCGCGCCAGAATCTCCTTCGACGACTGCACCGACCGCTTCACATGCCCCTCGGCCACCTTGAAGATCTCCCCCTCGGCGAAACCGATCAGCTCCGTCACGTCGGTCGACTCGTCGTACGAGCGTTTCTGAATCTCCGTCGCCGAGCGGATCAGCTCCCGCTGGACGTATTTCTGCGCGATGATCTTGGCATGGAACTCCACGTTCGCCGCCGAGCCCACCTTCTGGGTCAGCTGCGCCAGGTACGACGCCCCGCCCACCTTTTTGAGCTCCTTCCGGGCTTTCAGGCGTTCGGTCACCGTATAGAGGTCGATGGGTTTCAGCTCCATCGACAACTCGTTGATCGCCTTGTAGATCAGCCGGTGCTCCTCCGTGTAGAACGCCTCCGGAGTGACGAACTCCTGTACGGCGATGATGCTGTCCTTTTCGAGCATCAGCGCGCCCAGTACCGCCTCCTCCAGCTCGACGGCCTGCGGCGGCACGTTCCCGGCATTCTCCGTCAGCGCATCGTAAGCCTCGCGGTTGCGCGAATAGGCGCTGCCGCGCGGGGTCGTATTGTTGTATTCCTTTGCCATGAATGTTTCCCTCGGTTCGGACCTCAAAAATACGGATTCGGTCCGACATATCAAAAAGAGCGGCCCGAAATGTGAAAGATTTTCCCCGCCCCCGGCCGGGAGCGGCCCCCGGAGTCCCCGGAGCCCCGAATCAGGGTTTCACACCCAGTTCGCGGCGCGAGACGGCCAGCGCTGCCAGGCTGATCCGGCAGTCGGGGACCGCACGCAGGATCTCCCCGGCACACGACAACAAGGTCGAACCCGTCGTCATCACGTCGTCGACCAGCAGCACGTGACGGCCCGCCAGCCGTTCGGGGTGCCGCACCGCAAAGGCCCCTTCGACATTCCCGGCCCGTTCGCGGTGCGATTTCCGGGCCTGGCTCGCCGTGTTGCGGCGCCGGAAGACGCTCCGCCGGTCGACCGGGACGCCCAGCTGGTGCGCAATCCCCTCGGCGATGTATTCCGACTGGTTATAGCCCCTGCGGCACCGTTTGAACGGGTGCAGCGGAAGCGGTACGACACACTCCACGTCGTCGTAGAGCCCGCTTTCACGCAGGTAGCGGCCATACCACTCGCCCATTTCGCGCGCCGTACGCCACGATCCGCGGTACTTGAAGCCGTGGATCAGCTGTCGCCAGCCGCTGCCGTGAACGAAGAAGAGAAAACCCGAGGCCTGCACGACGGGGAGCAGGCCCCAGCATTTGCGCACCACGGGGTTGTCCGCCTCGCGCCAGTAGCCCGTCAGGGGCGCCGTGGCCCGGCAGAGCGTGCAGACGCAACGCTCGCCCGCCGACAGCGGCTCCCCGCACACCGCACAGCGTGCCGGGAAGAACAGCGACACCACGTCGCGCAGCAACTCATTGAGGATCGACATCCACCACGACGGTTATGGCCCTGTAAGCCGGATTTTCGGAAAAGGTTTTCAGTTCGGCGAGGAGCAGCTCCCGCGCCCGGGCCGACGAGGCTCCGCTCTCGATCTTCAACAACAGCCCCGCAAGGTATTCGCCCCGGATGCGGTCCACGGGCGGCGTCATCGGACCCAGCACGCGCCGTCCGAAGCGTTCGCGCAGCCGCGCGGCCAGCGCCGTGATGCCGTCACGCAGCGTCGTCGGGTCGCGGTGCCGCAGCAGGAGCGACGTCAGCCGCGCATACGGCGGGTAAAAAAAGGCCCGGCGTTCGGCCAGCTGCATGCGGACCATCCCTTCGTAGTCGCCCGCAGCGACCTGACGGATCACCGGATTCCCCGGATCGCCCGTCTGGATCACCACCTCGCCCCCGTCGTCGCGCCGCCCGGCGCGCCCGGACACCTGCGTCATCAGCTGGAAAGCCCGCTCCGCAGCCCGGAAATCGGGATTGTTCAGCAGGTTGTCCGCATTGAGGATCCCCACCAGCGAAACCCCCTCGAAATCGAAACCCTTGGTGATCATCTGCGTGCCGACCAGGATGTCGGTCCGGCGCGCCGCGAAATCCGCAATGATGGCATTGAAGGCCTTCTCGGAGGTGACGCTGTCCCGATCCAGTCGTGCAACCTGCGCTTCGGGGAAAATCCGAGAAATCTCCTCCTCGATCTTCTCCGTTCCGAAGCCCCTCGGCACGACATCCGTCACGCGGCACGACGGACACTTCGCCGGAACCTCCTCCGTATGGCCGCAGTAGTGGCAGACGAGTCTCCGCCCGCCCTTGTGGTAGGTCAGCGTCACGTTGCAGTTCGGGCACCGCGCCGTCCATCCGCACTCCGTACACTCGACATAGGGCGAAAAGCCACGCCGGTTCTGGAACAGCATCACCTGTCCGCCCCGCCGGAGCGTCTCGTCGATCTTGTCCAGCAGCAGTTTGTTGAAGTGGCCGTGCCGCTCGCCACGGCGCGCCGCACGCAGCGTATCCGACACGTAAATCACCGGAGGCCGCGCCGTGCCGTAGCGCTCGGTCAGCTCCGCACGCCCGTACTTCCCCGACGCGGCATTCGACCACGTCTCCACCGACGGCGTGGCGCTCCCCAGCAGCGTATGCCCGCCCGTCAGCCGCGCCATCACCACGGCGCAGTCCCGTGCGTTGTAGCGCGGCGCCGGGTCCGTCTGCTTATAGCTCGCATCGTGCTCCTCGTCGACCACGATCAGTTGCAGGTGTTTCAGCGGCAGGAAGAGCGACGACCGCGCCCCGACCACGAACTCGCCCCCCTCCGAACGGCTCAAACGGAGGTACGTTTCCGTGCGCCGACGGTTCGTGAGCTTCGAGTGGTAGGCCGTGACACGGCTCCCGAAGATCCGCTCCATGCGTTCGATCAACTGCGCCGTCAGGGCGATCTCCGGAACCAGCAGCAGCACGTCCCCGCCCCGCGACAGCACCTCGCCGATCAGGTGGATGTAGATCTCCGTCTTCCCCGAGCCCGTGATACCCTGCAACAGCGCCGTCTCCTTCCCTGCGGCGAACTGTCCGCGCAGGGAGTCGAGCGCCCGGCGCTGCATCGGGGTCAGCTCCGGAAGCCGGAATGCGGAGCCGCCCCGCTCGACCGTGCGTTCGTGTTCCGCACGAAGGATCAGGCCCTTGCGTTCCAGCGTACGCAGCACGGCGCTCTCCGCCCGCAGCAGCCGCTGCGCGATCTCGCCCGTCGCAATGCGTGTCCCGTCGCCCGCCGAGGCGATCTCCAACAGCGCCGCGTACTGCTTCGGGGCCCGCCGTTCGAGGCGTTCGCACGCCTCGTGGAACGCCGTCTCGTCGCACAACGCCCGTGCCAGCGAGACATACGGTTCCGTCCGGGGGCGGAACTCCTCCTCCGAGAACTCCTCCTCCGTATCGCCCGAAGGCTTCATCAGCGCGGGAAGCGCCACGCGCATCACCTCCCCCGGACTGCACAGGTAATACGACGCCATCCACTCCCACAGCGCGCGTTGCGCCGCCGACAGGAGCGGTGTATCATAGAGAATACGTTGTATGGATTTGATCCGCGGGAAGTCGGGGCGCCGGTCATGCACCCGCCAGACAATACCCGTATAGAATTTGTGCGCCCCGAACTGTACCGCCACGGCCTGACCCTCCGTGACCGCCATCCCCTCGGGAACCGCGAACGTATAGGCCGGCTGCGCCAGCGGCAGGACTATGTCGGCATAACGCGGCATCAGCCCTTGTTGATCGCCTGGAAGCCCTTGCCGTAGACGCCCATCACCGAACCCACCGTCATGAAGGCATCCGGGTCGATCGTCTTGACGAATTTCAGGATCATCGCCGTCTCACGCTTCCGGCACACCACCATCACCATCTTCGTCTGCTCCTTCGAGTACCATCCCTGCGAGTCGATGAGCGTCACGCCCCGGTGGATGTTCCGCGCAATGGCATCCGCCATCTTCTCGTAGTCGTGCGTCACGATCAGCACCTGGCTCGACTGCTGGTTCCCGGCCATGATCATGTCCACCGTGTAGCCCACGACGGCCGTCAGCACGTAGCCGTAGATCACCGCACTGATGCCCTTGCCCACGAGCAGCGACGAGGCGATGATGACGAAATCCGAATAGATCAGGATCTTGCCGTAGCTGATCGTCCGGTACTTGTTGATGATCATCGCCACGATATCCGTACCGCCCGTCGAGCCGCCCTGCGTGAAGCACAACGCAATACCCGTTCCGGCCAGGATACCGCCCATGACGATCGAAAGCAGGTTGTCCACGCCGAGGAAGTTCCCTTCCGGAAGCACACCCTGCCAGAAGTTCATCCCCACGGAGATCACCAGCACGCAAAAGATCGTCTTGACCCCGAAGTTCCACCCCACAATGAACCCCGCAACGAGCAGCAGCACGGCATTGATGAAGAAAACCATCGTACCGATCTGCACGTGCATCCCGAGGTTTTCCAGCGCCGTGCACAGCACCAGCGAAAGACCCGCTGCTCCGCCGCCCATACCGTTGGCCGGCAACACGCAGCCGATCCACCCGAACGAGTACATCATCATGCCGAAGAACATCAGGAAATACTCCTTGACGATCTTCCACACGGAATTCGGAGTAATAGCGTGTTTCATAAGGGAACTGTTCTATTCAATATGCACGACAGAACGACAAGCCGTCGGCGTGAAGCTCAATTCTCGGGCCATTTGCTCACGGGATGGAATGTTGTTGCCTGCCGAGGTTTTATCCGTCTACAAATGTAGTAAAAATTTCGCCTTGATACGCATTCCGCCGCTCCAATCTTTTTTCCAGCATCGACAGCAGCTGCTCGTTGCGCACCAGGCCCCAGTTGCGGCCGTAGTGGTAGCGCGGCGGCGCCTCCGAGGCGAAGCGTTCGACGACCAGATCCGGGCGCAGGCGGCGCAGAATCTCCACGAAGAGGTCGAGGTATTCGTCGAGCGTCCAGAAGCGGAAGCGCTCCGGGTGCGCGTCGTACTCCGCGGCCATCGCCGTCCCGCGGAAAACCTGCAACTGGTGGAACTTCACCGTCGTGAGCGGCAGGGCGCTGATCCGTGCCGTCTGATCGAGCAGCATCGCGTCCGTCTCGCCCGGGAGCCCGAGGATGAAGTGCCCGCCCACGGCAAGGCCCCGCCCGGCGGTCATCCGCACGGCCCGCTCCGCCGCGGCGAAGTCATGACCCCGGTTCACGGCGCGCAGCGTCGCATCCCGGGTCGACTCGATGCCGTACTCCACGGCCACATACCGGTCGCGCGCCACCTCGGCCAGGTAGTCGAGCGTCACTTCGTCGACGCAGTCCGGGCGCGTGCCGACGACGATCCCCACGACATCCGGATGCCGAAGGGCCTCGCCGTAGACCGCTTTCAGCCGTTCCAGCGGCGCGTAGGTGTTCGAATAGGACTGGAAGTAGACCAGGTAGTGCCGCGCCGTGCGGTAGCGGTTGCGGTGGAACTCGATTCCCTCGTCGATCTGCTGCGTGATGCTCTTCGCCGGGGTACAGTACGACGGCGTGAAGGCCCCGTTGATGCAGAACGTACACCCGCCGGTGCCGACCCTTCCGTCACGGTTCGGGCAGGTGAAGCCCGCATCCACCGAGAGCTTCTGCACCCGATCCCCGAACAGCCGGCGGAAGTAACCCGCATAGGAGTTGAACCGCCGTTCGTCGCCCCACGGATAGGCCATTGCCGTGCGCTTACAGGCCCCAGTCCGAAGGATTATAGGTATCCTTCGGGGCGTTCGGGACGTTCGCAAAGAAGGTGAAGCCCGTCAGCTCCTCGATATCCGAGACGCTCATCATGTCCTTGGACTGCGGTTCATGGCCTTTCTCCATATTGTGTCGCAGCACGAAGGCGGCACACTTCAATTCGCTGGCCGAAAGGTCATAAACCGACTTGCCGGTTGTACCGCTCTTGCTTCGCAGAATCAGGTAGTAGAACATCGAGGGGCGCGTAACGTCGCTGCGTCCGCCGAACTCGATCGTCGCCGGCGAGCAGCTTTTGCCGTAGGCGTCGGTAAAGGTCTCGAAATAGGTGCCGATCACCACATAGGTCGTATCTTTGCAAACCTGTGCGTCGACAAAGGATTCCAGGTTGTTCCAGGCTCCGCCTCCATTGTTGAAATTCGAGGAATACTGCGGCGCGATATTCGTATAGTAGAAAACCTGCCGGTTGACGGCGCTCGTCACCAGCCGCTCGGCCGATCCGAGCATGTGCCCCTTGTTGCATCCGCCGCCCGTATCCTTGCTGTAATACTGGATACTGGAAGGGATGTCCGGATCCTGACGATAGGCATTCGTCCGGTTGGCACCGTGTTCGTAGCAGTCATGACGCGGCGCCGCCACCCACACCGGGCAGTGGTGCTCGGCGCTGTAACATACCGTATAGTTGCGAGCCAGATGGCCGTCCACCCGGAAGTCCGGGCAGATGTGGTGAGCATAGTAAAGCGTGGCATCGTTGTCGTCGATGCCGTTGCCATCGGCGTCGTGTTCGACGGGCAGTTCCGGCCAGCCCGAATATTTCGTCGGGCCCGAAGGCGTGTCGCCGCCACCGTCACCGCCCCCCTGCGAGGCCAGCGTCGTGAAGCGCGTCGTCGCACTCGTGTAGGTCTCACCCGCCCACTCGGCGCAGAGCCGGAACTCATACGTCGTCGACGCAGACAGATTCGTCAGCGTCACGCTCTTCGTCCCCGAGCCCGCCGTCACCGACTTCTGCGTATAGCTGCCGCCCGAAACCGGACGGTACTCGAACCGGAGGGTATAATCCGCCGTCGGCTCCTCGAACGTGAAGCCGCAGTTCAGCGTCGCACCCGTGGCCGTGATGTTCGAGGCCGAAGGGGTCCCGAAGGCCGGCTTCTCCGGATCGGGCTCCGGGAGCGAACTGCCCTCGCCCGTCCGGAACGAAATGCCGGGGCTCTGCATCCGGCCCGTTCCCAGATCCGCATAGGCATAAACGACATAGAGGGTCTCCGAAGCCAGACCGCTCAACGTCGCGCGCAGCGTCGTGCCGTCGACCGTGATGTCCGACGTCGTCGTGAAGTCGATGACCCCGCTCTCCGTCACCGGAGCATAGGAGAACCCCGCATTCGAGGCACTCAAAACCCCCGGGCCGAAATTCGTGGCGCAGCTCACCTCCGCTGTCGTGCCGTTGACCGTACACTCCGGAGTCGAGAACCACTTGCTTCCCTCCTCCGTCTTGTCACACGAAACAAGGCAGGCTGCCACTCCTGCCAGCAAACAGGTAAAAAATCTTTTCATAAAACCCGATAACGATTTTTTATGATCCTTAAAATACAGGGGTTCCGCAACCGGACCCCCTGTTCCATTTCCTATTTTCTAAAATTCCAATCTCCGGCGTCGAACGTCTCCTTCGGCGCATTCGGCACATGCACGAAGAAGGTCATCCCGGTCTGCCGCTCGATCTCGGCCACCGAAGTCATATTCGCCGAGGGCTTCCCGCTCGGATAGGCCCGGTTCTCGAACCAGAAACCCATGCATTGCAGCTCATCGGACGAAAGATCCTGCACCTTTTTGCCCGTATTGCCCGACTTCGAACGCAGCAGCACCCGGTAGAAGTGGCTCGGAACCGTGCAGGGGACCCCGGACTTGTCCGTCACCGAGGCTGTCGTGAGTTCGCCCCACACCCCCGAAACCACATAGAGCGTGTCGGCGCAGATGTTGTTCCAGCAGTCCGCTTCGAGCGACGACCACACCCCGCTGTTGAAGCTGTTCTGCCACTGCGGGGCCGCATTCGTCACGTAAAACGTCTGGATGTTCGCCGTGGCGTTCACCGTACGGTCGCCCGACGCCAGCAGATGACCTTTCGAATAGCCGGGCTGCGGCTTATAGGAGCCCTTTACCAGATTCGGCTGGATCGACTGCGGCAGTTCCGGGTCGTAGGCCCAGGCATCCGAACGGTTCTGACTCCCCTTATAGCATTCGTGCAACGGAAAGGCCGACCACATCCCCGAGCGCTTCCCGATGCTGTAACAGACCGAATAGTTCCGTCCGCCGGGCAGACCGTTGCAGAAGTGCGCCACATAACAGAGATCCTCCGAATCCTGCTCCACGGCCGGGAGTTCCGCCCAGCCCGTACACACCGAAAGATCAAAGGATTCGACATCCGGAATCCCCGGAATCCCGATATCATCCGAACCGTCGCCTCCGCAGGCGACCAGACAGGCGACCAGGCACCCTGTCATCCATACGATCGTCTTCGTCTTCATACGCACTTTTACTCTTTATTTTTGGAGTCGATCCAGATCGTTACCGGACCGTCATTGATCAAAGCTACCTGCATGTCGGCGCCGAATTCGCCCGTCGCCACGGGATGCCCCGTCAGTTCGCCGACACGGGCCGCAAAACGCTCGTACAGGGGGCGCGAAACAGCCTCCGGGGCCGCATGAATATAGCTCGGACGGTTCCCCTTGCGCGTCGAGGCCAGCAGCGTGAACTGGCTCACGACCAGCACCTCGCCCCCGGTCTGCATGACATCGAGGTTCATCACCCCGTTTTCGTCGTCGAAGATCCGCAGCCGCACCAGCTTCCCGGCCAGGTATTCCAGATCCTCCACGCCGTCGTCGTGTCCCACGCCGACCAGCACCAGCAGTCCCGCGCCGATCCGCGAGCGGAGCGTGCCGCCGATCGTCACCGAAGCCTCTTTCACACGTTGTACAAGCAGTCGCATCGTCGTTCAGTCATTTCAAAAATTGCCACTCTCCGTCTCCCCCCCCCTCTCTCTCCGGGATCCGGACCGTCTTCCGTCATTCGGTCTCCCGTCTCTGCGCCGGGGGCTCACAGGTTTTCGAAGGCCGCCCACAGGTTGTCCCCCGCCGGAACGGGCGCCGTGACCGAGATCCGTTCGTGACGCACCGGATGGTCGAACTCCACCCGCCGCGAGTGGAGCGAAATCCCGCCCCCGGGCTGCGAACGCCGCGCCCCGTATTTCAGGTCCCCGCGGATCGGGCAGCCGATCTTCGAGAGCTGCGCCCGGATCTGGTGGTGGCGCCCCGTCAGCAGTTCGACCTCCACGAGCGTATAGTTCTTTCCACGGCCCCGCGTCTCGTAGCGCAGCCGCGCCTCCTTGGCATCCCCCTTCGGGGCGTCGCAGGCCCGCGAGCGGTTCGTGCGGCCGTCCCGCAGGATGTAGTGCCGCAGTTCGCCCTGCTCGGGATCGGGCGTCGATTCGGTCAGCGCCCAGTAGACCTTGCGGATCCGCCCCTCGCGCAGCATCTCGTTCAGCCGCGTCAGCGCCTTCGAGGTCTTGGCAAAGAGCACCGCGCCGCTCACCGGGCGGTCGATGCGGTGCACCACGCCGAGGAAAACCGCCCCCGGCTTGCCGTCCCGCACCTTGATGAAGGCCTTGATCTGATCTTCCAGAGCGCTCTCGCCCGAAGGATCCGGCTGCACGAGATCCCCGCCGTGCTTGTTCACGACGAGCAGATGGTTGTCCTCGTAGAGAATATCGTCCGGAGTGAACATCGCCGTTTAATCGCCGTTTACAGAATGAAGGTGAAGGGCAGGAGTTTTTCCGCCGTATCGACGACCGACGCCGTGCCGCCGCCGCTCATGATCACCCGGATCGGGCTCCCCTGGCGGCGTTCCGTGTCCACCAGCACCTGGCGGCACTGTCCGCAGGGGTAGCACTCCCGTTCCGAAGGCTCGGAGGCGATGGCCAGCGATTCGATCGGGTCGTCGGCGCAATTGGCCGCGGCATGGAAGAGCAGCGTACGCTCGGCGCACAGTCCCGCCGGGAAGACCTCGCTCTCGATGTTGCCTCCGTGGAGAATCCGGCCGCTGCGCAGCCGCGCCGCAGCCCCCACCCGGAATTTCGAATAGGGTGCATAGGCCCGGGCCGTGGCTTGTTCGGCCTCGGAAACCAGCCGTCGGTCCGCTTCGGGAAGGGCCGACAGCGCCGCATAATGTTCGTAATCGAAACGGAACTGCTTTTCCATAACTCCTCCTTTTTCAGAAAACACCCCTTATAAATAAAAAAATAAGAGGTGAACGACAAAATTAGTAAATATTTCCGATTCCCGCAACAATTCCGCCCCGCAACTTCATCCCGACCCCGGCAAGAACCGCCATCCGTGAAAATCCCGGGTCGCAACGCGCCGCGGCACGCCCCGATCCGGGATTCCCCTGTTTCCAAAAATCATCGCGTAAAAACTGCCGGCCCGACCGCTACCGCCCTATTCCAGCACGAACTTCGCCTGCACGCTGTATTCCAGGCGGATGGTCTTGAACTCCAACGGTTCCTCTTCGGCCGTCGATTCGGCCATGCCCGCCGCCTTTGCGCTGCGCATCAGCACCGCATTGTCGTACATCACCGGCATGACGTTGCTGTTCGAATCGTAGATGTAGAAGCACTTGCCCACCGTCTGGCCGATTGCCCCGGCCAGCGTCGCGGCGTTCGCCCGCGCATTGCGGATCGCCTCCACGCGCACCTGCTCCTTGTATTCGTCGAGCTTCGAGTGCGAGACCTTCAGGATCGAGACGTCCGAGATCCCCAGGTTGTCCAGCGCCTGCCACGCCCGCGCCACCTCGGCCGACGTCCCCAGCTGCAACTGGTACTTCGCCGTCGCCACCGAGGTCTTCTTCTTGAAGAACTCGCTCGACAGGTTCGCCACTTTGAGCTGCTTCTCCACGTCGACGCCCAGCTTCTTCAACGCCGCGATCATGTCGCGCTGCTGGCTCTCGACCGAAATCTTCCCCTTCGAATCGCGTTCGTTGATGATAATCTGCAAGTAGAACTCGTCGGGCGTGATCTCCTTCTCGGCCCGGCCGTTGACCTGCACGTAGCTCGGGAATGCCTCCTGGATCTGCGCTGCGGCCGGAAGCGCTGCCAGCGCCACGACGGCCATCAAAATCAGTCGTTTCATCATGTTCCAATTTTTCCGTAAACAAAACTCCCGTTTGAGAAACGGTTTTGTATAAGAAACGGTGAATTCCCGAAAATACTGCGTCAGCACCGAAAAATCACCGCCCCGGCGACCGGCGGGACGCTCCTTCCGGCCACCACGCCCCGACGCCGGATCAGCGCCGCCATGTTCCCTGCTGCTGCCCCGACGCCGGGTCAGCGACGCACCAGTTTCACGACATTCTCCACGTGGTGCGTGTGCGGGAACATGTCCACCGGCTGCACCGCCTCCACGCGGTAGGCGCCGTCCATCAATGCCAGGTCGCGCGCCTGCGTCGCCGGATTGCAGCTCACGTAGACGATCCGCTCCGGCGCCGCGCGCAGGATCACGTCGATCACCGGCTCGTCCACGCCGGCGCGCGGCGGGTCGAGGATGATGACGTCCGGATGACCGTTCGCCGCCACGAAGGCGTCGTCCAGCACCGCCTTCATGTCCCCGGCATAGAACGTCGTGTTGCGGATGCCGTTCAGCTCCGAGTTGACCTTCGCATCGGCAATCGCCTCCGGGACGTACTCGATGCCCACGACCCGCGCACAGCGCGCCGCACAGAAGTTGGCGATCGTTCCCGTGCCGGTATAGAGATCATAGAGCGTGTCGCCCGGGTGCAGGTCGGCAAACTGACGCGCCACCTTGTAGAGCTCGTAGGCCTGCGCCGAGTTGGTCTGGTAGAAGGACTTCGGGCCCACCTTGAAGCGGAGCCCCTCCATCTGCTCGATGATGTGGTCCTTGCCGCGGTAGCACACCGCATCAAGGTCCCCGACCGAGTCGTTGAGCTTCGTATTGACGACGTAGAAGAGCGACGTGATCTGCGGGAAACGCTCCGCGAGGTGGTCGAGCAGCGCCGTGATGCGCGGGCGGTCCTCCGCACCGAAGACCACGATCACCATCACCTCGCCCGTCGAGGCCGTGCGGACGATCAGGTTGCGCATCAGCCCCGTATGCGCGCGGGCATTGTGGAACGTATAGCCGTGTTCGAGGCAGAAGCGCTTGGTTTCGAGCCGGATGGCGTTCGACGGATCGGGTTGCAGCCAGCAGGTGCGGATGTCGAGCACCTTGTCGAACATGTTCGGGATATGGAACCCCACGGCCGGCGCAGCGTCGAGCGCCGCACCGCTCTCCACCTCCTCGCGTGTCAGCCAGCGGCGGTCGGCAAAGGTGAATTCCAGTTTGTTGCGGTAGAAGCGCGTCGCCGCCGAGCCCAGGCAGGGGGCGATCTCCGGGAGCTCGATCTTCCCGATCCGGGTCAGCTGGTCACGCACCTGCGCCGTTTTGAAGCGCAGCTGCTCCTCATAGGGCAGGTTCTGCCATTTGCAGCCTCCGCACACGCCGAAGTGTTCGCAGAAGGGCTCCTCGCGCAGCGGCGAGCGTTTCACATAGTTCACGACGTAGCCCTCCATGAAGCGGCGGCGCTTGACGCGGATCTGCACGTCCACCACATCGCCCGGAACCGTCATCGGGACGAAGACCACCACGTCGTTCCAACGCCCCATGGCCTTGCCCTCGGCCGCCAGGGTCGTGATTTCAAGCCCCTCGATCAGGGGGTAGTTCGCTTTCTTTCTTGCCATCGGTTTCTCTGATTCGGGTTGCAAAGGTAACAAAAATTCATTCACCCGCCTGCTTTTTCATCCGCGACCGCGCCCGCACGCCGCCCAGCCAGAAGCCCACCGCAAAGGGACCCCCGACCAGCACCGCCACGGCCAGCACGAACCAGAGCAGCACCTTGCCCACAAGATCCGGCACGGCGTCGAGCGTCGTGCGCACCAGTTCGTCGCCCGCCTGCCGCAACTGCCCGACCAGCGCCTCGCGCTCCTGCGTGACATAGTCCTGCATCGCCATGCGCTGGCGGTCGAAATCCGTGAAGGCCCGGTCCACCGAGGCGTCCATCGTCCGGATCAGCTGCGTGATCTGCCCGTTCAACTCCGTCAGCAGCCGGTCCGAAATCTGCGGAAGGTGCTCGGCCACCGCCACGATCCGCGCGAAGTTGCGTTCCAGCGAGTCGAGCTGCATGCCGAGCTGCACGCGCAGGCTGTCCTGCTCGAAACGCATCTCGAAGAGATCCTTCGACCAGCTCACGCTGTTCGACAGCTGCTGCGCCTGTCCGCTTACGCGGTCGTTCACGTCGGACAGCACCTCGGCAATCGAACCCGTCGCATAGGCGTGCTCCACGCCGTTCTCCCGCAGGAACTCCAACCACGCGAGGGTCGTATTGTCCGTTTCGGCACCCTCCGACACGGGGTTCTCCCGCAGGTACTCCTCCACGAAGCGCTCCATCAGCGCACAGCGATCCGACGGCAGCACCAGCCGGGCCAGACGCCCGATCCGCCGGTCGAGCCGCGCCGCCGTCTCCCGGGCCAGGGGGCTCTGCGCCCCGAAGAGCAGCGAATCGGGCGCCGCGGAAAAGGCCGCATCCATCCGCCGGCAGAGGATCCACAGGTCGGCCAGCGCCACATCCGGGATGCCCTGCATGGCGGCCGAAAGCCCGGCCTGCGTGGCGCGGATCTTCCACCGCACGGCAGCCACCCGCACGCCGAGGTCCGGCGACAGCGACACGATCGAATCCGCCGCACGCGCCACCTCGCCCGCCATGTCGTAATAAAAACCGCGCGTCATCGTCCGCACGTCCATCTGCTCCTTCGGCAGCGGGTCGCCCGTCGACACGGAGACCTTCAACAGCGAGCACCCCGCCAGCAATCCGACGACCAACAGCGCCGCCGCCCCCTTCATCCATCGGTTCATAATCATCCTGTTTATCCGTTTTCACACGCAATTACCGCTCCGGAATCCGCCGACAACCCGTCCGGGTCGCGGATCGTCCGGCCGGATCCCCGTGCGGAGATGCCGGGACGCCCCGGCGGAAACCCCCGCACGTTTCTCCGATTCGGATGCTTTTGCCGGTTAAAGGTAGGCAAAATCCCGCAAAAAACGTTATCTTTGCCCGGACCGCGACACTGCAACCACGGTAAAAAACATTGGAATCATGAAAATCGCCTGTCTGCCCTTCAACCCCATACAGGAAAACACCTATGTCGTCTGGGACGACACGAAAGAGTGCGTCGTCATCGATGCCGGAAACTGCTCGCCCCGCGAGGATGCCGCCCTGGACGACTTCATCGGCCGTCAGGGGCTGAAACCCGTGCTGGCCGCGAACACCCACGGGCACTTCGACCATACGCTCGGCGTCGGGCACCTCAAACAGCGTTACGGCATCCCCTTCGCCCTCTCGGAAAAGGACCGGTTCCTGCTCGACAACGCCGCCGTCAGCGGCTCGCTCTTCGGCGTCAAGACCGGACCGATGCCCGCGATCGACCGCGACCTCGACGCCGAAACCGAAATCCGTTTCGGAAATTCCGTGCTGCGGATCCTCCGCACGCCGGGCCACACCCCCGGCCACGTGGCCTTCTACGAACCCGAATCGAAGGCCCTGTTCACCGGCGACACGCTCTTCCGCGAGTCGATCGGACGCACGGACCTGCCCGGCGGCGACTATTCGTGGATCATGCGCTCGATCCTCGACGTGATCGTCCCCCTCGGCGAGGAGGTCCACGTCTATCCCGGCCACGGGCCCGAGTCGACCATCGGCCACGAACTCCTCTACAACCCCTTCATCGTCGAGGTCCTCAACGGGGAGGTCAACTACCGCGACCGATGAAGGCCCTGATCCACCGAATCCTCTACCGCACGCTGTCGCTCGAAGGTTACCTCCGCGCCGTGAGCCGCATGTTCTTCCTCTGGCAGCGGCTCGGAATCGGACGCTACAACCCCGCAACCGAGTATGTATACCACCTCCCGCAGCTTGTGCGGCCCGGAGACACGTGCATCGACATCGGCGCAAACCTCGGGTACTATGCCCGCACGATCGCCCGCCTGGCCAGGTCCGAAGGCCGCCTCTTCGCCGTGGAGCCCGTCGCACCGGTCCGCAAGGTCCTCGCCCGCAACCTCCGCCGCTGCTCCAACGTCGAGATCCTTCCCTACGCCCTCGGCGCCGAAGAGCGCGACATCGTCATGGGAAACGACTCCGCCCGCAAGACCGGATACCTCGGAACCGGGCAGAACTTCGTCAACGACGCCGGAACTGCCGTGGACGTGGCGTTCTCCGCCCGGATGCGGCGCGGCAGCGAACTCTTCGGCAACCTCCGGAGGCTGGATTTCATCAAGTGCGACATCGAGGGGTACGAACTCGTCGTCATGCGCGAGATGCGTCCCCTGCTCGAACGGTTCCGCCCCACGGTCCTGATCGAAACCGGCGGCGAAAACCGCCCCGAAATCATCCGCCTCTTCACCGAACTGGGGTACGAGGGCTTCACCCTCGAACACGGGCAGGAGGTTCCCCTCGCCCCCGCAGCAACCAAAGACATCATTTTCAGACATGCGCATTGACATCATATCCTCGGTCCCCGAACTGATGACCTCGCCCCTGAACGAGTCGATCCTCCGCCGCGCCCAGGAGAAGGGTTTTGTAGAAATTGTCATCCATAATCTCCACGACTACGCGCACGACCGCCGCAAGACCACCGACGACTATCCGTTCGGCGGCGAGGCCGGAATGGTCATGAAGTGCGAACCGGTCTTCGAGCTCGTCGAGAAGCTCCAAAGCGAACGCTCCTACGACGAGATCATCTACACCTCGCCCGACGGCGTACGCTACGACCAGCACGAGGCAAACCGACTCTCGACGCTCGAAAACATCATCATCCTCTGCGGACACTACAAGGGAATCGACCACCGCATCCGCGAGCATCTCATTACGCGCGAGATCTCAATCGGCGACTACGTCCTCACGGGCGGCGAACTGGCCGCCTGCATCATCGCCGACTCGGTCGTGCGGCTCATCCCGGGAGCGATCGGCGACGAGGCCTCGGCCCTCACCGACTCGTTCCAGGACAACCTGCTCGCACCCCCGGTCTACACCCGCCCGGCGGAGTTCCGCGGGTGGCGGGTCCCCGACGTGCTGCTGTCGGGCAACTTCGCCGAGATCGAGAAGTGGCAGGACGAACAGGCCTTCGAACGCACCCGCCGCCTGCGCCCCGACCTGCTCGAAAAATAACCGTCGACACTATGAAATACTACCTCATTGCCGGGGAGCCTTCGGGCGACCTCCACGGCGCAAACCTTATCCGCGGCCTGCGAAAGGCCGACCCCGACGCGCAGTTCCGCTTCTGGGGCGGAGACCTGATGGCCGACGCCGGCGGTAAAACCAATTTACGAAAACACTACCGCGAAACGTCGTTCTTCGGCGTCGTGCAGGTCCTCCGCAACCTGGGGACCATCCGCCGCCAGATGCGCGAGTGTCAGGACGACATCGCGGCTTTCGCCCCCGACGTCGTGATCCTCGTCGACTACCCCGGATTCAACATGAAGATCGCACGCTGGGCCCACGAACACGGCCTGCGCACCTTCTATTATATCGCCCCGAAGGTCTGGGCCTCGCGAGAAGGCCGCATCAAGGGCATTCAGCGCTATGTCGACCGGCTCTTCGTGATCTTCCCCTTCGAGTGCGACTACTTCCCGAAGCACGGCATCGAACCCGTGTTCGAGGGGAATCCGCTGGTCGACGCCCTCGAAGCGCGGCGGGGTTCGCTCCCCGCACCGGAGGAGTTCCGACGCCGGAACGGGCTTGACAGCCGTCCGATCATCGCCCTGCTGGCCGGCAGCCGCCGCTCGGAGATCCGCAAGAACATGCCCCTCATGGCGCGGCTCGCGGAGCGGTTCCCCGGGCATCAGTTCGTCGTCGCCGGAGTCCCCTGGCTCGACCCCGCGCTCTACGAGGAGCACATCGCCGGAAGCCCGATCCGCTACGTCTGCGACCAGACCTACGAAACCCTCGCCGCGGCCGAAGCCGCCGTCGTGGCGTCGGGAACCGCCACGCTCGAAACAGCCCTGTTAGGGATTCCCGAGGTGGTCGTATATCGGCTCGCTCCCCTCGAATACTACGGAATGCCGCTCGTCGTGCGCTGTCCGTGGGTCTCGCTCGTCAACCTCAACCTCCGCCGCGAGGCCGTCGCCGAAGTGCTCCAATCGAACCTCGACATCACGCGCGCCGAGCGCGAACTGCGCGCCATCCTCCCCGGCGGCGAACGCCGCGAACGCATGCTCGAGGACTTCAAGGAGCTGCGCTCCGTCATCGGAGGCCCCGGGGCCAGCGACCGCTTCGCCGTACGCATGGTCGAACTGCTCAAAAACCGCGAATCATGAAGATCATCTGCATCGGACGCAACTACCGCGCCCACGCCGCCGAACTCCACCACGATACGGGTCTGGCCGAAAGCGGCTCGGAACCCGTCTGGTTCATGAAGCCCGATACGGCGCTGCTGCGTAACAACGACCCCTTCTACATCCCGCACTTCTCGCAGGAGATCCATTACGAATGCGAGCTGGTCGTGCGCATCAACCGCGTCGGACGGGCCATCGACGAGCGTTTTGCCCATCGCTACTACGACGAGGTGGGGCTCGGCATCGACTTCACGGCCCGCGACCTCCAACGGCAGGCCATTGCCGAAGGACTCCCCTGGGAACGCTGCAAAGCCTTCGACCACTCGGCGGCCCTCTCGCCGCAGTTCCTCCCGCTGGCCGAACTGGGCGGCGACGTCCAGAAACTCCGGTTCGCCCTCGACATCAACGGCGAGCGCCGCCAGACGGGCGATGCCGCCGAGATGATCTTCGGCGTCGATCGCCTGATCGCCGCCGTCTCGCAGTACGTCACCCTCCGCATGGGCGACCTGCTCTTCACCGGGACTCCGGCCGGTGTCGGGCCCGTCACTCCGGGCGACAACCTCCGCGCCACGCTCGAAGGCCGCGAACTGCTCAACTTCGACATCCGATAAACACGACACACCATGCTGCTGCACGACAAACTCAAAGACTACCGGCTGCTGCTGGCCTCGCAGTCGCCCCGCCGCCGGGAACTCATCGCCGGATGCGGGCTGCCCTGCGAACTCGCCCCGAAATACGACTGCGAGGAGATCTACCCCGAAGACCTCGCCGCCGAGGAGGTCCCGCTCTTCCTCTCGCAACTCAAAAGCAGGGCCTTCCCGACCCCGCTCGCCGCAAACGACATCCTGCTGACGGCCGACACCGTGGTGGTGCTCGACGGCGAGGTGCTTGGAAAACCCCGCGACCGGGAGGATGCCCTGCGGATGCTCCGCCGCCTCTCCGGACGCCGCCATACGGTGGTCTCCGGCGTCACGTTCCGCACGCCGCAGCGCATGCACACCTTCGAGGCCCGGACGAGCGTCTGGTTCCGCACGCTGACCGACGAGGAGACCGCCTACTACGTCGACACCTTCCGACCCTTCGACAAGGCCGGGGCATACGGCATCCAGGAGTGGATCGGATACGCCGCCATCGAACGCATCGAGGGATCCTTCTACAATGTCATGGGGCTCCCCATTCAGAAACTGTACACCGAACTGGACAAATTCCTTACACGATGAAAAAACAGACCCTGCTGACCCTTTTCGCCCTCCTCTGCCTCTGGCCCGCCGCCGCGGACGAGGGCATGTGGCTCCCGAGCCTCATCTCCGCCCGCATCGACGACATGCGCGCCAAAGGTTTCCGCCTCACGGCCGAAGAGATCTATTCGATCAACCGCGCCTCGATGAAGGATGCCGTGGTGCTCTTCGACGGCGGCTGCACCGGAGAACTCGTCTCCGCGGAGGGGTTGCTGCTGACAAACCACCACTGCGGTTACGACGCCATCCAGCGCCATTCGACCGTCGAGCACGACTACCTCACCCACGGTTTCTGGGCCCGCTCCCGCGCCGAAGAGCTCCCGAACAAGGGTCTCAACGTGCGCTTCCTGGTCCGCATGGAGGAGGTCACCGACCGCATCGCCGCCGGCGAGACGCCCGAGGAGATCATCGCCCGCGCCGAAGCCGAAGGCGCCGGATACAAGGCCTCCGTCGAGCAGATGTACTACGGCGACCAGCAGTTCCTCTTCATCTACGAGCAGTTCGACGACGTGCGCCTCGTGGCCGCACCGCCCTCGTCGATCGGCAAGTTCGGAGGCGACACCGACAACTGGATCTGGCCCCGCCATACGGGCGACTTCTCCATCTTCCGCATCTACGCCTCGAAGGAGAACAAACCCGCCGCCTACTCGCCCGACAACGTCCCCTACCGTCCGAAAAAGCACTTCACGATCTCGACCCGGGGATTCCGCGAGGGCGACTTCACGATGATCTACGGATTCCCGGGCAACACCCAGGAGTACATCCTTTCGGATGCCGCGGAGTACATCGCCACGCAGTCCGACCCGGCCAAGATCGCCATCCGCGACGGTCGTCTCGACATCATCGCCCGCGCCCAGGAGAGCGACCCCGCGCTGCGCATCCACTACGCCGCCAAGCATGCCGCCATCGCCAATGCCTGGAAAAAGTGGCAGGGCGAAGTGCTGGGGCTGAACCGGATGAAGACCGTCGCCGCCAAGCAGGAACAGGAGCAGGCCTTCGCACGCGAAAATCCCCGCGGCGAAGAGCTGCTGCGCGAAATGAAGGCGGAGTATGCACGCATCACGACCCCCTATTTCGCCCGCGAAATAACGCTCGAAACCCTCCGTGCGCTGCCCGCGAAATACTCGGCCGAGGAGCGCGCCGAAACCGTATTCCCGGCCCGCCGGGAGACCGAACGCGCGCTGTTCCGCTGGCTCTTCGGCGAATATGCACGCCGTTGTCCGGTGCAATATCAGGTTCCGGCATTCCTCGACGGCGCGGCCGCAAACGGCTCGCCCGAAGCCTTCGCCGAAAAGGTCTTCGAGGAGGTATGGGCCGGAGGCGAAACACCCCTCGCCGACTCGCTGCGAAGCGGTTCGAAGCGGATGCTCGACCACATCTCGTGGCTGCTGGGGACAGACCGGCTGCGCAACCTCATCAGCAACCGGCTCAACACGCTCTACCGGGAGTATGTCCACGAGCTGCGGGAGACCTGGCCCGAACGCCCCTTCTATCCCGATGCCAACCTGACGCTGCGCGTGGCCTACGGCGCCATCGCCGGCTACGAATATGCCGACGGCGAGTACCACAAGCCGCAGACGACCCTCGACGGCATCATCGCCAAGGACAATCCCGAGATTTACGACTACGACATCCCGCAGTCGCTGCGCGACCTCTACGCCTCGAAGGAGTACGGGCGCTGGGGCGTGGAGGTCGACGGGCGTCGGACGGTGCCGGTCTGCTTCCTCGCGTCGAACCACACCACGGGCGGGAACTCCGGATCGCCGGTGCTGAATGCCGACGGCGAGTTGATCGGCATCAACTTCGACCGCACGTGGCGTTCGACGATGAGCGACATCGCCTTCGACCCCGCGATCTGCCGCAACATCGCCGTGGATATCCGCTACGTGCTCTTCGTGGTGGATCGTATCGGCGGGGCCGGGTATCTGCTCAAAGAGATGCGGATCAAATAGGGCTCCGCAGCCGCCGACCGGAGCGGAAGAACGGGGCGTATTTCCGACGGCGGAGATGCGCCCCGTTTCGGCAAAAGGCCCGGAAACGCCGAGGGTCGGGGGGGGGTCCGCGAATTTCACGAAAAGGGCGGTTCTTCCGATTCCGCCCCGGATCTCTTCGGGGTCTCTCCCGGCCCGGGAGCTCCGAATCCGGGAAAAATCGGAGTTTTTCGGGGAAAAATTTTGCAAATCGTAAAATAGTGTCTATATTTGCACGCCCGGAAGATATTCGGGGTGTGTGATGCCCAGGTGGTGAAATTGGTAGACACGCTACTTTGAGGGGGTAGTGAACAATTGCGTTCGTGCAAGTTCGAGTCTTGTCCTGGGCACTGGAAACCGCGTTAGAGTCATTTCTAACGCGGTTTTAATTTTTTCGCGTCCGCACTGTGTCCGCATTTTCTAACAACATCCGGCTCACACATAAAATCGTATGAGAAAATAGACGAGTTCCCTCGATGGGGAATTCGTCTAATATTTATTTTTTTATTGTCGGCATATTCTGAATAACGACTCCTTGCAATAATTTTCCATTAACCTTTTTATTGCTTTTAACCCCATCTGCACTCCATGTTCCCCATTGCTTAAAGAAAAATGGAATATGATTAGTTTCGGTCTGTCGCTTAATGTTTAAGACCCATTCTTCTTTCATAGGACGGGCCTGAACCCCACTTTCACCTCCGACAATAACCCAATTTATTCCCTTAAGATCCAATTCACCCAAATCTTCGAGAAACGGCTCACATGAAATGAATCGAATTGGAGCTTTCAAATGTCGTATATAATCCAAAAGATTAGGCGGTTTCATTTTTAGATGGGATGAAGGAACGAAAAGCAACTGTGCTATTTTCGGCAGATTGCAAAGAACCTCTAACCTCAAACAACTGGAGCAAAAAGTAATAAATTGTCAAAAAAGCAAGGGATATTTTTATTGTAGACTTTGTCACGTTACTATTCTGTATAAATTTTACTGTTTTTTGCAATTCGGTTTCGGATACAAGGTAAATCGCTTAATTTTGTTAATGATAACAAATTAAGCGACCTTTTGATTCTAAAAGTTCCTATCGAGTTATTGAAAAACAAAAAACTATAGATTTATTTGCAATTAGCTTTCCTATATTCTTTGGGGGATAACCCGAATCGAGCTGCAAACTCCTTATAAAAATAAGATTTGCTGCTGAACCCCGATTTGTACATGATTTCCTGTACGGTCAACTGTGTTGTACGGAGAAGTTTAGAAGCGCGATCCAAACGGACCATCCGGATATATTCTCCAGGCGTTTTCCCCGTGAGTTCTTTCAATTTTTCATAAAGCGAAGTTTTTCCGATGCCGATGAAATCGGAAATGGCCGTCGGATTGAGTGATTCGTCATCGATGTTATTCTCGATGAAAACGACGATTTCGTGCAACATCCGTTCATCTTCATGGTGAAGCGTAATTCCTTCGCGCACGGTCACGTCCGAACGTGCCGAATTGAAATACTCTTTCAATACTGTGCGTTTGTGTAATAATTGTTCGACTGTCGCTAAAATATGACGGGGATGGAACGGTTTGGTGATGTAAGCGTCGGCGCCGTGTTCTACTGCTACTATGCGATCTTCAATGGACAGTTTTGCTGAAACGCTTACGATCGGGATATGAGCCGTACGTTCATCAGAACGGATGCGGTCAATCAACCCAATTCCGTCGAGTCTGGGCATGACAATGTCGCACAAGACTAAGTCGGGCAGGTTTTGCCGTAGCATTTCGAGTCCGTTGTTACCGTCATTGGCCGTCAGCACGGTGTAATGTGGAGCCAGAATATCGCGGAATAGTTCACGAACATTATAATCGTCCTCTACGACCAATACCGTAAACCGCGTTTGTTCGATCTGCATTTTCGGCACATGGAGGACGACTGCTTCCTGTGTCGGTTGTACAGACGTTACATCGGAAAGCGGCATGGGAGGAACGATGACTTGGAACTCAACATATTCATTTAACCGGCTCTCCACTGAAATCCGTCCGCCGAGCAGTTCGGTAAGCCCCTTGGTAAGATTTAGCCCGATTCCCGTACTTATGGCATAGCGTTGTTGGGTATGTTCGAAAATCCGGAACCTGTTGAATACCTCGGCACACTGCTTTTCTGTAAGGCCCCGTCCGGAATTACGTACACGGAACCGAATGGAGCCGTCCGGTTGCATATTGAGCCAGATTCGGATATATCCTTTTTCCGGCGTATATTTGAATGCATTGGAAAGAAGATTGAAAATGATCTTTTCCAGTGCATTCCGGTCCGTTGTAAAAGGCTCTATCCGACCGATATGCACCGATAGTTCGATTCTGCTTTCACCTGCTATCTCCGTATAATTGTCTACGATAGAATTGAGCATGGAACTCAAATTGATAGATTCTGCACGGAGAATCGTATGTCCTGAATCTGCCTTACGGAACTCCATCAATTCATTGAGCAACTGCTGCATTCGATCAGCATTATTTTTGATGAGGTGCACGTACCGTTTTGCATAGTTATCCAGTTCCACTCGTTCGAGTAACTGCTGTGCGGGACCGTAAATCAGGGTCAACGGCGTGAAGAACTCGTGAGCAATGTTCTCGAAGAAGTTGAGTTGTGATTCGTGCATCTTTTGTTGCTGCCGTTTTTCGATATGCTCCAACAAAAGTTGCCGGTTCAGCCGGATTCTGTTGCGAATGACTGAATAGACGATAGCTGTGATAAGTGCCGACAAAACGAAATAAGCGAAAATAGCCCACCCACTGAACCACCATGGATGCCCCACATGCAGTTCGAACATGGACGTTGACTTACTCCACACACGGTCTCCGTTTGTATAGCGCACCTCGAGCTGGTAACGCCCCGGCGGCAGTCGGGTGATGGAAACGGTGGGGTTGCTTCCATTGTAGATCCATGCATCTGAAAAATCGGCGATTCGATATGCGAATACGCAGTTTTCATTGTTGATCAAATCACCGACACAAAATGTTAACGATACATGGGCTTCGTTGTAGGTTAAGTTCAGCACGTTCGTTTTCACCCGATCATAAACATTCAACTCCTTGTTGTTGATCCGCAAGCCGGCAAGCCTGATTTCAGGCTCAAAATTACGCAGGCGCATCTCTTCCGGATTGAAGTAGCTGAAACCTGCCACACCCCCGAAAAAGACATCCATTTCATTATCTCGGAAATAGGCTCCATCCGAAAACTCATCGTTTTGCAAACCATTGCGAGATGTGTACTGAATTGCCTTCCCGGAAAGCCGGTCAATGCAAATTATGCCGTTGCCTGTACTAATCCATAAATTACCGGCCAAATCTTCCACGATACCGTGAACCGCCGGATCTCCCAGTTCATTTTCACCCGGGAATCCCGTGATCCGCATCTGTCCATCTTTTTCCGTCAACCGATTCAATCCGTAACTGGTTCCGGCCCACAACCCGTCGTCTGCTCCTTGGATCAGCGAAAGAATGTCTCTATTTTTTTCTCCTGCGCTCTCTGCCGGGTCATCGGTATTTCCGAATCGCTCCCAACGGGTGTCAAACCGCACGACACCGCCACCGCGGGTCCCGAGCCAAAGTATATTGGGATCGGTGCCGCGGACGATGGAATAAATAATGTTGCTGCCCAGAGCTGCATGGGCTCCCGAAGCTTTGTACTGCCGGATGTCGCGGGCGACGTATCCTTTCCCTGGGTGGTATTCCACGCGAATGCGGATTAAGCCCGAACCCGAGGTCCCGGCCCACAGGAGCGAGTCGCCATGACTGAAAGCGAGGCTGTATATCGACTTGACAGAAAAATCGTCCGCCGGAAGGTACAATCGGCTCGGAATATCTTTCCCGCGCAGCAAATAGTTGATGCCCTTGCCTTCTGTCCCGATGAAGATATCTCCGCGGCTGTTCTTGCGCATACTGTAAACGGTATTGGAGATCAGTCCCTGTGCCGTGGTAATCTCTCCTGTAATCATTCGTGTGCGTTTGTCGAACAATTTGATCCCTTCGCCTTTCGTTCCTACCAGTATCGTACCATCGTCCCGTCGGGCAAAACAACGGACCGGATAGGCGGTATGAACCGTTCGGAAAGGTGAGGTATATTCGAAAATCTTCAACAGCCCCCGCCCGTCGGTTCCTACCCAAACGATCTCCTGAGATCCGGCATAGAGCGAAAACACTGCCGTTCGGGAAGGAAACGCATCGATGGACTCGGTACGCCTCGTATGCAGATTGTAACGGACGAGTCGGTCTCCGTTTCGATCCGTGAGAAAAAGCGATCCGTTTCGATAAGCGATTCGCCCGACCTGCGGCAATCCGGTTTCGATCGACAGCCGCTCTCGCGTACGAAGATCTACCGCTTCCAATGTCTTTCCGTAATTTATTACCAGCATATTCCCGGCCAAGGCCATGTCCGACACCGGACGTTCCGTTTCCAAGGGGGACTCCTCTGTGAGAATGGGAATCTTACCGCTCTCGTCGAACAGCAATCGGTAGCACCGGATCTCCCGCGATTCGGTTAGCAGATAGATGCGATCGGTATCGTCGAGCAGCATGGATAGCACCGCAGAATCGCCTCCGCGGACCGGAACGAACTGTGATTCTTTTTCTTCTGCCCGATAAAGATAGAATCCCTGCTGTTTCACACAGACCAGCATCTCCTGCCGGGAGGTTCTTCCCATCAGGCATGATAATGTCCCTTTCGGCGAAATGTTTTCGTACCCGGGGCGATAGTTGGTGAAAAGTTGCGTTCGTTCATCCCAGCGGCTCACACAATCGTTCGTCACTACCCATATCGTAAGCGAATCCTGTTCAATAATTTGCCGGACAACATTGTTGCCGATGCTTCCTGGGGAATTCCGCTTATGTCGGTAGATCCGGAACGTCCGTCCGTCGTAGACATTCAGCCCATCCCAGGTTCCTACCCAAAGCCGGTGGCGTGAATCTTCGCAGAAACAGTTTACGGAATTGTTCGACAATCCGTTCTCATTGGACAATCGTTCGAGCATATATTGTTCCCCCGCATGAGAGGCCAAGCCCGTCAGGCAGAATGTCAGAATGAGTAACGGATATTTCAGCTGTTTCATATTGCTAAAATAACAAGCCGGACCGGGAAAACAAAATTTTGCCTCCCGGGAAAATCGAGACAGAACTTTTTTCGGAACAGAGAGGACCTTTTTCAAAAGCGTAGAATACGTTTCCTGAAGAATAGAGAACTATGTTGTCCCGACGGTTGTCTATTTTTGCAAAACCTAAATTAACCATTATGAGGAAATCATTCAATGTCATTTTGCTCCTAATGGCCGGGATCATGGTTTCCGGCTGCGGAGGTGCGGGGCGTTCCGGAACGGAAAGCGCCGCAGGCGGAAATAGGTTGCCGGAATGGGCCTTGGGCGGATTCGTACGTCCCGCAGAGGTTAATCCCGTTATCCAGCCTGATCCGCGAGTCAAATTTTTCTGTCCGATGCGCAGGGATTCTGTCGGATGGATGGAAAGCGATACTTTCAATCCGGCGGCGACCGTCAAGGACGGAAAGATCTGCGTACTTTTCCGTGCCGAGGATAATTCGGCGACGGGTATCGGCAAACGCACTTCGCGCATAGGTTTGGCGCAAAGCGAGGACGGCGTGACGATGGAACTCCGGCATGATCCGGTACTTTTCCCGACAGAGGATGCCTTGAAGTCGTACGATTGGCCGGGCGGATGTGAAGATCCGCGCATTGCCGTAACCGAAGATGGCACCTATGTAATGCTTTACACATCGTGGAACCGCCGGATTCCGCGGCTCTGTGTGGCTACGTCGCGAGATTTGGTGAATTGGACGAAACACGGCTACGCTTTTCAGAAAGCTTACTCAGGGCGTTTCCGCGACTTGAAGAGCAAATCGGGATCGATCGTAACCAAACTCGACGGCGATAAACTCGTCATCTCGCGCGTAAACGGTAAATATCTGATGTATTGGGGTGAACGGATGATCAATATTGCCACGTCGGATGACTTGATCAACTGGACTCCGGAATTGGATGAAAACGGAGAACTGAAAGGCGTGGTCTATCCGCGGAATGGCTATTTCGATAGTGCGCTGACCGAATGCGGTCCTCCGGCTGTGCTGACCGATAAAGGCATCCTTTTGCTTTATAACGGTAAGAACCGGGTTGACGCCCACCGCGACATGCGTTATCCGGCAGGGACTTATTCCGCAGGACAGCTTTTGTTCGACTCGGAGGATCCGGGAAAGGTACTCGGGCGTCTTGACGTGCCGTTCTTCCGTCCGGTGGATGATTTCGAGAAGAGCGGGCAGTATAAAGACGGTACGGTCTTCATTGAAGGATTGGTTTATTACAAATCCAAATGGTATCTTTACTACGGCTGTGCCGACTCATACGTCGGGGTTGCCGTCTACGATCCGGAGGTCGAGACGCCCGGAGATTCCGTCCCAGAAACGACCGAGGTATGAAACGGATACTTGGACTATTTCTGTTATTGGCATCGGGAATGTTCGCCGGAGCACAAACTCTCACCGTAGCCAGTTACAACCTCCGAAACGCCAACCCGAAAGATGCGGCTCAGGGAAACGGATGGGCGCAACGCTGCCCCGTAATCGCCGATCTCGTCCGTTTCCACGATTTCGACATTTTCGGTGCGCAGGAGGTGCTTCATGGCCAACTGCTGGACCTGCTTGCGGTTTTGCCCGATTATGATTATATCGGTGTGGGACGTGACGACGGCGTTGAAAAAGGCGAATACGCTCCGATCCTCTACAAGCGCGACCGGTTCCGGCTCCTTGACTCGGGACACTTTTGGCTGGCTGAAGATTCCACCCGGCCTGTCAAAGGCTGGGACGCTGCTTACGTACGCATTTGCACTTGGGGCCGGTTTCTCGACAGGAAAAGCCGCAAACGGTTCTGGTTTTTCACGTTGCACACCGATCACAAAGGTCAGCGTTCACAGATAGAAAGCTGTCGGTTGGTATTGGACAAGATCCGGGAGATGTGCCGCGGTGAACGTGTCGTTCTCACGGGAGATTTCAACGTGGGCGAAACGAGTGACTGCCATGCTCTGCTGTGTGAATCCGGAATACTTGGCGACGCTTACGATGCGGCGCCGATCAGGCTGGCAACCACTGGCACGGAAAATTGGTTCGATCCCGATGTGAAGACTTTCCGGCGTATCGATCACGTTTTCATAACACCCGGTTTCCGGCCGTTGCGCTACGGCATTCTGACCGATACTTATCGAGTTCCTACTGACACGGCGGGAAAATACCGGGCACACACGCCTTCGGATCATTTTCCTGTCGTCGTGGAACTGGACTATTGAGTATTGGCAGAAATGGCCTCGAAATGTCGTGGCGGGACTTATCTTTTGCTCGGTACGCCATTTCGGATCAATTCGTAAATCTACTAACTGAATAAATTATGAAACATTTTCAAAACTATCGGCTGTTCCGGCCGCTCGTCGGAGCGATACTGCTCTTGATATCGTTCTTTTCGGTTAGTCCGGTCGCCGCACAGACCTCACAGTCTGTTGTATCGGTCTCCGGTCGAGTAACCGACACTTCGGGACAGCCGATCCCCGGTGCCAGTGTCATTGTGAAAGGCACGACCATCGGCGTTACTACAACGGACAACGGTTCGTTTTCCCTGCACAATGTTGCGACAGGGGCCACGGTCGTTGTTTCGTTCATAGGTTATGCCGACCAAGAGTTCAGCGTACTTGCCTCGAAAGACGTTTACGATGTCGTATTAGCCGAGGATGATACCCTAATCGACGATGTGGTCGTCGTAGGTTACGGCACCCAGAAAAAAGCGAATCTGACCGGCGCAGTAGCACAGGTGACGTCGAAAGAGTTGGAAAATCGCCCGGTCGCCAATCTCGGACAGGCTTTGCAGGGTATGGTTCCCAATCTCAACGTGACGGTTTCTTCGGGCAAACCCGGTGCAGGAGCCAGTTTCCAGATTCGCGGCACGGGTTCGCCCAACGGCGGCAGTCCGCTGATTCTTGTCGATGGCGTGGAGAGTTATCCCGACCGCATCAACGCCAACGACATCGAAACGATCTCTGTGCTGAAAGATGCGGCCTCGGCTGCCATCTACGGTGCAAAAGCCGCTTTCGGCGTGATTCTGATCACCACGAAGAGCGGCAGCCGGAATCAGAAAGCAACGGTATCCTACGATGGCTATTTCGCTTTCTCGGCGCCGACGACCTCTACCGATTACGAGACTCGCGGCTATTATTCGGCCGGCATCGCCGATTTTTTCATGGAATCGGGTCGCGGCGTACGTTATACCAATTACACCCCGGCCGACTATCAGGCCATGTGGGAACGGCGTAACGACAAGACAGAACATCCCGATCGTCCGTGGGTCATCATCGACAACCGCTTTGGACGCGAAAACTACGTCTACTTAGCCAACTTCGACTGGTACAACTACCTCTACGACATGAGCCGTCCCACGACCGATCACAATATCAGCATTTCGGGAGGCAGTGACAAGATGTCTTATCTCGTCAGCGGACGATATTATTCGCAGGAAGGAGTACAGAAACTCGGAGACGACGGCTATAAATCGTACAATATCCGTTCGAACCTTTCATTCGAGGTTCGCCCGTGGCTTGAAATTAAGAATTCCACACGTATGTTTAGCGGTCGCTATACTTATTCGGGAGTGGAGAGCGAATCGACCAACTGGCGCCGTCCGGGAATGCACTGTCTGGCCAGTTTCGTCCCGATGAATCCCGACGGAACGTCTGTGGCTTATACTTCTCTGACTTACTCTTCGACGCACTTCCCGTCGGACGGATGGGTCGCTATGATGCAACAGGGAGGTACCGGAGGCCACAATCTGACTCAGGAAATGGCCACCAAATTCGATTTCATCTTCAAAATTCATAAAAATCTGACGGCACAGGCCGATTTCGGTTATAAGAAAGGGTACCTGCGCAATGACTACCGGGAGATGGATGTACAGTATTCGAAATACCCGGGTGAGGTGGAGACGATGACAACCAATTACTCCGACTCCTATCGGGAGGTAGTCTACGATCAGAATTTCTATACGGCGAATGCTTTCGCCACCTACAAAAACGATTGGAACGGACACAACTTGGAGGTGATCGGAGGTTTCAACTACGAGACACGCCGCCATCGAGATCTGAAAGTTACACGTGAAGATCTGCTGACTAAGGAACTCTCGGATTTTAATCTCGCTGTGGGTGAAATTCCCGAACTTACCGGAGGCCGCGACGAACGTGCAACCGTAGGCATCTTCTATCGAGCAGCCTACAACTATAAAGGACGCTATTTATTCGAGATAGACGGTCGTTATGACGGATCGTCGAAGTTCCCTCGCGGGGATCGCTTCGGATTCTTTCCTTCGTTTTCGCTGGGGTACAGGATCAGCGAAGAGAAATTTTTCGAGCCTGTCCGCAGCGTAATCGACAACCTTAAAATTCGGGCCTCTTACGGTACGCTGGGGAATCAGGATGTAGGATCGTACGATTACATACAGAGCATTAACACGCAAAAAGTAATGGGCAACTACACGTTCGACAAGGTCAGCGGGGGCGCTTATGCCTATGCAGACGATCCGGTAGCGGGCAATCTCACCTGGGAGAAAGTGGTCCACAAGAATATCGGTATTGATTTGAATATGCTGCGTTCGCGCTTGAACCTTACGTTCGATGCTTATATCCGCGATGTAAAAGGCATCCTGACTCAAGGAAAATCGCTGCCGTCAATTTATGGTGCTGATGAGCCTATGGTCAATGCCAATGACATCCGTACCAAAGGATGGGAACTGGCACTCGGCTGGCGGGATTCGTTCAAGGTCGCCGGACGTCCTTTCCATTACGCTGTGACGGCGACCTTGGCTGATTATACGGCCAAGTACACCAAAGTGGATAACCCTTCGGGAATTTTGAGCGACCCCTATGTAGGCAAAGAGGTGGGCGAAATATGGGGATACCGTATAGATGGTTTGTTCCGGACGACCGCCGAAGCCCAGGAATATGCCTCCCGGATCGATCTGACCGAAGTCTGCTACGACTATTTTCGCACTGATGCGGGCGAATACGGACAAGGAATTCAAGCCGGCGATATGAAATATCTCGATCTGAACGGCGACAATGCCGTAAATGAGGGGGCAGGTACGCTCGATAATCCGGGTGACCGTGTGAAAATCGGAAACAGCACCCCTCGTTATACCTATGGTCTGAACCTGTCATTCGAATGGTGCGGATTCGACATTTCGACCTTCTTTCAGGGCGTAGGACGTCAAGACTGGTATCCTGCCAACGACAACATCAAATTCTGGGGTCCCTATGTCCGTCCGTTCGCATCGTTCATTCCACGCAATTTCATGTCCGATGTTTGGAGTGAAGAGAATCCCGACGCCTATTTCCCCCGCGCTCGTGCTTATTCGGCCCGCGATTCCAAGCACTCAATGCGCAACGTCAACGATCGTTACCTGCAAAATCTGGCTTATTGTCGCCTGAAAAATCTCACTATTGGGTATAGTTTGCCCGAACGATGGATATCAAAAGTAGGACTTTCGAAATGCCGCATCTATTTCAGCGGTGAAAATCTGTTCTACTTTACGAAATTGCACAGCGATTTTATCGATCCGGAGCAAGCGACTACCAACAGCGGAAATTCGGACGCCTATCCGTGGTACAAAACCTTTGCTTTCGGCGTCAACCTGACATTCTAAACATACGACCATGAAACATACGATCATCAATGCGTTGTTCCTCTCCGCAGCTATAGCCTGTATATCGTGCGAGGACATGCTCGACTATCAGCCAAAAGACCGTCTCTCCCCGGATACCTATTTCAAGACGGAGACCGACTGCGAACTTTGGACAAACAATTACTACACCGTCTTCCCGTCCGCCGAGGGTATTTATAGCGAGCCTTACGATGTTATCGTGCGCGATGTGCTGGCCGACGAAATATCGGGAGTGCGCAAGCCCATGCCGACCGACGGTAACTGGAACTGGGAAAAGTTGCGTGAAATGAATTTCTTCCTTTCACGTGCATCGCAAGTCGAGGATGAGTCCGTACGACTTGAATACGAGGGTCTGACCCGCTTTTTCCGGGCCTATTTCTACTTCGAGAAGGTCAAACGCTACGGCGATGTACCATGGGTGGACCGTCCGCTGGGTTCGGATGAAGAAGAACTGTACAAAGGACGCGATTCGCGCGAGTCGGTTATGGAGAAAGTAATGGAGGATGTGGATTTCGCCATCGCCAATCTGCCCGAGGTGCAGAATGTCTACCGCGTAACCCGATGGACGGCTCGCGCTTTGAAGTCGCGTATCGCGTTATTCGAAGGGACATTCCGGAAATATCACGGACTCGACGGATATGAAGAGTTTCTTCAGGCGTGCGTCAATGCTTCGGAGCCTTTCTTGACCGGGCCTTATTCGATTTACACGAGTGGCAGCACGCCTTATCAGGATCTTTTCACATCTCAGAATGCCATTGAGACAGAGATTATTTTGGCGCGGGCCTATACGTCGGCCATCAGCGGTATGACGCACGATGTCAACGGACACCTTACGGGTGCGACGATGGGACGTCCCGGCATGACGCGCAACGTGGTCAACATGTACCTCATGCGCGACGGATCACGCTACACGGATCAGGAGAACTATGCTATCAAGACATTTGTCGAAGAGTGCAAGAACCGCGATTTGCGCATGGCGCAGACACTCCGCACTCCGGGGTACAAACGAATCGGCGGCAGCAAGGAACTGGCTCCGGACCTTTCGCGCTCGACGACCGGATATCAACTTATCAAATATCTCACCGAAGAGAAATATGACGCAAACAAAGCCTCGACCAACGATATGCCTCTTTTCCGGTTGGCGGAGGTGCTGCTGAACTATGCCGAAGCCAAGGCCGAACTGGGAACGTTGAAACAGGCGGACCTTGATAATACGATCCGGCCGTTGCGTGTTCGTGCCGGGTTACCCGACCTCGACATGGAAGAAGCGAATGCGAATCCTGATCCTTATCTCTCCTCACCCGAAACGGGATATGCCAACGTGACCGGAGACAACAAGGGGGTCATTCTGGAAATCCGCCGCGAGCGGACGCTCGAAACTCCGATGGAGGGACTTCGTTACTGGGACATTGTGCGTTGGAAAGAAGGCAAACGTTTCGAGAAGCCTATCGAAGGGCTTTACTTTCCCGGTACGGGTGAGTACGATCTTGACGGGAACGGGTCGGTTGACGTTTGCATATACGATACCGAGAAGGCTCCGGGAAACAGCGCCGACGTACTTTACCTTAAATTAGGGTCGGATATCGTTCTGAGCGAAGGAACGAGCGGCAATGTTTTGGCTCATAGTACACAGCAACGTATCTGGAACGAAGCGCGCGATTATCTTTACCCCATTCCGACCGATGATCGGGTGCTTACGCAGGGGGCTATTTCACAGAATCCCGGATGGAATGACGGACTGCCTTTTTAATCTAAAAACGAATCGAAATGAAAACATTGAAAACGATAGCCTTGTTATTCTGCTTGGCAGCAGGTGCATCCGCCTGCCACGATCTGGAAGGGGACAATTCCGATTTTGATCTCGGATTTGCCTCCGGGAATGGCGGTTCAAATCCTTATGTCGATGGTTACGACCGGCTGGACAACTCCCTGCGCCTGGCAACCTACAATACTCATCGCTGCGAAGGGCCTATTACACAGGATCCGGCCTATGATCGGGCGCACTACGACATGACGGCCAAGGTCATCAGCCTTGTGGCACCCGATGCCATTGCCCTTCAGGAACTGGATGAAAAGACCTCTTGGCATCGTGTCTCGCAGATTGAGGAACTGGCGAAACGTACGGGAATGTATGCCACGTTCGGTCGTGCCATCGACCAGCGGGGAGGGCAGTACGGCAACGGGATTCTCTCGCGCGAAGAGCCTCTCTCGCACGATATACTTTCCCTGCCGAACCCCGATCAAACCGAAGCCCGCATCGCTCTGGTAGCCGAATTCGAGCGTTTCGTCTTCATCGCCACGCACTTCTGTCACAAATCGGAGGTTAACCGTACGGCGGCTGCCACGCGGCTGAATGAATATGCCGCAGAACACTTCCAGACGTCGGACAAGCCAGTCTATCTGGCTGGAGACCTGAATCTGAACAGGACGACGTCGGATGCTTTCATTGAACTGCTCAAAAGCTGGAAAATCATCTCCTCGAATGACTACACGATGTCTACGGGAAACACCCGCATCGACTACGTTTTGGTTTACACAGGCAATCAGGCTTCTTGTGAAGTACTCGGAGCAGCCGTTCCGACTTTCTCGGAAATCGATGTCTATACCGTCTCGGACCACCTGCCTGTTTTCGTAGACCTCAAGAAAGAGTAAATGCCCAATTAAAGACTGTGTTGTTATGAACAAGATATTTTCAAATGCCCGGCGGTTTTTCGCACTGCTTTTCATACCGGTATTGGCCGCAGCATGCGTAAATCAAGATGTCGATCTTCCGAATGCGTCGCTTCGGGCCGATAAGACGCAGATTGCCGCCCCTGCCATGGAGTCGGATTTCACGGTCGCTCTTAAAGCCAACTGCAATTGGCAGGTCGTCATCGAAGACGAAGACGCTCAATGGCTTTCCATTTCCCCGAAAACAGGTCTGGGAAATGCCGACATTGTTCTTTCGCTTATGCCCAATACCTCGACTGTTCGAGACGCGGAAGTGACGATTCGCTCTACCGACGATCCGTCGCAAACTCTGACGGTTTTCGTGAAGCAGTCCGCTCACGGCTCCTATCTGACGATTGCTGAACTGCGCTCGTTGGCTTCGAACCTGACGGTCGGAACTCCCGAATATACCATTACGGAGGACAAAAAGATCTGCGCAATAGTCAATACGGCTGCCATTGGAGCAAACCTGCCTGGCGGAGTTTTCGGCATACAAGATGCCAAAGAACCCGGTTCGGGCATCCTCGTCCGCACGGAAGAGCTTTCGTGGAACGACTTCGGTGAAGAATTGGAAATTCCGGTTAAGGGTGCCGTGCTGACGCGCGATGAGAACGGAATACTCGAATTGCAACCCGCGGCCGATGCTGCCATAGTGCGGACCGAAACCTCGAATGTGCAACTCAGTCCGGTTGTCATCTCCCATGCCGATTATGTTGCCAAGACCTACGAATCGATGTACGTCGCCTTAGAGACCGTGCAAGCTGTAGCTACGGAGTTGACCGCTACGATGGATGGGCGCGTGGAATTCCAGGATGAAGACAATGAACGTTACGCGGTTTACACATGGTCGGGTGCGGCGTTCGTCGGAGCCGCCGTGCCGACGGGTAGTGGCCGGCTGGCAGGTATTGCCTCCCTGGTGGAGGGCGAAGAGGTACTCTTGCCCGTCACCGCGGAAGATTTCGCTCTTTCGGGAAACCGTTTCGGCGCCGCTTCGGGTATCCGACTGCCATATATCTTCTCGTTCAAGGCCAAAGGGGCCTCGGATGCCGATGGCATGTACTATAATACGATGCGGATGTCTGACGGATCGACATGGACGAATTTCCTTTCGGCACCGCCGGCCAAACAGATTGTGGAGCCGAACGACGGATCAGGTGTCACGATGACCTTTTACAGGAGCAAGGCTTCGTCGAATGGTAAAAACAACGGGGTGCGGTTTAGGGTTAATGCCGATAAGCTCGACAACATCTTCTCGCTCCAGCTGTGGGATACCGGAAATCCCTATCCCTATGTATTGTTAACCTATCCGATTGCAGAAACGGTTTCCGGGACGTTGTGGCTTTCATGCAGCGTTACGGGAACGAATTATGCCCCGCGCAATTATACCGTGCAAAGTTCGACCGACAACACGCTATGGGAAACATGCGGCGATTTGCTGATTCCTTCGGGCATGCGTAACGTTCCGCATTTCTTCTCTGTGCCGGTGACACTGCACGAAACGCTTAGAAAAGGCTCTACGCTTTATATCCGCATCATGCAAAAAGAGGACATCCGCATAGGCGGCGATACGAAGGCTACGGAAGGCGGCGAAGGTCGTCTGCACGCTGCGATAGTACTCGACCGGCCTTCATCCGATTTGACGACTTTCCCCGCCGGAGCAATTTATACCGAAGGTTTCGATCGGATCTACGGTGGTGTAGATTACTTGCTGGGAAGTGATAAACTGGTCAATATGAACGTCTTCTCGGGCGATGACATTTCGAATTGGAACGAAGAGGAAAAAGGCGGCTTGACCGGAGAGAACGTGAGTGCCCGTCCGGGTTACGTCCAGATCGGCCATGCACCGTTCCAGGCAACGCTGCCCAATGCCCTTTCCTGCCAAGTCGGTCAGTTGACCACTCCTGCTCTCTCGGCGTTGGCCGAAGCGACGGATATCGAGGTGACGCTGAAAGCAATGGCCTATAAGACAGGGTCGATGATGGCCGATGCCGCCGACAAGAAGGGTGATATGACCAGCTTCAAGGTCGAAGTGATCGGTGGCGGCACAATCGACGGTGGAACTTCAAAGGTGATATCGGGTATGAACTATCAGAGTTTCTCGGATTTCCGATTCCTGGTGAACGGAGCGACCTCCGCCACTCAATTGCGTTTCACGAGCGAAGCAGCCGAAGGCGGCTTTACGCGCTGGTTCCTTGATGATATATGTGTCGTAAAGCGTTAAGATAAAACGAATAAGCCTGCACCGGAAAGTTGTTTCCAGTGCAGGCTTATTTTCATAAACAGATATTCATGCCGATTTTTTCCTACTTTCGCAAAAGCGCACCTTCGGCACCGTTCACGGGCGACGACGCAGCACGCATGAAACTCTACAAAAAGCTCCGTTTCCAGAGCTTCATCGCCGGCACGGTCGGTTACAGCCTCTATTACGTCTGCCGTACGAGCCTCAATGTGGTCAAGAAGCCGATCCTCGAAAGCGGGGCGCTCGACGCCACGCAGCTGGGCATCATCGGCTCGGCGCTGCTGTTCGCCTATGCCATCGGCAAATTCGTCAACGGATTCCTCTCCGACCACAGCAACATCAAGCGTTTCATGGCCGCGGGACTGTGCGTTTCGGCCGTCGCCAACCTGCTGGTTGGGGCGTTGGGCTTCGCCAACGGCGGGGGCATGGTCGGCAATATGACGCTTTTCATCGCCTTCGCCGTGATGTGGGGCGTCAACGGGTGGTCGCAGTCGATGGGCGCGCCCCCGGCGATCATCGCCCTCTCGCGCTGGTACCCCCTGAGCAAGCGCGGCACCTACTACGGATTTTTCAGCGCCAGCCACAACCTCGGCGAGTTCCTTTCGTTCCTCTTCGTCGGGGCCGTCGTCGGCATCTTCGGCTGGCAGTGGGGCTTCGTCGGGTCGTCGGTGGCCGGGGTGTTAGGCGTGCTGGTGATCGTTTTCCTGTTGCACGACACCCCCGAATCGAAGGGCCTGCCTCCGATCGAGGTGCTGACCGGCGAGGAGTCCCCCGAGCAAAGCCACGACCACGGGTCCACCTCCGAACTCCAGCGTTCGGTCATCCGCAACCCCTTCGTCTGGGTGCTGGCGTTGTCGAGCGCCTTCATGTACGTCTCGCGCTACGCCATCAACGGCTGGGGCGTGCTGTTCCTGCAAGAGGTCAAGGGATATTCGCTGGCCACGGCCACGCAGGTCATCTCGGTCAACGCCCTGTTGGGGATCGTCGGAACGGTCTTTTCGGGATGGTTGTCCGACACGCTGTTCCACGGCCGCCGCAACGTGCTGGCTTTCGGCTTCGGCGTGCTGAACACCGTCGCCCTGTGCCTGTTCCTCTACTCGGGCGACAGCATGTTCGTCAACCTGCTGAGCATGGTGTTATTCGGTATGGCCATCGGGGTGCTGATCTGCTTCCTCGGCGGACTGATGGCCATCGACATCGTACCGCGTGAGGCCACGGGTGCCGCACTGGGTATCGTCGGAATGGCCAGCTACGTCGGCGCCGGGTTGCAGGACATCGTCAGCGGCTGGCTCATCAACTCGGGCAAGACGGTTACGGACGGTGTCACGACCTACGATTTCGACACGGCCACCATTTTCTGGATCGCGGCTTCGGCGCTGTCGTTCATTCTCGCACTTTTCGTTTCGAAGAAAAAGTAATATAGATGAAAAAAATTCTTTTTATACTATTTTGGGCCATAATTGCAAACGGCTGTTCTCAGAAGGAGATTGTCCTGAGGACAATGACCTATAATACTTATAGCGGGCGTAATGCCGGAATCGAAGCTATTGCCGATGCAATTCGCCGCAACAATCCGGATTTGGTAGCTTTGCAGGAAGTTGAACGTTTTACTGAACTAAATCCCGGCGACACACCAGCCATATTGGCCGAGATGACGGGCTTGAAATACCATGCCTTCATTCATGCACTCGACATTCGTTCCGGAGGAGATTATGGGAATGTCATCCTCTCGAAATACCCGATTCTGGAAGAGCGTAGTTTCAGATTGGGAATACCGGGACGAGATTACATGAGGTCTTTTGGATATGTCCGGATTCGTAAACAGGGACATGACATCTGTTTTGCCACGACGCATCTTGATCACAAAGCCGATGATTCTTTGCGGATAGCGCAAATTAGAGAAATACTTCGCTTAACGGAGCATATCAATATTCCAATTATTTTGGGCGGAGATATGAATGCCCGACCGGAAGAGGCTCCGATTCAATTATTGGCATCCAAGTTTAACGTGGGCAACTCTTGCTCGGAGCTGACGACCGACGATGACGGTGGAAAAACGATTGACTATTTGATGTATACTCCCGAGTCTGCTTTTGAAGTAATTTCTCATGAGGTAGATTATGCAGCCGCAAAAGCTTCGGATCATTATCCTGTTTTGGTAACTTTCAAATTGGCCTCTTTTTTTAACTGACACGGTAGGAATATTATTCGTAATAACATTATTCTCCTCTTAATCTCTTCACATCGTCGAGCAGTCTTTTTGCTTTCCGCTCCTTAACAGTCGCCTGCTCTAATTGTTCGGCTCGATGCCTTACGGCTTCCTCGTATCGTTCGACTTGGTTTCGAACGGTATCGCGGAGGTTTCTATACTGTTCGTCCCAAAATACCGTTTCCAATTCCATCAACTCCTTTTCGCCGATTTTCCCGCACATCTTCACGTAACGGTATTTCAGGTCGTTCACGGCCAACAGCCTATTATTTTCCGAGATTCGGTAGATGAATGCAGCTTGCAGGAAAATACCTCCCAGCATGATGAACATAGTCAGAAATGTTTTCGAGGATTTAATGTCGAGCGTATAGATGTGGCGGTGTTCCTGCACAGGCAGGTTTTCGGGCATTGCCGCTGCTTCGACGGCTTGGCCCACTTGCTCGATCAACGTATGCGTCTTCCTGTTCTCCTTGTCGATCACCTCCAGTCTCCCAGCTAACTGTTGCAGCAGCATGTCGTATTTGTTAACGATCTCCCGTTCCTGCTCGGTTTTTATTCCGGGCAAGGCTGTATACCGTTGCAGGTGTTCGAGCAGTTGCGTAATCTGTTCCTGCGAAAGTTCCGCAGCCTCTATCAGTCGCTCGATCCGTTCCAGTTGTACATTCTCCAAACCTGCGTTTCCTGCGCCGCCTGCTTTGGCGTTTTTGATGGCTTTGACAAGCGTTTCCTTGAGGTCTTCATACATTTCGATCGAGAGGTCGATCTTATTTTCGTCGTTCATGGTTTTTGAGATTTTCTAATTCGGTTACAGTTTTATTTTGGTTCTTCTTTTCTGTTCTTCCATCCTGCGGCGGTGCTCCGCCGCGGCTATGGCCATCGCTTCGGCCGCGGCATTGAGCAACGCCGTGATTCGTGCTATATGCTCTTCGGGACTTTCTCCCGGCTTGCGCTGCAACTGCTCGGCCGACACTCCGACGGGCGAACCGGTCGGCGGCAGCGGAATCCCGCCTGCCTTTCCGAGGTTTACCGATAGTGGCTCTTCGCGCGCACTGCCGCCGCCCATGCCACCGAACAGCCCTGCAAATGCCGAACGGTAATTGCCTGCCGCCGCCGAGAGGTTCCCGAGGAGCTCGGCCCGATGCAGCGCCTGCTGTTGCAGGTGGGTGAACCGGTTGTCGAGTTTTGTAAAACTGAAAGCCCTGTCGATCTTCGATCCGGAGAACTCGAAACCGTTTTTCGAGAACAGGACACCTTGTTTCCGGTCAGTATTTCCGCAATACTTATAGCGGACGCCGATGCCCTGTTCCTTTAATTTACCTTCCAACTCGTTCCAGTTCTTGCATTTGGGCAGACAGCCTTTGATCGCATCGTAAATTTCGTATTTGCTCTTGTCCGGTTCGCGCAGCTGTTCCCGACGTACGTCGTCCTTTCCCGACGCGAGATACAATCCGTACTTCTCGGTCAGCTCCCGGCATACCTTGGCATTCCGAAGCTTGATGTTCTTGTCCGATATGGTCTGCCCGTTGTTTCCGACCCGGTTGTAGACCAGATGGCAGTGCGGATGGGGTTGGTCGAGATGGCGTACTAATAGATACTGCGTATCGGTGATGTCCATCTTTTGCATATATTCCTTTGCGATCTGCGTCATCAGGGCGTCGGTCATCCGCGGAGCGTCCTTGGGTGAGAAAGACAGCGAGATATGCCCGACGGTGTTTTTCAGCCGCGGGTTCAATAGAGTCTGGTCTTTGAAGTCCTGCACCATATCCTTTACTTCCGGAGGCATAATGCCCTCAGCTTCCAATATCCGGGATTCTTCTTTCATCACATAACCCACCGTTCCCGAAAAGGACGAAGCGGATATTACCTTACCGACCATCGCATATCTGTTTCAGGAGTTTTTCGATGGCCGTGACGATCGCCGCATGCCGTACTCTGACAGCCGCCAGACCTTTGGCATTGGCCAGCCGGGTCAGCTGGTTCAGATTCCGGGCGACGCCTTTCAGTTGGGCCATGAAATCCAGTTGTTCGCGGGTGATCCGTGCTCTTACCGTTCCTCGGTCGATCAGCTGGCGCAGCACTTCGGCAGACGGTTGCCCTGCCTCGCGGCAAAGGGCCGAAAAGCGGAGTTTCCGTTCGGGACTGAGCCGGGTGCTGACGACATATTTGCGGATGCGGCCGATGCCGACTTTCGGGCGCCCGCCCTGTTTGCTGTATGTTTTCTTCGGTGTTGCCATGATAAGTGGTGTGTAAGCATTTTTTTGTTCAGACCAGCGGGATTTTACGGCGGCCACCGGGTAAGGCGGAGTTTTCGTCTACGAAAACACAACCTTGCCTTCCTTAAATCTTTACCCCTTTCCGACGCGGAGGCTCAATCGTCGTTGTTTCTGCTTTCGAGGGTTGAAGATTATTCCGGACAGTCTGAAGAGCCTTTGTTTCGGGGGCGTTCTTCTGTGTCGAAGGCTTTTGTGTTCGGCCTTTTATGCGGGCGATCAGATAGTCGTTTACGTCCTTGTGTCCGCTGTAAAAATGCCTTTGGTCGATTACCTCGCTGCGGGGGCAAAGACGGATCAGATCGGAGGTCGTTTTACGCCCGGCTTCGTCGTTGTCAAAGAAGGCGTGAATCACCGGATGCCGGGAGAGAAACGGGATGGCTTTGGGCAGGTTGACGACCGAGTTCAGCACGACCGTATCGCTGACCGGATGTATGTTATTCGCAAGCGACAGATACGAGAGAAAATCTATGAATCCTTCGAAGACCATGACGCTTGCATGGGATGCCGACATGGCTCTGTCCGATTCGCAAGCCATCGGATCATTGCCGGCATGGAATGATGCTGTTGCACCGGTTGCAGGGCAATCCGTGATTGCATCGTTGTCAGCGATTGCATTGATTGCACTGATAGCATTGCATCCTTTGAGTGTTGTAGTGTATTTGGGCGAGGAGCCGCCTTTGAACCGCTCGGAGCGCAGCTCCCAACCTCCGCAGTCATTCCGGAAGCCAATGGCGAAAAAGCAGCGGCTGCGGACCTGATAGCGTACCTCCCGACAATACGCCGCCGCAATCCCGGGCACAAGGCCACGGCGGGCAAGATATTCCCGGATGGGGATCCGGGGAGAATATGGGGTGGTATTCATTTTTCTGCAAGTTTGTTGAGAAAACAGTGTAAAATCCAGTGAAAGAAAAGGTTGACGTCTTACAACTTTCTTACACGGCATTCGGTGCTGTAAGCCCGTAAGAACCCGTAAGACTTTGTAAGAGGATTTGTAAGAGATGTAAGATTGTGAAAATAAGAAAGCTACCTTCTTTTTTCAACATTCTTACATCGCTGCTTCGTTCAGCAATCCGCCGAGCTGTTCCCGCGTGACGGTATAGATCCGTGCCGTCTTGCTGTCCTGCCGCTGCGTTTCGCCGTTGTAGGTAATCGTATAGCGTTGGTAGTAGGTAGGCGGTGCCGGCCGCAGCTGCCAGCTCTCGGTCAGCGTTCGCCGCACGGTGGGATGGTCAACCCGGATGCCGCGGATCTCCAGCATGTTCACCATGTCACTCACGTCGAACTGATACTCCTCCAGCTTCTCGCCATCCAGAATGTCGCGGATGATCGACAGCATCTCGGCCTCGGGCTTGCTGCGGTTGTAGTGGATGATCCGCCGCAGGGCCTCCGTCGCCAGGAGCCGCGGGGAGAACCACAGGCGGCTCTCCTCCCGGGTCGAGAGCGTGCGTTGTTGCAGAAAGAACAGCAGCCCCGGGATTTCAGTCTGCATCCGGGCAAGCAGCTGCTGGTCGTCGTGCGTCAGCGGCGGGATACGCCGCACCCAGTAGCGGGTCTCTGCAGCCTCGATCAGCACGGGATTGCGTTCGTTGTTGGAGCAGAGGACGAACTTGCCGAAAAACTCCACCTCCCGGCGGTCGCGGCCTTTGCCTCGGCCTTGTAGCTGCGGGCGGTCGAAAGGTTCTTGATTCGTTCGGAATCCTCGCGGCGGTTGAGAAGCACCTCGTCCACGCAGATCAATAGTTTACCCGTCCAGTCGTCGTTGAACTGCGAGCGGAACCGACGCCAAACCGAGAGTAATCGAATTTATTCGAATTACCGAGGTGCGAAGGAGGAAGGCACAGCCAAATCCTCGTTGGTATTGAAGGTCACGTTTCCGCCGAAGATCGACTTTAAGAGATTGAGAAAGGTCGTCTTTCCCGTGTTGCGTTCATCTGACACCAGCAACAATACCGGCAGCCGTTGCAAGGGGCGCAGGTAGAGCAGCTGCAGATAGTCATACCCCATCTCGACCTGCTCGCCGAAGATGTGCGACAGAAAGCCGCGGATGTGCGGGAAATCCCCTTCGGCCGGCTGGAAGGGAATCGGTTCGTAGCGGTTCAGGAAGCCGTGGATCTCCCGCCGGTAGTTCGTATGGTCGGGAACTGTGCAGAATCCGTCGTACTTCGGAATGCGGGCCAGGTAATCCTTCCCGAAATCCTGACGCAGGGTCTCGACATTCCACGCCAGGAGGGTCTCGATGCTCCGGCCGCTGCTCAGTGGCTGCTGAACCCGCTTGTAGATGGTCGTCCCCACGCGCAGATAGGCCGTGCCGGTCTCCTCTCGTTTAGCGGTCATGACGGCCTCCTTTCAGGATTTGCTGCACATCCGCCACACGATAACGACGCTGCCCGCCATACTCCACGGGGACAAGATAGCCGCTCTTTGCCCAGCGCCAAAGCGTAGAGGAGTCGACACCCAACAAGGCAATGGTCTGCTTTCGCGTGTACAATTCGCCCGTTTGCGGCAAGGCTGGCGAGACCAAGGGCGACGGGGCGACGGCAGTCAACTCCCGATGCCATTGTCGGAGATCCTCCAGACGGACGGTTACATGCACGTCACCGCCCATTTCATACAATTGTTTCAGGTCCATAACTCGATCTTTTATCGAACCCAACAGCAGGTTCGGCAGCGAATATAACAGGTGCTTCCTCTGCACCGGTTTTTGCAATCAAATCACTGCCATTGCACCGGAAAACAATTTCAGAAATAGCTACTTTTCAAGCTATTGCAATCGCATACAAGCCAAACAAAAAAATCCCTGCACCTCATCGGTGCAGGGAATATCGACAGAAAGATTCCGCTCCTATTGTTGGATATACTCCTTCAGGTTCTCCACCAAACGAATGCCGTAACCGCCATCCGTCGCCCGCAGTTTGGCCCGCAAGGTCTTCGTATTGTATTTGCCCAACGATTCGAATCCCGACTTCAACCACTCGGCCAATTCGCTCTGGTCATAAAACTGGTTGCGCGCCCCCTTGAAGGCATTCCACACATTCCATCCATAGTGGCACAAATCCCCGTAACCGATCCGATCGCCCCGGAGCCGGACCTGAGGGACCGACGCCGGAATCGCTGCCATGCAGGCCAAATAAAGCAGCCGACGCCGTAAAATCAACCGATTCGACTCATCAAGGGCTTCACCCAGGATTTGATCCGTATAGGTGTAGACCGTTGAAAGTGCATTTTCGAGAATTGGTGTCTCCGGGGCCGGATCGCCGGGAATCACATCGGATATCGCGACGGTCGGATCCAAGCTCTTTTCATCAGTCACCTCGACTGCGGGTTCCGGCTTCTCTTCCACGATAGAAATCTCATCCGATTTGGGCTGCTCACGACGGAAACGGCGAAAGAAACGCTCCGAAAGGTCCGCCGAAGTACCTATACTGAAATAGTAGAGTCCTGCCACGCAAAGCCCCGCGGGAACAAGCAACACAAGCGCCATCCAGAACGGGAAGCCCCGCGAAACCATGACGCAGAACAACACGATGAGGAAAAAGACAAGGACACTCGCCAGAATCAAACGAAGCCCTCGATGGAAATATTGATCGGAATTCATAGTTATAACCCGCTGAAAAAATCATCCTCAATTACCACTTTCCGAAACCGATTCTGCAACTCTTTCATCCGGTCAATCAGCTGATCGTATGGCAACGATTCTCCATAGATGAAGTATTCCTGCATCCGCTCATAGTCTCTGCGCCATATTTCCACCAATTCTTCGGGCGGAATAAACTGGATCCGGCTCGGATGGTGTGTCCGATAATCAATTCCTCGGATCGTATTGAATATACTCCGATGTTTGACAATATCGGCATACATTTTCGGATCTGCCAAAGCCTTCTTTCCGAAATCCGTATCCATCAACCGCTCCAGATCATACAGATGGCGCGTCATCCGCTCGACGCGAGGATTCTCTTTTTGGAACTCCTCATGCAGCAAAAATGCCTTCTCCAAAAACGTTCGCGTCGGTACGACCGCATAAATCGGGAACTCCAGTTTCCCGAACAAGTCGGGATATGCCTCGGCAATCAGCGGACGAATATCAATCCGCGCACGAGGTTCTTGCATCGATCGACAACTGAATTCGATTCGGATTTGCGACTCCACATAATCGATATCCGCATAAATACTCCGATAAGGCAAAAGAACCAATGTCGGGTCTGCATCAGAATCCTGTGTCGGGATAACGCGCAACTCAAAATCCAAAGCTCCGTATCCCGCCAGCAATGTCCGCATTTCTGCAACGAGGTCCTGCCCGATATAGGCCCGCGAAAGTTTCGGATCCGATCCCGCTGCGACTTGTTGTCCCCGGCAATTCCCCAGAAAGACTTGTCAATCGCAATATCAACGTCCTCCGAGAAGCGTTCTATGACATGCCAACCCTTGCTCAGCGACGTCCCACCCTTGAAGGTGATGAAATCCCGGCACAACGATTCGAACAAGGCCTTCAACGTCATTGTCACCCACCAGTCCTTCTCGACAGCCTGCGGCGGAAGCCCGACTCGTTCGCTCGTCTGCGCGACGAGCATCCTTTTCTGGCCCTCGGGAAGCGTCCAAAAATTACTCTCCATAAAACGACATAATGATTTTATGAATCCAAGCTGGCACCAGCCGCAGATCGGGCAGAATGTGCGACTTCGGAATCCGGGCGAATATCGTCTTCAGTTGGGCGATATGCTCCTCCGTGACCTGCGGTCGTCCGATCTCCTTCAAGGCGAACACGGCAAGCATCAACGTTTTATTCTGATAAGCCAGATTTCTCAGCGCCACACGCTTGAATCGCAATTTGCGACCGTTGAACAAATTAACCGTCCGGGAATTGCCATCCGTATAAAACACATAGTTCATCGGAACTTGCGTAGACAACCCCAACATGTTCAGCGCGTGCATACCCGTCGGAACAACTCGGGCTTCGCTTTGTCGGGCTATCTTTTCAGCAATTTCATTGACTGTCGGATATTGTATGCCCAGGCCAAACTTCCTGTCAATTTTTGGATAGCAATAAAGGCCCCTTGCAATACGAACCAGGTGGCCCTTTCGAGTAAGCCGTTCCAATGACTTCGCGATTGCCGCACCCGATCCGCACGCAGCGAAATCTGATGCAGAATAGAGCTTACCGCGTCCGCATTTTTTAATTCTGACAAGTATCTTATCCTCTATTGTTTGCATCCTGATATTAGTCTATTATCTGTCGCAAATTTATATTATTTTTTCGACAAAACAAATCTCATTCCAGCACACTCACAACCTCGCGTTTGATATCCATATCAATATCGCGATAACGGGCAAAGGCTCTACTGCCGTCCTTATGCCCCGACATCGCCCCCACGATCGCCGGATCCTTCACACTTTTATAGACATTCCCGATGAATGTCCGGCGTGCCATGTGCGACGAGGCGAGGTCGCAGATCGGAACCTGGATATTCTGCCGCGTCCGCTGGTCGATCGTCGTTACCTTGCGCGTAAGGCCCGCCTTGCGAAACGCCTCTTTGATATAAACATTGTATTTCTGCTCCGAGATAAACGGGAACAACGTCCCTCGGGTTTCATCCAGATATTTACGGATCAACTCCTTCGCCGCATCGATCAACGGCACCGAGACCGTCACCACCCGGTCGTCGCGGGTTTTGCGGGGAACATATTCAATGCAATCCCCGATGATATTGGCATAGGTCATCTTGTAAAGGTCGCTCACCCGGCAGCCGATCATGCACTGAAAGACAAAGATATCGCGTTGCGTCTCCAGCTGCTTGTCATCCCCCATGTCCGCCTCGGCCAACTGTTTCCGCTCCTCGGTCGTAATATAGACCGGAGTGCCGTAAACGATCTCCGCAATCTTATACTGCTTGAACGGATCATTGGTGGTGAATCCGCTGTCATTCAACCAGACATAGAAAGACCGCAGTCGAATCAACATATCCGAAACGTAGTTCATACCGCGCTCCTTCGGTCGTCCCGGAATCACCAACTCGCCCGCAGCATTAAGGTACGGAGCGCGCTTCAACGGCAAATTCTTCCTCACTTTCGGCCGCGCATACGGGACCTCGTCGTACAACTCCGGATGCTCGTCGAAGATCTCTGGCTCTTTCATCAGGAATGCCCCGAAATCATCGAGCGTCATCGGCGTGACTGTATGTACGTCCAACACAAAACGGCGACTCGACAGTCTGCGATACAACTCATAGCGCTTCAGCGTCCGCACCAGCACCTTGAAATGTTTGACCCGGGACTCGGACAGTTTGTGAGCGGCAAGGTACTCCTCCGTCAACGAGAAAAAGTCACGTTTCTTCTCCTCAACGGGATTGGTTGCCTTCGGGCGCAACGTCCGACGGATCAACTTTTCAAGCCACTCCCGCGTAACGGTCGATTTATCATCGGTTGCCTCAATCGTGTGCTCGATCACGTCGACCAGCTCTTTCAGTTTCGCACGCTTGGACAGCAGAGCGTTCCGCTCCTCGCCCGGGATATTCGGAATGTTGATGTCGTTCTTCTTACCCCAGCGTTTGCGATCGATCCAGATGCCCGACGGCACGCGCAAACGCAGTCCGCGAAATGTAGACCCGAAAATTGATCTGAGACTCCCCGGCACTGTTCGCTCCCTGTGTCAATACATACGTGACTTTTGCCATAGACTCGCCATTTGATACTTTGCAAGTATATGATTTATATTTGAATACAGCAACATTTCCGTGTCCGCACTGTGTTCGCATTTATGAAAAACGACTAAAACAGGAAAAATCAACATTCATTCGTATGAATCCTAAAATACTATATAACAAATAGTTATAAAACAATTTAAAATTCAACCATTTGCATCAGTTTGCAAGAATCGGTCCTTGTCCTGGGCACCATGAGCCGCGTTAAACGAAAGTTTGACGCGGTTTTTTCATGGTCTCGCCCTCCGGAACGGCTACGCCGCCACACCAACAGGCGGAACCTCGGAGGTACAAGACCGGAAACGGTTATGAAAAATCCGGGGAGCGCCACCGAAACCGGTCACTCCCCGGACAAATTCTTCGAAACGATCCGAATCAACGATTCCCGGCCGCTTCCAGCATGCGCGCAATGGGAGCGCTCATCGGCGAGGCGTACTGCTCGGCATAGAACCGGCGCAACGCCCCCCGCATCCGCTCAATCCGACCTCTGTATTCCGGATCCTTGACCGCATTTCTCGTTTCAAGCGGATCCGTCCCGTAGTCGTAAAACTCGCATCCGACGATCTGTCCCTCATCGAAAGGCAGGCAGGTCTTGAAGCCGCGAACCCATTCCACATAGCGATAGCGGCCGTCCCGGATCGAATAGCCCTGAATCTCCTGCCGGTTGGCCTGCATGAAGGCATACTTCTTGACCGACTTGCGGGGATTCTTCAACACCGGGACCAGACTTACGCCGTCGATCCAGGACGGAGGCTCGATACCTGCCAGATCGCAAAGGGTCGGATAGATGTCCACGAACTCCGTCATCGTGCGGCATTTCCCGCCTCCGGTCATCCCCGGGACCGACATCATCAGCAACGTCCGCGTCGGAGCCTCGAAGTTCGTCAACTTGCTCCACAGACCGTGGTCCCCGAGGTGGTAGCCGTGATCGCCCCATACCACGACAACCGTATTTTCAGCCAGTCCGGCCTCCTCCAAAGCGTCGAGCACCCGGCCGATCTGCGCATCCGTATAGGAGGTGCAGGCGTAATAGCCGTGCACGAGGCGGCGCTGGATCTCCTCGTCGAGCTCCTGTCCCGGCATGTAGCTGTGGAACGACGGAACATCGGTATAGGCCTTCACCTCGTTGGAGTTGTGATAGGCGCACGGCACGGGATCGGAGCTCATCGTCCGGAACTCCGCCAGCGGCATCTCGTCCCGGTCGTAGAGATCCCAATACCTCTTGGGCGCCACGAACGGCAGGTGCGGACGAATGAAGCCGACAGCCAGAAAAAAGGGCTTTTCACTCCCTTTCAGATTCCCGATCTGCGCAACCGCCGCATCGGCGACCTGACCGTCGAAATAGGCGTTGTCCGGAACATCGACGCACTCGGTCACGGGCTTCCCGCCCGGCAGCATGTAGACCGGAGCCTGCGGCTTGATGTAGGGTTTCGTCCACGAAACAGGATCATTGTTATAGGTTTTGTTCGTAAGCGGATGATACACCTTGCCGATGCCGATCGTCTCGTAGCCGTTCGCCGCAAACAACTGCGGCAGCGACACGATATCGGGATTGTTGCGTCGGAAAATTCCGTCGAGTGTCCACACCCCGGTATGATCGGGACGCAGGCCGGTGAGGACGCTGGCCCGTGTCGGCCCGCTCAACGGAAACTGACAATAGTTGTTCATAAAGGTTACACCGGACGCCGCAATACGCTCGAAAGCAGGAGTATGCGCAATCCGGTCCCCATAAGGACCGATATTGGGTTTGAGATCGTCGACCACCAGAAACAGGATGTTCGGAGGGGTGGCGGCCCGCTCCTTCCCCGACGGAGAGGCCGCCTGGGCTGCGGCGGAACCGACCATCGAGAGCGATCCGACGCCCAAAAGCATTTTTTTCAGCTCTGTCATTGTTTTTTCCAATTTAAATCTCTATTTTTGTTTCGTTCAATAAGGGTCTGAATTTTATTCCGTAACTTTATTTCTTCACTACCATGAAAACCTTTCTGGCAATGCTGACTCTCGGAGTCACGTGCTGGGCTTTCGGTACACAGGCCCAAACTTTCGATACCCGACTGCTTTCACAGTATGATCCTGCCGTCTTGCAGGAACTCTACCCCGTATGCCGGCACACGACCGCGTCCGCCGAACAACAGGCTCAACTCGCCGAACGGTTCCGGCAGGAGAATCTCCGCTTTTCGGAACTGGTCAACCGCGGCAACGGCGTGCTCTCGCCCGACGACGAGGAGGAACTCGAACGGATGCGCGACAACGCCCTGCGCGAAGTCCTCTCCGGGGAGCAGCTTCTCCAATACTACCGTTACGAAGCGCTTCCGGCGGCCTATGCCCGGGGCCGCGAGGCCAAGACGGCGGTCTCCAAACAGCTCGAACTATCCTACATGGAGCTGAAATACGTCAACAACACCTTCTTTGTCATCGAACAGGAGACGCAGGCCGTAAAAAAACTCTGCCGCGACAACCCGACCGAAGCCCGGGAGCGCGCCCGTCAGATCTACGAACGCGAAATAGCCTGGCTCGAAGCCAAGAGCGGAATACGGATCGACCGGCAGATGCACGCCGAGCGGGTCGTACGGCTGACCGACTATGCGCCGCTGATGCCTGACGGAGAGTGATCCCTCCCGGGGCCAACGCCATGAGGCCGTCCTTCGGGACGGTCTTTTTTTATCAAAGAGCGACCTCCTGCGTCCGGGTCTCCCCGAAACGCGACACGACGCGGATCACCACCCGCTCCGAACCAGGCGTACAACGGAACAGATGGTCCGTCACCACGGCCTTGATCCACGGCCGGGCCGGAATCCGCGGATGTCCCGCCGTGCCGAAACAGGCGCACGCCGCAGGATCGAGCGCCCGCGGATCGTCGAAGCGGCACTGCTCCATCGGGCGGAACGTGCGGCCGCCATCCTCGGAATACTCCACCCGCCACTGCGGATCCCAGTCCCAGACATTGACAAGCAGCTCTGCGGCCGGACGCGATGCCCCGCAGCGCAGCGTGTCGGGCGGATAGACCCGGAAAAGCCGCTCCGCATCCCCGGCGGCGACATAACGCCAGCGGAACCGGCGCCCCCGCACCTCGAAGAGCTTGTATCCGAGCGGGGTGCCGTCCAGACAGACCGGGCCCTCCCAGAAACCGCCGCAGGCGGCACCCACGGTGTGTTCGGTCATCCGGCGCGAAGGGGTGGATACGCTGTTGGTGTGCGTATGTCCGGAGATGATCTGCACGTGGGCATAGCCGTCCAGCAGCGCCAGCAGCGACGGGCTGTCCCCGTAATGGGCCGGATCGGGGAACCGGCGGCTTTGCAGCGGCGAGTGGGCCAATACGACCACGGCACGGCTCTTCGGCACACAGGAGAGGTCGCGCCCGACCCAGGCCAGCTGCTCCGGGCCGAAGCCGATCGCATAGGCATCGCGCTTCCCGCCCCGGAAAAGGATGTTGTCCAATACGATATAGTGTACCCGTCCGCGGTTGAACGAGTAATGCGTCGGACCGTAGTGGCTGCGGAACCGCCGCGTGGAGGGCTCCTCGTTGTCCGGAGTCTCGCTGTCGCGAATCGGGCCGTGGTCGTGGTTGCCGATGGCATAGAAGACCGGCTGTCCGAGCGCCGCGAAACTCCGCTTGCTCGGCCCGTGCATCTTCGGACGGTTGAAGACGACATCGCCCGCAACGAGCACCGGAACGGTGCCCGCCGCCGGCATCCGATCCAAATCCTCCTTCAACGAGGCGAGCAACGAATCGAGCTGCGACACTTCACGGAGGTTGCGGACCTGCGGATCGCCCAGTGCCGCGAAACGGTGCCACCGTCCGCGGTCGGGCTCGCGGAGCAGGGTAAAATCGACGGCATCCCGATCGGCAAGGGTGTCGATCCGGACCCAGAACATCGGAACGCTCTCCACAACCGGCACGGTGTATCCCGACGGAATCGAAAGGTAGACGTGCACGGCATCCTCCCCGCACGGCAGTTCGTAGGCTCCGTGCCGGTCGGTCCGGGTAACATGTTCGCCGTCGGTCACCACCACCCCGGAGACGCCGCGACCCGCACAAACAACCCGCCCGCGGACCGGTGCCCCGGCTCCGGCCGTCTTCGCAAGGAACAACAGGAGCAGCAGCGGAAGAATCGGACGGGCAAAGCGGCGTTTCATGGCAATAGTAGTTGGGTGTTGTGTGGTGCAAATATAATCAAACATCAGCGGAAAAACAAGTTTTCCGGCGGCGGAATCGACAAAAAAACCGGAGCCCGGCAAGCGGGCTCCGGTTGCTGAACCGAATCCGGACCGGTTAATCCCGGACAACGACGATGTCGTCGAGGAAATGACGTCCGGCCGTGGTCGAGAAGGTGATCTGCGTCTGGGCAGTGGCTCCGGTGATGCGCACCTCGTAGTCGTACCACTTGACGTAGGTCGCCACCGTCTGCTCCATCTCGGCGATGGTGGCACCCCGAATCACGGGAATCGAGCTGTAATCGGGCTGGCTCACCACCGTCCCGGCATTTACGGCAGCCACCGCTAAAGTCTTCGCCTCGGACGATGCATAGTTCGCCGGCATGAAGAACGCCAGTTTGAACTTCACCGTAATGTCGGTCGGCGTATCGCCCAGCTTCGTCAGTTTCGGCGTCGTCAGCGAGCCCTTCTTGGCATTCGAATTGCCGCCGAACATCACATAACCCGGACATTCGCGGGTCTCGCCCGTACCGGTCCAACCGGCCGGAATGTAAAGATTGGCCGGGTTCGACAGGAAGTGTCGGGCCGGAATGAAGTAGTCGTGGCCGTGGATCGCCTCGTCGAACCCGTATGTGAAGACAACGTTGCCGTCCGAAGGCAGGTCGCTCGTATGGTAGGCACGCTCGGTATCGGTCGAGAGGTAGAAGCCGTGGTGCAGGTAGAGGGGATCGGACGAATCGAGCGCCCCGCCGCCGTAGGTGTCGGTCGTGGTCGGCACGATGCGCATCCAGATATCGGAACCCGCCGGGACCGTCGTCCCCTCGGGCAGCGTGAAGCGGCTCATCTTGAAGGGCGACGCATTCGTAACGGCAAAGGTCGGTGCGAAATCGACAAAGGGCGTCACGGCCACCTCGACACCGCCGTTCCACTGCGAGCCGTCGGTGCTCCACTCCACCTTCCACGTCTTCGGAACGTTGGCTTTCGACGCCGTCTGCCATCCGAAGCCGAAACGCAGCGTTCCTTTGAGTTCCGAAGCCGCTTTCATCCGGATCACCATCGACTGGTCAAGCACATCCTCGCCGCTCCATCCCGTCGTGATGAAACGACCGTTGTAAAGCTGGCTGGCAACTGCCGCCAAACGCCCCGTGCGATCGGACGTTCCCCCCATGCGCTGCACGGTATTGCCCGAATCGAAGGTCACCAACTGGTTCTCCCCGTCGAGCGTACACCCGTAGACGGAATACTCCTCCCCCGAAAGGGTCGTGGGATCGGCCAGGAAGAACTCCGAAACCGGCGTAATGGCATAGACCTTCTCGCCGAAGCGCGCAGCGGTCATCCGGGCCACGTCATCGGCAGAAACCGGCATCAGTTTGCCCTCCGCGACGATGCCGAAGACCGGTCCGCTGCCCTGCGGCACGCTCTGCGAAGCGAACGAGGCGTTTTGGAGCGTCTTCACGGCATAGGTATCGCCGGAAGCCGTTTCGAACGTAACCTCGCCTCCGAGGGAGCGCGACAGATCGGCGTCGATCACCTGCGAAGCGGGCATCTCGACATACAGACCCTCGCAGGCGCCTCCCGCCAGATCCGAAACGGCAATGGCAACAGGAACAGGCTCTTCGACCGGTTCGCCGGTCTTCCCGACCTCGGCCCCGGCATCGGGCGTCAGAACGAGCAGCCCGTCCACCTTGTCCAGCGAAGCGTTCAGCACGACGACCCGAACCTCGTCACCGGGAACCACGCCGTCGACCGCCGCCTTGACGAAGAGGCCGGACTCCGTATCGGCCAGGGCGAAGCACCCCTCCGGAACGTTGTCCGTCGAGACCACGCGCCCCAGCAGGTAGTGGTTCTCCCCGATCTGCACCGCCGAACCCGAATAGAGGGCACGCACCTCGTCGATGCCGCATTTCGTCGGTGTCGAAGCATCGGGACGTTCGGGCTCGCCCTCCACCTCGATGAGGATGTCGTCGATGCAGAAGCGATGCTCGATCTCCGTGTTGGCATTCGAGATCGTGACGACGGTCTCCGGAGTGGCGCCGCGGATGATGGCCGACACCTCACCGAAAACATTGGCCTTGACCGTGCCCGCCCGGCCCTCGTTGTCGGCCGTCGCGCCGCTCTCGCCGTCCACCGTGACGCGGATGTCGCCGTCGACCGGTTCCAGCACGCTCTGCACCGCCGCGGCCCGCAGGCTCACCTTCACGTCCGTACGCAGGATGTTCATCTCTTCAAGATGTTTGAGCGTGACGGAGAAGGTGCCCGGACTGGTCGAGGTCCCGAGGTGCAGATAACCCGGGCGATCATAGCCGTTGATGATCGAAACCAACCCCCTCAACGCCTCCGGAATCCCGTACGATCCGCCGCGGCAGGAGTTGAAGAAGCCCTGATCGAGGGTGATATCCGTTGCATTGTCGACATCGCACAGATCATCGAACCCGCAGGAGAAGACAATGCGCTCCGTATCGGCAGACGGCAGTTCGCTCCTGGGCGCCGAAGCGCTGAATACCTGGAACCCATGCTGGAATAACACCGTACCGGGATCCGAAGCGGATCCCAGGTTGGTCGGATCGTCGGGGGTCATGCGGATCAGCAGCTTGCCTCCGGCCGGGACCTTCTGCTCAGCGGGAATGGTGAACTCGGCCAGTTTCCACACGGCCTCCGACGCTCCCTGGACGGTCGCACCCGAGAAGGCATGGAAGGTCGTACCGTCCGAACTCCATTCGAGTTTCCACGGATTGCCCGAGAGAATGTTGTCGCGACGGGAGCCGAATCCGTAGCGGAGATCGCCCGAAAGTTCCTCCTTGACGGGAATCTCCAACAACCACGCATCCCCGTCGTTCCAGTTCCCGGCCACCAGACCGCGCTGGTAATATTGATTCTTCGACGCATTGTGGCACGGACAGACGAACGTCAACCCGGAATCGGAAGACCCGGTCCGCGTGATGACCAGCCCCCCGTCGAGATAACAGCTGTTACCGTCGATGAAACCGTTCGACAGCTGATAGTTGTCGTCGATGAAGAACATGTCGGCCAGCGGGAAGTCATATCCGGAGGTGGAAGCCACACCGGCACCCTGCGTCAACTGTACGGTCATCGAACTGTTTCCGTCGTCGGTGGCAACGACGACCGAAGCCGTCCGCTCCGAAGCCGTAGTGTTCCGGGCCACGGTAATCGTGACGCGGGCATCCCCCATTCCTTCACGCGGATCGAACGTCACCCAGCGAAGGGTATTTCCTTCGGAATCCACCGCCGATAGATTCCAATAGGCATTACTTCGGACATCCAAAGTGAGATCTCCACCCACCCCGTCGATCGACAAGGGTGATGTCGGCACCTCCACGCGGCACGTCGTATCCACGTCGGGGTCCTGCGTACACCCCGTCTGTACCAACAGTACGGAGAGCAGCGCGCCTGCAACGGCTGATAAGAAGAGTTTTTTCATGTCATTCGGGTTTTTTAGGTGATTGCGCGGACGCTTCCGGATGCGCCGTAACGCCAATTCAGGAATTAATGGGCCTGTTTTTTACACATTCTTTGAAATTTAACAACTAATTTTTTGTAAATTCAATTTAAAGGCTTACATTTGCACCACACCAGACAACACTATTTATACCTATTGTGTGACCTGAATTGGTGTAGTATGGTGTGGTGTTGCAAATATACTACTAAATCTAAAAACATGAAAAATTTTGATGTTAAATTTCGAAGAAAATGCAATTTGGGTCCATTCGGCTCACTCTGCATCTTTCTGGCAGCGATTTTTCTGACATCTCCCCTCCCAGTCCCCGCGCAGGAACGAAACCTCGAAGGTATCGTCAAAACCGCAGCCGGAGATCCCGTTGTCGGCGCTACGATCATCGTGACCGGTACGCAGACCGGAACCTCCTCGGATCTGTCGGGAAATTTCAGCCTGAACCTGAAACAACCTCTTCCGGCAAATGCAACCCTCACCGTCAGCTACATCGGCTATAAGACACAAACCGTCACCCCGGGAGCCAAAACCTTCCTCGAAATCATCCTCGAAGAGGAGAGCGCCCTCCTCGACGACGTGGTCGTCGTCGGATACGGCACCGCCCGCAAGAAAGACCTGACCGGATCGTTGAGTTCGGTCAACAGCCAGCAGATCATCGCCCGTCAGCAGCCCACCATCTCCTCGGCCTTGCAGGGAGCCATGCCCGGCGTAACGATCACCCGCACGCATTCCGCTCCCGGTGAGGAGGCCACGATCCGCGTGCGGGGAATCACCTCGATGACCGACGGCGCTTCCGACCCCTACGTGCTCATCGACGGCGTGCCGGGAAGCATCTCCGACGTCAACCCCAACGACGTCGCCAGCATCACCGTCCTGAAAGATGCCGCCTCGGCCTCGATCTACGGTTCACAGGCCGCGGCCGGCGTCATCCTCATCACGACCAAGCGCGGCGGCGAAGGAACAACCAGCGTCACCTATAATTACTCGCTCGGACTGGACTACCCGACCACTCTGCCCGACTACACCGACGCCATCGGATACATGGAGGCCGTGAACGAACTGCGCTACAACGATACGCCCTCCGGCGGATGGTATCAGGAGTACCCCCGCGAGACGATCGAGAACTACTGGCAGCTCAACCGCGAAAACCCCGATCTATACCCCAACGTCAACTGGCTCGACCTGCTGTTGAAGAAGCACGCCGTGCGGCAGTCGCACACCCTCTCCGTCCGCTCCGGAAACAGCAAGCGCAGCACCGCATTGAGCATCGGATACGACGACATCGACGGTCTCTTCACCAAAAACCTCACATGGAAACGCTACACGGTGCGGCTGAACAACGACGTCCGGATCTTCAAATGGATGCACGCCGCAGCCGACATCTCCCTGCGCAAGACCGACGAACTCGACCCGGCCACCTCACCGTCGAACCAGATGCGCTACATCCCGCCGATCTATGCCGCCGTGTGGAGCAACGGACACTACGCCCCGGGCAAGGACTCCAACAACAAATACGCCGCCCTCATGGACGGCGGAACGAAGAACCGCCACTCCTACTACGGTTCGGCCCGCTTCCAGCTCGACGTGACGCCGCTCGAAGGACTCACCGTCACCGGAATCTTCGCCCCGAAGTTCACCTACCGAAAGAACAAGAACTTCACCACCCAGGTCCCCTATTGGAGCTCGCCCGACGACCTCTCCTCCACGAGCAGCAACTACATCTCCGACGCAACCGTGACCGAACTCTCCGAACAGCGGAACGATACGTTCAGCCACACGACCCAGTTCTACGCCAACTACCAGAAAACCTTCGGCCAGAACCACAATTTCAGCGCCATGATCGGCTATGAGAACTACTGGTACGAGGAGGAGGGATTGCAGGCCTCGAACTCGTCGTTCCCTCACTCGCTCATCCCCTACCTCTCGGCAGGAGGCACCGACGCCGTCACGGCCGAAAGCAACAACGTCTACGAACTGGCCCGCCGCTCCTACTTCGGGCGCGTGATGTACAACTACGCGAACAAGTACTACGTGCAGGGCAACATCCGCCGCGACGGCTCCTCGCGGTTCGCTCCCGACCACCGCTGGGGTACGTTCCTCTCGGCCTCGGCCGGCTGGGTCTTCACGCAGGAGAAGTTCCTCGCCGGAGCGAAGAACTGGCTCGACTTCGGAAAACTCCGCGTCTCCTACGGACAGCTGGGCAACGAGCGGATCCAGGGTTACTACCCCTATCAGGCGACTCTGACCCCTGCCTACGGAGTCGGATATGTCGGAAACAACGTCACGGCCATCCCCGGCTACTCGCAGACCGCCGCCGTCATCAGCGACCTCACGTGGGAGACCACCACGACCTACGACATCGGCCTCGACCTGACGATGTTCCGCAACCGGCTGACCCTCACGGGTGACTACTACTACAAGCGTACCGACGACATGCTGCTCACCGTGCCCATCGCCCCGATCATCGGCCTGACGGACCCCTATGACAACGTCGGAACGATGAATACCCGCGGATGGGAACTGACGCTCGGCTGGCGCGACCGCATCGGCGAGCTGGAATACTCCGTATCGTTCAATATCTCGGACGACGTTTCGACGATGGGCTACATCGGAAACCGGGAGATCATCTCCGACGGCAAGATCATCCGGGAAGGCGTCGAATACAATTCGTGGTACGGATTCGTCAGCAACGGACTCTTCCAGACACAGGACGAACTCAACGGAGCCGCAAAGTACGGAAACGAACAGATCGGCGACATCCGCTACAAGAACCTGGCCGACGCCGATCCCGAATCGCCCCTGATCAACAACGAATACGACCGAACCGTACTGGGCTCGTCGCTCCCGCACTTCAACTACGGCGGCAACATCTCGCTGGCCTGGAAAGGCATCGATTTCAGTCTCGATTTCCAGGGCGTCGGCAAACGCAACTCCTACCTCTCGACCGCTATGGTACAGCCCCTGCGCAGCCAGTGGTACAACATTCCGGAGATCATCGTCGGAAACTCCTGGAGCCGCAAGAACACCATCGAGCAGAACATGAAGGCCCGCTATCCGCGCTATTCGTGGAACAGCAACGACAGCAATTACGCCTATTCGGACTTCTGGCTCTTCGACGGCTCCTACTTCCGCGTGAAGAACATCACGCTCGGATACTCTCTCCCGGAAAAATGGATGAAGAAGGTGTGGATCAAGAACCTGCGTTTCGCAGCCACCCTGACCGACTTCTTCACCATCAGCCACTTCCCCAAAGGCTGGGATCCCGAAGGCGGCGTCACCTCCTACCCGATCACCAAATCGGTCATTTTCTCCGCCTCCATCACTTTCTAACGAGATAAAATGCTGATACCGATATGAAAACACCAAAATCATCAATCCTCGCGTTCTGCTGCGCCGCACTCCTCGGATGCAGCGATCTCGACCTCTCGCCCAGGGACGAGGCCGCAACCGGAAACTGGTTCCAGACAGCCGAACAGTTCGAGATGAACCTCAACGCCATTCTGCTCCACCAGTTCTGGCCCCAGGAACGGAACGAGTGGAACTCCTCCAACCAGTGCGAACTGGATGCCCTCACCGATGACTTCACCAACCGCACGACGACCATCACGTTCAACAACGGAAACCTCAACGGTACGAATCCCGTCGTGACGCGCATGTGGGATATCACCTATTCGGGCATCAACCGCTGCAACAAGATCATCACCGAACTCCGCAAACTCAAAGCCTCGATGGATCCCGACACCTACAACCGGATCGAAGGGAACGCCCGCTTCTACCGCGCCTGCTTCTATGCCCGGCTGCTGATGCACTTCGGCGACGTGGTGGTCGTCGACGAGGATATCGACATCGAAACCGAAGCCGGACGCAACGCCGCCTATCTGCTCGAACGGCAGGACCGCTGGCAGGTGCTCGAAGATGTTCTCTCGGAGTTCGACGCCGTGGTCGACATGCTGCCCAGGGAGTATGCCGCTTCGGAGGTTCAGCGCGCCACGAAGGGAGCAGCCTACGGCATGAAGGCCCGCACGGCGCTCCACTTCGCCTCCATCCGCAAATGGGACACCTACGGTCTGGGCAATATCCAGGAGGCCGAAAGACTCTTCGGAACAGCCGCTGACGCCGCCTCGAAATGCATGGAGCTGGGCGTCTACCGGCTGCACGAGGATTTCGGGAAACTCTTCCTGCAATCGACCAAGAACTCGCCCGAAGGCATCTTCGTGATCCCGCGTTCGAAGATCCTCTCCAACGGCTCGAAATGGCAGTACCTCAACGGGCAGTCCTGCACGGCCAAACTCTCGCGGCTGTCGGGGGCCTCGACCTGCACGACGGTCTGCCCGTCGTGGGACCTTCTGTGCTCGTTCCTCTGCGACGACGGACTCCCGATCGACGAATCTCCGCGTTATGATCCCTCCCAACCCTTCAAGAACCGCGATCCGCGCTGCGCCTACACCATCGTGGAGTTCGGGACGAAGCACCTCGGCGTGATCTACGACCCGCACTTCGACAAAGAGACCGTGTACAGCGACCGCGAGGGCAAGGAGGTCACCAACAACGACTCGCGCACCTACCGCATCGAAGGCACCTCGAACCAGTACGCCTCCTACAACGGGCTGGTGCTCCGCAAGGGCATCGACGAGGACTGGCTCTCACCCTTCGAGGTGGAGCCCGACAAGCTGCTGCTGCGCTACGCCGATGTGCTGCTGATCTATGCCGAAGCGAAAATGGAACTGGGAGAGATCGACCAGACGGTGCTCGATGCCGTCAATCAGGTCCGCGCCCGCGCCTATGGCGTAAGCCTCGGCGATACGGGCAGCTATCCCGCCGTCACCACGACCAACCAGGCCGAACTGCGCACGATCATCCGCACGGAGCGCCGCATGGAGTTCGCCTTCGAGAACCAGCGCTACCTGGACCTCTACCGGTGGCGCATCTCCGAAAAGGTGATGAACTACCGCAACTACGGACTCCCCAAAAAGGATGAAAAACGCCAGCGCGCCTACATCGACAACGGCATGTGGTTCCACGGCGCCGTGCCGGAGATCGACGAGGACGGATGTCCGAACTTCTCGATCGTCGTGAAGGGGGAGCCCGACTTCTTCACCAACGACGTCTATGTCGACAAGCTCGCCCAGCGGGTTTTCCTCCCGAAACACTACCTCTGGCCCATCCCCACCACGACCCTCAACGTCATGCCCAACATCGAGCCGAATCCCGGATACTGATCCGCCGGGAGATTCCGGAAACACAAACAACCCTGCCCGTCGAGGGCAGGGTTGTTTGTTGCAGATCCGGATCCGGGATCACCGGCCCCGCGTCAGAACGTGCTGCGACGCGTCATCCGGAAATCGCACTTCACCTTGCGCAGCTGCTTGTCGAGAATCATCCGGGCGGCCACAGCCCCCATTTGCCGGAAATCCGTCGAAATGGTGGTCAGTCCGTTCAGCACGATCTCGTTGATCGGAGATTCGTTGTAGGAGATGAAACCGATGTCCCGGCCCGCTTTGAGCTTTTTCTCCTTCGCGGCACGGGCCAGGTCGATGAGCTCCGTATCAAGCTGGCCGTTGAGAATCAGATAAACCTCCTGCGGACGGACGATCTCCGGAGTCACCGTCTGGTGGAACTCGCACGGAATGCCGTGATCGGCACAGAAACGCTCGGCTCCCTCGCGGATGAAGGAGTAGTAGAGGCTCGACGCTTCGGTGATGATGTTGAGCTTGTTCTGTTTTTGGAGCTTCTTCGAAGCCTGCATCAGCCCGTCGTAGACGTCGTTGGTGAAATCCTGATAGGCAACGCCGTAATTGCCCGGCAGCGACTCGATGTAACGGTCGAGCAGGATGAGTTTGCGGTTCGGAATCCGCGTGAGCGCCTTGACCGCTCGCCGCTGCGTGGGCTCGTCGAGCGGGAAATGCGGCGTGATGACATAGTAATCGAACAGGTCGAGGTTCTCGTCGATGTAGTATTCGAGCAGTTCGACCTGCTGGTTGTGCAGCCGGATGGTAATCTCCCCCTGCGTCCCGATCGTCGAGGAGAACGAGCTGAAAAGCACCTGCTTGTAGGTGCTCAATTTATCGAAGAGCACCAGAATCTTGGGCTTCTGCCCGCTGTTCTCGGACGAAACATAGAACCCCTTGCCCTGCGTGGCGCTGATGATCCCCTTGTCGCGCATGAGCGAATAGGCCTTCTTAACCGTCTCTTTCGAGATACCCAGTTGGAGCGAGAGCTCGTTCATCGACGGCAGCAGGTCCCCGTACCGGTATTCACCGTCGTGGATGGCCGTTTCAACATTGCTGATGAGCTGCTTGTAAACAGGAGTCTGCGATTTCAGATCGATTTTTATGGTATATGCCATATCCGGAAGTATAAAAAGTAACTGTTTTTTTTGTTTTTCGCAATATTTTGGACTATATTTGCACCACACCACAATACACTAAATTAGTTTATGGAAAAACAGGTGTTGAGTTAAGTGTGATCTGATTTAGTACAAATATAGAAAAAATAACTCGAACATGACACTAAATCCCCGACAAATGAGCAAGTTTATCTGCACCACGGCGGCAACGGCCTGCCTGGCCGTCTCCGCTTCGGCCCAGACCGAAACCCCGCACTGGTCGCTGACGTGGAAAAAACTGCTGATGACCGGCCCCGAACTCGAACTCGTCGGTTCACTGCCGACCCGTACCACCCACGAACTGGGGGCCTCCGACTGGTCGATCGGCTGCGAAACCCTCGACCGCGACTACGGCAATTTCGACAACTACAAACCCTTTTTGAGCGAGCTGGGCGTCGCTTCGGCCCGCATCCAGAGCGGCTGGGCACGCTGCGAGCAGAAAAAGGGACACTACGACTTCGCGTGGCTCGACCACATCGTCGACGGCATGCTGGAAGAGGGCGTGCAGCCGTGGATCAACCTCGGATACGGAAATCCCGTATACGGCGCCGAGAAGAGTCTCGGATCGAAAATCTTCACCGACGAGCCCACGATGAAGGCGTGGCTGAAATTCGTCGAAACGATCGTCTCGCGCTACCGGGGCAAGGTCCACGAATGGGAGATCTGGAACGAACCCAACCTCGGGGAGAACCGAACGAATTACGACGCCTACGCATCGCTGCTGTCGAACACCGTCGGTACGATCCGCCGCATCCAGCCCGACGCCGTCATCATCGGAATGGGGCTCTCGCGCATGCCGCTGGGATACACGAAACACGTCCTCGACCTGCTCCGCGAACGCGGACAACTCGGCATGCTCGACTATGTGAGCTTCCACCCCTACCACGAGAACCCCGACGACGCCACCCCCGGCATCGAGGCCCTCGCCGAACTGATCCGCGCCTACAACCCCGACATCCGGCTCTTCCAGGGCGAATCGGGATGCCCGTCGACCCTCGAATGGGCCCACGCCCTGCGCTACTACGAATGGAGCGAGTACAGCCAGGCAAAATGGGTGGCCCGCCGCATGGCCAACGACTGGATGATGGGCATCCGCTCGTCGATCTTCACGTTCGTCGATCTCCAATATCCCAACATGCAGCAGTCGTTCGGGCTGTTACGGACCAACCTCTTCAAGGAGGTGGTCTACAAACGTCCGTCGTTCCATACGGTGCAGCACATGGTCAACCTTTTCCGACCGGAATTCCGGTCGGCCGGACGGCTGAACTGCGAGAGCAACACGCCGCGGAGACTCACCGTGGCCGGCATCGAGCGTGAAGACGACAAGCTGATCGGCGCCATCGTCTGGCAGAACGACCGCATCCCCTCCGACGACCTCACCTTCGAACCGATCGAACTGTGGATCGAAGGCCTCGCGCTCAAAGACCCCGTACTGATCGAAATGGTGACCGGACGCATCTATGCCCTGCCCAAATACCACGGGCACTCCGACGGCGGTCGCATGAAGTTCACGGGACTGCCCGTCTGGGACAGCCCGGTGGTCATCCTCGAACGCAGCGCCCTGCCCGAAGGAACGCGGACCACCGAACGACAGGCCTCCGGTTCGACCCGCGACATGCGCTTCTGACCGCTTCCGAATGTCGAAAAACGCTTAACCAGCCATGAAGGAAAACAACAAGCCCCGCACGGGCTCAAAATACAAGTGGGAGGTACTCGCACTGCTCTGGGTCGCCTATCTGCTCAATCAGGCGGATCGGCAGGTCTTCAACGTCGTGCTGCCGCTTATCCGCGAGGACCTGGGATTGAGCGACGTGGCCGTCGGCACGATCGCCACGATCTTCAACCTCTTCTATGCCGTACTGGTCCCGATCGGAGGCTTCATCGGCGACCGTTTCAGCCGCAAATGGATCGTGACGGCAAGCGTGCTCTTTTGGAGCGTCGCAACCATGTTCACGGGACTCTGCAACGGATTCCTGATGCTCGTCGTGATGCGCAGCGTCGCCACGGGCGGCGGCGAGGCCTTCTTCGGCCCGGCCAACTACTCGCTCATCGCCGACTACCACGACCGCACGCGCGCCTTCGCCATGTCGATCCATCAGACGGCCTATTATATCGGCATCATCATCAGCGGATACGCCGCCGGAGTCGTCGGAGAACTCTGGGGCTGGCGCAGCGCCTTCTACATCTTCGGCGCAATCGGCGTTCTGCACGGCATCATCATGGCCCTGCGCCTGCGCGACCGCAAGGCTCCCGCAACGGACACCAACGGAGAGAAGGCCCCGAAACCCCGTTTCGTCGAGGGCTTCCGCATCGTCTTCACAACCCCTACGGCGCTTATTCTGACGCTCTGTTTCTCGGGTCTGATCTTCGTGCTGACGGGTTATCTGACCTGGATGCCCACCTATCTCTACGAACGTTTCGACATGGATCTGGCCGCCGCGGGATTCCATTCGATGTTCTACACCCACCTGTTCGCCTTCGCGGGAATCCTGATCGCCGGGCGCGTCTCCGACCGGATCGGAGCGAAACATCCGGCAGGCCGGATGGCCATGCAGGGCATCGGCCTGCTGGTCGCCGTGCCGTTCATCGTGATGATGGGACACTCCGCGACGCTGTGGGTCATCTACCTCGGATTCGCCGGGTTCGGATTCGCCCGGGCCTTCTTCGACGCCAACACCTACACGGTCCTCTACGACGTCGTCCCCGAACGCTACCACTCCTCGGCCTCCGGCGTCATGATCATGACGGGATTCGCCATCGGCGCCCTGGCACCCGTCGTCCTGGGCGCCGTGAAGGAGGCTGCCGGACTCTCCTTCGGCATCACGATGCTCGCCGGCGTATGGCTCGTCTGCGGCGTGGCAATGCTTGCCGGAAGCAAGTGGTTCTACATGAAAAACTATAATCGTATCAAACATGGATAGCAATCAGAAAAACAGAAAAGCGAAGGCAGGATTGCTCCTGATCGCATCGCCCCGGTTCAAGAATCTGGGCGAAGGATTGCCGCACGGAACCTATGGGGAACGCAAGGCCATACAGGTGGAGGAGATTCTCGGAACGCTCGACTTCCTCGACGTCGTTTTCCCGGGTATCGTCTACGAACGGGAAGACGTCGGCCGCGCCATGGAGCGGTTCTATGCCGAAAAGGTGGACTTCGTCATCGCGGAGTTCCTCTCCTGGTCGGAGGATTTCGCCTGGATCCGCTTCCTGCGCGACATGCCCGAACTGCCGATGATCTTCGTCAACGTGGCCCGGGAGCGGATGGTCTTCCGCGACACACTCGACGAGGACGACTTCATCGAGTATCTCTGTTCCGGAACACTGGTCGGATCGCTCGAAGGCTCGGGGTCGCTGCCCCGCATCGGACGGAAACATGTCCGCATCGTCATGGGATCACGCGCCGAGGTGACCGAGCAGATCCGGACCTTCGCCGCCGCGGCCCGCGTGCGCAGTCTGCTGCGGCAGTCGAACCTCGGCCTGCTGGCCAACTACAACGAAGCGATGTGGTCCACCTATGTCGACCCCTACAACCTCTTCACGAAGATCGGACCGGAGATCCATTTCCTCCCCTACTCGACCTACGGCGAGGTCATCGACAGCGTGAGCGATGGCGCGCTCAACGCCTACTGCGACGAGCTGACCGACCGCTACCGGATGATGGACGACGTGGATCCCGAAAAGTTCCGCGCCTCGGTCCGCGCCTCGATCGGACTGGCTGAAATGGCCCGCATGTCCGACTCCGACATTCTGGTATTCAACGACATCGACCAGGCCATGTTCCAGCTGGTGGGACTGCGGGCCGGATTCTACCACCCGTGGTTCAACGAACACACCTCGATGCTCGTTCCCGAAGCCGACACGGGCGCCGGACTGATCTGCTACATCCTGAAACTGCTCTCCGGAAAGCACGTGAACTTCCTCGAACCCTTCCACATCGAATCCGAGTTCGGGACCTTCGCCGGAGGACACGCCGGGCCCAACGACCACAACGACCCCGCCTGGCAGCAGAACGTGGTCATCGCCCGCGACGTGCGGTTCGCCAAGACCAGCTACCGCTACGCCGGAGCGCCGTTCGCCTGGTACCGCATCTCCCCGGGGCGGAAGACCCTCGCACAGCTCATCGAGGAGAACGGCCGCTACAAACTCATCTGCGGCATGGCCGAATCGCTCCCCGGCGACCACATCCTGGCCACCTACTCGCACAGCATCTTCCGTCCGGAGATCCCCGTCGAGCGGTTCTTCGAACAGATCCTCCGCGTGGGCAGCACGCAGCATTTCGGCGTGGTCGACGGCGACTACCGCCGCGAACTGAAAGAGGTCGCCGCCCTGATGGACTTCGACTTCCACCCGATCGAATAAACACCGCATCATCCACAAAAAAATCCATAAAATTTCCAGATCATGAGCTTCATGTACAATCCGTACCCTTACGACGACCCGCGGGCCGTCAACAAGCCGGTACTCGCCCCCAAGACCATCGAATCCGTCACGGCCGGGACCCTGCAAGCGGCAGCCCGTCTCGCCCGGGAGTTCGCCGCAACGCTGAAAACCGCCCCCCGACGCAACCTCATCGTCGCATTCGACGGATACACCACGGCCGACTGGTCGCGGATGATCAACCTGCTCTCGCAGCAGCTCGGTCTCCTCGGCATCGAATTCGAAGCGGTGGATTTCGCCCGGGTCTACAAATCCGAAGAAGCGATCCACGAAATGGTCGACCCCTATCTGGAATGGGACCGCAAGAAAGACCCGACCCTGCTCTACGGACGGATCTTCCGGGGCGGCTTCGAAGCGATGTTCGACGCGGAAAAGATCGAAGCGTTCCGCTGCCGGCTCTCCGAGCTGCGCAGCGAGGTTCCGTGCGGCAAGGTGATCGCCGTCTACGGATACGGCTGTCTGATCGGCAGTCTGCGTCCGCTCTACGACGTGAAATGCTACTTCGACGTCACCCCCAAGGAGTCGATCCTGCGCATCCGCCGCGGTGAGTATGCCAACCTGGGCGACCGGACGGCCCGCCCGGCCAACCTCGTCATCCGCCGCTGCTACTACGTCGACTTCGAAATGGCCGTACACCTGCGCGGAGAGCTCGTGCAGCAGGGTGTGCTCGACTACTACGTCGCCTCCGACCACCACGACCGCATCCACCTGTTGCCGCGCGAGGCCATGGAGCAGATGCTCGGGGCCCTGGCCGCCTATCCGTTCCGCTGCAAGCCCGTCTATCTGGAAGGGGTCTGGGGCGGCACCTATGTCAAGCGGCTCCGCAACCTGCCCGACGCCATGCGCAACTGTGCGTGGGTCTTCGACCTGATCCCGATGGAGGTCAGCATCGTTGTCGAAGCCGGAGCCGAACGGGTCGAATTCCCCTTCTTCACCTTCGTACAGCGCGAGGGCGAGGCCATCATGGGCAACGCCTGCGTGAAAAAGTTCCACGGATACTTCCCCATCCGCTTCAACTACGACGACTCGTACCACAGCAACGGCAACATGTCGATCCAGGTCCACTCGGGAGCCCGCTACAACGAGGAGAACTTCGATGAACTGGGGCGTCAGGACGAAAGCTACTACGTGGTCGTGGCAGGGCACAACGCCCGCACGTTCGTCGGATTCCGCGACGATGCCGACACCGAGCAGTTCATCCGCGACATCAAACTCGCCGACACGGAGTACAAACCCGTCGACTACCTGAAATATGTCAACTACGAGGTCTCGAAACCCGGCTTGCAGGTCATGCTCCCGGCCGGAACGATCCACTCCTCGGGCCGCAACCAGGTGGTGTTGGAGATCGGCAGTCTGACGATCGGCTCCTACACCTACAAGCTCTACGACTACCTGCGCGCCGACCTCGACGGCAAACCCCGCCCGATCCACACCTGGCACGGCGAACGCAACCTCGCCTTCGAGCGCAAGGCTTCGTGGGTCCATGACCACATCGTGCAGCAGCCCCGCATCGCCCGTCAGGGCGACACCTGGACCGAATACATCGTCGGCGAGTGCGACATGCTCTACTTCTCGCTGCGCCGCCTCGAATTCGAGACCAGCATCGAGGACAACACGAACGGCAAGTTCCACGTGCTGACGCTCGTCGACGGCGAACGGATCCGCATCCGCTCGGTCGAACACCCCGAACGCCACTTCGACGCCGAATTCATGGACATGGTGGTCGTTCCCGCGGACATGGGACGCTACGTCATCGAGAACCTCCGCACGGAGCCGATCTGCGTGCACAAGACCATGCTCAAAGATGGATTCGACGCCGAATAACGGGAAATTGCTTTTCGACGTCGGAGGAACATTTCTCAAAGCCGTGATTGCCGATGGCGCGGGCGAGTTTCTCCCCGGGACGGAATACTCCGTTCCGATGCCGTCGGACGGGCCGCGCGAAGCGATCGAACAGGCACTCGTCACCGCCGCGGAGCAAGGCATACGCTCCGCGGCGGAGCGGGAGCTGCGGATCGGAGGGCTGGGAATCGCCTTCCCGGGGCCCTTCGACTTCGAGCACGGCATTCCGCTGATGTCGCACAAGTTCCGGAGCGTATACGGCATATCGCTGCTCGACCTGCTCCGCACCCGGACCGCCGTGGGGCCGTCGATGCCCGTCCTGTTCATGCACGACGTGAACGCCGCGATGCTGGGCGAAATGCGTTGCGGAAATGCCCGGGGCTTCGCCAACGCGGCGCTCATCTCCCTCGGGACGGGACTCGGATTCGCCTGCTGTCTCGACGGCCGGGTGCAGTACTCCCCGACCGGATCACCGCGGATCACCATTTACAAGACGCCCTTCCGCGACGGGATCCTCGAGGATTACGCCTCGAAACGCGCCTTCCTGCGGATCTACGGCGAGATAACGGGACGGGGCACGGAGCCGTCGCTCACGGTCGCCGATCTGGGACGCATGGCCGGCGAGGGCGACCCGGCAGCCCGGGAGACCTTTGCGACCGTAGGCCGCACATTGGGCGAGGCTCTCCGCGCACGGATCCTCGAAGAACGCATCGAGTGTCTGTTGCTGGGCGGCCAGATCTCCCGTTCGTACATCCACCTCGAACCGGGTCTGCGCAAAGGCCTGCATGGAGCAGAATGCCTGCGGCGCATCGCTCCGGCAGCCCATATCGGACACGCCGCCTTCTACGGGCTGCTCGCCCGTATCGACGATTTGCAGACGGAAGCCTGACACCTCCGGGACGCGGGGAATTTCCCGCGTCCCGGAGGTCGGGCGACTCCGCAGACCACAGGACAAACCAAATGCACAACCTATGAAAAACAACCTTTTCACGCCAATGATCCGTCGTATGGCCGCCATCTCGACGGTCCTGATTCTGTTCGCGGCCTGGAGCGCGGGCTGTTCGAAAGACGACACCGGAGAGAGCGGCATCCTCAACATTTCGGATGTCGTGCTGCCCGAACAGATCGACACCTCGGTCGGCGGCGAAATCGCTGTCTCCGGCAAGGGGTTCAAAACCGGGGATGTCATTCTGCTCCGTTCGGCGCTCGTCGGTTCGACGGAGTATACCGCTCCGACCGTACGGGTCTCCGCCTCGGAGATCGTCTTCACCGTCCCCGACGGCCTGACCAACGGAGAATACAAGGTCTACGTGCTGCGCAACGACCAGCGGCTGCTCCTCGGGCGTACGACCATCAACCTGCTCTCGGACGTTCCCGACCAGGCGGGCATGAACGTCAAGGGAATCGTCTCCTGCGGCGGACAGCCCGTTGCCGGCGTGGTCGTCTCGGACGGGACCGAAGTGACGAAAACGGATGCAAAAGGCATCTACTACCTCAACTCCGACAAGAAAAACGGATATGTCTTCATCTCGGTCCCGAGCGGTTACGAAGTGGAACATTCGGGAACGACTCCCCAGTTCTTCCGCTACCTGAACCAGCCGGCCTCGACGGTCGAACAGCGCGACTTCCCGCTCACGAAGCGCGACAACGACCGGCACCGCGTGGTGGTCTTCACGGATGTCCATCTGGCCAACCGCGTCTCGGACCGCAGCCAGTTCCAGAGCGGCTTCCTGCGCGAAATGACCGACTACCTGCAAAGCTGCCGTAAGGAGAACATCCCGATTTACGGCATCGCCCTCGGAGATCTGGCCTGGGACAGCTACTGGTACGACAACAACTACGATTTGAGCGACTATCAGAACGACCTCAAATCGCTCGATTTCCCCGTGTTCAGCGCACCGGGCAACCACGACAACGACCCGCAGATCGCCAACAACGACTTCGAAGCCGCGGCCCCCTTCCGCCAGATCGTCGGACCCACGGACTTCTCGTTCAACATCGGCGGCATCCACTACATCCTGCTCGACAACGTCGTCTATGAAAACCCCGACGGGATCAGCGGAACGCACAGCTACGCGGCCCGCATCGCGGACGAAAAACTCGAATGGCTGAAAAAGGACCTCGCAACGGTGGACAGGCAGACGCCGGTCTTCATCGGCATGCACATCCCGTTGCACACGACGCCGAAGCTCAATACGGCCGGGCAGCCGACCACGGAGTACAACATCGAGGCCGCCGAACAATTCGTGGCGTGTCTCGACGGCTACAACGTGAGCATCCTCTCGGGACACACCCACAACAATTTCAACGTCACGGAATCGGAATCCCTGCGCGAACACAACATCGCGGCCGTATGCGCCACGTGGTGGTGGACGGGACACACGGATTACGCCGGAAACCACATCTGCCGCGACGGATCGCCCGGCGGATACAAGATTTTCGAGGCCTCCGGACAACAGGTCGGCTGGTACTACAAGGGCATCGGCAAGGAGGCCTCCTACCAGTTCCGCACGTATGACCTGAACGAATGCCTGCTCGAAAAATCGGAGCTCTGTCCGTCGGCCAGCAACGCCGATTTCACGAAGTATGCCTGTGGCTACGATCAGAAGAACAGCAACAACGAAGTGCTCATCAACGTTTTCGACTGGGCCGACGACTGGAAGATCGAAGTGACGGATCTCTCGGACAATTCGAAACTGACAACGACCCGGGTCCGCACATACGACCCGCTGCACGTGCTCTCCTACAACATGCGCAAACTCGCCAAAGCCAGCACCCTGACCTTCCCGACCTCCTACACGGCCCACATGTTCAAGGTGAAGGCCCGCACGGCCTCATCATCGCTGCGGATCGTCGTGACCGACGGATTCGGGAAACAATACGAACAGGTCATGAGCCGTCCGAAGGCCCTCTCGTACGGAATGGAATAGATCCTCCGCTCCCGGTCATCGAAAAACGGACCCCGCAATATCGGGGTCCGTTTTTGATTCCGGCTCCGAGCAGACGCCCCGCCCGTTGCAGGCGGGGCGTCGCGGCACCTCTTCCGGGCGGAGCGTCACTTGCGGCGTTCGATCTCGTATTCCAGCTCGCCGCGGCTGTTCACCAGCGTGTAGTGCATCACCCCCTCGTCGAACGACAGCAGCCCGAACCCCGAATGCTCGCCCGCATACTGCGTCAGCGGACCCCGCTGCGGAGCCCGCTGCTTCGAGGCCGACGTATTCACCACGTAGTCGATGCTGTCCCGACCCGTGCGGATGTGCTGGAACGTGTGGATGTGTCCGCAGAAGTAGGCATCGACCCCGTTCCGGCGGAATACCTCCTCCAACCGGGCCCGCAGGTTCTCCTGCTCGATGTCGTCCTTCTTGTCGTAGGTGTACATCGGGTGGTGTCCCACCACGATCTTCCACCGCTCCGGCGATACGCGCAGCACGCTGTCGATCCACCGCACCTCGGCATCGGGATCCACCTCCTGCACGTCGGGGTACTGTGCCGGATCGTTCCGGTACTTGTCGATCAGCGGCGCCGTGTCGATGAAGAGGAAACGCACCCGCTCCGAATCCGGTTCATCGTCGTCCAGCGGAACCGACAGCGTATAGTAACGGTCCGGCATGTTCCAGCGGCGGCTCACCTCCGAATAATCCATCATCGCCTGCGTATTGCCGCGGTACTCGTGGTTGCCCAGCACCCCGTACCACGGACACTGCAACTCCCCGTGCGTGTAGATGCTCTCGAAGTTGCTCCACAGCAGCGGGTCTGCGGTCGACTGGATTCCCTGATAGTGGAACAGGTCCCCGCACGAGATCACGAACTCCGGACCCAGGGCGTCGGCATAGACCCCCATCCATTCGGCATTCAGGCGCTGGTCGTAGGAGCCGTTCCGGCCCGCATCGGCCAGCATCAGGATGTTCAACTCGCCGTCATAGGTTCCCTCGGCGGCCCTCTTTTCCGGCTCGGTCGATGCACACGACGCAAAGACCAATGCCAACAGCATAAAGCAGATCTTGTTCATACAAACAACGGTTAAAAAGTTTTTCCGACTGCAAAGATAGGCAATAATCGCATGCGCGGAATCCGGCCCGGCGAATTTAACGGATTTGCAACACCCTTGCAACCAGGATGTTGCAGAGCCATAAAAGCAAAGTAACAATCCCCCTCTACTTTTGCCGCTGAAATCGGATATCAAATTCAGTTCGTATGAAGAAACATTGCCTTCCCATCCTTTTCGCAGCGGTGCTGTGCGCATCCGCGCCGCTCCTGCTGACGGCAGCTCCCGTCGGCGAAACCGAAACCGATGCGGCCGCCGCCCTCGCTGCGGCTCCCCGCGGGTCGATCACCGGCGTCGTCCTCGACGACAGTCGCCACGCCATTCAGGGCGCCGTGGTCTACATCCGCGCACTGAATCTCGGCGCCGTCACGGCCGCCGACGGAAGTTTCTCCCTGCGCGGAGTCCCCGAAGGAAGGTACGACGTCTGCGTCAACTACGTGGGCTACGAGCAGATCTGCCAGAACTGCGACATCCGCAAGGAGCAGCCCCTGCACTGCGAATTCCTCCTCCACGAGGGAATGGCCATCGGCAACGTCGTCGTCTCGGGAATCGTCGAGGGACAGCGCCGCGCCCTCTCCATCCAGAAGAACAACGACGGCGTGAGCAACATCGTCGCCGCCGACCAGATGAGCCGCTTCGCCGACGCCAACATCGGCGACGCCATGAAGCGTATCCCCGGCATCAACGTCCAGTACGACCAGGGCGAGGCGCGTTTCGGGCAGGTCCGCGGCACGGCCCCCGACCTCACCTCCGTGACGCTCAACGGCAACCGCCTCCCCTCGGCCGAGGGCGACTCCCGCGCCGCACAGCTGGACCTCATCCCGACGGACATGATTCAGACCATCGAGGTCCACAAGGTCGTCACGGCCGACATGGACGGCGATGCGATCGGCGGAGCGGTGAACCTTGTGACGAAAAACTCACCCTATCGCCAGACCGGAACCGCTACGGCCGGAGTCGGCTACAACCCCATTTCGCAGCGTGTCACCTTCAACGGCTCGGCAAGTTGGGGCTCGCGCTTCTTCAAGGACAGGCTGGGCGTCATGGCGTCGCTCGCCTACCACAACAACCCGATCGGATCGGACAACATCGAGGCCACCTGGAAGGAGGACGAGGCCGGCAACGCTTATGTCGACGAGTTCGAGATCCGGCAGTACTACGTCCACCGCGAACGCCAGAGCTACTCGCTCTCGCTCGACTGGAAATTCAACGAGAACCACAAGATCGAGCTCCGCGGCATGTACAACCGCCGCAACGACTGGGAGAATCGCTACCGCCTGACCTACAAGGACATTACGCCCGAGGCGGACGGTACGGCCACGGCCTACCTGCGGCGCCAGACCAAAGGCGGATCGCCCGACAACAAGTTCGCACGCCTCGAACGCCAGCAGACCGCCGACATCGCCCTCTCGGGAGAGCACAACCTCGGCTGGCTCGGCGTCGAGTGGGGCTTCGACTACGCCCGCGCCTCGGAGGAGCGTCCCAACGAGCGGTACATCGGGCTGGAAAGCGACGAGGACAACCCGATCCGCTTCGATGTCGACCTCTCCGACGAACGCGAACCGCGCTTCACGCCGGCCGACCCCTCGCTCATGGATCTCAACACGACGAACTTCATCAAGCTCGACGAGTTGACCGAGTCGTTCAGCGAGATCGAGGAGAACGAATACAAGGCCCATATCGACCTCCGGGCCCGCCTCTTCACCGGGACCTTCGCCGGAACGCTCCGCGCCGGATACAAGTATCAGGACAAGGAGAAGTCGAAACTGATCACCTTCTACGACGTGGAGCCCGCCGACGAGGCTTCGTTCCTCGCCCGGGCCATGAGCGCCGGCAACACCTTCGACGCCACGCGCAGGAACTTCTACGCCGGAGACTACGTCGTCGGGGATTTCGTCAGCAAACAGTACCTCTCGCATCTCGACTTCTCCGACGCCGCACAGTTCAGCCGCACGCGCAACCCGATGGAGGAGGCCGAGAACTACACCGGAAAGGAGACCATTCACGCCGCCTACCTGCGCTATGACCAGCAGTTCGGCAACCGGCTGAAACTCATCGCCGGACTCCGCCTCGAACACACCGTCTACGACTACACCGGAAACGCCCTCCACGTGGATGCCGACGAGGAGAACATCACCTCGACACCGACCTCCCGCAAGAACGATACGGACAACTGGCTCCCCTCCGTGCTGCTCAAATACGAACCCGTGGACAACATGGTGCTGCGCGCCAGCTTCACCACGACGCTCGCCCGTCCGAAATTCCGCCAGATGGTCCCCGGCGACCGCGTGAACCTCGCCGACGAGGAGTACACGATGGGCAACCCCGACCTGCGCAACACCGTCTCGAACAACTGCGACCTGATGTTCGAATACTACTTCAAGTCGATCGGTCTGGTCTCGGCCGGCGTCTACTACAAGGAGATCTCCGACTTCATCGTCGACGCCATGATCGAGGACCAGACGATCGGCGGAACCGAATTCAAGGAGCTCTACAAGGCCGTCAATGCCGGCGACGCCATGCTCTTCGGCATCGAAGCGGCCTTCCAGCGCGACCTGGGATTCATCTCCCCCACCTTGAAGAACTTCGGCATCTATGCCAACTACACCTACAACCGCTCGAAGGTTACGCGCCTGACCGACCCGATCTTCGCCGGGCGCAGCGCCGATGACATCCAGTTGCCCGGAACCCCCGAGCATACGGTCAACGCCTCGCTCTACTTCGAGAACAGGCGCCTCACGGCAACCCTCTCGTACAACTACGCCAGCTCGTTCCTCGACAACGAGGAGATGGGTATGACCCCCTTCACCGACCGCTACTACGACAGCGTCAACTACCTCGACGCCAACGTCTCGGTCCGCGCCTCGAAGCACATCTCGATCTTCGCCGAGGTGGGCAACCTGCTGAACCAGCCCCTGCGTTACTATCAGGGAACGAAGGACCGCGTGAAGCAGGCCGAGTACTACGGCATCCGCTGCTCGCTCGGCGCCAGGGTGCGCTTCTGACATCCGGAAGGCGGAGCGGCTGTGCCCCGAAGCCGCATCCGTGCGGAAAGGCGGTTCGGATTCAAATCCGAACCGTCTTTTTCCGGCAGATCCGCCTGCCGGAAAAAGCGGACTGAATCGGAGTGCGGAGCGCGATCGAGTGAACCGCGGATTTGGTTCGGAACGCCCAAAATGCTAACTTTGCCATCGTGCCGCGCAGACCCCGCCCCCGGCCGGGTCCCGGCCGGCCGAAACCGTTCACAGAAACCGACCATGAAACGATCCCCGCTCCGTTCCGCCGCCGTCGCGACAGGGCTCGCAACGGCCCTCGTCCTGGCAGCCTGCACCCCGGACACCAGCGTCTCCTCCCCCGACGGGAGGATCCGCGCCACCGTCACCCTGAATGAGGCCGGAAGCCCCGCCTGGCAGGTCGAGGTCGACGGCCGGCCGCTCATCGCACCGTCGCGGCTCGGACTCGAAGCCCGCGAAGCGAACCTCGCCGACGGCTTCTCGATCGAACGGGTCGCACGCGACCGCCGCGACGAAACCTGGACCCAACCCTGGGGCGAAAACAAAATCCTCCGCGACCGGCACCGCGAAATGGCCGTCGAGATGCGCAACCCCGAAGGCATCGTCCTCACCCTGCGCGTGCGGGCCTTCGACGACGGCGTGGGATTCCGATACGAATACCGGACTCCGGCCGACTCGCTCCGCATCACGGACGAACGGACCGCCTTCCGCTTCGCGCAGGACGGGCTCTCGTGGAGCATCGACGGGAACTACGACACCTACGAACTCCCCTACCGCGAACTCCCCGTATCGGCTGTCGAACGGGCCAACACACCCTTCACCTTCCGCATCGGCAGCCTCTACGGCTCGATTCACGAAGCCGCCCTCTACGACTACCCCGAAATCCACCTCGTGCGGCAGGATTCGCTCCTCTTCAAGGCCGAGCCGGCCCCGCTGCCCGACGGCGTGAAGGCCCGTCTCGCAGGCTCCTTCACCACCCCCTGGCGGACGCTGCAAATCGGCGACCGGGCCGTCGACCTGATCAACTCGGCGCTGATCCTCCACCTCAACGAACCCTCGAAAATCGCCGACACATCGTGGATCCGCCCCCAGAAGTACGTCGGCGTCTGGTGGGGCATGCACCTCGGCACGCAGGTCTGGACCATGGGACCCCGCCACGGCGCAACGACCGAAAACGCCATCCGCCACATCGACTTCGCCGCGGCAAACAACATCCAGGGCGTGCTGTTCGAGGGATGGAACCGCGGCTGGGAGAACTGGGGCGGGAACCAGCAGTTCGACTACGTGGAGCCCTATGCCGACTTCGATCTGGAACGCATCGCCCGCTACGCCGCCGAGAAAGGGGTCGAACTCTGGATGCACAACGAGACCGGAGGCAACATCCCCGATTACGAGGCAAACATGGAGCGGGCCATGCATCGCTACGCCGAACTCGGCGTCCACACCCTCAAAACGGGGTATGCCGGCGGCTTCCGGGGCGGATACCTCCACCATTCGCAGTACGGCGTGCAGCACTACCAGCGCGTCGTGGAGCTGGCGGCGAAGTACCGCATCATGCTCGACGTCCACGAACCGATCAAGGAGACCGGCATCCGCCGCACGTGGCCCAACATGATGACCCGCGAAGGGGCCCGCGGCATGGAGTGGAACGCCTGGTCGGAAGGCAACTCCGCGGAGTATCTCTGCACGCTTCCGTTCGTGCGGCTGTTGAGCGGACCGATGGACTACACGCCGGGAATCTTCGACATCTACTACGAACGGGCAAAAAACGATCCCGGCCGTATCCAGTGGAACGGCGACAACTCCCGCTGCGAAATCAAAACCACGCTCGCCCGACAAATCGCCAACTGGGTCATCATCTACTCTCCCTTGCAGATGGCCGCCGACCTGATCGAGAACTACGAGGGACATCCGGCCTTCCGCTTCTTCCGCGACTTCGACGCCGACTGCGACTGGTCCGAGGCGCTGCAAGGCGAAATCGGCGATTATATTGTCGTGGCACGACGTGCCGGCGACCGCTTCTTCCTCGGCGCCGGGACCAACGGCGAAGCCCGGGCCATCGTACAGCCGCTCGACTTTCTCCGTCCCGGCGTGGCCTACACGGCCCGGATCTACGCCGACGACCCCGACTCCCCGCTGCGGACGGCCTGCCGGATCGAGGAGCGGAGGCTCTCCGCCGCAGACTCCCTGCGGATCGAGATGCTCCAGGCCGGCGGTTGCGCCGTATCTTTCGAACCCGTCGGCGAATAGCCGCAGACGGGATGCCCGTACAAACAGGAGCGGCGGTCCGGAATCTTCCGGACCGCCGCTCCTGCCGCAGGAAGGCCGTTACGCGGGCTCTTCTCCGGCCGCCTTCGCCTCCTGTTCGGAGTCGTGCGAGAAAGGTACCGTCCACGTCAGGATGAACGCCGGAACGGTGGCCAGCAGCGACCACAGGAAGAAAGCCCGGTAGCCCACGGCATCGCTGATCACACCGCTGATCATCCCCGGCAGCATCACGCCCAGGTTGGCCAGCGCCGTACCGAAGGCGTAGTGGGCCATCTGGTGCTTGCCCGGGGCGACCTGCTGCATGATGAAGAGCGTCAGCCCGACATACCCGAACCCGTAGCTGAAATACTCGAAGACGATGGCCCCGCAGACCAGCACCGGGCTGGAAGGCTGCAACCACGCCAGCAGCGCATAGACCGCAAACGGCACGTTGAAGATGCAGCACAGCGGGAAGAGCGCCCGGCGAAGCCCGCGCCACGAGATGAAATATCCGCCCAGAATCGACCCGATGACGAAGGCCGCCACGCCGAACGTCCCGTAATAGAGGCCGATCTGGCTCTTGGTCAGCGCCAGACCCTGATCGGCGACCGGCGATTTGAGGAACAGCGGCACGATCTTGATGACGAGCCCTTCGGCAAAACGGTAGAAGACGATCCACGCGATATAGATCCAGATGTAGCGCTTCTGGAAGAAGAGCCGGAAGACCGACCAGGTTTCGCGCATCGTCTCATGGAAGCTGCGGCCGGCCTGCGTCGTGGCCGCGCCCCCCGACGGAAGGATCCGCGAGTGGTAGACTCCCAGCCCGAACAGCAGGGCTCCGCTCGCCCCCATGATGATCATCCAGGCATAGAGCGCCCCGAAATGCGCATCCAGCACACCGGCCAGGTAAACGAGACCCCCCATCGCGGTCACCTTGGCGATGTTGTAGAAGGCGCCCTGCCAGCCGATGTACTGCGCCTGCTGCGTCGGCGTAAGTTCGTGGATATAGAGGCCGTCGAGCGCGATGTCGTGCGTCGAACCGCTGAACGCCAGCACAGCCATGACCGCCACCACATAGGGGAAAAAGTCCGGCAGAGGCAGCGCCATAGCCACCAGCGCCAGCGACACGCCCGAAAGCAGCTGTGTCGTGACGACGAAGAACTTCTTCGTGCGGTACATCTCCAACAACGGACTCCAAAAGGGTTTGAGCGACCACGGAAGGATCAGCAGCGAGGTCCAGAAGGCGACCTGTGCATCGCTGATGCCGAAGTCGTTGAACATGATCGGGGCCACCAGATTGAGCATGATGAACGGCAACCCCATCGCAAAGTAGGCCGTCGGAACCCACGCAAGCGGGGATACTTTTTTTCGGGTCATAAAGGTTTGTTTCGGGTCGTACAATTTTCGACCGATAAAAGTAGCCAAAAAAAGCATTCGCGCAAAATGCCGACCGGAGAATCCGCCCGAACCGGGTCCCGGCACCGGAAAAACGGAACCGCCCGGCGGAGCCGGAAGCAAAAGCTCCCGCTCCGGCCGGGCGGATTCACAGAACCCGTTCAATCGCCGTTATTTGATCAGCTCCACCAGCGCATAGGAGTCGCTGCGGGGTTTCGGCTGTTCGAGCACGAGGTGCAGGTAGATGTCGCCGAGAAGCTTCTCCGAAGGCTTGACCGCCAGCGGAACCTCCACCGTCGGATGCGTCCGGCCGATCGTCGCATCCGGCTCCGCAACGGCCTGGACAAAACCGCCGCCGTTCAACTGGACCTTTTTCAGCACGACGGAATCAGCACCCTGCGTCCAGCGGATCCGCACCCCGCGGATCTCGTTGAAGACCAGTGGGTCGATGATGTAAACGAAGCGTGTGGTGCTGTCTTTCAGCTCGATCGGCGACCAGCCCGAAAGTTCCGCATCCCGACGTCCGTTGAGATTGCGGTTGATGTCGCGCGTCTCCGCCACCAGCGCCCGGGCAGCCGCAACCGGATCGGCATACGCCTCGACGGGCGACACGCCCCGCTGCTCCTCGGCAAACTTGTACTCCCAGGCGTCGAAGTCGAACGGAACGCCCGTCTTCTTCGAATCGAAATAGTGCTGCCAGCGCGGAAGGTAGTAGTCGCGGATCAACCCCGACCAGATGCGGCAGCCGTAATCGTTCAATCCGTCGGGACCCTTGCCCGGACCCCAGATCGTAATCAGGCGGCGGGCATTCGTCTCGTATTCGTCGCACTGCGCCGGAGTCGCACCCCATGCGCGGGCGAAGTCAATCCACCGTTCGAGCCGCAGATTCGGACAGGATTCCAGGAAACGGTCGGCGCGCAGCATCAGGTCGGCGAAACGCCGCTCGTACTCCGCGGCCAGCTCCTTCTGTCCCAGAATGTAGCAGCGGTGGATCTGTTCGGCCAGAATGTCGGCCTTGCCGAAGGCATAGAAGCCCGCCCACATGGCCAGATCTTCGAGGTAGGCCGCATTGCCGCCCAGCTCCCCGGCCGCCGCAACGAACGACTCGATCGCCGCGAAGTGGTCCGGGCTGATGTCGTAACGCCCGCCCGTCATGTCATAGGGCCGCTTCTGGATCCGGTACTGCGCCCGGTTCGAGCAGATGCCGTGCGACGAGCGCAGCATCCCCTCCCAGAACGCCTCCAACTCCGCCGGGCACGCTCCGTAACGCAGTTCGGTATAGTGTTTCAGCCACTCGCGGACGGAAAGTTCCCGATCCGACCACGCTGCGTCGCAGATCGCCTCGTAGAGCACCTCGTTGTTCTCGACACCCTCCGGCGCCGTGCCGTAGCCCATCAAATTGCCCCGGTTCGGCGAGTTCAGCGCACGCAGGTGTCCGTTCAGATAGAAGTCGATGTCGCCGATCGGGCACGTGCGCCCTCCGAAATTCGGAACCGTGCTGTACACCCAGTGCTTGCCGTAGATCTTCGGCGCGTAGTTCCACGTATATTCGTTGCGCCAGATGCCGTAGTTGAAGTCGACGCTCAAATCCAGCAGCAGCACCTTGTCGTCGGGAAGTTCCGAGAAGAGCGCCTCGATGCTCTCCGGATCCCAGATGTAGCGCTGGTACCCGAACATCCACCCTTGAAGGACCCAAACCGCGTCGGGATTGACCGCATGGATCGACTCGTAGATCGCATCCCCGTAGGCGGCAATCTGACCGAAGCGCTCCTTCGTGCCGCGTTTCGCAAAGGGAACCTTCATCTCGTTGAAGCTGTCGGCCAGGTAGTATTTCCCCTTTCCGAACTCCCGCTCCCACTCCCGGATGTATTTGGCCGCAATGGTGCGGAACAGATCCGTCTCGGGCGAAATGAAGTGCGAAACATAGTACTCGCCACCGCCCCAGCCCGTCTTGAAGAGCTCGACGTCCGGATAGAGCCGCTGGATGCTCTCGGGAACGAAACCCGCGAAGGCATTGTAGATCGGCGTCATGCCCAGTTCGTTCATCCGGTCGACGATCCGGTGCTGCAAGGCGATCGTCTCGTCGTAATACTCCTGCGTCAGCGGACCGTCCAGCCGGCTCATGTTCCCCATGCGGAACCACGGAAAGTGGGCCGGACCCGTCACGAATTCGCCGATCTCCTCCTCCGTAAGCCCCATCTCGCGCCACACACGGGCGAAAATCGCCTCGCTGCCGATCGGAGCCAGCGGCATGTCGAAGCCGTGGAGCGCCATCCAGTCCAGTTCGCGCTCCCAGTCCGACCATTTCTTATAGGGATGCGTATACCCGAAGGTACAGGTGTTCATGTAGTAGCGGTGCCGGAACGGCGACACCACGGTGCGGAGCTCCTGATCCGGGAAGCGTTTCGGAAGCCGCACCGTATTCGCCGACCACGTAACGAGCCCGTAGCCGTTCTCCTTCACGTAGTCGTAGAATCCCCGGCAGACGGCAACGGGAGTGCTGCCGCGCACGATCAGACGTCCCTGCGACGCCTCGGTCGAGAAGTAATCACGGCCGGCGGAATCGCGGCCCGTCACCTCCAGCACAAGGTTCTTCGGCACATAGCCCAACGTACGCCCGATGACCGCCCGGGCCGCCTGGTCCGGACGCTGCGCCGCCGACGTCGCACCCGAACTCTCCGTCAGGGAGATCCCGGCGAAAAGCAGCGCGAACAAAAATTTTTTTCCTCTCATTATTGTTTCAGTTTGGTTGAATGACGTATCTTTGATCCGCCGGGGATGCCGCCGCACGCCCCTTCCGGCAAGACAAAGATAGGCAACGCCTTTGAGGCCCAACGACAAATTTGTACACATTCACGCGAATCGCGGCCATACGACGCCCGAATCCGCAGGCGAAAAGTCCCGATTGCCGGCCCGGCGTACTTTTTTTGCCCGAATGCGTATCATTTTGTCCCCCGCGGCGCGCACGCCTGCGTATCTTTGCATACGACCCTGATTTGCCATGAAGAACCTCGCCCGACCCGTCATCGCATCCCTGTTGCTCCTCGCCGGACTCTCCGCATCCGGAGCCGACCGGGAGCGGCGCGTCCCCACCTACGTCCACTCCTACAACTACACCGTCCGGGACGGACTCCCCTCCAACCACGTCTACGGAATCGTCCAGGACTCCGTCGGATTCATCTGGATCGGAACCAGCAACGGACTCTGCCGCTTCGACGGACAGGAGTTCCGCAACTACCTCCATGCCGGAAGCGACCGGAGCAGCATTTCGAGCAACAACATCCGCCGCCTGATGATCGACCGCCGCCAGCAGATCTGGATCTCGCTCGACAACGGCGTCGACATCTACGACCCCCGCACCGACCTCTTCCGGCACTTCGACGCCCGGACGGCCGACAGTCTGGCCGTCGAAGGGCAGACCATCGAGATCATCGAGGACCGCGACGGCGAGATCTGGATCTCGACCGTCAACTCCGGCGTATTCCGATACGATCCCGACTCCGACCGGCTGACCGTCTACCGGCACGACCCGAACGACGAAAACTCCATCTCGCAGGACTACGTCTCGACGCTCTACGAAAGCAGCGACGGCACCATCTGGATCGGAACGTACAGCGAAGGACTCTGCGCCTTCTCGAAAACCTCCGGACGGTTCACCCGCTACCGCAAGAACGAAGGTTCGGAACCGGGGCCGTCGAGCAACTCCATCGACGCCATCGCGGAGGACTCCTATGGGAACCTCTGGCTGGGGACCGTCTCGTCCGGGCTCGACTGTTTCAACCGCACCACCGGGCAGTTCACGAACTACCCCGCCTCCCGATTCAACGGACAACTCATGCGCATCCACCAGCTCACCGAGACGGCTCCCGGCGAGCTGCTCGTCTGCACGGAAAACGGCGCGGCACGGTTCCGCATCTCCGAACTCGGACTCCAACCCGCCGATACGAACTCCGCCGGATTCACCCGGACCGGATACATCAGCGTCTATACCTTCCTCAAAGACCGCGAGGGCAACTTCTGGTTCGGATCCCTCAACAACGGCATCGAGTTCTACCCCGCACACAACGACTTCACCTGCTACATGCTCCGCGAGGAGGAGCGCATCAACAGCGGCCATGTCGTCAACACGATCTGCCCCGCCGGCGACGGCACCTACCTGCTCGGAACCCCCGACAACCGCATCCTGCGCTTCGACGAACGCGCCGGAACCATCTCCGTCTACCGCGAAAGCCGCCACCCCGGCAGTACCGGACACGACATTCACTCGATGCTCATCGACGACGGAACGCTCTGGATCGCCGCCTTCCAGTACGGCATCGAGGCCGTCGACCTGAAAAGCGGACGATCGCGCTTCTACCTCAACGACGCCACGGATCCCAGTTCGCGCGTCTTCCGACTCTTCCGCAGCAGCAGCGGCCGTATCTGGGCCGGAACCTCCGTCGGCGTCTACTACTACGACCGGACGCTCGACCGCTTCCTGCCCAAAGGACCCAACACCCTGATCCGCTCCATCACCGAAGATCTCGACGGTGAGATCTGGATCGGAACCGCCGACAACGGCATCTACACCCTCGATCCCCGCACCGACCGGCTCGAACACTTCGAATACGACCGCGACAACCCGGCCACCATCAGCCGCAATACGATCAGCGCCCTGACCGTCGACCGTGCCAACCGCGTGTGGGTCGGAACCACCGGATACGGACTCTGCTGCTACGACCACGACAAGAAGCGTTTCATCCGCTACGAAAAACTGCGTCTCCCCGGAGGCAACATCGTCCATATCGTTCCCGACGGCGAATGCCTCTGGATCGCCACCGACCGCGGGCTGGCCGCCTTCTTCCCCGACACGGGGCAGTTGAGACGCTATACCAGCGCCGACGGACTGTGCAGCGACCTGTTCGTCTCAAACCTCGGGCTCCGGACTCCCGAAGGCCGCATCCTGCTGGGCACGACCTCGGGACTCTGCCTCTTCAACCCGCGCGACGTCATCGGCAACAAGCCCTTCCCGCCCGTCACCATCACGGACTTCACCCTCGACAACCGTTCGGTGCGCCCCGACGCCTCCCGGAAGGACGCCATCCTCCGGGAGCCCGTCGAACGGACCTCGCACATCACGCTCAAACACCGTCAGAATGCCGTCGGGTTCACCTTCTCGTCGTTGAGCTACCTCTCGCCCGGAAGCCTCCGGTACCGATACCGCCTCGACGACTTCGACGACAAATGGCATACGACCGACAGCCGGAACGCATCGGTCAGCTACAACAACCTCACTCCCGGCAAGTATCGGTTCCGCGTACAGGCCGGAACCGGCGAACACAACTGGGAGACCCCCGAGACGGTCCTGACCCTCGAAATCCTCCCGCCGCTCCTGCTCTCGAAACCCGCCCTGGCGATCTACGCCTGCCTGCTCCTCGCCGCCTTCGGAATCGGGATCCGGCTCCTGCTCATGCGCTCCGAGAAAAAACACCGCGCGAAGATCGACCAGATCCGGCGCGAGAACGAACGCCGGATGTACGACCAGCGCATCAGCTTCTTCACGAATATCGCTCACGAGATCCGAACACCGTTGAGCCTGATCATCGGACCGTTGGAGTATGTGATGAAATCGCGGAGCGTCAACGACGAGTACGGCGAATACCTCTCGGTCATCGAACGCAACTACCATCGGCTCCGCACGCTGGTCGACCAGCTGCTCGATTTCCGGAAGATCGACTCCAACAACTGCAAGCTGCGGTACGACACGTGCGACGTCGGCGCCCTGACCCGCGAACTGCTCGACCTGTTCCGCCCCACGCTCCTCCAACGCGGCATCCGCCTCGTCGAGGAGATCCCCGACGACGGTCCGACGATCGTCTCGGACCGCGACGCCCTGACGAAGATCATCAACAACCTGCTCTCCAACGCCGTGAAATTCGCACGGCGCGAAATCGACATCCGGCTCACCGCCTCCGACCAGGGAATCGGAATGACGGTCCGCGACGACGGGCCGGGCATCCCGCCCGACGAGTGCGAACGGATCTTCGACGCCTTCTACCAGGCCAGCAACAACAAGGCTGCCGACGGTCGGGGGGGGGTCGGGATCGGTCTGCACATGTGCCGGACCTACGTACGGCTGATGAACGGCACGATCACGGCGTCGGCCCGCGACGACGGGGAGCCGGGCGCCCTGTTCAGGCTCTTCCTGCCCCATCCCGCCCCGGAATCCCCGAAGCAGGAGAAGGCTCCCGCATCTGCTCCGGAGAGCGAGGCCGGAGCGGATGCGCCGCGTTCCGGGACGGCCGTCCCGGCCCCGCAGCCCGACGCCGGGCGTCCCGAGACGGATGACATGCCGGAATCCGGCACGAAAGAGCCCGCCGATGCCGACGCACAGGCGATTTCCGGAGACGGTACGGCGGAGACCAGGAAGCGCACCCGCTCGCTGCTGGTCGTGGACGACAACGTGGAGATCCTGGATTTCCTGGTCCGGGTGCTCGGGAACGACTACTTCGTCATCTCGACCGAAAGCGGCGAACAGGCTCTCGACCTGCTCCGCAACAACGACATCGATCTTGTCGTGAGCGACATCATGATGGAGGGCATCGACGGCATCGAACTCTGCCGCCGGATCAAGAACGACATCGGAACGAGCCACATCCCGGTCATCCTGCTGACGGCGAAAACCGACCTCGGCACCAAGATCGAAGGTCTCGAATGCGGAGCCGACGCCTACATCGAGAAACCCTTCTCGCCCGAGCACCTCAAAGCCCAGATCGCCAATCTCCTCGTGCGCCTCGACGAGATCCGGCGCCACTATTCCGAAGCGCCGATGAGCGAGTTCCGGACCATCTCCCACAACCGACTCGACGAGGAGTTCATCGACAGGTGCCGGAGCATCATCATCGCACACATGAGCGAGCCCGATCTCTCGGTCGAACTCCTCGCCCGCGAACTCGCCATGAGCCGCACGTCGATCTTCAAGAAGCTCAAAGCCGTCACGGGCATGACCCCGAACGACTTCATGAAGCTCATCCGGCTCAAAGAGGCCTCGCGACTGCTGGCCGAGGGGCGTTACCGCATCTCCGAAATCGGGTTCATCGCCGGGTTCAGTTCGTCGTCCTATTTCGCCAAGTGCTTCGCCAAACAGTTCGGGGTCCTGCCCACCGAATTCCTCCGCAACCTCGAACGCCAGAACGCGCGCCCCGAGGGTAAAGAGTGACCCGAAGGACTCCCGAAAGGCCTTTTCCGGGCCGGAATCCGATTTTATCGTAAAAATGAATGATATTGTCTCGCTCCGTGACGGGCGAAACCTAATTTTATACTCGGAAAAACCCGGGTCGGAAACTACTGCAAGACCTATAATATAGAATGGAAACAGAAACCTTAAAAAACCGACTGATGAAAAAAATCTTGCTTTTTGTTGTGACGGGCGTTCTCGCGCTGACGGGATGCCAGAGTGACGAGGAGGGCGGATCCGTAAACGCCATCTCGCTCGGAGCGCCTTCGAAAACCCAGTTCGACCACCGCGGCGGTCTGGGCAGTGTCGACGTGTATGCAGGAAACAAGACCGTAACCGCCGAGTCGAGCAACCCGGAGTGGTGTCCCGTGACGGTCTTCGACAACCGCACCATAGCGTTCAACCTCTACGAGAACCTCGGCGACAAGGAGCGTACGGCCACCGTCACCGTGTCGGCCGAAGGACTCCCTTCGGAGCAGTTCTCCGTGACGCAGGACCGCCTCAAAGGGCCCGTCATCACCCCCACGACCCTCAACTTCACCTCCGACCAACGCACGATCTCCGTCGAGATCATCGCCTCATGCGCCTATGAGATCGTCGCCGAAGCCAATCCCGACGAGACCTTCTCGTGGAAAAAATCCGCCGACGGAAAGGTCGTCGACTTCACCTCGAAGGACCCCGGAAACTACGAAGTCGACGGCCGCGTGCTCTTCGTCCCCGAAGAGGGCGAGGAGGTTCCCGTAACGCTCAAACTCGAACGGATGAACCCCTACGAATTCCTCATCGGCGAGTGGCGCATCGACCAGTGCGACCAGTCGGCAGAGCAGGGCGGCCCGACGTCGATCATCATCAGCCGCCGCATCGACGGGTATGACTACAACCTCTGGTTCGTCGGTGTCGACGAAATCAACACGACCTATCCCGTCCGGGCCGGATACGAGGACGGAAAGGTCTTCATCTACGGCGCACAGGAGATGGGCAACGACGGGTCGAACTTCTACAACCTCCACTACAACGGCCTCATCAACGGCAAGGGAACCTACATCTTCACGTACAGCGGCGATACGATCTGCTGGTCGGCAACGCCCGAGTACGACGACAACGAAAACCGTGTGAAACTCTCCTTCGCCGACAGCGGAAAGGGTTCGGGAAGCGTCGCCGAGACGATGAAGATCTTCAAGGGCCCGGCCTACTTCAACTTCCAGACGAACCTGTTCTCCACCGACAACCTCGTCATCTCGAAGGCGTACTGACCTCCGAAAACCCGTGATGCGCAGCGCGGCGGGGCTGCCCGCCATCCCCGCCGCGCCCCCGCACCGCAGACCAACCTCAAACCCAGATTTCACGCTTCATGAAAAGATTCATACTACTTGTTCTGTTGCTCGCCGGGACGCTCGGGTACGCCGCAGCCCAGCAAACCCGCACGGTAACGGGTCGGGTCGCCGATGAAACCGGCCTCCCGATGATCGGCGCCGTCGTCCAGGTCGTCGGGACCAACAACGCCACGACTACCGGCCCCGAAGGAATCTATACGCTCAAAAACGTCGCCCACGGCGCCGTCCTGCGCGTGAGCTTCCTCGGGTACGACAACCTCGAAAAAACCGCCGATGCCGACCGCATCGACTTCGACCTCACGTCCAGCTCCCAGCAGATCGCCTCGGTCGTCGTGACCGGCATGCAGAAGATGGACAAGCGCATCTTCACCGGAGCCACCGACCAGCTGGTCGCCTCCGACGTCAAACTCGACGGTATCGGCGAGATCAGCCGCAGTCTCGAAGGCCGTGCCGCCGGCGTCTCCGTGCAGAACGTCTCCGGTACGTTCGGCGCCGCACCCAAGATCCGCGTCCGCGGCGCCACCTCCATCTACGGCGATTCGAAACCCCTCTGGGTCGTCGACGGCGTGATCATGGAGGATGTCGTCGACGTCGACGCCAACTCCCTCTCGTCGGGCGACGCCACGACGCTCATCAGCTCCGCCATCGCCGGACTCAACTCCGACGACATCGAGAGCTTCCAGATCCTCAAGGACGGCTCCGCAACCTCGATCTACGGCGCCCGCGCCATGGCCGGCGTGATCGTCGTCACGACCAAGAAGGGCAAGGCCGGCGAGGCCCGCGTCAGCTACACCGGCGAGTACTCCATGCGCCTGATCCCCTCCTACGCGAACTTCAACATCATGAACTCCCAGGAGCAGATGGCCGTCTACAAGGAGATGTACGACAAGGGCTGGCTCAACTACGCCGACAACGTCTACGCATCGAGCAGCGGCGTCTACGGCAAGATGTCGCAGCTGATCAACTCCTACGACCCCACGACCGGCTACGGCGTGCCCAACACGGTCGAGGGCCGGAACGCCTACCTGCGCCAGGCCGAATTCCGCAATACCGACTGGTTCAAGGAGCTCTTCCGCGCAAGCATCCAGCACAGCCATTCGGTCAGCATCTCCTCCGGGTCCGAGAAGGGATCCTACTATGCGTCGGTCGGCGCCCTGGTCGATCCGGGCTGGACCATCCAGAGCAAGGTCAACCGCTACACCGCGCTCTTCAACACCACGCAGAACATCCTCAAGGACAAACTCACGCTCAATATCATCGGCAACGCCTCCTACCGCCAGCAGCGCGCACCCGGAACCCTCAGCTCGGAGACCGACCCCGTGTTCGGCACCGTGACGCGCGACTTCGACATCAACCCCTACTCCTATGCGCTGCGCACCTCGCGCACGCTCGACCCCGACGAGTTCTACACGCGCAACTACACGCCCTTCAACATCAAGGACGAGCTGTCGAAGAACTACATGGATCTGAACGTCGTGGACACGAAGTTCCAGGCCGAACTCAAATGGAAGATCACCCCGAAACTCGAAGTCGCGGCCCTCGGAGCCATCAAATACTCGGCCTCGACCACCGAACACCACGTCAAGGAGGGTTCGAACATGGCCGAAACCTACCGCTCGATGCCCAACTCGGTGATCCAGGGGCTGAACCCCTATCTCTACGACAACCCCGACACCTCGACCGAGAAGTACTCGATCCTGCCCGAGGGAGGTATCTACCGCCGCAACGACTACCGCGCCAACAGCTATGACTTCCGCGCCTCGATGACCTACAACGACGTCTTCAACGAAAAGCACATCGTCAATGCCTACGCCGCCGCCGAGATCAACGCCCTCGACCGTTCGTCGACCGCCTTCACCGGATGGGGTCTGCAATACTCGCTCGGAAACACCCCCTACTACATTCTCGACCTCTTCAAGAAGCAGATCGAAGACAACACGCAGTATTACAGCATGTCGAACACGAGCGAGCGCAACGTCGCATTCGCCGCAACAGCCTCCTACTCCTACGACTACCGCTACACGATCAACGGTACAATCCGCTACGAGGGCTCGAACCGGCTGGGACGCTCGCGCCAGGCACGCTGGCTCCCGACCTGGAACGTCGCCGGAAAGTGGGCCGTCGATCAGGAGGCCTTCTTCGAGGCGCTCAACCCTGCGATCTCGACCCTCGCCCTGCGTCTCTCCTACTCGCTGACGGCCGACCGCGGACCCTCGTCGGTCAGCAACTCCACCGTCACGATCTATCCCACGAACCCCTGGCGCGGAGACACCGACATCACCGAATCCGGACTGGTCATCTCCGCCAACGAGAACTCCGAACTCACCTATGAGAAGAAACACGAGTTCAACATCGGTCTCGACATGGGATTCCTCAACAACCGCATCTCGCTCTCGGTCGACGCTTACAAGCGCAACAACTTCGACCTGATCGGATACACCATCACCCCGGGTCTGGGCGGTTTCGTCAGCCAGATGGGAAACGTCGCCGCCATGAAGTCCCACGGCGTCGAACTCTCGCTCTTCACGCGCAACATCCAGAAGAAGGACTTCTCCTGGGAGAGCAGCTTCATTTTCTCCTGGATGGACAACACGGTGACCAAGCTCCGCTCCGACACCAACATCATGGGATTCATCACCGGATCGGGATTCTCGCTGGAAGGGAAACCCCGCGGATCGCTCTTCTCGTTGCAGTTCATGGGACTCGACGACATGGGTATCCCCACGTTCCTCAACTCCGACGGAACCATCACCTCGACGGGCATCAACTTCCAGGAGACCCAGAACTTCGACCACCTGGTCTACGAGGGTCCGGTGGATCCCACCATCACGGGAAGCTTCGGGAACGTATTCCGCTACAAGGGTTTCACGCTCAACGTCTTCATGACCTACTCGTTCGGAAACTTCGTGCGTCTCGATCCGATCTTTTCGAGCGCCTACTCCGATCTGACGGCCATGCCGCGCGAATTCAAGGACCGCTTCATCAACCCCGGCGACGAGAAGCGGACCACGATCCCCGTGATCGCCAGCGCGCGTCAGAACAACGAGATCCAGAACCTGAGCAAGGCCTACAACGCCTACAACTACTCCACGGAGCGCGTCGCAAAGGGTGACTTCATCCGCATGAAGGAGATCTCGCTCAACTACGACTTCCCGAAGAGCATCACCTCGAAACTCCGCATGAGCGGTCTGGCGCTGAAATTCCAGGCCACGAACCCCTTCCTGATCTATTCGGACAAGAGACTCAAAGGCCAGGACCCCGAATTCTTCAACTCCGGAGGCGTCGCAACCCCCATGCCCAAACAATTTACCCTAACGCTTCGAATCAGTTTCTAACGATATGAAAACGAAATATCCGTTCCTCGCGTTGCTGGCCGGCGCCTGTCTGACGCTCTTCTCCGCCTGCGGGGAGTTCCTCGACGAGCTGCCCGACAACCGGGCCGAACTCGATTCCCCGGAGAAGATCTACAAGCTCCTCGTCTCGGCCTATCCCGACCGCACCTACGTCCGCATGTGCGAATTCTCGTCGGACAACGTGGACGATCAGGGCGCCGACGACCCCAACTCCTGGCGGATCCTCGAACAGAACGCCTACTGGTCCGACATCGTCGATGCCGACAACGAGAGCAACTCCGAGACCTGGCGCGTCTACTACCTCTGCATCGAGCACGCCAACGTGGCCCTGGAAGCCATCGAGAAGCTGGGAACCCCCGACGAGCTGCTCCCCGCCAAGGGTGAGGCCCTGCTCTGCCGCGCCTATGCGCACTTCTGCCTCACGATGCTCTACTGCCTGCCCTACCACCCCGAGAAGGCCGCTGAATACCTCGGCATCCCCTACGTCACGGAACCCGTCACGGAGCTCAAACCCGCCATCGGGCGCGGCACGTTGCAGGAGTGTTACGAAAAGATCGCCGCCGACATCGAGGAGGGGCTTCCGCTGATCGACGACAGCGCCTATTCGGTGCCCAAGTACCACTTCAACCGCAGCGCCGCATACGCCTTCGCATCGCGGTTCTACCTCTACTACATGAAGTGGGAGCGCGTGATCGAGTGCGCCGACGAGGTTCTCGGCAGCAACCCCGCCCTCGTGCTCCGCGACTGGGCCGACGCCAAAACCGCCGACTGGGGCGACCAGGCGCTGCAATACGTCGATGTCAACAACGAATTCAGCCTGATGCTCACCACCCTGTTTTCGAGCAACGGATCGCTCTTCAACGCATGGAGCAGTTCGGGCAGCCGCTTCACCCACACCTACCGCATCTCCAAGCACGAGACCTACCGTGCCAAGCGGCCCATGGGCGGCACCTACGACCTGTACGGATACAAGAATCTCGACATGTACCGGTACCGCCCCTACATCAACGACAACATCGAGAAGATCTACATGCCGAAGTGGCCCAGCCAGTGGCAGACGACCGACATGATCACCGGCGTGGGATACTCCCGTTCGACGATGGTGGCCTTCACGACCAACGAGACCCTGCTCAACCGCGCCGAGGCGTACATCCACCTCAAGGACTACGACTCCGCGGTCGAGGACCTCGACATCTGGAACAACTCCTACTACACGGTCGGCGAGCACGGCATCGTGCACCTGACCCGCGAACGGATCAACGAGGTCTACGGAGACCCCGCATCGGAGAACTACATCGCCGAGTACACCTCCGCGGCCCCGACCTCCCGCAAGCCGCTCCACCCTCACGGATTGACCGTCGAACCCGGCGAACAGGAGTACATGATCCAGTGTCTGCTCTTCTGCCGCCGGATCGAGACCATCGCCGACGGGCTGCGCTGGGGCGACGTGAAACGGTACGGCATCGTCGTCGACCGTTTCGACAACATCGACTATGTCGATACCCAGACCACCGGATTCCGGGTCGCCGCCACGCTCGACGAGAAGGATCTGCGACGCGCCATCCAGCTCCCCGCCGAGGTGATCACCGCCGGCGTGGAACCCAACCCCCGGAATGCGGATGCTCCGAACCACCCGTTCCGCCAATAAACCGTAAACCATGAACCGTCCTATGAAAAAGCTGTTTTTCAAATCCCTGGGGGTCCTGTTCCTGCTGGCCGCCGCCTGCGCCTGCAACAGCGACGAACCCGGCGGACCGAGCATCTTCGACGATAACGACCAGGAGGAGAAGAGCGAATTCGACCTCTGGCTCGAACGACACTACGTCGAACCCTACAACGTCAATTTCGAGTACCGCATGCCCGACCGCGAGACCCACTTCAACTACTGGGTGGCGCCTCCGCCCCTGGACAAGTCGATCGAAATCGCCAAACTCATCAAGTTCGTGCTCCTCGACGGAATGGCCGAACTGATGTCCGAACAGGAGGACCCGCTGCTGCTGGCCCGGACCTACTTCCCGCGTCTGCTCTTCCTGGTCGGCAGCTACGAGATCGACGGCACGGGCAAGGTCGTGCTCGCCTCGGCCGAGAACGGCATCCAGATCAACCTCCTCGGCGTGAAGTTCTTCGACCGCACCACGGACTGCGAACAGATCACCGGCACGATGATCCACGAGTTCGCGCACATCCTCGACGGCAACCGCGCCGTACCCATCGAATATGACCTGATCACCAAAGACGGCTACATCGGCGACCAGTACACGAACGCCCCGAGCGACTACCTCGAAAACGGGTTCCTCTCGAACTACGCCCGTTCGACCCCGGCCGAGGACATCGCCGTGATGGTGGCCGCGCTGGTCGGAAACGATGCCGCGTGGTGGGAGAGCACCCTGAACTCGATCCAAAGCGCCGAGGCCCGTGCGCAGATCGAAAAGAAACGCGACATTCTCATCGCCTGGTTGCAGGATGAATTCGACATCGACGTGTACCGCTGGCACGACATCTATGTGGACCGCACGAGCCGCGTCCATGAAATCGACTGGGACAATCTGGAAGACTAACACGCTGACAACATGAAGTTACGAACCAACATACTGTCGCTCCTCGCCGTGACGCTTCTGGCGGCGACGGCCTGCGACGACGACTATATTTTCGAGGAGTCCGCCGCCGAACGCATCGAGCAGGGGCTCGAACGCTACGAAAAGGCGCTGCTCGACGGCAAAACCTGGATCATGGAGTACTACCCCAGCGAGAGCCTCAAATACGGCGGCTGGATCTACGTGCTCCGCTTCGACGAGGGACATCGGGTCCGCGCCTGGTTCGAAGGCTCGACCTTCGCTGACAACACCTATGTGGAGACGACCTACGCCGTCGAATACGCCACGGGACCGATGCTCAAATTCGTCGACTACAACGACTACCTGCACTTCTTCGCCTTCCCCGGAGACTACGGATACCAGGGACTCGAAGGCGATTACGAATTCTCGTTCATGCGGATCGACCCGGGACCCGGGATCATCATCCGCGGCAGCAAAACCGCCAACGACATGCGGCTCACGCTGCTCCCCTCGGGATACGAACCCGAAGAGTATGTCGAGGCCGTGCGCGAAAGCCAGCGCATCGTCACGCCCACGACGCTCAAATTCATGGTCAACGGCAAGCAGGTCGGAACCCTCACGCGCGAAAACGCCTTCGTCGAGGACGACTTCGAGCAATACGCCGCCAGCAAGACCTGGACGCTCTCCTACACGTGCCAGATCCAGACCACCGATCCGCAGGGCAATCCCGTGTTCGACGGCCAGGGAAACCCCGTCTGCTACGACAAGGAGGTGAACGACCGCCTGACCTTCATCCACTATCCCGACCACACGATGAAGCTCTACGAGCCCTATACGTTCCAGGGATTGCTGGACGGCATCTCCGGACAGACGATGCAGACCCTGGCCTGGAAACAGGGCACGACACCGGCGGCCGACCACTTCGTCTGCACGGACTCGTTCTACGAAATCAAGTTCGTACAATAGCCGCCGCACAAGATTCCACATCCGTCCGGGAACCGGCACACGCCGGTTTCCGGACATTTTCGCAAAAAAACGATGAAGCACCGTTTGTTTATCCTCGCCTTGCTGCTGTCGGCCGGATGCGCCGATGCGCCGGACGACACGCCGTCCGCTCCCGCGACATCGCCGCGGGACGAATCCTGCATCCCCGGCATGTTCCGGGTCAAGCTCCGCGATGCGGACGCCGACCTCGACACGCGGGCCTTCACGCGCAGCGGCGGTTCGGGATGCCCCGGCTTCGACGCCGCCGCGACCCGCGCCGGAGCGTACTCGATCCGCCGCGTCTTCTCCGACGGAGAGCGCTTCCGCGAACGCCGCCGCAAGGCCGGTCTGCACCGCTGGTACGACGTGCTCGTCGACCCGGAGCTGTCGGTCGGCGAGGCCATGGCCCGCTTCGGGCATCCCAACGAGGTGGTCTGCATCGAGCCCGTCTACCGCATGGTCCCGACTGCCGCAAAGCCGGTCGTCCGTGCCGCGGCGGTTCCGGACCTCTCGGTCGCGCCCTTCAACGACCCCTTGCAGGACAACCAGTGGTTCCTCTGCAACGACGGAACGCTCTCCGGACAGCGGGAAGGGGCCGATCTCAACGTCCGCCCGGCATGGAGCGTCACGGCCGGAAGCCATGAGGTGATCGTTGCCGTGGCCGACGGCGGCATCGACTGGACCCATCCCGACCTGGCCGCCAACATGTGGGACGACGGCGAGGGACATTGCGGCTACAACTTCAACCGCCGGAACTACGAAATCACGCCGAGCGACCACGGAACCCATGTCGCGGGGATCATCGGTGCAGTCAACAACAACGGAGTCGGCATCTGCGGCATCGCCGGCGGGGACGGAAGCCCCGAGAGCGGCGTCCGGCTGATGTGCTGCCAGGTCTTCGACGACGTCGGTTCGGCCAGCATCGAGGAGCTCATGACGTGGAGCGCCGACCACGGCGCCGTCATCAGTCAGAACAGCTGGAACTACGTCGGAGTGTCGGACCTCTCGCAATCGGGCAAGGAGGCCATCGACTACTTCATCGAACATGCCGGATGCGACGAGCAGGGGAACCAGATCGGACCCATGAAGGGCGGCATCGTGATCTTCGCCGCCGGCAACGACGGAGTCGCCACGCCGCAGTATCCGGCAGCCTATGAGCCCGTGGTGGCCGTGGCGTCGCTGGGTGCCGACCTGCGCAAGGCCTCCTCGTCGAACTACGGCGACTGGATCGACATCGCCGCGCTGGGCGGCGATGCCAACAACGGCGACGAACGCTACGGCGTATACAGCACGATTCCCGACGGACACTACGGATTCGCATCCGGGACCTCGATGGCCTGTCCCCAGGTTTCGGGCATCGCGGCGCTGGCCGTGGCGGAGTTCGGAGGTCCGGGCTTCACCAGCGACCGGCTCAAAGAGCTGCTCCTCGGATCGGGACGGCGCCAGCTGGTCGAGAACTACAACCCCGAGTATGTCGGGCAGCTCGGCAGCGGGCTCGTCGACGCCGAATACCTCTTTTTCCGGGATGCCGTGCCGGAGCCGGTCCGCGAGGCGGCCGCAACGGGCGGAGGCACCCGTCTGACACTGCAATGGACGGTCCCGGCCGATTATCTGGGACGCGCCGTCACCTCCTACGACCTCCGGGTCGTCAGCGCGGAATCCGGCAAAACGCTCCGGGAAGAGGCCGTGGAAATACCCGACGCGGAGGTCGGCGGCACCGGCTCCCATACGATCGAAGGGCTCGATCCGCAGACCGGATACCGGGTCTCGATCATCAGCAAAAGCCGTTACGGAACCCCGGCGGAGCCCTTCGAACTGGCGGCCGCCACCTCGGAGAACACGCCGCCCTCGGCCAACGGCCCGCTGCCGGCCCTCTTCCTCGCGAGCAGCGACCGCGACGGCATCGCGATCGACCTGAACGAATGGTTCAGCGATCCCGACGCCCCGAAGGACCAACTCTCCTATTTCGTCTCCTTCCCGTCGGCAAGCGTCGTCGAAGGGCGCATCTCCGGCTCCGAGCTCCGGCTGCAACCCGTCGCAACGGGAATCTCCACGCTGACGGTCATCGCACAGGACCGCTACGGCGGCTCCGCCTCGGCCCCGCTGCGCATCACGGTCGACGGTACGGGCGCGGCCGTGGAGCTCTTCCCGAACCCGTGTACGGAGCGGCTGAACCTGCGCATCCCCGGAGCCACGGGCAGCTTCCCGGTCCGGATCTGCGACCGCACGGGACGCGACCTCCTCAACGCCACGGTCTCGATCCGCGAGAACGAAGACGGAAATACGGGCTGGATGAACGTCGCCGACCTCGTGCCCGGGGTCTACACCTGCAAGGTGGACTATTACGGAAAGACGTTCGACATACCCTTCATCAAACGCTGAACACATCATGAAACACCGTATCGCATCGCTGCGTTCCGCTGCCGTTCTGGTGCTCTCGACCGCTGTTTCCACCGCTTGGGCCCAGACGGAGAACTCCCTGCCGCTCCTGCGGATGGAGAACGACGCCCGGACGGCCGCCTTGGCCGGTGCCGGAGCCGCACTGCCGGACAACCCCTTCGCCATCTGCGGCAATGCGGCCGTCGCGCTCTTCGGAGAGAAGCGCTCCGGAGCCGGGCTCTCGGCCGGAGCGCTGGGCAGTTCCGGCGACGACCGGCTGTGGAATGCCGCCGGATACTGGTCTCCGGACGGCCGCAACGCCGTGCTGGCCGGCGTCCGCCGTTTCGGCGGCATGGAGATCCCGATGACCGACAACGACGGATTCCCCGCCGGAACGGCCCGACCGTGGGACCTCGCGGCCGAAGCGGGATATGCCCGGATCTTCGGAAAACGGATCGCCGTATCGCTTACGGCCCGCTACGTCCGCTCCGACCTCGACATCGGCGAAGCTCCGTTCCAGGGTGTGTCGTTCGATCTGGCTGCCGCCCTGCGCGGAGGGTTCGGAAAGAGCGGAAAGGCCGGCTGGACCGCCGGCATCCGGGTTGCCGACCTGGGTCCCGAGGTCCCGGGATCCGACGGACGGAGCCTCCGCCTCCCGACCCGCGGATCGGCCGAAGGTGCCCTCTGGCTGACCCCGCACCGCAACCACACGCTGCGCGTGGCCCTCGATCTCGGATACCGATTCTCCGGAGGGCCTTTCGACGCATCGTTCGGCGCCGAATACCTCTTCCTGCGCCACGGCGTGATCCGCGCCGGATACTGCACGGAATCAGCGCTCGGAACCGGCGGTCATGCCGCCGCCGGATGCGGATTCATCGTCGGGCCGGTACGCTGCGACGCCGCCTGGCGCTTCGGCGGAGCCGCCGACGATCCCCTCGACCAGTGTTTCACGATCTCGGTCGGATTCCTGCTGTAAATCCCTCCTTCCCATAAACCGACGGGGCGGAACCTTTCTGACGGTTCCGCCCCGTTTTCGTGCATCCGGGCGCTCCGGGCGGAGTTTTCGGACAAGACTCCCGGACGGATTTCCCGGACGGAAAGCATCCGGCACCCGACAACGAGCTCCCGGACCCGGCAGACACCGGACCCGGCGACGGACAGTCGGCATGCCGAAGTTCAGCCCACACAGAAGAGAAGCAACAAAAAAGGAGAGCGGCGCACCCAACGTGCACCGCTCTCCGCACATTTCCGGAGATCCGGGAAGGTCTAATCCTCCGCAAATTTCACGCAACGCACATTCCCTCCGTAGGTACTGGAAATGTGTCTCTTCTCCACTTTTGTCATGGTTGCTCCGGCCTTGTAATAGGCATCGCCAACCAACTCATAGAGACGGGCATATTCGAAATTGGTTATCGGGCCGCTGGTCATATAGGAAGCCGCAATGGCCGCACCACAACTTCCGATATAGCCTGCCGTGGCGGGTTTGCCCTGACTGTTATAGACCCCGCCGTTGAAGGGGAAAAACCATTTATTATCGAACAGATAGCCCCGATCGAACTCCGTGCTGATCGTAAACCGGGAATAATCGGCAATCAGAGCCTCCCAAGCCGCATCGCTGGCCACCTTCCACCCGGCCGGACACGGGTCGTAAATGGTCTTCTTCTCGGCCGAACCGTCTCTGGGTGTACCCCACACGGACTTGGCCGCATCCGTATTGGGAATCCAATGGGAATTGGACTTGAATATCCACAGATGCGGGTTCTTGGCCATCAGATCCAGTGCAGCAGACAAGGCATAACCGCTTCCCAGTTCCTCTTCGATGTTAATCCACGTTCCATCCGACCCATCAATAAAGAGCTGGTTCTCCATGTGGCCCCGGTCATAGTTCATATCGAACGAAAGCCCGAGAACCGGGATCGGCGTATAGGCCGCCGTATAGCACAGGCCTGTCATGTAATCCACCTGCAGACTCATATAGTCCGGAATATGGGGACGCGGGTCCTTGCGCCCGAACTGGTACCGGTTGCCGTTGAGTGAGGTGGCCGCCACATCGTTCCGTTTCCCGTCGATCCAGATGTCTTCCAGGTCGATCACGGCTCCCAGGTCCCGGCTCATGAACGTATAATCGCCCACGGTGATCGGATCCACGTCGGGATCGTAACCCTCCGTGCAGACCAGATTCCAGCTCCACAGAATATTGGCATTGCTCAACTGACGCTTCGCGTCCACCTGGATCTCGTCGTAACCGAGATCCGTATCGAGGACAATGATCACCACGTTGCCGTTGATGAAGTCCTTCGGCGTGGAGAAGTAGACATATCCGTCGCCCGACAGCTGTACGGAACTCTTGACGATCGGGCACGCATCCTTCCACGGCGTGTAGGTGGTCTGCACGCAGTCGTACCACAGAATCAGCGCCTTTTTCGGTTCGATTTGCAGGTCCGCCTCCGTATAGGAGAGTCCGGCAAGTGACAATGCCTTGCCGTTGCCCTTCACATCAGCCCGGAACCTGTACAGTTCGCCCGGCTTGGTCACGTAGTAGGTATTGGCACAGCCGCCCTCGCTCAAATCGATCGTCGGATAGGCATCCTCGTCGGAGACCGTCAGATCGGCCGAGACGACCAGCGTCTTGCCCGGCTGGATGCCTCCGTCGGGAGCCGTGCGCGTCGTCATCACGTAATCGTTGCCGTTGACCTGCGCCACGATCTCGAACTCCTTGCCGGCATGCCCCGGCGTGATGACCAGATGGCAGGTGACGTACTGCCCGAGCTGGGTGATCTGGCTTCCGGTGAGCCGGATTTCGTTCGTGCCGTTGGCCGGCGTGATCTCGCCCGTGGCCAGATCCACGGTCGAACCCTCGCCCAGCGACACGGGTTCCGATTCATCCGTGCAGCGGAACTTCACGGCCTCGACCTCCGCGAACTGGTTGCTCCGGATCCGCACTTCGAGGATCGAGAAGAGGTGCCGGAAGCGGATCGGAACGGGATTGAGCGCCCCGACCGACTCCTGGGTCTGCCCGAGCGCCGAGCCGTACATGAAGTCATGGGCGGCAAGGTGCGCCAGCGGATCCGAGGAGCTCCACGTCTGCTCGGCGGCCAGCGTCAGCGGGTGCGCGTGCGGGTCCGCGGCGGATTCCGACGCGGCGTAAGGATAGCAGGCGTAGAAGTCATGTTCCGAAGTTTCGTCGGCCCAGCCGACCACCTCCTTCTCGGAGAGATACGAGAACATCGTCGTGGCGCCCGACGTTCCGGCGCGGTATCCGTAGTTGGCGGCCTGGACCGTCCCGTCGACCTCGGTGTAGACCCCGATGGCGTCGCCGGCGACCCATGTCACCTTGACCGCCGCGTCGCTCTCCTCGTAAGCGGTCCGCGTACCCTTCTCCGCAGCTGCCGCGGAGTCGTCGCCGACGGCCGTGCCGAGGATGCTGATCCCCGTCCGGGCGGCTCCCTGCTGCGATTCCGTACCGCCGTCCTGGGCGCATGAGGCCGACAGCAGCACGGCCAGCATGATGAAATATGTCGTTCGTTTCATGTTCAATGTGTCGGTTTAAGGGTTAGTTCCACTCCTCCTTGTCGAAATCGTCGATCTGTCCGTCGCCCGGAGTCGCGGCATTCGGATGCAGGGTCTGTTCGAGCACTTTCAGGAAGACCTCCTCCATGACCTTGAAGCCCGCAAGGTTCGGGTGCACGGCATCCACCTGATACTCCTCTTTGAGGGCGTTGTTCTCGTCCCTGACCACCGCATGGTAGTCCGCATAGGAGAAGCCCTGCTCCTCGGCGTAGGCCTTCAACATCTCGTTCAGATCGAGGATCCGCTGCGGAACGCCCGGATTGAACTCCTCCTTCCAGGCAGGGTCCTTCCACCACATGTCGTCCGCGGGAAGCACCGAGGCGATGATCACCTTGATGCCCTTCGAGGCGGCCGTCTCGGCCATCGTCCGGACGTTTTCGAGAATCTCCTCGTTCGTGCGTGCGGCGCCGTCGTTGTCCGCGATGTCGTTGGTCCCGCACTCGATCTGCACGCACAGCGGCTCGTTGACCACCACGTCCGAGAAGAAGCGTTCGAGGATCTGCGCCGAGGTCTGGCCGTCGATGCCCTTCGCCAGCAGGTTGTTCGCCGTGAAGAAGTCCGGATCGTAGGTGTTCCACGTGCGCGTAATGGAGTTTCCGATCAGCACGCACCGCGGGCCGTTGCCCGAAGGCGTGAGTTCGCCGACCTCCTCCTTCACGCAGCGCACGTTGTAGCCCGCTCCCGTATAGGTGTCGCCGGTCGTGATGCCGTTTTCATAACCCTTCTGCAAGGTCGTCTCCGCAACGCAGGCCGACGAAAGGAACATCGTGCCGTTCGTCAGCGAACGGATCTGGCTGCCGCCGAAGCCCGCCTGCCGCTGCCCCGTCCACGGGAAATAGAGTCCGTTGCGGGTGTTGAGATAGCCGTAGGTCTTCTTTTCCAGACCGTTCAGCGCATAGGCGTATGCCTCGGCAGGAGCTACCTTCCAGCCCACCGGACACGGATCGTAGATGGTTTTCAGGTTGTCGTTCGCCTCCACGGCCCCGATGGTCGGAGCACCCCACAGGCAACGCCACGATCCGCGCTCCTCGGTCGACGAGAGGTTGTTGTAGTCGAACATCCAGTGGTAGAGGCCGCCGGCGCAGTCGCTGCCCGTATAGGAGATCCAGCGGTAGGGATACCTGACCGCTTCGGCCACGCCCTGCTCGGCCGTGAAGCCCGCGCCGAGCACCGTGCCGAGCGGTCGGCTGTTGTCCGAGGCGTTGTTTCCGAACATCATGTCCGCAGCGCCCCACGACTGGGCCGAGCAATCCTGCTGCAACGACTCGATCGGCGTATAGGTCGGCAGTCCCCAGTACATCTCCGTACCGTCGAGCCCCTTGTCGCTGTATTCGACGGCTGCGGGGAACGGATCCTTGCGGCCCCACTGGTAGTAGTTGCCGACGGCCAGCGCCGCCTCACGGGCATCCGCGCTGTTCATCGCCTCGGGTCCCGCCATGGCGCCCAGGTTGCGGTCCATCATCCGGTAGCGGCCCGTCTGGACGGCCGAGGCCTCCGGGTCGTAGCCCTCCGAGGCCCAGATGTTCCAGCTCCACAGGATCTCGCCGCCCGCATCGAAGGCCGCCAGCACGGCATTGCCCGCCACGAACGGATCCGGCGTGGTGAAATAGACCGTTCCGAGTTCATACTGCACCGAAGTCTCGACAATGGGACACTTGTGGCTCCATCCGTCGGCGCCCTTCGGCGTGTTGTACCACAGCAGCCGCACGTCGGCCGGGACGATCGACAGGTCGGACTGGCCGTACGAACGGGTGATCTGCGTGCCGTCCGTTTCGGTCCACGTGAAGCTCCGCGCCACGCCGTTGCCCTTGATCATGGCGTTGAAACGGTAGGTCGTGCCGGGTTTCGTCACCAGATAGGTGTTCGCCGTGCCCTGTGCGTTCAGGTCCTCGGACTCGATCTCCGAACCCTCGTACACGAACGGCACCTCGTAGCGGGTCAGCATGCCCCCTTGAAGCCCCGTCTCGGGGACGGTGAGACGTCCCAGCGACTGTGTCTTGACATTCGTGCCGTAATCGGCTTCGAGTTCGAGCGAGATCCCCGCCGCCAGGCGGTTGACCAGCAGGTAGAACGATACCGGCGTATCGTAGATCATCACGGGGCTTTCCAGCGCGAGTTCCACGACATTCGAGGGTTTGACCTCCGGATTCAGGGTCACGGCTCCGCTGGTCAGGTCGAGCGTCCCCTCCTCATAGGCCAGCGCAACGCCCGCATCGGCCCGCAGGCGGAGGGTCTGCACCGCCGGGATGGGTACGGACGACGTCAACTGCACCTCCACGACGCCCGCAACGCTCGTGAAATCGAGGTCGACGGTCTCTCCCGTCGTCGGGACCCCTTCGGCCGCGGCGTAGAGGTTCAACGATTTCTTGATTTGCGCCGTACCCCCGGCCTCGCCGCTCTGACGCGAAGGAACGGAGACCGGAATCGCCGTCATGTCGGTGTACGACACCCGATAGGGGTAGTAGGCATAGACGTCGCACGCCGGCACGGAGGTATTCCATTCGATGCTCTTCGACGGCGAGGGGCTGATGAATGCCGTCGTCCCCCCGACGGCCGAATAGGCGGCATAATATATATTGGTCTGTTCGACCCGACCGTCCACGACCGTAAACAGGCCGATCCGGTCCACGTCGGGCTCCCACATCACTTTGAAAGCCTCCTCGGACGAGCCGACGGCTTCGAACACCGCCGTTCCCCGGAACTCCGCCTTCACCGGAACCGGGGTGTCTTCCGTCGGATCCTTCTGACACGAAGCGAGTGCCGCCGCCGCGAGGAAAAAGAACAAAAGTCTCGTTTTTTTCATATTGGTCAGGTTATCGGTTAATGTCGTTCCCATCTTGCCCGTCGGGCGGAGCGTTCCGCGCCCGGAGCATCCGGCCCCTGGCGTGGAGCCCTTTTTCACGCTAACAAATATAGGCCGCTCCTGCTATTCCGAAGGCCAAAATCATACACATTAAGGCAAATTTCATCTGCACGTCCGGTCGTGCGCCGGTTCCCGGAAGTCCCAGAGTGCGGATTCCGCACCGGAAATCCGCTTCCAGCGGCCGCGGAGAAGGGTTCCCGATATCCCGACGCAACACTCCGCAGGAGCGCCGCAGGCCGCTTCCCCGCAGTCCCGGCCCTGCCGGACACGCGCAGCCGGATAAAAAAACGGCTACAAATGTATGAATTTGCTCCGACGGCAGCCGCAATTTCCGTATCTTTGTTTCCATCCGGCCGGCAACCCTGCCCGGGAAGTTTCCCGACCTCCGCCCGCCACGGGCGGTTTTCCCGGATTCGGACCGCAGCCCGACACGGCACAAACAAACGGCACCAATAACCCGAAATAGAGACTACCGCATGAAAAGAACCTTTTCCTTCGTATGGATCCTCGCCCTGCTTGGGCTGGGATCGTGCAACCATTCCGCCGAGTCAAAAATCGACCGCCGCGTGGAGACCCTGCTCGCAGAGATGACTCTCGACGAGAAGATCGGGCAGCTGAATCTGGTCGACAGCGGGGATCTGGAAGAACTGGTCCGAACGGGTAAGAGCGGCGCGCTGTTCAACGTCGTCGATCCCGCGCGCGTGAACCGGCTGCAACGGATCGCCGTCGAGGAGTCCCGGCTCGGAATTCCGCTGCTCTTCGGCCGCGACGTCATCCACGGGTTCCACACCCTCTTCCCGATTCCGCTGGGGCAGGCCGCGACGTTCGATCCGCAGCTCGTGGAGCAAGGGGCCCGGGTGGCCGCCGTCGAGGCTTCGGCCGCCGGAGTCCGCTGGACCTTCTCGCCGATGCTCGACATCGCGCGCGACCCCCGCTGGGGCCGCATTGCCGAAGGCTACGGTGAGGATCCCTGCCTCACCGCCGTCATGGGGGCCGCCATGGTCCGCGGCTATCAGGGCGGGGATCTCCGCAACCCGACCTCCCTGGCCGCCTGCATCAAGCACTTCGCCGGCTACGGCGCCGCAGAGGGCGGCCGCGACTACAATACGACGAAAATCCCCGCCCGCGAACTGCGGAACTTCTACCTGCCGCCCTTCGAGGCGGCCGTAAGGGCGGGTGCCGCAACGGTGATGACCTCGTTCAACGAGATCGACGGCGTCCCCTCGACGGGCAATCCGGAGCTGTTGCACGAGATTCTGCGCGAGGAGTGGCAGTTCGACGGCATGGTCGTCTCGGACTGGAATTCCCTGGGCGAGATGGTAGCTCACGGCTTTGCCGCCGACAAGCGCGACGCTGCCCGCAAGGCGATCCTCGCGGGAACGGAGATTGACATGATGACCTTCGGATACAGCGGACATCTCCGTGAACTGGTCGAAAGCGGCGAGGTGCCGGAGTCGGTCGTCGACGATGCCGTGCGGCATGTCCTGCGGCTGAAATTCCGCCTCGGGCTCTTCGAGAACCCCTATGTGGACGAGGGCCTCTCCGCAAGGACAAGCTATGCCCCGGAGCACCTCGCCACGGCGAAGCGCTGCGCACTGGAATCGGCCATCCTGCTCAAAAACGACGGGGCGCTGCCGCTCTCCAGGGTCCGGAACCTGCTGGTAACGGGGCCCCTGGCCGATGCGGCGCACGACCAGAACGGAACATGGAGTTTCGACGCCGACCCCGGGCATACGGTCACGCCGCTGACTGCGCTCCGACGCGTGGAGGGGCTGCACATCAGCTACGTCCCGGGGTTGAAATACAGCCGGGACCGCTCCTCGGCGGAGTTTGCACACGTGACGGCCGCCGCGCGCCGGGCCGATGCCGTAGTGGTTTTTCTGGGTGAGGAGGCCATCCTCTCCGGGGAGGCACACTCGCTCTCGGACCTGCACCTCGCCGGCGCGCAAAGCGGGCTGCTTGCGGCGGCCAGGGCCGGCGGGAAACCCGTGATTGCGGTCGTCATGGCCGGACGTCCCCTGACCATCGAACGCGACCTTGCGAACTGCGACGCCCTGCTCTACCTGTTCCATCCGGGGACGACGGGCGGCGAGGCGATCGCCGACCTGCTGACCGGACGCGCCGTGCCGGGCGGCAAGACGCCCGTCACGTTTCCGCGCACGGCGGGACAGATCCCGATGTACTACAACCACAACAACACGGGACGCCCGGCCGTCGGCAACGAAATCCTGCTGGATGAGATTCCGCTCCGTGCAGGCCAGACCTCGCCGGGGTGCACCTCCTTCTATCTCGATTCGGGTTGGGAGCCGCTGTTCCCCTTCGGATACGGGCTCTCCTACACGACGTTTGCCTACGGTGCGCCCCGCTGCGACCGGGAAACCTACGGTCCGGAAGAGACGATCGTCGTGGAGTGCACGCTGTCGAACACCGGACGATGTGCCGGAACGGAGGTCGTCCAGCTCTATGTACAGGACCTGACAGGCTCGATCGCCCGCCCGGTGAAGGAGCTGAAAGGCTTCGAGCGGGTGACGCTCGATGCCGGCGAGAGCCGCACGGTGACCTTCCGTCTGCCGGTCGAAGAGCTGGCCTTCCACGGATTCGACCTCACGCGCCGGGTCGAGCCGGGACGGTTCCGGTTCTGGGTCGCCGGCGACAGCGCTTCGGGGACGCCTGCCGAGTTCGAGGTGCGCTGATCCGGAGCACGGAGCGGCGCAGAAGTTGGCGGTCCGGAAAATTTGACGTATCTTGCCGAAAAACCGAACCAGGCATGGAACACCGACTGCAATTCATCCCGCTGCACTCCCGCCGTGACAAGGGCTGGGACGAAGCCTGGGAACTCTACGAAAACTCCTTCCCGGCGTGCGAACGCTGGGATGCCGCCGGATACGACCCGGCGTTCGACGACCCGGCGTTCGAAGCCGACGTCATCCGCCGCGGCGAGGAGTTCATCGGCCTGCTCTTCCACTGGAAGGGCAACGGATTCCACTACATCGAACACCTCGCCATATCGCCCCGTCTGCGCGGGCAGAACATGGGTTCGCAGGCCCTTGCGGCCTTCTGCGAAGGACGGCGCGTCATTCTGGAAATCGACCCGCCCGAGGACGAGATCTCGATCCGGCGGCTGCACTTCTACGAACGGCTGGGATTCGTCGCCAACCCCCACGATTACATCCACCCCTCGTTCCGACGTCCGTTCCATCCCCACCGGCTGGTGTTGATGAGCCGCCCGGAGCCGTTGACGGACGACGAAGCGCACCGGTTCGCCGACTTCATCCGCGAGCACGTCCTGCGCTACTCCGAGCACGAACATCCCGAACTCCCGCGAATCGGCTGATCCTTCACGAAACATCGTCTGGCGAGATTCTTTCCGGCAGGCACGGCGGCAAGGGAGAGAACGGGGGAAATGGGGCTGAAACTCACCTCCACCCCTCACGAAACAGGCGGCCCGCAGGTTTTTACCTGCGGGCCGCGTGCGTCATGCCGGCCGAAGCCGCCCTACAACACACCCACGAGATATTTCGTGAGAAAATAACCGCCCACCACCAACCACACGTAGAGCAGTCCGGCCAGCACGAAGGGTTTGGCTCCCGCCTGCCGGAACTTGTCGAAGCTCGTCTCGGTGCCGAGCGCCGTCATGGCCATCGTCAGCAGGAAAGTATCGAAGTATTCGATCGCTCCGTTGAACGGAATCTCCCGCACACTCTCCACCCCGCACCAGTGCTGCAACAGCGAATTGAGACAGATCACCCCGATGAATCCGAAGGCGAACCACGGAATCGTGATGCGGCTCTTTTCGGCCTTCGCCTCCTGCACAGCCGCAGCGGACTCCCTGCGGCGTCGTCCCGCCAGCGCAAAGCTCATCACCACCAGTACCGGAGCCAGCATCATCACGCGGATCATCTTCGTGATGGTCGCCGTGCCGGCGATCCCCAGCGAGTCGGTCGGGTCCATGGCATTGCCTGCGCCGGCCACGTGGGCCACCTCATGGAGCGTGCTGCCCGTATAGATCGCCACCTCGGTGTCGGTCATGCCGTCAAGGAGTCCCGTGCGGTACATCACCGGATAGAGAAACATCGAGAGGGTCCCGAAGATCACCACCGTCGAGACGGCGATCGCCGTCTTGTAGCCCTCGCACTTCACCACCGGCTCGGCGCCCAGCACCGCAGCAGCTCCGCAGATGGCGCTGCCCGTGGAGGTCATCAGCGCCGTGTCGCGGTCGATTTTCAGCAGACGTCCCAGCAGGACCCCTCCGAGGATGGTCACCGTGACAACCGTCAGGTCGACCGCCACGGCCGGAATCCCCACGGCGGCGACCTGCGCCAGCGTCAGGCGGAATCCGTAAAGGATGATGCCCCAGCGCAGCACCTGCTTCGTGCAGAACCGGATGCCGGGAACCCAGGTTTCGGGAAGCCGGTTGCGCAGGCTGTTGGCATAGAGCATGCCCAGCACGATGCCGACGATCAGCGGACTGAACGAGAGCCGTTTGACGACGGGGAAATCCGCAATATAAAACGCCGCGAACGAAAACAGAGCGATCAACAGAATGCCGTGAAGGGTGTTCGCCCGGTTGCCTTTTTTCAACATACGATAACTTTTTCTTTTTCCGGACGCAAAGATCGCACCTTTTCCCGGAACAGAGAACAAGTTTTCGTTATGCAAAATAACCACAGGTTATGAACGCCGGTATTTCCCGAAAAGGATGGCGGAAACGGAAAGGCCGGGCGGGCGGATCAGAGGTCGTTCCGCGCGAAGTCGAGGAACTGCCGCACCAGCCCCGCCGGATGCGCTTCGGCATGGACGAAAACAAAATCCCGGAGCAGTGTCAGGCCGTCCAGATCCACGATCCGCAGCGCCCCGCTGCGCAGTTCGTCGACCACCGAAAAGGCCGAAACGATCGCCATGGCATCGCTGTGGCGCACGAAACGCTTGATTCCCTCCGTCGACCCGAGGCGCAGCACGACGTTCAGCTGCGAGAGACGGATACCCCGTTCGGCTAACGCCGCGGAGATCACTTCGAGCGTTCCCGAACCGTTTTCGCGCAGCACGAGCGGAATCCGGCACAACGCCTCGGGCGTGACGGACTCCGTGCGGGCGTACGGTCCGCCCGGACGCGTCACCAGCACCAGCTCGTCGGCCCGGAACGGCGTGTAGTGCAGCCCCTGCCGGCGGCTGACGCTCTCGACCAGACCCAGGTCGATCGCATGATCGCCCAACGCCTGCTCGACCTGTCCGCTGTTGCCCGAGAGGAGCGAAACCCGCACCTGCGGAAAGCGCGTCGTGAAACGCGCCAGAAGCGGCGGAAGAAGATATTGGGCAATGGTCGTACTCGCCCCGAGACGCAGTTCGCCCTCGGTCTGTCCCGTGCAGAGGCTCATCTCGTATTCCAGACGGCGGTAGTCGTCGGCCAGACGCTCGGCCGCGTCCAGCAGCGTGCGTCCCGCGTCGGTGAGTTCCAGGCGGCTGCCCCGGCGCGTGAAGAGTTGAAGCCCGTAGCGGGCTTCGAGTTCGGCGACGTGTTTGCTGACGGCCGGCTGCGAGATGCAGAGTTGTTCGGCCGCGCGCGTGAAACTCAACGTGCGTGCCGCCGTAATGAAGACTTTGAGCCGGAAATCATCCATGGTGTCAGTCCAGATGCCCTTCGGCGGCGAATTCGGCCACCGAGCGCACGTAATGGTCGATCGTTTCGCGCATCGAGACGAACGACTTCCCGCCGGCGGCGTTCTTGTGACCTCCGCCGTTGAAGTACCGACGGGCGAAGAGGTTCACATCCACGTCACCGCGCGAACGCAGCGACACGCGGATGAACTTGCGGTGCGCAAGGAACATGGCCGACATCTTGACCTTCTTGATCGTGAGGGCGTAGTTGACGAACCCCTCGCTGTCGCCCTGCTGGAACTGAAAACGGCGCATCTCGCCCTCCAACAGCGACATGTAGGCCACCGTCCCGTTCTGGATCACCTCCATCTTGCGGTTGATGGCGTAGCCGAACAGCCGTGCCCGCCCTTCGGTATAGGCGTTGTAGACGCTGTTGTGGATGTCGGGGATGCTGATGCCCTTCTCGACCAACACCGCCACGGCGCGGAACAGCTCCGGCGTGAGGAACGAGAAGGCGAAGTTCCCCGTATCGGTCATCATGCCCACGTAGAGCAGCTCGGCCATGCTCCGCGTGATGGCCTCCGTGCCGCACATCGCCTCGATGATGCTGTACACCAGGAAGCAGGTGCTCGACGACTCCGGATAGGAGAAGGCCAGATCGAACCCTTCGCCGGGCGAAAGATGGTGGTCGATCAGCACACGCACGGCCGTGGTGTTGGACTCGATGGTCTGGCTGAGATTTTCGAGCCGCGATATGGCATTGAAATCCAGACAGAAGAGGATGTCGGCCCCGGCCACGGCCCGCGCCGCGCGCCCTTCGGTGTCGGTCTTGAAGACGACGACCTCCCCGATGCCGGGCATCCAGTCCAGGAAATAGGGGTATTTGTTCGGGACGATGCACGTGACCGCATGCCCCATCGTCCGGAGCACTTCGGCCCAGGCGAGCGACGACCCCACGGCATCGCCGTCGGGATTGGTGTGGGACAGGATGACGATGCGCTGCGCGGGGCGTGCAAGCAGCTCCCGCAGGCGTTCGATAGACTCTTTCGACAGTTTCATCGGCTCTCTACGCATTGATGGGCACGGCAAAGATACGAAAAAAGAGCGACATAGCAAATGCCGCCCCGGATCGGCGCTCCGCCGCAGAATCTCCGCCCGTCCGGCGCCCCGTGCCGCGGCGGTTTTCCATCCCGTGCGGGAGGACCGGGCGCCGCATTTCCCGGGATCACTCCCCGGCAGCGCGGCGGTCGGCGGCGTACTTGCGGCACCACGCCGCAATCCCGCACTCGGCACACTTGGGCGAGCGGGCCGTGCAGACGTAACGCCCGTGGAGGATCAGCCAGTGATGTGCGATGGGAAGCAGGTGTTTCGGGATGTTCTTTTCCAGCGTGAGTTCGGTCTGCAAGGGGGTCTTCGAGCGCGTCGTCAGGCCGAGGCGCTCCGAGACGCGGAAAACGTGCGTGTCGACCGGCATCACCTCCTTCTGCCACAGCACCGCACCCAGCACGTTGGCCGTCTTGCGCCCCACGCCCGGCAGGCGTTGCAGGGCGTCCAGATCGCTCGGAACCTCGCCCCCGAACTCCGCGCAGAGCATCCGCGCCATGCCGGCCAGATTCCGCGCCTTGTTGTTCGGGTAGGAGATGCTCCGGATGTAGGGGTAGATCTCCCCGGCCGTTGCCGCTGCCATCGCCTGCGGCGTGGGAAAGGCCTCGAACAGCGCCGGTGTGGTCATGTTGACCCGCTTGTCGGTGCATTGCGCCGAAAGAACCACGGCAACCAGCAGCTGGTAGGGATTCTCGTAGTGCAGCTCGCTCTCGGCCACGGGCATGTGCTCCGAGAACCAGGCGATGACGCCCTCGTAACGCTCTTTTGTTCTCATAGGCTTTTATTGCGTCTGAACAGCAGTTTCTTCACCAGAAAGACCGCCCCGTCGGGGCAGAGCAGCAGCCGCGGGCATTCGCACACGTCGCGCCGCCACCGCGCGAGGTACTCCCCGAGCGGCGTGTCGCCCCACGACAGCAGCCACATCGTCACCCGATGCCGCCGCCGGAGGATCCGCACGCGGTTGCGCGAACCCGTATAGCGGGCATCGAACCAGAGACTGATCCCCATGAACGAGTCGCGCCGCACGACCCGGGCCCGGCACGAACCGCCGTGGCTCACGCTCCCCGCCAAACGGCGATGCACGGCCGTCACGCGGTCGAGGAAGCAAATCCGCGAATTCCACGCGAACCACAGCCACATCGGCCAGTCGTCGGTCAGCCATTCGGGGTGCTCCTCGGGACGGATCTCGGCGTAGTAGGCCGCGATCAGCTCCCGACGGGCCAGCGTCGTGCAGTTCGGGACCGAAATGCCGAGCAGCATGTTTTCGAAATCGGTATAATGGCGGTCCGGATCCGGCAGCAGCTCGCCGCTCGCCTGCATGTATTCGTTGACCGACGTATAGCACATGCCGCACGTCGCATCCGACTCCATCACTTCGACCTGCATCTGCAATTTCCGCGGGTCGCTCCACCAGTCGTCACCGTCGCAATAGGCCACGTACTTCCCGCGGCACGCCTCGAACGTCCGCCGGTAGTTGGCCCGCCAGCCGACGTTCTCTCCGGAGGTCACCAGCCGGATCCGGTCCGGATACCGCGCGGCATAGCGTTCGCAGACCGCCCGCGTACCGTCCGTGCTGCAATCCTCGCCCACGACCAGCTCCACCCCGAAATCGGTCTGCTGCGAGAGCACACCCTCGATGGCCCGGGCCAGATAGGCTTCGTGGTTGTAGGTCGTCATGCAGACCGAGACCAGCGGATTTTCCATCGTTTCAGAGTTTGGTCAGTTTGGCAAACTTCGCCAGCAGAGTTTTCACCCCGGCGTTGTCGAAGCGGACCACCAGCTTGTGGTCCGTGGCAAGGGTCTCGATGCGCTCCACGATACCGACCCCGAAGCTCGGGTGCTCGACCCGCTGGCCGACCGCATATTCGCCGGCCGCGGCGGAGCCGCTCTCCCCGGCCGGGCGCACGCCGAGACGCCGCATCCCCTCCGTCGAGCTCCGCAACGGCTGCACCAGCGCCGGATCCGGAGCTGTCGGCCGCGGCGCGGAGCGTTGGGGCTGCGGTGCCCGCGCGAAGCGTCGCGCCGGGCCCGATTCCCCGTCCGAAGGCATTCCGAAGCTGCTGCTGCGCCCCCCGCCGCCGTAGTTTCCGGAGCCGTACCCGTTGCGGCCGGATGCGCCCGAACCGCCGGATGCACCCCCGTTGCGGGATCCGAAGCCGTTCGACGAGGCGCTGCCGCCGAAGCGCGAGGTCTGCTGTTTCTGCTGGAAGCGGTAGTCGAAGCGGCGGCGCAGTTCGTCGATGGCCGACGCACCGTCGGCGCCCGGGCGCGGCATCCGCTCTTCGCCCAGGTCGACCTCCGTCTCGACGTAACGCGGGTCGATCTCGCGCAGGAAGCAGCTCGGACGCGAAAACTCCATATTACCCCACCGGAAGCGCATTTCCGCGTAGGAGATCGTCGCCGCGACCTTCGCACGGGTCAGCGCCACGTAGAACAGGCGCCGCTCCTCCTCGATGCCGTCCGGCGTCTCGGCGGCCCGCTGCGAGGGGAAGAGGTTCTCTTCCAGGCCCACGATATAGACATATTTGTATTCGAGCCCCTTGGCCGAGTGGACCGTCATCAGCGTCACCTTGTTGCTGCTCCCGGGATCGTCCTTGTCCATGTCGGACATCAGCATCATCCCCTGCAACCACTCCTCGACGGTCGCCTCCTCCTCGGGCTGCCGTTCGCCGTTGCGGATCTCGGCGTCGCAGCGCTCCTTGAACTCCTGCATCGAATTCAGCAGTTCCTCGATGTTGTCCAGCGCCGAAGCCGCCTCCGGGGTGTTCTCCGCCCGGTAGGCCGCGAGGATTCCCGACCGCGAGGCCACTTCCAGACCGAAGTCGTAGAGACTCCTGTCGTTGCGGGCGAGCGAAAGCGATCGGATCATCGCCACGAACTCCGCAACCTTGCGCGCAATGGCCCGCTGCACGGCATCCGTCGCCGGTTCGGCGACCAGTGCGTCGACAGCCTCCCACATCGAGACGCCCCGCTGCTCCGCCAGATCGGCGATCCGCTGCACGGTCGTGTCGCCGATGCCCCGCGCCGGGCAGTTGACGATCCGCCGGAACGCCTCGTCGTCGCGCGGGTTGATCACCAGCCGAATGTAGGCCATCATGTCCTTCACCTCCTTATGGTCGTAGAACGACGAACCCTTGTAGATGCGGTAGGGAATGCCGCGGCGGCGGAGGTTGTCCTCCAGCACGGCCGACTGGTTGTTCGTGCGGTAGAGAATCACCGCCTCCGACCACTCGTCACCCGCCGCACGCACCTTGTCGCGCAGGTCCGAAACCACCATCTCGGCCTCCTCACGGTCGGTATAGGCTTTCAAAATGCGGATCTTGTCGCCCTGCGCCCCCTCCGAAAAGCACTTCTTCTCCATGCGCTTCGCGTTGTGCACGATCACCGAGTTGGCCGCCTCGACGATCGTCTGCGTCGAGCGGTAGTTCTGTTCCAGCTTGAAGACCTGCGCATCGGGGTAGTCGTTGCGGAACGAGAGGATATTCTCGATCTTCGCCCCGCGGAACGAGTAGATCGACTGCGCGTCGTCGCCCACGACGCACACCTTCGAGTGGTGCTGCGACAGCCGCCGGATGATGACGTACTGCGCATAGTTCGTGTCCTGGTACTCGTCGACCAGAATATACTGGAACTGCTCCTGGTAGCGCGCCAGCACGTCGGGGCAGTCGCGCAGCAGGATGTTCGTCTGCAAGAGCAGGTCGTCGAAGTCCATCGCGCCGTTGTGCTTGCAACGCCGGCAGTAGATGTTGTAGATGTTCCCGAACTCGGGAATCTGCATCTGCCGGTCCTCGGCGGCCAGCGAGGCGTTCGCCAGGTAGGCCCCCGGCGTGATGAGCTTGTTCTTGGCCAGCGAGATCCGCGACGCGATCGACGCCGGCTTGTACTTCTCGTCCGGGAGGTTCAGCTCCCGGATCACGGTTTTCAGCAGGTTGCGGCTGTCCGCCGAGTCGTAGATCGTGAACGACTCCGTGAAGCCGATCCGGTCGGCGTTCTCGCGCAGGATGCGCGAAAAAACCGAGTGGAACGTCCCCATGCGGATGTAACGGCTGCGGTTGTCGGGCAGCATCCCGGCAATGCGTTCGCGCATCTGCTCGGCGGCCTTGTTCGTGAAGGTCAGCGCCAGGATGTTCCACGGCTTGACACCCCGTTCGATCATGTAGGCGATGCGCGAGGTCAGCACCCGCGTCTTCCCGGACCCCGCCCCGGCGATGATCAGCGACGGCGAGTCGTAGTTGACCACGGCCGCGCGCTGCGCCGGATTCAGCCCCTGCAATATCGGTGATTCGTTGGATTCCATACCCGCAAAGGTAATAAGAAATCGACGAAGAGCGCCTTTCGCACCCACTATTTTTCCGGCATCCGGCCGTCTGCGGCCGCAGGCGCTCCGGGATGGTTCGGGGGCCTGACCGGGAGGGGTGCATCCGTCGGCCGGCTGCCGGGGACTTCCGGAACGGAAAAACGCTCGGGAAGGATCATATTTTTTCAAATAAAATAATATCTTTGCATTCGAATCGTTAAAAAGGTAGCGACAACACCCGCCATCCCGATCGAATCCCCGGATCCCGGTCCGCCCGAGGCTCCGTGCTCCCTGTCCCGCGCCCGGAAAACCCGTCGGAACGAGCACGAACGATGCGGCCCCCAAAAAGGAGAGACGGCTCACCGCCGGGATGCAGCAGATGATCCGAAACAAAAACAGACATAACACCATGAGCGAAGTCATCAACATCAAGGAACTCAACGAGCGTATCGAACGCGAATCGGTCTTCGTCGATACGCTGCGCACCGAAATGGGCAAGGTCATCGTGGGACAGAGCCATCTGGTCGACACGCTGCTGATCGGCCTGCTCTCCAACGGCCACATCCTCCTCGAGGGTGTCCCCGGACTGGCCAAAACCCTGGCCATCACCACGCTGGCCAAAGCCGTCGACGCCGGGTTCTCCCGCATCCAGTTCACCCCCGACCTGCTGCCCGCCGACCTCATCGGTACGCTGATCTACTCGCAGAAGAGCGAGGATTTCGTCGTCCGCAAGGGCCCGATCTTCGCCAACTTCGTCCTCGCCGACGAGATCAACCGTTCGCCGGCCAAAGTGCAGTCGGCGCTGCTCGAAGCCATGCAGGAGCGTCAGGTGACCATCGGAGACAACACCTATCCGCTGCCGCAGCCCTTCCTGGTGCTGGCCACCCAGAACCCCCTCGAACAGGAGGGTACCTATCCCCTGCCCGAGGCCCAGGTCGACCGTTTCATGCTCAAAGCCAAGATCTCCTACCCCAAGAAGCAGGAGGAGCGCGACATCGTGCGCATGAACCTCTCGGGGGCCGGAATGCCCCGGGTCAACAAGGTCATCACCCCGGAGGACATCGTCAAGGCCCGCAAGGTCGTCGAGGACGTCTACATGGACGAGAAGATCGAAAAGTACATCGTCGACATCATCTTCGCCACCCGCGAACCGGCCGAGTACAACTTGCAGAAGTTGCAGAACCTGATCGCCTACGGCGGCTCGCCCCGTGCGTCGATCTCGCTCGCCAAGGCCGCCCGCGCCTACGCCTTCATCCGCCGCCGCGGGTACGTCATCCCCGAGGACGTGCGCGCCGTCTGCCACGACGTCCTCCGCCACCGAATCGGTCTCACCTACGAGGCCGAGGCCGAGAACATCACCACCGAGGAGATCATCACCGACATCCTCAACAACGTAATGGTTCCCTGACGATGCAGGAGAGCGAGAACGATATTCTCAAACGGGTCCGCAAGATCGAGATCAAGACCCGCGGTCTGTCGAACGAGATCTTCGCCGGAAAGTACCATACGGCTTTCCGCGGACGGGGCATGTCGTTTTCCGAGGTCCGCGAGTACCGTGCGGGCGACGACGTGCGCGACATCGACTGGAACGTCACGGCCCGGTCGCGCAAACCCCATATCAAGGTCTACGAGGAGGAGCGCGAACTGACGATGATGCTCCTGGTCGACGTCTCGGCCTCGCGCCTGTTCGGGACCACCGGACGCCTGAAAAAGAACATCATCACCGAAATCGCCGCCGTGCTGGCCTTCTCCGCCGCGCAGAACAACGACAAGGTCGGCTGCATCTTCTTCTCCGACCGCGTCGAGAAGTTCATACCCCCGAAGAAGGGCCGCAGCCACATCCTGATGATCATCCGCGAACTGATCGGCTTCCGCCCCGAATCCCAGGGCACATGCCTCTCCGAACCGCTCCGCTTCCTGACGAACGTCAACAAGAAACACTGCACGACGTTCATCCTCTCGGACTTCATGGATGCGTCGGGCGACCGCGCGGCGCTGGACGACGCCCTGAAAATCGCCGGCAGCAAGCACGATCTGGTCGGCATCCGCGTCTACGACCCCCGCGAAACGGAGCTTCCCGACGTCGGAATCGTCGAACTGCGCGACGCCGAAAGCGGCCGCAAGGTCTGGGTCGACACCTCCTCGCGCGCCGTGCGCGACCACTACGCCGCCTCGTGGCGCGCGTTGAGCGACGAAATCGACGCCACGCTCAAACACAACCGCATCGACACGGCGACGATCTCCACCGACGGCGACTACGTGGCCGAACTGATGAAACTGTTCAAACAACGATGAAACGACTCTTCGCAACAGCCCTGCTCGGTGCTCTGGCCCTCGCGGCATCCGGCGTCCGCGCCCAGGAGACGCCCGTGGTCACGGCGCATGTCGAACCCGACAGCATCATGATCGGCGACCGCTTCGACTACGTCATCGACGTCGAGAAAGACCTCGTGCAGGTGATCGACTTCCCGGTGTTCGACCCCCGCGACGGGAAGGTCGAACTGGTGGAGGATTACCCCGTGGATACGCTCGAACGCGACGGGCGGAGACTCAAACTCCGCAAGCGCTACCGCATGGCCGCCTTCGAGGAGGGGATGTACAACCTCGGCACCGCGGAGGTCCTCTACGCCGACAAGAACATCCTCGACACGCTCCGCAGCCGCGATTCGGTCTACCTCGAAGTCGCAACCTTCCAGATCGACTCCACCTCGCAGTCGATCTACGACCTCAAACCCCAGAAGACCCTGCCGTTCCGGCTCCGAGAAATCCAGGGCTACCTGCTCTGGGGTCTTGCACTGCTGCTGCTCCTCGCGGCCGGAGCCTACGCCCTGTACCGCTGGCTGGCCAAACGCGGAAAGCGCTTCGGCGACCTCTTCAAACCGGCGCCGCCGCTGCCGCCGCACGTCGCCGCCATCCAGGCACTCGAAACGCTCCACAACCAGAAGCTCTGGCAGAACAACCGCCACAAGCAATACTATTCGGGGATGACCGACATCCTGCGCACCTACATTGCGGCCCGTTGGGGCGTGGGAGCCATGGAGATGACCTCGGACGAGATCATCGGGTCGATGCGGGGCGAGGAGCTCCCGGACAAGGCCCGCATGGATCTGACGTCGATCCTGCGCGATGCCGACCTGGTGAAGTTCGCCAAAGCCACGCCCGATGCCGAGCAGAACGAGTCGGACTATCTGAAAGCCTACTATTTCGTCGAGGAGACCAAACTCGTCGAGGAGGAGACGGCTCCCGCAGAGCCCGATCCGATGCAGAACTAAACGACACAACGATGTACAAGCCACTTTATATCACGCTCCTGTTGCTGTTCACGGCCGCGGCGGTTCAGGCCCAGCGGCTGCCCGAACGCTCGCTCGTGCGGAAGGGAACCCGTCAGTACAACAAGGGGAACTACGAACAGGCAATCGGTCGTTACGAGGAGGCGTTGAAGGCCGCCCCGGGACAGTTCGAGGCCACCTACGACCTCGGAAACGCCCTCTACAAGGCCGAACGCTTCGACCGCGCCGAACAGACCATGATGCAGGCCGCCGCCGATTCGCTGCGTTCCGACACGGAGCGGGCCGAGGCGTTCTACAACCTCGGAAACGCCCGGTTCAAGCAGCAGAAGTACAAGGAGGCGCTCGAAAGCTACAAGCAGTCGCTGCGGCTGAATCCCGGAGACATGGAGGCCAAGTACAACTACGCCTACACCAAGCGGCTGCTGGACCAGAATCAGGACCGGAACGGCGGCGGAGGGAACGATCAGCAGAATCAGGATCAGAACCAACAGAACCAGAACGGCCAGAATCAGGATCAGCAGAACCAGCAGGATCAGCAGAATCAGGACCAGCAGGACCAGCAGGACCAGCAGAACCAGCAGGATCGGCAGGATCGGAACGACGGTCAGGATTCCCCGAAACCCGACCGGCCGCAGGAGGGCGAAGGACAGCCCACCCCCTCGGGAATCTCCCCGCAGGAGCAGGAGCAGATGCTCGACGCCATTCAGGCCCAGGAGGACCGCACGCAGGAGAAACTCAAAGAGAAGAACAAGGGGGTCGTGGTCCGCGGCCGGAAAAACTGGTAAAAACGTTTGTCAACCATGCATTTCGCATCTCCATACTACCTTTGGCTGCTCGTGCTGCTCGTGCCGATGGCCGGCTACTACGTCTGGCGCACGCTGCAAGGCGGCGCCGCGATTCAGATTTCGAGCGTGCGCGGCGTCGCCAACGCCCCGCGCACGATGCGCTACTACCTGCGGCATCTGCCCTTCGTGCTGCGCGCCGCAGCCTTCGCACTGCTCGTCGTGGCCCTGGCCCGCCCGCAGGACATCGAACAGAACGTCTCGACCAACACCGAAGGCATCGACATCATGCTGACGATCGACGTCTCGGGATCGATGCTCGCCCGCGACTTCAAGCCCGACCGCATCACGGCCGCCAAGGAGGTCGCCGGATCCTTCATCGCCGACCGCTACGGCGACCGCATCGGACTGGTGGCCTTCGCCGGCGAAGCCTTCACGCAGAGTCCGCTGACCACCGATCAGAGTACGCTGCAAACCCTCCTGTCGCGCATCCGCAGCGGACTGATCGAGGACGGCACGGCCATCGGAAACGGACTGGCCACGGCCATCAACCGGCTGCGGGAGAGCGATGCCAAGTCGAAGGTCGTGATCCTGCTGACCGACGGCGTGAACAACCGCGGCGAGATCACCCCCATGACCGCCGCCGAAATCGCCCGGGCACAGAACATCCGCGTCTATACGATCGGCGTGGGAACGGAGGGCATGGCGCCCTATCCGGCCGTGGACATGTTCGGCAACATCACCTATGTCAAACAGAAGGTCGAGATCGACGAAAAAACCTTGACGGCCATGGCCGACATGACCGGCGGAAAGTACTTCCGCGCCACGGACAACGCCAAGCTCAAAGCCATCTACGACGAAATCAACCAACTGGAAAAAAGCAAGGTCGAAGTGCTGGAACACATCTCCTACCACGAGCTCTTCCTCGTGTGGGTGCTCGCCGCGCTGGGCCTGCTGCTCGCGGAGTTCCTGCTGTCGAACCTCGTGCTGAAACGTATCCCGTAAAAGAATCCCGTCATGTTCCGTTTTGCCAATCCGCAATATCTCTGGCTGCTGCTCGCCCTCCCGGCGCTGCTGGTCCTCTTCGGGCTCGCGGCCCGCAGCCGGCGCAAACGCCTCGAACGCTTCGGGCGCCCCGAGGTGCTCGGCGAACTGATGCCCGAAGTCTCGACCGGGCGCGTGGCGCTCCGCTTCCTGCTTTTCTGCCTGGCCCTGACGTGCGTCATCCTCGCGGCCGCACGCCCCCAGTTCGGCTCGAAGCTCCGCGAGGAGAAGGCACAAGGCATCGAAATGATGCTCACGGTCGACATCTCGAACTCGATGCTCGCCGAGGATTTCCAGCCCAACCGCCTCGAACGCACGAAATACGCCATCGGCAAACTCTTCGAGGGTTTGCAGCAGGACCGTGTGGGTCTGGTGGTCTTCGCCGGAGAACCCAAAGTGCAGCTGCCCATCACGTCGGACTACCGCATGGCCCGAGCCTTCACGCGGAAGATCGACCCGTCGCTCGTCGCCGAACAGGGAACAGCCATCGGCAAGGCCCTGGAACAGGCCCTGCTGGCCTTTTCGAGCGACACGGAGCAGAGCCACGGCCGCGTCATCATCCTGATCACCGACGGTGAAAACCACGAAGACGACGCCATCGCCGTGGCCAAACGCGCCGCCGAAATGGGCGTCAGGATCTTCACCATCGGCATCGGAACCCCCGAAGGCGCCCCGATTCAGATCGGCGGCGAATTCATCAAGGACGAAAAGGGCGAGATGGTCGTCTCGAAACTCAACGAGGAGATGCTGGCGCAGATCGCCGACATCACCGGCGGCGCCTATGTGCGCGCAACGAAGCAGTCGATCGGGCTGGACGAGATCGTCAGGACGATCAACGACATGGAACAGACGGAGCTCTCGACGATCCGTTTCGAGGAGTTCAACGAACAATATCAGTATCTGCTGATCGCCGCGCTGGTGCTGCTGCTGGCGGAGTTCCTGATCCTCGACCGCCGGAACCCGGTGCTGGCGCACCTGAACATTTTTCGTGAAAAACAGAACTCTGGAAACCCGTTATGACCCGGATTAAGGATAAATGCGTGTTGATCACCGGTGCCGGTTCGGGCATCGGGCGCATCATGGGACGGCTGGCCCTCGAAAAAGGGGCGCGCAAGGTGGTCGTCTGGGACCTCAACGAACAGAACATCGCCGCCTCGCTGGCGGAGTATGCCGCGCCGGACCGCACGGCCGGATACCGCGTCGACGTCTCCGATCCGCAGCAGGTGGCCGACACCTTCGCGCGGACCTGCCGCGAATGCGGCGAGGTCGGCATCCTGATCAACTGCGCCGGCATCATCACCGGCAACAAGACCTTCGACTGCCAGACGGTCGGAGAGATCCGCCGCACGATGGATGTCAACGCCACGGCACCGATGGTGCTGGCGTTGCAGGCCCTGCCGGCGATGATCGCCCGCAACGAAGGACACATCTGCAACATCGCCTCGGCCGCCGGCATGATCTCGAACCCCCGCATGTCGGTCTACGCCGCCAGCAAATGGGCCGTCATCGGATGGTCCGACTCCCTGCGCATCGAGTTGCAGGAGGCCCGCAGCGGCGTGCACGTCACGACCGTCGCCCCCTACTACATCGATACGGGGATGTTCCGCGGCGTGCATTCGCGCCTCGTGCCGATCCTCGACCCCGAAAAGACGGCCCGGAAGATCATCCGCGCCATCGAACGCAACCGCGATTTCCGGGGCATTCCGTGGGGATTCCACCTGATCCGTTTCGTGCAGGGCATCCTCCCCACGTCGTGGTTCGACCGCATCATCGGCCATTGGGCCGGCATCTACCACACGATGGACCACTTCACCGGACGCAAATAACCCCTCTCCGCCAGCCATGACACTCGAAAACACCCCCACCGCACGCATCGAGGCCCTTGCCGCGGCCCAGAAAGCCTGTTTCCGCTCGGGAGCCACGCTCCCCGAGAAGTTCCGCCGCACGATGCTGCGCCGGCTGGATGCCGCCCTCACCAACTGGGAGCAGCGGCTCTGCGACGCCCTGTGGCAGGACCTGCACAAATCGCGCGAGGAGGCCGTCCTCACCGAGTTGAGCATCGTGCGGGGCGAGATCCGGCAGCATCTGCGCCACCTCCGGCGGTGGATGCGTCCCGAAAGGCGTCCGACACCGCTCAAACTCCTGCCCGCAAAGAGCTGCGTCCTCTCCGAGCCGCTCGGGCAGGCGCTGATCGTCTCGCCGTGGAACTATCCCGTGCAGCTGCTGCTGAATCCCCTCGTGGGGGCCATCTCGGCCGGGTGCACCGCGATGCTGAAACCCTCGCCCTACACGCCGGCCGTAGCCCGCACGATCGAGGCGATGATCCACGAAATCTTCGACGAGGAGTATGTCGCCGTCGTGCAGGGCAACCGCGAGGTAAACAAGCAACTCTTCGCCCTGCGTTGGGACGTGATCTTCTTCACGGGAAGCCCCGACCTGGGGCGGCAGGTCATGGAGGCCGCGGCGCGGCATCTGACGCCCGTGGTGCTCGAACTCGGCGGCAAGAGCCCCTGCATCGTCGACCGCGGCGCCGACATCGACGTGGCGGCCCGGCGCATCGCCTGGGGCAAGACGCTCAACGCCGGACAGACCTGTATCGCTCCCGACTATCTGCTCATCCACCGTTCGTTGCAGGAGCCGTTCGTCAAGGCCTACGCAGAGGCCCTGCGGCGGCTGCACGGCGACGACGCCCGCCAGAGTCCTCACTACGTGCGGCTGGTCAACGACCGCGCCTTCGAGCGGGTCGCCGGATACATCCGACAGGGCAAGGTGCTGGTCGGCGGAAGCACGGACGCCGCGGAACGCTATATCGAACCGACGCTGCTCGCGGAGGTAGACCCCGCGGCCCCGGTCATGCAGGAGGAGATCTTCGGCCCGGTGCTGCCGATGCTGACCTTCGAGCGGATCGACGAGGCTGCGGCGTTCATCACCGGGCGCGAGAAACCGCTGGCCCTCTATTACTTCGGACCGGAGAAGAAGGGGCAAGAGGTATTGCGGCGCACCTCGTCGGGCGGCTCGTGTCTCAACGACACGATCATGCACATCGCCAACGACCGCATGCCCTTCGGCGGCGTCGGGAACTCGGGCATGGGGCGTTATCACGGCCGCGAGAGTTTCGACGCCTTCTCCCACCGCCGCGCCGTGTTGAGTTCGCCCAAAAGGTTCGATCTCCCGTTCCGCTACCCGCCCTACAAGGGATTCCGCTGGGTGGAGAAGATCCTTTGAAAAATGGACAATTGAAAATTGAGAATCGAAAATTGAAAATAACGGAAGAGGGGGGGGCAAAGGCGGCGCATGCACGGCCTACTCTGTCCGGCGACAGAAAAACACCGCACAAAGGCCCCGATCCCGCAATTTTTCCCTATCTTTGCACCGCAGGCCCGCTCTGTCGCTGCCGGCCACAGGCCGGGGGAGGAAAGTCCGGGCAACACAGAGCGCCACGCAAGCTAACGACTTGATGGCCGTGAGGTCATGGGAGCGTAACAGAAAACAACCGCCGGTAAAGGCGTCCGGGCGGGGCCGACGAGCCGAAAGGCCGCAGGATCCGTCGCCCGGAATTTCCGATCGGTAAGGGTGAAAAGGCGGGGTAAGAGCCCACCGCGGAGGCAGTGATGTCATCCGGCCGTACGTCCCGTGGGTTGCAAGACCATGTATACCGGCAATTAAGGGTTGCTCGTCCGATGCCGGGGGGTAGGTTGCTGGAGGCGGCAGGTGACTGCCGTCGTAGATAAATGACAGAGGCCCGGAGTTCGCTCCGGGAACAGAACCCGGCTTACAGGACCTGCACGTCAAAGGGGAGATCTTCGTTCGGAAGATCTCCCCTTGCTGTTTTGCCGCCCCGGAAATCTGCCCCGGAATCCCGTTTTGCAGCCCCGGAGACCGCTCCTCTACATCAGCCCCATGCGCTTGCGGGCAAAGGGCATGACCCACGCCGGCGCCTGCTGCTGCGACAGCAGGTCGCGCATGTAGTCCATGTAGGGCTCCGCGTGGCGGAAATAGGCCTTCAAGCCCTCGCAGAGCGAATTCTTGCGACAGCCGTCCGAACCCGTCTCGAAGCGGTGCTTCGGGCATTCGCCCCGGCAGGCGAAGTAGTATTTGCAGCGCAGACATTCCGCAGGCAGGGCGTTGCGCTTCGCCAGGCCGAAGTCGCGGCGCTTCTTCGAGCGGTAGATCTCCGCGAGCGTCGTCTCGCGGATGTTGCCCAGCAGGTATTCGGGGTAGACGAAGTGGTCGCACGAATAGACGTCGCCGTTGTGCTCGACGACCAGTGCGTCGCCGCACGTCTCGCCCATCGAGCAGACCCCCGGCTGCACACCGCACCACTGCGCCAGCGTGGCGTCGAACATCTGCACGAAGGTACGCCCCACATCGCTCACGACCCACTCGTCGAAGATGTCGCACAGGAACTTCCCGTACCCTTCGGCCGTGACGGACCATTCGGCCAGCCGCGCCCCTTCGCGCTCCGGGGAGACGATCAGCGGGCGGTGGAAACCCTCCACATCGACGACATGTTCGACGGCCGGCAGGAACTGCATGTATTTGCTGTGCACCTCGTCGCGGAAGAAGCGGTAGATCTCCCCGCCGCGCCCCTCGCAGAGGCGGTTCACGACGCTCAACGTATTGTACTCCACGCCGCCGTGCCGGAACATCGAAACCGTCTGCATCACCCGCTCGAAGGTCGGCTTGCCGCCCTTCGTCACACGAAAGGCGTCGTGGATCTCCTGCGGTCCGTCGAGCGAGATGCCCACCAGGAAGTTGTTCCCGGCAAAGAGGTCGCACCACGCCTCGTCGACCAGCGTGCCGTTGGTCTGCAACGTGTTCTCGATCCGCTTGCCGTCGGCATATTTTTGCTGCAACTCCATCGCTTTCCGGTAGAATTCGAGGCCCAGCAGCAGCGGTTCGCCGCCGTGCCAGCAGAACTGCACGGTATCCACCTGGTTGGCTTCGATATACTGGCGGATGTAAAGTTCGAGCAGTTCGTCGCTCATCACCGCCTGCCGACCGCCGTACTGCACGGCCTTGTCCAGATAGTAGCAGTAGTGGCAGTCGAGGTTGCAGGTCGAACCGGCGGGTTTGAGCATCGTCGTGAAGGCCACCAGGCCCACCTGCTTCTCGGCGTCCCGAAAGGTAAATATATCCTTGTTTTTCATCGGCAGCGTTTTTCGGGCGGAAGCACAAATCCGCACTCCGTCCCGGATCTTTCCGACAAAGATAGGAAAAGCCCGGCGCAAAAAGAGCCGATTCACCCGGAATTTTTGCCGGATGGCCCCCGTGTTTTCCAAAAAAGGCGGCCGAACCCGCAAAAAAGATTATCTTTACCGACTGAAACCTCACGCCTCACGATGGACCTTCGGAAAACAGCCGTTCTGGGTGCCCTCTGTACCCTCTGTGCCCTCTTCGCCGCACAGGTGCAGGCACAATCGGGAAGCGTCCGCTTCCGCGTGGCCGACCGTGCGACGCGCGAGGCCGTTATCGGCGCCGTGGCCGAACTCCGCAGCCGAGGCGACTCGTCCGCCGCTCCGCTCTACACCGCTTCGGGCAGCGACGGACGCGGCTCCTTCCAGCGGATCCCGGCCGGCGACTACCGGCTGACGATCTCCTCGCTCGGGTACGACTCCCTGCACCGCGACCTGCGGGTCGCCGCAGCCGAGGTCATCCTCGACTCGCTGTGGCTCACGCCCCGCGCCGAGGCCATCGACGACGTGGTGATCGAAACCCCGGCCCTGCGCTCGTCCGTACACGGCGACACGCTCTCCTACCACGCCGCGGCCTACAAGGTCGCCTTCGGGGCCGATGCCGGGTCGCTCCTCGCGAAGATGCCCGGATTGGAGATCGCCGACGGCGGAATCGCCGCACAGGGCCGCAACATCCGGCGCGTCTACGTCGACGGCCGCGAATTCTTCGGCAACGACGTCCTGTCGGCCATCCGCAACATCCCGGCCGACATGATCGAGAGCATCGACATCTTCAACACCCAGAGCGACCAGTCGGAATTCACGGGCGTCGACACCGGCGAGGGATTCACCGCCCTGAACATCGTCACCCGTCCCGACAAGCGCCGCGGCGCCTTCGGACGTCTCTACGGCGCCTACGGCATCCCGGACAAGTACATCGGCGGCGGCAACGTCAACATCTTCAATCAGGACCGCCGCATCACCATAATCGGGCTGGTGAACAACGTCAGCCGCCAGAACTTCTCGTTCGAGGACATCCTCGGGACCACCGAGGAGGCGAACGGCACGGCCGCCAACAAGAACTTCATGGTCAAGCCCCTGGACGGCATCTCGACGGTCCAGGCCCTGGGCGTCAATTACAGCGACGACTGGGGATCGAAGGCCAAGATCGCCGCCAGCTACTTCTTCAACCGCACGGACAACCGCAACGTCAGTCAGACCGAGAAGCAGAGCTTCACCTCGACCGACAAACTCGTGCTCTACGACGACGAAAACACGTCGCAGGCGCTGAACCTCAACCACCGCTTCAATTCGCGCCTCGACTACAAGATCGCGGCAGACCACTCGCTGATGATGCGCACGTCGTTCAGCGTTCAGGACAACGACAGCCGCAACGAACTCCGCAGCCGCACGGACAACCGCTTCTCCGAGGAGGACATCCGCTTCGTCTACCGCCGCCGCAACTTCGGCGACAACGACAGCCGGGGCCTCAACTTCTCGAACCAGATCCTCTACCGCTACCGCCTGCCGGGCAAGACATCGCAGAACCTCACGCTCGGCGTCGGAGGCAGCTACCGCGGCTACGAACAGTTGAGCCAGCCCCGTCAGTACACCTTCCGGGACCCGGACGACACGGCCTGCGACACGACCGCCTACTCCTCGCGCAACATCTCCCGCACGGACCGCGACCAGCCCGGATATCAGATCTACGGATCGGCCAGCTACACCCGTTCGCTGACCAAACGCTCGCGCATGAGCCTCGAATACCGCTGCTCCTATGCCGAAAACAGCGTCGAGCGCAACACCTATGTGCTCACCGCCGAAAACCTCTTCCCGACGGAGCGCAACCCGAAACAGTCGGCCGAATACGGCTATTCGTACCTGACCCACCGTGTGGGCGCCACCTACCAGTACCGCTTCCGAAAGACCAAAGTGGCCACAACGCTCTATTACCAGCACGACGGATTTTCGGGGAATTACGTCATCCCCTATCCGACCGGGACCGAGCGGACGTTCGACAACCTGACCTACAATGCCGTGGCGGAGATCTCCATCAACCGGAACAACACACTGAAATTCAACGCATCGGGACGCACATCGAACCCCCGGGCCACGGATTTGCAGAACATCGTCAACACCACGAACCGCCAGAACGTCGTGGCCGGAAACCCGGGGCTCGATCCCGTCTACACCCACCGGATCTCGGGACAATACATCCGCACGAACCCCGAACGGGGCCGCACCTTCACCCTCTCGGCCGAATTCGCCGCCAGCCCCAACACCGTTGCCGACTCGCTGGTAATCGACACCCCGGCGTTCGTCATCGACGACGAGGGGACCGCACTGGGCGAAGGCAACCAGTTCGTCCGCCCGGTCAACCTCGCGGGCTACCGCAACCTCCGCGCACAGATCAACTACGGATTCCCGGTGCGGTGGCTGCGCTCGAACCTCAACCTCCGGGCCGGGATCTCCGCGGGACGCCTGCCCAGCATCATCAACGGCGTGCGCAACAACCTCGCAAACCGCGCCTACAACCTCGGCGCCGTGCTCGGCAGCAACATCTCCGAAGCCGTCGACTTCCGCATCAGCTACACCGGAAGCTATCAGGAGAGCCGCAGCTCCTCGCAGGTGCGCTCCATCGACAACACCTACTTCAACCAGCAGGCCCGGGCCGAGACGACCTTCGTCATCCGCAACCGCTTCGTCATCCGCGCCAACGCCGACTACGACCACTACCGCGGCATCACCGATCCGTTCCTCGAAGAGCGGCTGATCTGCAACGCGATGCTGGGCGTGAAGCTCTTCCGAAACCGCCTCGGGGAGATCAGCGTCGGCGTCAACGACCTGCTCGACCAGAACCGCACGACCTTCCGCCGCGCCGTCACCGGCACGACGCTCCGCTACGTCACGAACCTCGCCGTGGGACGCTACGTGGCATTCCAGCTCACCTACAACCTCCGCGTCTACAAACGGACCGGAATCCCGGGCCTCACAGCCCCCTGAAAACAGACACCGAACATGCTCGAAGAAGTCATCGCACAACGACTGCAAATCCCCCTGCCCCGGGTGCAGGGAACCGTCCGCCTGCTCCGCGACGGCGCCACGATCCCCTTCATCAGCCGCTACCGCAAGGAGGCCACCGGCTCGCTCGACGAGGTACAGGTCGCCGCCGTCAAGGAGTGGCTCGACCGCCTGACCGAACTCGAAACCCGGCGGCAGACCATACTCGACACGATCGAAGGACAGGGGGTGCTGACCTCCGAACTGCGCCGGCGGATCGAGGCGTGCTGGGACCCGACCGAATTGGAGGACCTCTACCTCCCCTACAAGCCCAGGCGCCGTACCCGCGCCACGATTGCCCGGGAACGGGGTCTCGAACCGCTGGCCGACCTCTTGCAGGCGCAGCAGACCCGGGATTTCGCGCAACAGGCCCGGCGGTTCGTCACGGCCCAGGTCCCGACCCCGGAGGAGGCGATCGCCGGCGCGTGCGACATCGTCGCCGAACGCATCGCGGAGGACGAGCGGGTCCGCAACCGCCTGCGGAAGATCTTCGTCCGCGAGGGGCTCGTACGCTCGAAGGTCGTCAAGGGAAAGGAGTCCGAAGGGGCGAAGTACGCCGACTATTTCGACGCCTCGGCGCCGCTGCGCAGCATCGCCTCGCACCGCTATCTGGCCATGCGCCGCGGCGAGGAGGAGGGCGTGCTGCGGATCGCGGTCGAAGTCGACGCCGCGCGCTGCACGGAGGAGCTGCGGCGGTGTCTCATACGCCCCGGTTCGACCACCCGGCAATGGATGGAAGAGGCTGCCGCCGACTCGTTCAAACGCCTCCTGCGCCCCTCGCTCGAAACCGAACAGCTGGCCGCCGCCAAGGAGCGCGCCGACGACGAGGCGATCCGGATCTTTGCCGAGAACCTCCGCCAGCTGCTGCTGGCCTCACCCCTCGGGCAGAAGCGCGTGATCGCCCTCGACCCCGGATACCGCACCGGATGCAAGGTCGTCGTCCTCGACTCGCAGGGCAACCTGCTCCACCACACGGCGATCTATCCCCACCCGCCGCAAAACCGCCGCGACGAGGCCGCCGCAACGCTCAAAAGCCTCGCCGCACGCTACCGCACCGAGGCCTTCGCCGTCGGCGACGGCACGGCAGGACGCGAAACCGAACAGTTCGTGCGGGCGCTCGGGCTGGAAGGGGTCGAGGTCTTTTCGGTGAGCGAGGACGGCGCCTCGGTCTACTCCGCCTCGGCCACGGCCCGCGAGGAGTTTCCCGATCAGGACGTCACGGTCCGCGGCGCCGTCAGCATCGGACGACGGCTGATCGACCCCCTGTCGGAACTGGTCAAGATCGACCCCAAGTCGATCGGCGTCGGGCAGTATCAGCACAGCGTCGACCAGACAAAACTCAAAAACCGCCTGCATGTCGTGGTCGAGAGCTGCGTGAACCGCGTCGGAGTCAACGTCAACACCGCCTCGAAGCACATTCTGACCTATATCTCGGGGCTGGGACCCGCACTGGCCGAGAACATCGTCGCCTACCGCGCCGCCAACGGCGACTTCCCGAACCGGCGGGCACTGCTGAAAGTCCCGCGGCTGGGCGCCAGGGCCTTCGAACAGGCCGCCGGGTTCCTGCGCGTCGTCGGTGGCGACAACCCGCTGGACAACAGCGCCGTGCATCCCGAATCGTACCGCATCGTCGAACGCATGGCCGCCGACCGGGGCGTGAACGTCGGGGAGCTGTTGAAGGAGAAATCCCTGCGCGAGGGGATTCGTCCCGAACGCTATGTCGACGACCGGGTCGGGCTGCCCACCGTGAACGACATCCTCGAAGCCCTCGACAAACGAGGGCTCGACCCCCGCGAGCCGCTGCACGGATTCGCCTTCGCCCCCGACATCCGCACGATCGACGACCTGCGCTGCGGCATGCTCCTGCCCGGAATCGTCACCAACATCACGGCGTTCGGCGCCTTCGTCGACATCGGCGTCAAGCAGGACGGATTGGTCCACATCTCGCAGCTGGCCGACCGCTACGTCGCCTCGCCGGCCGAGGCGGTGCGCCTCGGACAGCAGGTCGAGGTCCGCGTCACGGGAATCGACCCCGCCCGCGGCCGCATCTCGCTCTCGATGCGCCGGAGTCCGGACGGACCAACAGACCGACAGAAACGCCGGGGCGGAAGTTGACGATCCGGGCAACTTGTCGTATCTTTGCCGAAACGAAACACCCTACACGAAGATGGCAGACGACTATCTGGGCCGGAAAATGGAGGAGTACCGCGCCCGTGCGGCGGCTCCGGCCGTGCAGAAAACCCTCGCATCCCTCAACCGGCTGCTGCTCAAAAACCGCAGCCACCGCGGCTACGACAGCCGTTTCACGGTCCGCGCGGACCAGCTCCGAAGCATGATCGAGGTCAACACGCGGATCCCGTCGGCACGGAACCAGCAGGTGCTGCGCTTCCGGCCCGTACTGGCCGACGAAGCACCGCTCGTGCTGCCGCACATCCGGCTCGGCGGAGCACTGCCGGAGCTGCACCTCCCGCTGCCGGGAAGCGAACCGAGGGCCTTCATTCTCATCTGCTCGACGGTTCCCGAAGACCGGTACGTGGATATCGACCTCGGGATCTCGGTCCAGAGCATGCTGCTGCGGGGCGTGGAGATGGGACTGAACGGCATCTGCATCGGGGCGTTCGACCGGGCGCGGATTCGCGAAGCCTTCGACCTGCCGTGGGAACCGCTGTTGATACTGGGCGTCGGAAAGGGTGCCGAGCAGATCGAACTGGTCGAGATCGGTGCGGAGGAGAACCGTGCCTACTACCGCCGCAACGGCGTGCATTATGTCCCGAAAATCCGCGTCGAAGAGTTGCTGATCGGGAAATAATCCGGGAATCCCGTTCTTCAAAAGTCCGGCGCGGTCTCCGGGATGATGATCATCCGCGACTTCCGCACCCGTGGAGCCTCACCGCAGGAATACTCCGGGCAAGGCTCCCGAATACTTTTCCATAGAAATCATTTGCAAATACAATTAATTTACTCATCTTTATGATTTGAGTGCAACAGCCATACAAAATATGCAGTCGATATTGATCGTAGAAGACGACAAACGAGTTGCCGACCTGCTGAAAGCGGGATTGGAGGAGAACGGGTATCAGGTAACGGCAGCCTACGACGGAATCATGGCATTGCGGCTTTTCCGGGCCAACAGCTTCCAACTGGTTGTATCAGACATCGTTTTACCCCAGATGAACGGATTCGAGTTGTGTCGCGAAATCCGGAAAATACACGCCGGAGTCCCCATACTGATGCTCACGGCTCTGGGAACGACAAACGACAAACTGGACGGATTCGATGCAGGAGCCGACGACTACATGGTCAAACCGTTCGACTTCCGCGAACTGACCGCCCGGATCCGAGCCCTGCTCAAACGACAACGGGAGACGAATCCCGCACCGCGGGAATCGCTCGTGTTCGCCGACCTGCAAATCGACCTGAACCGAAAAGAAGTACGCCGCGGGGACATTCCATTGCACCTCTCCCCCAAAGAGTACAAATTGCTGGTCTATCTCGTGGAAAATGCAGGACGCGTCATCGCCCGGACTGAAATTGCCGAAAAGGTGTGGGAGACGCATTTCGACACCGGAACCAACTTCATCGATGTCTACATCAATTACCTGCGCAAGAAAGTGGATCGCGATTTCGACGTTAAACTGATCCATACGCGTCCCGGCATGGGCTTCATCCTGACCGACAAGCCATGAAGATACGAACCTCTCTGACCCTCAAAAACACGGCTGCCACCGCCGCCGTATTCCTCATATGCCTGACGGCGATCTACCTGGTCAGCGAACATACGCGCAGCAAAACCTTCTTCCATACCCTCGAAAGCGAGGCCATCACCAAGGCCCACCTGTTTCTGCAAAACCAGGTGGATGCCCGGATCATGCAGGAGATTCATCTCAACAACCGCAACTTTATCGACGAAGTCGAAGTGGCCGTCTATACGACCGGTTTCCGGATGCTCTACCACGACGCTGTCCAGAATGACATCATCAAGGAGGACTCCGCCATGATCTCCCGAATCCTGCAGGATCGCAGCATCGAGTTTTACGTCGGAGACTACCAGGGAATCGGCATGCTGTATGCATTCGATGGAGACAACTACATCGTAACGGCCGCAGCATACGACCGTTATGGGCACGACAACCTGGCCAAGATGCGGACTACGCTCGGGATTCTGTTCATCATAGGCGTGTTCCTGCTTTTCGTGACGGGCTATCTGCTTGCGCGCGCCGCATTGCAGCCGATTCGCGGAATCGTCCGTGAAGCGGGAGCCGTCACGGCATCGCATATCGACAGAAGGCTCCCCGTAAAAAACGCAAAAGACGAACTGGGAGAACTCGCATTGGCATTCAATGCCTTGTTGAGCCGACTCGAAACCTCCTTCAATGCCCAGAAGACATTTGTCAGCAACGTTTCACACGAATTACGAACACCGCTGGCGGCTCTAATCGCCGAACTGGACCTGGCCTTACAGAAAGAACGGAACGAAGAAGAGTACCGCAAAGCCATCCATCACGCCTTGCAGGATGCCGCCCGCATGACAAAACTCATCGACGGTTTGCTCAACCTGGCCAAGGCCGATTACCGGCAGGAACAGATCAAAATGGAGGCGATCCGGCTGGACGAACTCCTGCTCGATGTCCGGGCCCTGCTCCTGCGCGCACACCCCGACTACCGGATCGAACTGCTTTTCGAACGCGAGGAGGACGACGACCGGATGATCACCGTCGAGGGCAATCTCTATCTGCTCACCATCGCTATTTCCAACCTGATCGAAAACAATTGCAAATACTCCGAAGACCACACCTCCTGTGTCCATATATCCTATTGGGACGAATGGGCCATCCTGCGCTTCTCGGACAGCGGCTCCGGCATGTCCGAAGAGGAGCTGCACAACCTTTTCACGCTCTTCTATCGCGGAGAACAGGAGTCGATGGCCGAAGGACACGGCATAGGAATGGCCCTGGCCCAGAAAATCGTCCAACTGCATCACGGGGAAATTGCCGCCCATTCGGAACCCGGACAGGGCACGACATTCATCGTCGAATTGCCTCACATATAACCCGGTCGGAGACGGAATACATATCCGCCGCCCCCCCGATCAACGCCATACCGGATTCTAATGGTTTTCTAATACGGTTCTAATCGCTTTCTAACGGCTCCTGTGAGCCGTTTTTTTCATTTTTGCAGCGCCAAAATCGAATAGTAAAACTCAAAACAGCCGGTCATGTGGATGAAACGAAACAACACCCGGGTCCCGTTCAATGCCGAAAAGGTCTTCTTGGCGGCGACCCAACCGCTCGCTACGGCCTGCGGCTACTTTCAAACGACACCCTGCGGACTATCCCCCAAAGAGGCCGAACGGCGACAATCGTATTACGGAAAAAACGAAGTCGAACACGAAAAACGGAAAAATCCCGTAACGATGTTCATCAAGGCGTTCATCAATCCGTTCATCGGGATCCTGACCACATTGATCGTCATCTCCTACATCCTCGACGTATGGATGGCCGCACCCGACGAGAAGGATTGGTCCTCGATCATCATCATAGCGACGATGACCAAAAGCGAATCCTCCGACACGCCTATTTCAACAGTTTTTTCCAGACCGGGCTGAAAAATCTGATGGACCGGGCGATCCTCTCCCATGTCAAGGATCTTGACCTGGAAGCGATGAAAGACAACTATCGCAAGGTGGACGAAATCCCGTTCGACTTTACCCGCCGCCGCATGTCGGTTGTCATCGAGGACAATTCCGGCAAACGCCAGATCGTCACCAAGGGTGCCGTGGAGGAGATGCTCGAAATCTGCTCCCACACCGAAGTGTTCGGAGCGCCCTGTCCGTTCACGCCCGAACTGCGAAAAAAGGCGGCGGCCATTTGCGAGCGGATGAATCACCAGGGATTGCGGGTCCTGGCCGTCGCCCACAAGAGCTTCCTGGGCAAGGAGAACAATTTTTCGGTCGAAGACGAAAACGGGATGGTGCTGATCGGATTCCTCGCCTTCCTGGATCCGCCGAAACCATCGGCGGCCAATGCCATCAGACAATTGCAGAACTACGGAGTTTCGGTAAAGATCCTCTCGGGAGACAACGATGCCGTCGTACGCACGATTGCCCGTCAAGTAGGCATTACGGGAAAGACCCTCTCCGGACGGGAGCTGGAAGCATTGGAGGGAGAGGCTCTCTACCGGGCCGTACAGGAGACATCCGTCTTCTCGAAGGTCACGCCGCTGCAAAAAACACAAATCATCACATTGCTGCAAGACAAGCAGCATACGGTCGGGTTTCTGGGCGACGGAATCAACGACGCCGCTGCGTTGCGTCAGTCGGACATAGGAATCTCGGTCGACTCGGCGGTCGATATCGCCAAAGAGAGCGCCGACATCATCCTGCTGGAAAAAGATCTTATGGTACTCCGCGACGGAGTGATCGAAGGCCGCAGAACATTCGGCAACATCGTGAAATACATCAAAATGACCGCCAGTTCGAACTTCGGGAACATGTTCAGCGTAATGGTTGCCAGCGCGTTTCTGCCGTTCCTGCCGATGATGCCCATTCACCTGCTGGTCCAGAATCTGCTCTACGACATCTCGCAAACGACGATTCCCTTCGACCGTATGGATGCGGAGTACCTGCGGAGACCCCGCAAATGGGATGCATCGGGACTGGGCCGGTTCATGATCTGGATCGGACCCATCAGCTCGATTTTCGACATCACAACCTACCTGCTGATGTGGTACGTCTTCAAATGCCGGTCAGTGGAGATGCAGGCGCTCTTCCAGTCGGGATGGTTCATCGAAGGGCTGCTGTCGCAAACGCTGATCGTACATATGATACGCACGCGCAAGGTCCCCTTTTTCCAAAGCCGTGCTTCATGGCCCGTCATGGCCATGACCTTTTCGGTCATGGCAATCGGCATCCTCATCCCGTTCACACCCTTCGGTACGTCCATCGGACTGGTTGCGCTTCCGTGGAGCTATTTCCCCTGGCTGACAGCCACGCTGCTGGCTTACTGCGTATTGACGCAGGTTGTAAAGAATTGGTACGTAAAACGGTTCAACACCTGGCTGTAATGCATGAAAAAGTGGATATACATGATGTTTGCGGCGGCGGTGCCCGGCTGCCACCGCCCCGCGGCCCAACCCCTATTCGGAATCGGATACACGACGGAGCTGCAAACCGATTTCAGGGAGATGAATTGGGTAAACCTCCTGAAAATGGATTTTTCCCGGACTTTGGGCAAGGGCTTCCGGATCGACCTCGGATCGATCAGTATCGCCAAGACACGCCCGGAGCGGCTGATCGACGACCGGCAGGGATTTTCGAATATCGAAGCGGACAACCTGCCTTTCTCGCTCTCCGTAGCCGGGCTATCGTTCAGTCGGGGGGCTTCGTGCCTTTTTGCCGGCCTCCGCAACATGAATGAAGACTATTTCGCCTCGCCCGTCACCTCGCTCTTTACAAACAGTTCGTGTGGCATTTTCCCGACGATCGCGGCGAATTACCCCATTGCCAATTATCCGTTATCATCGCTCGGCATCCATTACACGCATGAGAAAGAGCGTTGGAGAATACAGGCGTCACTATACAACGGCCGAGGCTACAACGGATTTGCAGCAGACAATTTTTTATTTCGTTTTCGCCCCGTATCGGACGGATTGTTCGGAATCACTTCATTAAATTATCGGAACCATGGAAGCAGCTATCATCTTGGCGGTGTTTTATATAATGGTTTTCATATTTGCGAGGCAGAAGCTGAAAAAAGATCGTTGAGCGGAATCCTGTGGGGCTATGTCGAACAGCGTCTGACAAAGGGGTTATATCTTCTGGCACAATATTCAGCGGTATTCCCCTCGGATGTTTGGTGTCACAGGTTCGGCGGAGCGGGTGTGGTCATGCGATTCCGCACGGCCGAAGCGGGTTTTTTCTCTGGTTGCGCCGTTTTTTCCGCAGAGAAAGAGTATGCGTCGGAATTGACTTGCAGAATCACATTTTCAGATCATGTCGCCATCCAACCCGCAGTACACCTCATTCAAGGAGCTTGTGGTTTTCGGCAAATTACCTTGATGCGGCTGAACATCGCCCTATAAATTTCATCAGATCGACGTGGCTCGGAGGTGTGGGACGGACGCCGGGATGCCAAACGGATGGAACCGAAGGCCCCCGCCATCCGGTTGACCCGGGAAATGACGGCGTTCGACCTCCATATCAACCGGCTGTTGGCCGACGGTACGGAGTTGTCGATGGATTTGGCAAGAGTTCATGACGGAAGAGGGCGTGTGCAACCCGAATGTAAAGAAATAAACCGAAGCTTTCGCCGCGTTTTGGCGGAAGCTGTTTTTATCTTTGTGAAAAACCTTTGAACGATGAACTACTACGCTTTGATTGAACTTTTCGGGGGCTTTTTTGTCGCCTGGTGTATCATTGGGATACTCGTTTGTATCAGTATTGTCTGCCGAATGGCCCAGAACTACGGCCGTTCGGTCGGCGAATGGCTGCTGATCGCGATCTTCTTCTCGCCGATCGTCGCCATTATCGGTTTGGCGGCCCTGGGCAAGACGCTCGAAAAGCGGTTTGAAGAGTGGGAGTGGATGGAGACCCGGAAACGGATGGCCCGAAAGGAGATGGATGAGAATAACGATTATATGAACGTATCGGAAGCGAAGCTCATTATTCGCTGATTATATGATACTTACGATATTTTACCCTGTTGAATAGTTGAATATAAAGACTATTGTAAAGTAAAGATACACTGAAAAATAGAGCTATTTACACCAGTGCGCCCCTATTTGCGCCCCTAAATCTTAAATCGGCCCTATGTCTCCTCGATTGGCCTTCTGCTCGTCTTTTTAAGAAAAAGATAATTATTTATTGTAAATTCTTTATAATCTGATATTTTGTAACTTATTTAGTCCCTGAATATTACACTTATTTTGGGGATTTAAATGGCGAACTACTCGATTTGTAAATGTATCCGAAATGATAAGCCCTTGAAACGGAACGGAAAGTATCCGATTTACCTGCGAATAAGAGTCGGAGACCGATGTACGAAAATTCCGACGGGCTTGGAGGTATGGGACGGTCGCTGGGATGCTAAACGGATGGAACCGAAGGATAAAACCCTCGCTATTCAGTTGAACCGGAAAATTATGGAGCTCGATCTCTATATCAATCGGCTGTTGGCCGACGGTACGGAGTTGTCGATGGATCTGGTAAAAGAGTTCTACGACGGGAAACGACGTGTGAAACCCGAAAATAGATCATTCTACGACTATTACCTCGACTTTGTAGAACGAAAACGAAAAGAGGGCTTGAATCCCGAAACGATCCGGGTCTATATGACGACCTTTCACGTCTTGAAAGAGTTTCGATCGGAGCTCCGCATCTCCGATATTTCGCTCCCGTTTATCGAAGATTTTGATAACTATATGCGCGAAGTAAACGGGAATTCGGCCGGAGCTCGGAACCCGAAGCATAAAAACCTGCGGACGGTGATTCTCGATATGCTTAAACGGAATATCCCGGTTGAAAACCCGTATAAGTGGTTCAAGATGCCGAATTCCGCGGTAAAAGAGGTCTATTTGGAGAAAGACGAACTCCTGCATTTGATCGACTACTCCGATAAGTTTGCGAGAGATACGAAAGAGTACCGGATTTTGAAAATGTATCAATTCTCGTGCTTCTGCGGTCTCCGCTTCTCCGACGTGCGCGACTTATGTTGGAAAGACGTGGATTTTTCGAACGGATTGATAAAAAAGCGGATGATTAAGACGAAATCCGAGGTGATAACCCCGCTTTTCCCGATGGCGCGGGAGATATTGGAAGAAAAATCCGAAAACGGGCGTTTGTTGGGAAGCGGTGATAAAATCTTCTATCCCTATACCGAACCGACCGTAAATCGAACGCTTCGTGAACACGTGAAACGGGCCGGAATCGATAAGCACGTAACCTACCACTCCTCCCGCCATACCTTTGCTACGCTGTTGGTGCTGGATAAAGTGGATATATATACGATTTCGAAGTATTTGGGTCATAAGTCCGTGAATATGACCCAGCGTTATCTGAAATACGACCTCTCGATAGCCAAGGAATCGGCGAAGAATATCAAAACGTTCTCTGGTAGAAAAGGATAAAAAAAGCTATCTTGTGAGAAAATTCTACCGAAATGATTAAACTGCCGACCCCGACTTTATATCTTCGGAGCGATAAACGGAAAAAGAACGGCCGAATGCCGTTATATATCCGATTCCCTCGCATTGATGGCGAAGAGCCGAAATATCCGATGGGTATCGACTTATTGCCCGAAGAGTGGGATGATAAGACGAAGGAACCGATCGACGACGCGCTGAAACTGATTATCGAGAAGGAGTTGACGCGAATTAGAACCCGGATATATAATGTTCTGGTAAATGGCGAGAAGTTGACGAAAACGTGCCTGCGCGAGATTGTAGCGAATGAAGAACCGAAAGATCCGGGCGATGCGTCATTCTACGAATATTTCGATAAATACGTCTTGGAGCGGAGACAGGCCGGAAAGATGACCCGCTCGACGGAAAAGGGGTATGATACGACCCGGCGAGCCTTGAAAGAGTTTCGCGAAAAAATCCGGATAAAGGATATTGACGCGAAGTTTATCAATGATTTCGAACGCTTTTTGGTAAAGCGGGGTCGTGAACACGGCCTTGGAGATGTTTTGGGAACGAGAGCGAACCGGTTGAAGCACGTCCGGACGATTGTTCTTGATATTGAACGGCGTGGTATTCCGATAAAGAATCCGTACCGGACCCGTGAATGCGAGGTTCCCAAAGCTGCCGAAAACGATACGTTCCTCGAATATGACGAACTGAAAAGGATGTACCAGCTTTTGGGACTCGATGCCGAAATCGGATCGACCGAGTTCCGGGTATTGGTCATGTTCCTGTTTTCTTGTGCCGTAGGAATCCGATTGAGTGATGCGCTTTGTATAACTTGGGGTGCGCTGGACGTAACGCAAGAAACGATTATCGTACACTTGATTCCTAAAAAGGGTGATAAGCCGTGGAAACGGAACCGCGAAGTTCATATTCCTCTATCGACCTTCGGCGAAAGAATGATCGAGTGGATTGCCGCTGATGATGACGGAATCCCTTTAAGTCAGGTCGAACGTGAAAACCGAATGTTCCGAATCTCATCGGCGTCGACGGTAAATCCGACGTTGAAAAAGCTGGCGAAAATGGCAGGGATAGATAAGAACCTGACTTTTCACGCCTCCCGAAGGACCTTTGCGACCTTAACTGCATCGGAGGGTGCGGATACCTATACGATTAAGAACTATTTGGGACACTCGAGCGTAACGATGTCTGAACGCTATATGAAATGGAGTAAGCAATTGGCTCTTGAATCGGCGGAGAAAAACCACTTGATTGATATAAAGAAGGTCGTACACCGAACGAAAAAAAAGAAATAGGTCGAAGCTTCCGCCGAGTTCTGGCGGAAGCTATTTTTATCTTTGTCGAAAACCTTTGGACGATGAATATCTTGACGAATAACACGGCGACGCTGCTGCGCCGCTACCTGTGGCTCCTGGAGACGATCTATTCCGCGGGAAGAATCACGCTGGATGAAATCCGCCGCCGCTGGCTCCGGAACGAATGGTCGGGCGGAGAGGAACTTCCTCGAAAGACCTTCGAGAATCACCGGAAAGCCGTCGAAACGCTCTTCGATGTCAATATCGCCTGCGACCGCCGGACGAACGAATACTTTATCGAATACGGCGATGACCTCGAACGGGACGATCTGCGACGCTGGTTGTTGGAAACCTTCGCTGTAAACGATCTCTTGGTAAATAGTAAACGCCTGCGCCGACGGATCGCATTGGAACCGATTCCCTCGGGCTACACCTACCTGACGACCGTCCTCCGGGCGATGGAAGAGAACCGATGCCTGGAAATCATCTATCGTCATACCTACGATGAAAAGCGGGAAAAGCGCTACGAGGTTGAACCTTACGGGTTGAAGGCCTTTCGACGGCGCTGGTATCTGATCGCCGAAAGCGTGGAGATGGGCGGAATTTATGCGTTCGCCCTCGATCGGGTAGTTGATATAACTCCGACGGCGAAAGAGGCTGAAATCCCCTTGGATTTTGATTGCGCGGAGTTCTATGTCGACGCCTTCGGAATTATCCGGATTCCGGGGCAATCCGCCGAACGGATTGAAATTCGGGTCTATGGGAAGCAGGCGAACTATGTTCGGGCCCTGCCACTGCATCCTACCCAGCGGGAGATGGAACGGACCGCGGAATATTCGGTATTCGAATACCGGCTGGCCCCGACCTATGATTTCCGGATGGAACTGCTCTCGCACGGTGCTGACGTGGAGGTACTGCAGCCCGCGTGGTTCCGGGAAGAGGTGAAAAAGATCGTGGATGAGATGTCAAAACGATACGACGGATGAGTCTTTGTGAAAGATGAAATAATCAGAGAAAAAGGCTTCGACGACTTGGGATCGAAGCCTTTTTTGTTGGAAATCCGCGAAATCTTCGTACTTTTGTCTATGACATATCGATAGACGCGAAAGCGTAAGTTTATTCTCTACGGCGAATCTGGAAAATTCTTACGAATACGAGAATAAGCGCGGTTATTCCCGTGTCCTTGAAAAAGGGCGTGGGCTGTTGCTTATTTTAGTATTCGGGTATTCCAGAACCTGCCGTATGAAATAAGCCTTCAGCGCCACGCTTTCTTTGTTTAATCCCCTGCCGGTTCGGGCGTTGGGCAGGAATGGTTCGATGGCAAAAATAGGCGGATCTTGCGCCGGGAGTTGGCGGAAGCGACGGATAATTTTGCAGGAAAGAGTTTGTAACCGAAATAACGGGATATGGGAAAGAGTGAACTTTCGACGAGGGACCGGATGTGTTCCGTGGCCGGTGGAATGGCCCGATGGTTTATAGACCGGGAAGTCCCCTCCCGGCTGATCCCTTTCCGGGGAGAATTTCCCCTGCTGGATACGATCGAGACGAAGCGATTCCGGGAGGCGATCCGTTCGACGATGTGGATCGAGGAGCTGCCGCCGAAACTGCGGTATGCCGCCGCCGAAGGGAGTCGGATAGCGCGGCTGGAGGAAGATTTCCGCCACTACCTGTCGAGATACGAAGTAACGGGGGACGATTTCGAAACGTGGAACGAGGTGGAGAAGTCGAGGTGGCTGCGGGATTGGATGAAGGCCGCTTCTGTCAGCGAGGACGACCTGACCGTTAAAAAATACCGGGAAGAATCGGCCCCGGCTCCGGAACCCGTTGGCGATCCGACGATACCGGGCGTCGAGAAGCGGGAAATTGACGACGACCGAATCGCGCGACGAGCCTATTGGGACGATCTGTGCAGTGAGTTCGGACGGATCGGCTGGGAGGAGAAACTGCGGAACCTGGCCTTGTATCTTTACTACGGTGGGGATTTGGAGGCCGTTTTGACCCGCTATAAAGCGAGCCACCCCGATTACGCCGACCGGGTTCCCTTCTCGTTGGCGTATTATATCAGCTACCTGCGGACGGGCCGTGCGATCTCCGTGTTGAATGATTTTCTATGGAGAGGCGTTGCTCTTCCCGAGCAGCGGTTGGCGGCTCTGCTCTCCGCCGAGTTACACGAACGGCTGGAGGAGTTTTTCCGATGGGACGGTGCGGCGAACCGTGCTTGGACGGTGCGGATCGACTACGAAGGCGAAAAAAGGATGATGAAGAAGGCGATGGCTTTGGGTGTGGAGCGAGGCCGTGAATTTCTAATCTTTGGGAACCTGACTATAAAACCTTTTACTATGGAAACGAAAGAGACCTTATTGAAGGAGAACCCTTGGCTCGAACTGGCTGAAAAATTGAAGAATAGCGATTACCGCGGATCTCCGGATGTTCTCGTTTGCAGCGGCGACCGGACCGCGATCGAAGCCTTTAACAAAACGGCCGACGAACTGCATAAAATCCGACTCGAAGGGGTTCCCGAACCGGTGCATGGTCGTTTCTTTGACGCGAAAGTGGCCCTTCTGACACTGAATCCCGGGTGGGTGGAATGCACCGATAAGCAATCCGGGAACGATGGCACGTTGAAAGAAATGAACCCCGAAGACCGGCAGTTTTTCCTGCAACAGAAGGCCGAAGCGATGTTGTTGGAAGGGTGTCCCTTCCCTACTGAAGATAAAACGCTGCGTGCCATTGATACCAGCTATTGGAATAAACTGCTTAACGAGGTGCTGAATAGATGCCCCGATGCTCCGAACTACCTGACGATTATTCAATACCTTGGGTATCACTCTAAAAAATATAAGGATATCGGGAAACGACTAATTCACTCGGAATCGGGGCTGCTCCCCACCCAGGAGTTTGCCGTAAGGCTGGTTCGGTATCTGATGAATAAGGGGGTGCTGATCGTGATTTGCCGAAGTAAAAAAAGATGGTTCGCCGCCGTTGAAGGGTTGGAGAACTATTCGAATCTGGTGCTCCTGAATAATTACCGACGGCCCTATATTTCACCGAATAATTGCGCGGATGACGGATTCGATGCTGTCATAAAAGCGCTGAAAGAATAGGATATTTCCGATCTCGCTGCGACCGCCCGAATAGTTTCCGGGAAAGGGCTTCGGGACGTATAAAAGAACCGACTAATTTCTATAAACTAATCTTTATAAAACGATGAACTACTACGCTTTGGTTGATCTCTTCGGAGGCTTTTTTATCGCTTGGTGTATCATTGGGATACTCGTTTGTATAAGTATTGTCTGCCGAATGGCTAAAAACTACGGCCGCTCGGTAGCCGAATGGCTGCTGATCGCGATTTTCTTCTCGCCGATAGTCGCCATTATCGGGTTGGCGGCCCTGGGTAAGACGCTCGAAAAGAGGTTTGAAGAGTGGGAGTGGATGGAGACCCAGAAACGAATAGCTCGAAAGGAGATGGATGAGAATAACGATTATATGAACGTATCGGAAGAGGATTTGAAAGAGGTATAATGCCCGCTGCCCGTTTGCGCCTCTCTTCCCAAAATATAATCGCGCGAATAGTTAATGATTTTCCGGTTTTATATAAGAAAATATAATAGGCCTCGAAAACCAGCTATTCATAGGGATTCTGTAAGCGAAGGAGTCCGATTTTCCTCTTAAACGGTTGAGAAATAGAAAATAAGAGGTATAGAATCGTTATCTTTGTAGAAAAGCTATTTGTGTTATGATAGATAATTTAACGATTCGTTTGGAAGGATTTTCGGGCTCCTTTGAGAATTGCGAGCGTGTCAAGGAGAACGGTAATATCGCGATATATCGACTGAAAGGCCTCTCCTTGACCACTCCGCACCCGCTTGCCTTGATTTTGGCGAAACGGTCGGGAACTCTCTATATCGTAAATAGCCTCCGGAAGTGGTATTATGGAAGAGCGTCCCTGCTCGACTTTACCTCCGGAACGCTTCTTCACGCCTTTAAGCTGTTGGCCGGACGCTTGAAGATCTCCTACGAAGAATTGAGCCGCGGCCGTGTTACCCAGGTCGAGGCCGGGCTGAATCTACGCACGCGAATCTCGTGTCAGCGGTTATTCGGTCTGATAGCCGGATATAAGACCCGCCCGCGAAACTCGATTAAGAATGAAACCCTCTACTTCGGAGATCGAACCCGCGGCGTAGGTTATAAGAAGGTGATGCTCTACGATAAAACCGCCGAGATTGTTGCCAGGATGCCGCTTCGGAAGCGTTTCCGTCAAGAGGAGATTTTTGAGGTGCTGGCCCGGCACGGTTACTTCTTCCCGCGGTATGAATTCAAACTCGCCGACCGTCAGGCCCTTTCTCAAAACGGCCTCGATATCCGTACCGTCTCCGACCTCGTAGCCGGATACGAAGAACTCTACCGGTTTCTGGCACGCGAAGCCCGGAATTTCGTGCTGTTCGAACGAATCGGAATTACGGAGCGAATGACCCCGAAAGAGCGTCTAATCGCCGAAGGACTGAACGAATACGGATATACGGAATATCTTGAAAAATGCCGGGAGACGTGTCGTTCACGAACGGTTAAGGGATTGAAATCCGCACGCTATAAAGTTCGGAAGGATTTAATCCGCGTGATCGACCGCTACGATACGGGAGATTACGGAAGCCGTCAGTTCCGAATCGACCTCGGGCGGAATCTCGTAAGAATAAGTAAGCACGATCCCGCGCTGAACCTGCCTGAAACCCTCCGGGAGCTCTTTATCGGCCGCCCTGCCTCTAATAATAAGAGGAATAAGTAAGCTCTATACCTAAAAGAGTAGATAATGGATAGCTTATAATAACGAGAAGTAAATTAGTTATTACGAAGATATTCTAATAGGCGAAACCCGAAATCCTGTTCGGCCGATTGACCGGGGAGTTCGGCGTGCCGCTGTTCGGTCGAATTCGACCTGTCCCGATTATTCTTATGGCGGGACCGATTTCCGGATTCCGCTCCCGTCGGACGAATACGCGCCTATCCCCCGTCAATAATGCTTGGATATCGGCGCTTTTTCCGTTGAAACGGGATGTCGTCGAAACCGGCAATACGATTGGATCGGGAATAAGTCCGGCTGCTATTCAAGGAATGCCGGGGAATCGGGGATAATAGCGGAGTGATGATTGGCCGCTGGCCTTGTCAGTTATTAGTGGGCGGCGGGAATTCGGGAGGATGGTCTATGAACTGTTCCGTGAATAAGAGATCGAAAATCCTTTCAAGCCTCGATTATTCAATAGTGCAGTGATTGACTGTATGTTGAAAATTCGGACCACTTGCGCCCCTATCTGCGCCCCCGTAAATGGAAGAAGGCCTCTTAATCGCTAAAAATTAGCTGATTAGAAGCCTTCTTTGAGGTCTGAAGCGGACGCCATAAATTTAGATCGAATTTTACCGATTTTAATTTCATTTTATCTATATATCAATATTTTGCATCTGTTTTTCATCAACTGCGAGGTCTGGAAGTTTTCGAAAATTCGGCCGATGTATGACAAATGTATGACAAAAATGATTACATTTGCAGCAGACAAAACCTCCTGACCTATGGCTTCATTCTGCTATCGCATCCGCTCGACCCAGAAAAACAAACTGGTCAAAATCCAAATTCTCTTCACGGTTGGCCGTGGCAACCAGTTCTACGTCGACAGCCAATATATGGTGTTGACGGACGCCTGGGACAACAAGCGGCAAACGGTCAAGAGCCGCTTCACCTTTACCGACGACTTCACCGAGCAGCAGGGGCGCGAGCTGACCAAGAATCTCTCCGAACTGCGCAGCCACATCCTCGGAGAGATTGCCAAGGATCCCGAGCACGCAATGACGAAGACGCGGCTGGAGAAGATCATCTACAGCTTCCACCACCCGCGCAGCCTCACCACCGGCCGCCGTGTCCGCAGCCGCGAATCGCTCGGCGACTACATCGCCCGCTTCACGCGCGAGATGGAGGAGGGCACCCGGCTGAACATCCACAAACTCCGCTACGGTCCCTCGACCATCAAGAACTACAAGGGGTTTGTCGTGCAGTTCGACGAATACTGCAAAGCCAAACGCAAGCAGTTCGACTTTGCCGACATCGACCTGAAGTTCTACGACGACTTCGTCGCCTGGTTCACCGCCAAGAACTACTCCGTCAACACGATCGGCCGCCACGTCAAGGAGCTGAAGATCATCATGCGCGCGGCCCGTGAGGAGGGACTGCACGACAACGGGGCGATTGAGAGCCGCAAGTTCCGTGTGCTGACGGCCGACGTGGAAAACATCTACCTGACGGAGTCGGAGATCCGGGCCATCGCCGCGCTCGACCTCTCGAAAAACCGGCACAAGGAGGTTGCCCGCGACATCTTTCTGGTAGGATGCTACACGGCGCAGCGCTTCAGCGACTACTCGACCATCAACGAAGGCAACATCCGCACGCTGGAGAACGGGCAGCAGGTCATCGACCTCAAGCAGCAGAAGACCGGCAACCACGTCGTCATTCCGGTACGGCCCGAACTGCAGGCCATCCTGGAGAAGTACGACAACCGGCTGCCGAAAACCTACGAGCAGAAGGTGAACCACCTCATCAAGGAGATTGCGCGCGAGGCGGGCATCACGGAGAAGGTCGAGGTCTCCTACATCGAAAATGGCGAGAAGAAGAGCCGGCTGGTCGAGAAGTGCGACCTGGTGAAGACCCACACGGCACGCCGCAGCGGCGCAACGAACATGTATCTGGCGGGAATCCCTACCATCGCCATCATGAAGATCACGGGCCACAAGACCGAACGGGAGTTCATGAAGTACATCAAGATCACCGAGGAGCAGACCGCTCTGGAGCTGATGAGCCACCCCTATTTCAGCGGGAAGCAGGCAAGTGAGTGAAAATTTGGAGATTTGCCAATTGTTTTTTAACTTTGTTACGGCGGTAAAATTTACAGCCATAACAAAACAGCTCGGATTATGAAATTCTACAACCGCGAGACGGAAACAGCCAAGTTGCGCGAAATCCGCACCTTGTCATACGAAGACCATTCGCGAATGACCGTTCTGACGGGCCGCCGCCGGATTGGCAAGACATCGTTGATTCTCCGGGCCATGGAGGACGAACCGCTGGTCTACCTCTTCGTCGGGCGCAAGAACGAGGCTTCGCTCTGCGCGGGCTACTGCAAGGAGATTGCGGCGAAACTGGGGCTCTTCATCCCGCCCATGACGAGCTTTCAGGATGTCTTCACCTTCCTGATGCAGCAGGGAGAGAGCCGCCGATTCACGCTGGTTGTGGATGAATTCCAGGAGTTCTTCAACATCAACCCGTCGGTCTACAGCGACGTGCAGAATATCTGGGATCAATACCGGCTGAAGACCCATGTGAACTTCATCGTCAGCGGCTCGATCTATTCGCTGATGGTCAAGATCTTCCAGAACTACCACGAACCGCTGTTCGGACGGGCGGATGTCATCATGAAACTCACGCCGTTTGCGCTGCCGGTGCTGAAGCAGATCCTCGCGGAGCACGCTTCCGGCTACACGAACGACGACCTGCTGGCTCTTTATACCGTTACGGGCGGCATCCCGAAGTATGTGGAGCTGCTGGTGGATGCAAAAGCCTTGTCGGTCAAAAAGATCATCCATGCGGTATGCGACCCCGATTCGCCTTTCAAGGACGAGGGCAAGACGCTGTTGATCGACGAATTCGGCAAACAATACGGCACCTACTTCTCGATCCTCGACGCCATCTCGAACGGCATCAACACCCAGTCGGAGATTGCCGCGGCGCTGGGCGAGAAAAGTATCGGCGGGCAGTTGAAAAAGCTGGAAGAGACCTACGGAATCACGAAAAAGATGCGCCCCATCCTCTCGAAAGAGGGGACGCAGACCGTGCGCTACGAGATTGCCGACCTCTTCCTCCGCTTCTGGTTCCGCTACTTCGAAGGCAACCGGACGCTGGTTGAGATGAATCAGTTCGAGGTGCTGGAGAAGATAATTGCGGCCGACTACACGACCTACTCGGGCCGAACGCTTGAAACCTACTTCAAGCAGCAGTTCATCGAAAGCCACGAATACCGTGACCTGGGCTCCTACTGGGAGGCCAAGCGGGGCAAGGAGCAATACGAGATTGACATCGTCGCCCTGCGGCTGGAGAAGAACAGGGCCGTGGCCGTCGAGGTCAAGCGCCAGCGCAAGGAGTTCAAGCCCGAAGCCTTTGCCGAGAAGGTGCAGCACCTCAAGGAGAAGGTGCTCCCGAAATATGAGATCGAACAGCGCTGCCTAACGCTGGAAGATATGTAATTACGGAATATTTAAGCGCTTTTCAAAAGCTACAGAAAACCGCTTTATGCTCATAAACAACACATTAAAAGCACTTAAATTCGACCGAGGAAGAAAAATCAAACGCTTTTCAAGCACTAACCAACCATCAGAGCCATGCCGCGCCGTCGAAAAATAACGATCCGGGCCTCCGAACTGGAGTGCTTCGAGACGCTCGTCCGGGAGTTGCATCAGCAGCCGGAGTTTGCCGGATTCGATCCGTCGAGCCTGCACGTCTGGGCTTACGAACGGTATGAGCCGAAGCTGAAGGATGCCGACGCGATTCTCCGTCGCTTCGACTACTGGCTGGGCGTACACAAGAGCGAGCGCTATCTGATGGCAAACGGCAGCCGGCTCTTCAACAAAAAGGAGCTTGCCGAGGCGCTGGGCGTCGCACGTCCGACACTCGACCGGTGGATCACAAACGGATGGCTGGAGCCGTGCCGCGTTCAGATCTCTAGTAGCGGCGACACCCTCTTTGCGGCCAACGCCGTTCGGGAGGTACTAATAACGTTTTCCAATGAATAATTCGTCAAACAAAGATCAACACTATGCATTGGATTCTTCCGGAAACATTAGACACATAAAAGATGCTAATCCAAGCAATGACGAATTTTTTTGTCTTTTTTGCCATCGTCAAATGATTGCAAAGCAGGGAAAAATACGGCAATGGCACTTTGCGCACAAGGCTCTTTCTCCTAACTGCAGCTATGAAAGTTACTTACATTCATTGGCAAAACTTTTAATCCTACAAAAACTCAGAAGTGAACAACCTTTCGGGGTCGAAATTAAAGTTCCTTTCACTTGTAAAAATAAAGAGACCTGCATATGGTACGAAGATTCATTTGATGAATCTTGCAACTGGACTGGATACAAAAATTATGATTTAAAAAAATTCTATAACACATTTGAAGTTGAAGCCTTCTACGATAACTTTCGCGCAGACATTCTTCTTTCAAATTCCATTAAAAAGTATACACCGGTCTTTATCGAAATATATGTTTCACATCCTTGCGAACATCAAAAGATTGACTCAGGAAATAAAATCATAGAACTAAAGATCAACTCGGAAGATGATATAAAATCAATCATCAATAGCCCCATCATCACAGAAGACGGAGATCTTATCAGATTATATAATTTCAAACCGAAAGGAGACTTTACCGGGCCACCTCCACATCCCAAGCAATTGGTGAAGTTTTCAGTTTTTGAAAGCTATAAAATGTATTGTGGAAATACGGACTGTCAGACATTCTCATGTCACAGAAACAAAGCTATCTTCGAGTTAACCTCCGACTTTCATCCCGACTTTCTCCCAGAATATTCTCTATATGATTATGGAATCGTAGAACTATACGATTTGGATCCTAACCTCAAAGTATGCAACCTCTGCCGCTATTATAGACCCCGAGACATATTATTCGACGATCTGTTCGACATAAGAATCGATAAACGTCCAATTTTTTGCTGCTTATACAAAAAACTCGGGACTGATAAATATCGAGACCCATCAGATGCACGCACTTGCACTGCATTCCGGAAAATAGATGGAAAAACAATGGCAGAGATTAGACAAGAATATAAAATGGTAAAACCAATCATTTGGAAGAAACCAAATGATTAGAAGGCCTATTTTGCATCGGGTGGAATCCGATTACACGGCAGTGCCAACCCAAGCAAACGAATGCCAAAATCCGGAAACAGACAACGGCATGTCTTCGGTGTGGCATCGGTTGGCATCGGTTGGCGCTGATTTGTAACGCCATTCGCCGTTTTCGGGAGGGGTTCGGAAAGCCTTTCTTTGCGTCATCAACCAAATTCGAATCGTTATGACCAAGGAAATCTTTCTGAGCGGCATGACCGCCGACCAGCTCTCGGAGATGATTCGCGAATCGCTGCGCGACGAGTTGCGGCAGCTCCATCCCGAACCCTCCGCCGAGACGCCGAACTATCTGACCCGCCGCGAGACGGCCCGCCGCCTGCGCATCTCGCTCGTGACGCTCAACGACTGGGTGAACCGCGGGCGAATCCGCGCCCACAAGATCGGCGGGCGCGTGCTCTTCCGCGACAGCGATGTCGAAGCGGCACTGCACCGGATTGTCCCCATCAAAAGCCGATAGCCATGAAGACGACAACAGATTGCATCGGCATCCGGGAGTATCTCCTCCGCCGGGGGCTGCAGCCCCACCGCGAAACCACCACACACGGCATGTTCCTCTCGCCGTTGCGCAAGGAGCGCACCCCCAGCTTCAGCGTCCGCTACGACAAGGGGCTCTGGTACGACTTCGGACTGGGTGAAGGGGGCACGCTTCTCCAGCTGGTCATGCGCCTCGAAGGGTGCGGCATGGCAGAAGCCATCCGACGCCTCCGCAAAGGAGCCGCAGACGAAGTTTCCTTCCAGCCCCTCCCGACCGCCTCGCCGCGCGAAGACTCCCCGTTGCGGATCCTCAGCGTCGGGGAGATTCGCCACCCGGCACTGATCGGCTATCTGCGCGAACGCGGCATCGCCCCCGCCGTGGCCGGAGCGCTGTGCCGCGAGGTCCACTACGCCGTCGGCGAACGGCGTTTCTTCGCCATCGGCTTCCGCAACGATGCCGGAGGCTGGGAGCTGCGCAGCCCGCAATTCAAGGGGAGCAGCGCCCCGAAATCCATCACGACCTTCGACCGGCACGGCGACACGGCGCTGCTCTTCGAGGGCTTCTTCGACCTGCTCTCTTACCTGACATTGCAGCACAAGGCGACGCCAACCGCCGACACCGCCGTACTCAACTCCGTGGTCAACCTTCCCCGCGCCCTTCCGTTTCTCGCACGCCACACGACGATCCACGCCTTCCTCGACAACGACGAGGCGGGGCGCCTCACCCTCGAACGGCTGCGCAGCGCCCTGCCCGGTGCGACCGTCATCGACCGGGCGGAGAGTTACCGAGCCCACAAGGATCTGAACGAATCGCTCCGACCCTCCGCAAAGGTTTCCCGCACGCCGCGTCGTCGCGGCCGCAAGTTGTAACGTCGCCCGGAATGACGCCAGAACCGTCGCCCACCCATCGGCCGCTTCGCGACCGCGGCTTTTCCCCCGAGGAAAAAGCCATAGCCTATTAGGGCTTTTTCCAACGCATCGGCCCGCCGACGCTGAAAAAGCCCCAATAGGCCAAAGGGTCAAGCCCCTCTGGACACCCCCTGTCGTGCTGCGCGCGCCGACCGCCGAGGCGGTCCCCTCTTCAACCACACAACCCTCCGAAAAACGACCGTACCATGGGATATGCCGTCCTGCATCTCGACAAAGCCCCGGGCAACGAGGCGGCGATGACCGCCCACATTGCCCGCACAAAGATACCCACCAACGCCTCGCCCGAGCGCACCTGCCTCAACGAGGAGCTTGTCGAGTTCCCCGAGGAGGTGGCCGACCGTACGGAAGCGATCAGCTACCGCCTCGAACACGCCGGTCTCACGCGCAAGATCGGAACGAACCAGGTGCGGGTGATCCGCGTCATGCTGACCGGTTCGCACGACGCGATGAAGCGCATCGAGGAGGAGGGGCGGCTTCCGGAGTGGTGTGCCGACAACCTCGCCTGGCTGCGCGAGACCTTCGGAACGGAGAATGTCGTCTCAGCCGTCGTACATCGCGACGAATCGACCCCGCATATCCACGCCGCCGTGGTGCCGATCGTCACGGGCGAGCGCCGCAAGGCCCGCACCGTCCCATCCGAAACACCGGGCAAGCGACACTACCGTCCGAAATCCGCCGCACGGCCCCGCCTCTGCGCCGACGACGTCATGTCGCGCGTCCGGCTCAAGCAGTATCAGGACACCTATGCCGCAGCGATGTCCAAATACGGGCTGGAGCGCGGCATCGACGGTTCGGAGGCGCGCCACATCACCACGCAAGAGTTCTACCGGCAGACCATCGCCCAGCAGCAGGATCTGCAGGAGAACATCGACGCGCTGCTCCGTCTCGAAGAGCAGAAGCGGAAGGCTGTCGAGCAGCTCAAACAACAGGAGCGGCAGGTGCGCACCGAATACGAACAGACCGCCACGCTCCAGGCGCAGAAGAGCGCCGAACTGAACCGCACCGAGGCCGAGCTGAAGAGTGTGAAGGGCGAGCTGAAGGGTGCCAGGTTAAAAAACGCCGCGGCGGAGGTCGGGTCGAACATAGTCGAAGGAATCGGGGCGATGATCGGCACCTCCCGCGTCAAGCGGCAGCAGCAGGAGATCGACCGCCTCAACGCGGAGAACGCCGCCCTGCACGAACAGATCGGAACGCTGAACCGTGCCAACCGCGAGGAGAAGGCCCGGCACGAACAGGCAGAACAACAGCTGCAGGCGAAGTTCGACCGCATCGAACACTGGCTGCCCGACACGCAGACGCTCATCAGCTGGGGCGAATACTGCCGCGACATGGGGATCTCGGAATCGGGCGCCCGCGAGATCATCACCATGAAACCTCTCTACGTCTCGGGCGAACTCTATACCCGAGAGTATTCGCGCCGCTTCGACGTCTCAAATACCGAGATCCGCCTGCAACGCGACCCAAACGGTCCCGGAGGCTTCCAGCTGCTCATCGACCGCCAGCCCGCACACGCCTGGTTCCGCCAACGGTATGTGGAGCTCATGACCCGCCTGGGCTACCCCGTCCGCCCCGAACGCCCCGTAGTCAGACGACATACCATCAAGCGGTAAATCGAGGACCGAATCTAACCCCCGGATGAAATAAATCCCGGGATTTTTCCTATCTTTGAATCCGTAAAATCAAGAAATAGAACAACGACAAGAGAAAAAGACAATATCAACATATAACTAATTGAGCTTTTAGCTCTTATTCCCAAATCCAAAATACGGCCAATTTTTTGAATGCACGGGAATGAGCGGCGAAGGTTCGCGTCCGTCTGGGCGTGAACCGTTCGTGCTTATCTGTGCATTGGGTTACTTGGCCGTGACCTTGGATTTGGATAGGCAATAACGAACGGTATCACGCTCTTCTTTTTTGCCTGTCCGAATACGGCAAAGGCTCTCCATAAAAGAAGCCTATGCCCTCCACCAAATCCCATACACCGCAAATCATCTCGCGTCAGCGCGTGGCCGACCACGGCGAGGTCTTCACCTCCGAGCGTGAGGTCAAGGCGATGTGCGACCTTGTGAAAAACGAGACCGAGCGCATCGAATCCCGGTTCCTCGAACCCGCCTGCGGACAGGGCGCTTTTCTGATCGAGATCCTGCGTCGCAAACTCGCCGTCGTGTCGTCCCGTTATGCCGCGACGCAATCCGAATGGGAACGCCATGCCGCGATTGCCGTATCGAGTCTCTACGGAATCGACATTCTGGCGGACAACGTGACGCTCTGCCGCAATCATCTCTACGATACGTTCCTGACGGCATACCGGGCTCTCTTCCCGAAGAGCATGAAGCCCGCCTGCTGCCGTGCGGTGCGCTATCTGCTTGCGACCAACATTCTGTGGGGTGATGCCCTGACCCTCCAAACCCCGGACGAATCGGCGCGGCCGATTGTCTTTGCCGAGTGGTCTGACATTGGCGGCGGGCGGTTCAAACGCCGCGATTTCACGCTGGCCAACCTGCTGCAAAGCCAGCCAATGGAGGGTCCCAACCTCTTCTCCGACCTCGGAGATGCCGCCTTTATTCCGACCCCCGTAGCCGAATATCCGCTTGTTCACTTCCTCAAACTCGGAGCCGATGAAGAACTATAACCCCGATGTGCTGACCTGCCTGGCCAATTTGAGCAACGACGAGGTGTTCACCCCTCCGGTCGTTGTCAATCGCATGCTCGATCTGCTGCCTGCGGAGTTGTGGCGCAATCCCGATGCGCGGTTCCTTGACCCCGTAAGCAAAACGGGAGTCTTCCTGCGGGAGATTGCCAAACGGTTAATGGAGGGGTTGAGCGAGCGGATCCCCGATCGACAGCAGCGAGCCGACCACATCTTCACCCGGCAGTTGTTCGGTTTGGCCATCACCGAACTGACAGCCCTTCTGTCGCGCCGTTCGGTCTATTGCAGCAAACAGGCGAACGGGCCCTATTCGGTTTGCACGGCCTTTCACGATGCGGATGGAAATATCCGCTTCCGGTCCACGGAACACACCTGGCAGAACGGCCGATGCCGCTATTGCGGGGCGAGCCGGGAGGTATACGACCGAGACGACACGCTGGAGAGCCACGCCTACGAATTTATCCACACCGAGAATCCCGAAACCATATTCCCCGATATGAAATTCGATGTCATTATAGGCAACCCGCCGTATCAGTTGAGCGATGGTGGAAACGGCGCCAGCGCAAGTCCGCTTTATCACAGGTTCGTTCGGCAGGCGCAGAAACTCAAACCCCGTTATTTGACCATGATTATTCCCTCCCGGTGGTTCGGAGGCGGAAAAGGGCTGGACGACTTCCGCAGGGAGATGTTAAACGACAACCACATCCGGGTTCTCGTGGACTATGAAAATGCCTCCGATTGTTTTCCCGGCGTCGATATAGCCGGCGGTGTCTGTTATTTTCTGTGGGACCGGGATAATCCCGGGCTGTGCGATGTCGTCAACATCCGGAACAACGAAACGATGCACTCCGTGCGTGCGCTGAACGAGTTCGACACCTTCATCCGTCACGACCAGGCTGCATCTATCGTCAGAAAAGTCTGCGCATTCGGTGAGCCCATGATGTCCAATATGGTATCAAGCAGTAAGCCATTCGGATTGCGTACATTTGTGCGGCCTCAGGAATCCGGAGACATTCTTCTGAGGTGGCAAAACGGAGAGGGGCCCTATCGCCGTGATGAGATTACCATCGGCCGGGAGTTGATTGACAAATGGAAGGTAATCACCTCCTATGTCGGCTATGACCATGCCGGCAATCCGGGCAAGGATGGAAAACGTCGGGTCTTTTCCAAGATAGACATTCTTCCGCCGGGGACCATTTGCACGGAGACCTATCTGGTCGTGGGCAGCTTCGACACGAAGCAGGAGGCAAAGAATCTGGTTGCCTATATGAAAACGTTGTTCTTTCGGTTTCTGGTTGCCCAGTGCATGTACTCGCACCACATTACCAAAGAAGCCTATCGGCTGGTTCCTATACAGGACTTTTCCCAGTCATGGACGGATGAAAAGCTCTATGCCAAATATGGGATCACCGACGAGGAGATAAAATTCATCGAGTCGATGGTGAGGCCGATGGAATAAAAACTATTTCAGTACTGAAATACATTTCGTTTAAATTGTTTGGAAAGGCGGTTCAATGCGCATACTTTTGAGATATAAACCAAATAAATAATATTATTATGAATGAATTCACTACTTCGCAATTCTGTTACATCGGAATGCATCTCGCAAACAAACAGGACAATGGTCTGCACATTAGTGCAGATGAAATCACCCAAATGGCTCAAGAGCACACATTGGTCTCGTGGATTGAAAAAAATGTTTGTGTTGTAGATTTTTGGAATGACGACATGAAGCGAGTGATGGATGTTGAGTTTGATTCTCTGGCAAATTGTGAAGACTTTGGCATTCAAAAAGATGGCATAGCTTTGCTCATAGCATTTTGTTTTGCCTTCGCACAAAATCTACCGACTCGAACTATTCACGATTTATAATTCTATTGTATGTCCTTTTTCCCCTCCCGCCCGGCGGCGCATCCGACCATCTATGCCTACGAAGATACCCATCCGCAGTACCGTGGGCTGCTGAAGGTCGGATACACCACCGTCGATGTGCAGCATCGCGTGGCGCAGCAATATCCGACGCTGCGGCCCGGAGCGCGCCCCTACCGCATTGTCTTCGAAGAGTCGGCCATGCGTGGCGACGGCACCTCGTTTACCGACCACGAGGTACACCGCGTGTTGCGTCGAATGGGAGTGGAGAATCCCGAGGGAGAGTGGTTCCGTTGTACGGTTCGCGAGGTCCGGGCGGCGGTACGCTCCGTGCGGGAGCGGCGCGAAGCCGAGTTTCAACGCACGGAGCATTTTGCCATGCGCCCCGAGCAGGAGGCTGCCGTGGAGAAGACCTGCGAATATTTCCGTGCCTGCCGTGCCGACAACAACCGCACGCCGCATTTCCTCTGGAATTGCAAAATGCGTTTCGGCAAGACCTTCGCGGCCTACCAGCTAGCACGCCGCATGGGGTGGAAACGGCTGCTGGTTCTGACCTTCAAACCCGCCGTGCAGAGTGCCTGGGAAGAGGACCTGCGCACGCATGTCGATTTCGAAGGGTGGCAGTTCCTGTCGCGCAATTCGGAACTGAACTACGAAACGGCCGACCACAACCGTCCGATCGTCTGCTTCGGGTCGTTTCAGGATTTTCTCGGACGCAGCAAGTCGGGCGGCATCAAGCTGAAGAACGAGTGGGTACATGCCATCAACTGGGATTGTGTGATTCTCGACGAATATCACTACGGTGCTTGGCGCGATCATGCCAAGGATCTCTTCGAGAACGAAGATCGCCGCGAGCAGGCCTTTGCCGAAGGGGAAGGCCGCGACTGGTTTGACGAGGAGGCGATGCCCATCACCACGGGAGCCTATCTCTACCTGTCGGGGACACCGTTTCGGGCCATCAGTTCGGGAGAGTTTATCGAGGAACAGGTTTACAACTGGACCTACTCGGACGAGCAACGCGCCAAGGCGTCGTGGAACGATGCCGACGGGCCGAATCCCTACACCGCCCTGCCGCGCATGGTGATGATGACCTATCAACTGCCCGACGAATTGCGGCAGGTTGCCATTGAGGGTGAGTTCGACGAATTCGACCTCAATCTTTTCTTTCGAGCCGAAGGCAATGGTGACGACGCCCGGTTCGTCTTCAAGAACGAGGTGCAGAAGTGGCTGGACCTAATCCGCGGCGCCTATGTCGAAAATATTGTTTCCGATTTGAAGCTGGGGCATTCACGGCCTCCGATGCCCTTCTCTCACGCCCCGCTGCTCTCGGTGTTGACACACACGTTCTGGTTCCTGCCGTCGGTGGCGTCGTGTTATGCCATGCGGAATCTGCTTGCCGAGCGTCAGAACCGTTTCTATCAGGATTATCGGGTGGTCGTAGCTGCAGGGAGCAGCGCCGGGATCGGAGTCGATGCGCTGGCTCCCGTGCTGAAGGCCATGGGCAATCCGTTGGAGACGAAGACCATCACGCTGTCGTGCGGCAAACTGACGACGGGTGTGTCGGTGAAGCCCTGGTCGGGCATCTTCATGCTGCGCAACTCATCGAGTCCCGAAACCTATTTCCAGGCGGCCTTTCGCGTGCAGACACCCTGGACGGTATGCAATGCTGACGGTGTTTCGCCCAGCCGGGTAGATATTCTGAAGCAGGAATGTTATGTATTCGACTTTGCTCCCAACCGGGCATTGCGGCAGATTGCCGATTACAGCTGCCGGCTGAATGTCGAGGAGAACAATCCCGAACGCAAGGTCGAGGAGTTTATCTCGTTCCTTCCGGTGCTGGCCTACGACGGCAGTTCGATGAAGCAGATCGATGCCGCCGGGATTCTCGACATTGCCATGAGCGGAACGACGGCGACTCTGCTGGCCCGTCGCTGGGAGAGCGCCCTGCTGGTCAATGTCGACAATGCAACGCTGCGGAGGTTGATGGGGAATGCCGAGGCAATGGCTGCGCTGACGCGCATCGAGGGATTCCGCAACCTGAATCAGGACATTGAGACCATCATCAATAAATCGGAGGCGGTCAAGAAGGCGCGAAAGGAGACCCCGGACGAGGCAATAACCCCGCAGAAGAAACGGGAACTGACCGAGGAGGAGAAGGAGTACAAGAGCCTGCGGAAGCAGATTCAGGAGAAACTGATCAAATTCGCTACGCGCGTACCGATATTCATGTACCTGACGGATTTCCGCGAGCGAAGCCTCTATGATGTCATCACGCAACTGGAACCGGGGTTGTTCAAGAAGGTAACGGGGTTGTCGGTCTCGGATTTCGAGCTGCTTGTGTCGCTCGACGTCTTCAACTCAGCGCTGATGAATGATGCTATCTATAAGTTCAAGCGTTATGAGGATGCTTCGCTCGAGTATATCGGCATCAACAAACGCCCGGACGAGGAGATCGGTTTGTTCGACACCGTGCTTCCATCGGCGGAGTATAAAAAGCTTGATAAGATTGTTCTATTCTAAACTTGTATTAAATCCACTTCTTTTATTAAGGCAAATCATTTATAAAAAAGAGACAACTAATTATTGCTCCTTTATAACTGATTAAACATTTATCGTAATAAATTACGTTGGATTTGAAAAGTTATTATCAGGTCGATCTTCGACCCTATTGTTTACATCTTCTTTATTGGGGAAATGTCCGCGTAGAATGATAAATCCCAAGCCCAAAATATTAACAGTAGTAGTGGTTAATATTGCAATAAAGATAGTATCAGATAAATTAATAAATTGTAGTCCTTGGGCAATAATGATAATACCAACAATTATTAAATACCATTGAATTGTCCTTCTTGCCCACTTTTCCAGGCGCTTTCTAGCTGACGTATTTTCAGTTATCCGATGTAGTTCAATAAAACGTCTACAAACATTTAAACTATCTTCAGATGGACTTGATGAATTCAAAAAAAGTTCAACATTATCCAATAAATTAAGATCATGTTTAGGGGCACTCGGTTTTGCATACCATACCCATTTTAGAAACCTCTTTATCCGACTTTCTGATGTTTGAGGTTTCTCACTACTGCTATTTATTGGATCTCGAAACTCGGCCATTACCGATTTATAAATTTCCTACTAAAATACTCTTTTATTAAAGAAAAATCAATAGGTGTATTCCATGCAGGCACTATTTTATTTCCTTGCACATCTTCCACCTCTTTTTTCCCATAAATCGTCTGATACCACGGCCCATCTTCTTCATGCGACCATGCACTTAAAACTTTCGCCGTAGTATGAGAATATGTGCCAACTACAAAGTCTATAGCCTTTCTCAAATTTGGATCTGCTTCATATTCCTCTTTCTTCCATTCCTGCGGCGGTAGATCTACATCCACATGTTTAGCAACACGAGGGAAAACAGGGCCAAATGGCCAAGCCTTGGGACTTTCCTCACATAATCTTTCATTTGTTAAGGCTGCGTATATACCATAAGTAATATACAACAATTTCTCTAGCTGCGTTTTATTCAACAAGACATTTTGTGTCTTATATGCCTGCCAACGCAGCATTTGAGCAATATCAATGCTTGTATATTTAAAATCTGGCATATCTGGATTACCGGATAAAATACTTTGCAAATATAAAATAATTACTTCTATTATAGATACGTAGACCCAACAAATTTGTTTCGAAAGGAACAAAGAATTGGAAAAAATAAAATGAAGCTACAGACAAGGGGTTTAAGCCTTTTTTGTGATTTGTAAATATCTTGTCGATAATTTTGGCATTAAATATTTGGGATTTAAAATGCCCGTTAACACCTTTGTCTCGAACCCCTAAAGGAAAGGAGGTAACAATGTAAATAGAGATAAAGATAGACATAAAAAAGGACGAAGCGGTCAACCACCTGTCCTTTTAGGAAATAACAAAAACCTTAGCGGGAATCCTTGTTATTTTCGTCACAAATATAGTATTCTATTTTGTGTTTTTTGTGGTTGGCCATATCATTTTTAATTATAAAAATTAAAATTGCTATGACAAGTAACACTCAACAAAAAGATGGATTATCTCCTATGATATCCATTAACCAGATGGCGGAATTTGTAGCCGCCTCAGAACGCGGCAAGAGAGCAATTGTTCGTAAGCAAAAGCATCCTTCGACATTTCGAGTTGCTCGGTATGCAACAGCGCGCGCATCCTTTAAGAACTATTGCAAGAACGATTTTGATGAAGCTATCCTCCTTCAAGGATTGGAGAAACTTCAGAACAAGACGCCAGTATCGCAATGGGCGGCCAGCGAAAAGAGTTGTTCTATCCAAGCGATTCGAGGGTTTATGCAAAGTCACTTTCCGGAACGATTCGGTCGAATCAAATGCTCGTTTTTCACGCCTCGTGAAAAGCAGATTAGGTTCGGAGGACTAACCCTTGTGGTAGCTCCGGATTTAATTTTCCGCTGGGAAGAGGATGGAACCCGTTATATCGGATGCCTGAAACTGCGGATCAAAAAGAAGGCTGCCGAGTTCGGAGTGTACCGACGTATCGCATCTTTGCTGGCTCATTATTTAAGATGCATTGCCGCTGACGATGAAGTCGTAGTGAATAATTTTTGTCTGTGCTACAACGCCATGGATGGAAACATTATTCCGGCACCAAGAGACCTTCAATCGGATATGGAAGATCTTCGAATTGCCAGTGAACAGATTGTTGAACTTTGGAACGTTGCCTAAAATGGGAAAGAACCAACACGTTGTACCTCATGACGGCCAATGGGCCGTCAGAGGAGAAGGTAATCAACGAGTAACTGTAATTACTCGCACTCAACAAGAGGCAATTGAGATAGCCCGCGAAATCGCTCGCAACCAAAGGTCTGAATTACTTATTCACCGACCCAATGGCCAAATACGAGATCGCGATAGCTATGGGAACGATCCTCATCCACCCGAAGGATAAAAAAACGTCAAGAAAGGAGGATGATTTGATCATCCTCCTTTCTTAATCTAATTGTTGTATGACAAATGTATGACAAAATAAAACGAAAACCGCGTTGCAGATATCTACAACGCGGTTTCTGTGAGGTCTGAAGCGGACTCGAACCGCTGTACAAGGTTTTGCAGACCTTTGCCTAGCCACTCGGCCATCAGACCATGATCTTCGCAACTCCAATCCCTCTCCTGTACGGAATCCATCCTTACAAGGCCATCCCCCCCCTCTTTTCTTGCAAGGCAAGGGCCTTTCGCTACCCCCCCCCTCCCGAAAAAGATGATGTACGGATCGGTGTTTCGGAGTGCAAATATACAAACTTTTCCTTTCCCTCCAAAACTTCTCGCAAACTTTAACCCTTTTATTCGAATAAACATGCGCTATTCCCCAAAAAATACCTAACTTTACCATGATTTTTCCTTGCAAAGACCATGACTATCGAGGATATCGCCCTGCAAATGACTCCCGGAATCGGCATGAAAGGCGCCGTCCATCTGCTCGAAGTATTCGGCAGCGCGTCCGCCATATTCGCCGCCTCCGTCGAAGATCTTGTCGAAAGAGCCGAAATCCGGCCCGACCTCGCCCGTCAGATCCTCCGCCGACAGGGATTTCCCGCCGCTGCACGCGAAATCGAATACTGTCGCCGAAACGAGATCCGCATCATCGCTTCCTCCGATCCCGAATACCCGCCGCTGCTGCGCGAAATGCCCGATTATCCCTCCGTCCTCTATGTCAGGGGTAATGCCGAAGCCCTTACCCTGCACTGTCTCTCGATGGTCGGAACCCGCCAGGCAACACCCTACGGCCAATCCATGTGCAACCGGCTCGTCGACGGTCTCGCGGAACGAATCCCCGGACTCTGCATCGTCAGCGGCCTCGCCTTCGGAATCGACGTCGCCGCGCACCGGGCCGCCCTCGCAGCCGACGTCCCCACCGTCGCCGTCCTGGCCAACACGCTCCCGGGCATAACCCCCGCCCAACACGCGGGAGTCGCACGAGACATCCTCGACCGCGGAGGCGCCCTCGTCACGGAACTCCACTCGCAATCCAAACAGAACGGAAACTTCTACCTCGCCCGAAACCGCATCATCGCCGGATTGAGCGCCGGATGCGTCATCGTGGAATCTCCCGACAGCGGAGGATCCCTCTTCACGGCCCACTGCGCCGACAGTTGCAACCGGACGGTCATGGCCGTCCCGGGACGCGCCACCGACCGCACGTCGGCCGGAACGAACCACCTGATCCGCAACCGCAAGGCCCAACTCGTCATGAACGCCGACGACATCATCCGCGAACTGATGTGGGACCTCGGCGAGAATCCCGCCACGTTCCGGCCCCAGGCCCCGACCCCGGCGCTGACACCCGACGAAACGCGGTTGCTCGATCTGTTCCCGACGACCGACCCCCTGCCGCTCGAAACCCTGGCCGAAACGAGCGGGCTGAACCCCGGCGAACTCACCGCCCTGCTCATCGGACTCGAACTCTCGGGCGCCATCCGGCAACTCCCCGGAAACCGATACATGAAACTATGAATCTGATCGATACACATTCGCATCTCTACGACGAAGCGTTCGATGCAGACCGCGAGGAGGCATTCGGAAGAGCCCTGCACGAAGGGGTTCGGCAACTGTTGCTTCCGGCCATCGACTCCGAAAGCCACGAACGGCTCTTCGAACTCTGCCGCCGGCACCCCGACCGCTGTACGCCGATGATGGGCCTGCATCCGACCTCGGTCAACGACAATCCCCGCTGGCAGGAGGAGTTGGCGCTCGTGGAGCATTACCTCGAAACGCCGCCGCCCGGGATTCCAACCTTCTGCGCCGTCGGCGAAATCGGGCTCGACCTCTATTGGAGCCGGGAGTTCCGCAAAGAGCAGATCGAGGCGTTCCGCCGCCAGATCGAACTCGCCCGGCAATATCGTCTTCCAATCGCCGTCCATACGCGCGACGCCTGGCCCGAAACGGTCGAAATCATGCGCGAATACCGCGGATGCGGTGTCCAGGGCGTCTTCCACGCCTTTTCGGACGGCATCGAAACCTACCGCGCACTGAAAGCGTGCGGCGATTTCCTCTTCGGGATCGGAGGCGTTGTCACCTTCAAGAAGAGCCGGCTCGCGGAGGTAGTACGCGAAATGGAGTTGCGGGACCTGGTGCTCGAAACCGATTGTCCCTACCTGACACCGGCTCCCCACCGGGGCGAACGCAACGAATCGGCTTATGTCCGCCACGTCTGCGAGAAGGTGGCCGAGATCCGGGGGATCACTCCGGAGGAGACGGCCGAAATCACGACAGCCAATGCCGAACGGATGTTCGGGAAGGCGGCGCCCGCAATAACAAGCTGAAAAAATCGGTCCGAACCATGAAACGAATAAGAATCACCGTTCTCCGCAAGGTCTGCCACCGGGACCTGATCGAACGTTACGAAAACCCGATCGAACACGCCTGCGACATGCAGGAGGGAGAGGTCTTCGTCGCCGAGGGCTGGCAACGGCCCGAAGGGCTGTGCGAAAGCGCCTGGCAGACCCTCTCGCCCTTCGTCATGGCGCTGGCCCACGGAGCCACGGATTTTTACGACGGATGGATGAAGAACCCGGCATCGGCAATGCTGTCGTGCAACGACGGGTTCCGGCCGGTGAGCTTCCTTGTGGAGGCCCTCGACGAAACGGCCGCGGACGGATGGGGAACCGAACCCTCCGAAAATCAAAAAAACAACTGAAAAAGAACACCATACACGATATGCGATCCTCCATTCTGATCATCTACACGGGCGGCACCATCGGCATGAAGACCGATGCGGCGACCGGAGCGCTCGTTCCGTTCGATTTCAGCGGCATCTATGAGGAGTTCCCCTCGTTGAAACGCCTCAACGTCGATATCGACGTCCACACGGTCGACCCGGTGATCGACTCCTCGAACGTCGAACCCGCAAACTGGCTCGCTCTGGCCGAGTTCATCCGCGACAACTACACCCGATACGACGGATTCGTCGTCCTGCACGGCACCGACACGATGTCCTATACGGCCTCGGCGTTGAGTTTCCTGCTGGAAAACCTCGCCAAGCCCGTGGTCTTCACCGGCAGCCAGATCCCCATCGGCGTCCTGCGCACCGACGGCCGCGAGAACCTCATCACGGCCATCGAAATCGCCGGAGCCCGCATCGACGGCCGGCCCGTCGTCCCCGAAGTGTCGCTCTACTTCCAGAACCGCCTGTTCCGGGCCAACCGCACCACCAAACGCAGCGCCGAAGCGTTGAGCGCCTTCCGCTCCTACAACTACCCGCCGCTGGCCGAGGTCGGCGTCAACATCGCCTACAACCGTGCGGCCATCCTCCGCCCCGCGGAGTGCGGCGACACGCTGCGCATCGCCACCCGCCTTTCGGGCGGCATCGAACTCGTGAAACTCTTCCCCGGACTCGGCGAGGAGATCCTCCAGGCGATGTTCGCCGCTCCCGGACTGCGGGCCGTCGTGCTCGAAACCTACGGCGCCGGAAACGCCCCCACGTCGGAGCGCTTCATCCGCGTCGTCAAGGAGGCCGTCGACCGCGGAATCATCCTGCTCAACATCACCCAGTGCGGCGGCGGACGGGTCTCGATGGACCTCTACGAAACAGGACTGAAATTGCAGAAGACCGGCGTGCTCTCCGGATACGACATGACGGCCGAAGCCGCCGTGACCAAACTCATGTACGTCCTCGGACTGGGACTCCCCGACGAACACACCCGGGTCCTGCTGCGCGAGCCCCTGCGCGGAGAATTTACCCCCTGAAACATTGCATGGAACGATTTTTTTTCCTATATTTCGCACTGCTAATGTGTCCCTATCGCAAGGCTTGTCCGGTGCAGGAGCGTGGATTTTTCGATTGAATCGACTGATTGACAGGACGTTGCAACCGACCGGAAGGATGAGGACGGGAGAGGGGGGACAGATTTCGGAACCCGTTTCCGGAGCCATGCGGAACCGCAAAACAACGGCGCGGAGCACGGGAAACGAAAAAATATGTGTCAGGAAAAGGAATTTTTTTAAGCGCAAAACCGGGAAGGAAGGGTAGAACTGAACCCCGGAAAAGGAAGAAACCAAAGCAAACAAATACAACGATCAACTAATCAAATTTAATCTTATCCAACACAACTATGAAAAAACTTTTTTTGATTCCGTCGGTCGCCCTCTCCGTACTGGGTACCGTTAGCGCTTTTGCGCAGGATGCCGCAGCCGCAGCCGAAACGGTTGTCGCCGAAACCCAAATGGCTGGTGACAGCCTGCACCACGTCATGATGCAGAAGTTCCTCGAAGGCGGTTGGCAATGGATGCTTCCGATTTTGGTATTCCTCGTACTCGGTTTGGCTGTAGCCATCGAACGTATCCTTTACCTGTCGCTCTCGACGATCAACTCGAAGAAATTCATCGCCAAGGTCGAAGAGACCCTGCAAAATGGCGGCATCGAGGCTGCCAAAGAGATTTGCCGCAACACCCGTGGCCCGATCGCTTCGATCTACTATCAGGGCCTCGACCGCTACGACCAGGGTCTCGACTCGGTTGAAAAAGCCGTCGTTTCCTACGGATCCGTACAGACCGGCCAGATGGAGTCGGGACTGACATGGATCGGCCTGTTCATCGCCCTCAGCCCGATGCTCGGATTTATGGGTACCGTCGTCGGTATGGTCGACGCATTCGACGCCATCCAGGCTGCCGGCGATATCAGCCCGACGCTCGTTGCAGGCGGTATCAAGGTCGCCCTTCTGACGACCCTCATGGGTCTTATCGCTGCGGTTATTCTTCAGCTGTGCTACAACTACATCGTTTCGAAGATCGACTCCCTCGTCAACACAATGGAGGATTCCTCCATCACGCTCATGGATATCCTCACCGCTTACAGCAAAAAATAATCGAACGCAGTTAAAAAGTCATTAGCAATCATGAAAAAAGTAATGAACATATTGCTGGGCATTCTGATGGTCATCACGATAGTCCTTCTGGTCTACGCGATCGCCACCGGGGGCTCGGAAGCCGCGATCAGCGTAAACCTCATATGGTGCTACGTCCTCATCGTAGCCGCCATCGCTGCCGCTCTCTTCTGCGCCGTCTTCGGAATGACCCAGAACCCGGCAGGCATCAAGGGAACCTTATTATCCTTTGGGCTGATAGTCGCCATAGTCGGCATAGCATACTTTATTTCCGCCAGCCACTCGGTTCAAATTCCCGACCTCGCAAACAACAGTGTATTCGACCGTGGTGCAACCGTGCTGACTGAAACCAGCATCCTGGTGACGTACGTAGCCATAGTTGCTGCAATCGTAACGACCGTAGTTACCGAAATCTGGGGAGCACTTAAATAATAAAATGAGCGGTTATGGCAAGAAACGCAAGAAAAACACCGGAAGTAAGAGCTGACTCCCAAGCCGACATCGCCTTCCTGCTGCTGATCTTCTTCCTGGTCGCCACCACGATGAATACCGATACGGGTATCGCGCGTATGCTTCCGCCCATGCCTCCCGAGGACCAACAGCAGGAGGAAATCAAGGTGAAGGAGCGCAACCTCTTCCTCGTATTCATCAACGGCCGCGGCGATATTATGGCGGGAGTCTCCGGCAAACAGGAACCGATCGTCCTCAGTCAGTTGAAGGACCGGGCCAAGGAGTTCGTCGTCAACCCGATGGACGACCCCAACCTCCCGGAACGGATCGACAAGGAGATCGAACTCGCCGATGGCAGCAAATGGGTCTATCCCGTCAGCGAGGGCGTGATCTCCTTGCAGACGACGCGTGATACGAACTATCAGTCCTATATCATGGTGCAGAACGAACTCACCCGCGCCTTCAACGAGGTGCGCGATGAGGTAGCCCTGCGCAAGTTCGGATCCAAATACAGCGAACTCACCGAGGACGAGCGCAATGCGGTAGCAAAAGCTGTGCCCTTGAAGATTTCGGAAGCAGAACCACGTAATATTAAAAGGTAAGTAAGCCATGGCAGTAATGAAAAAGACGGGAGACAAAAAAGAAGTCCCCGCTATCTCGACCGCTTCGCTTCCTGACGTGATCTTCATGATCCTCTTCTTCTTCATGGTCTCCACGACCATGCGTGATCAGGAACTGCTCGTAAGATACAAACTCCCGGAGGCTACCGAAGTGCAGAAGCTCGAAAAGAAATCTCTGGTCAGCTTCATCCACATCGGTCCCCCCTCCCTGCCGATGCAGGCAAAGTTCGGTACCGCGCCCCGCATCCAGTTGAACGACTCGTACAAATCCACGCGGGATATTCTGGATTTCGTCGCTGCGGAACGCGACAAGTTGAGCGAAGCAGACCGTGCCTCGATGACCATCTGCCTCAAAGCCGACCAGGCTACGAAGATGGGTATCGTGACCGACGTCAAGCAGGAACTCCGTCGCGCCAACGCGCTGAAAATCTCCTATGCGGCCTCCAAGTCGCTGGGATACCAGAACTAAACCGACCGGATCGGAATTGGAAGAAGCAGGCTTTCGGGCCTGCTTCTTTTTTGTCCGGAAAAAAGACGGAAACGATCCGGAGAAAAGATGGCAACGATTTTGTCCGGAAAAGAGACGGCAACGATCAGAAAGGCAATTCCAACTGGTCGATTTCGTGGTTGAAGCTCAACCGGTGATGGGGTGTCAACCCGTATTCACGGATCGCCAGACGATGCTCCCGCGTCGGATACCCCTTGTTCTGCGACCATCCGTACTGCGGATACTCCCCGGCGATCCGACGCATGTATTCGTCCCGATGGGTCTTGGCAAGCACCGAGGCGGCCGCAATATCGGCATACTTGCCGTCCCCCTTGACGATACACTGCCACGGAATCGTCAGATGCGTCCGGAAGCGGTTGCCGTCGATCGCCAGAAACTCCGGAGCCGGAGAGAGGCGCTCCACGGCCAACGACATCCCTTCGAACGAGGCGTTCAGAATATTGATCTCGTCGATCCGCGCCGCCGAGACCGCTTCTACGGCCCAGGCTATCGCCTCCCGCTCGATAACGGCCCGGAGTTTGTCGCGGTTCCGTTCGCTCATCTGTTTCGAATCGTTCAGCAGCGGATCGTGGAAGTCCGGCGGCAGCATCACCGCCGCCGCAAAGACCGGACCTGCCAGGCATCCCCGGCCGGCTTCGTCGCAACCCGCTTCCGACAAATGGTATTGATACTGATTCTCCAACATGGTTCCCGAGCCCGAAAAAACGACTCCGCAAAATCCGGTCCTCACGAAAAGAGCGCACTCCCGCAAACCACGAAATCCCGTCCCTGCTAAAAAAGCGCAATCCCGCTGCTCCCGAAGGCCCCGAAGTCGATCAACGAACTTGACAAAGTTACGCAATATTCCGCTTTTTTCGCTAATTTTACCCCCGAAAAACGCTCCGACATGAATCTCAACATCGCACGGCAACCGCTCGTCCCGGCCTTTGTGACACTCGTCGCATTGGCCGCCCTCACGATGTGGAGTGCCGGCATCCCCGCCGCACCGGACTCCGGAAGCGGAGCGTTCTCCGGAACCCTTCCGCTCCTCTCACCCGCGGAGTGGCTGATGCGTTTCCAGACCGCATGCCCCGGATGGAGCCGGTGGATCGGAACCCTGCTCCTGCTCTTCACCGGCATGAGCACGGGCCGCCTCACGGTGCGTTACAACCTCTATTCCGTCGGAACCTGTCTGGCCATTCCGCTCTACGCCGCAATCGCCGGAGGAGTCTCCGCCGGATTCATCTCCCTGCCGGCTCTCGCCGCTTCGGCTCTGCTTGCCCTGGCCGCCAAGAACTACGGCCGTTCGTTCTGCAACGGATACGGGTTCGACTCCCTCTTCCGCGCATCGCTCTACCTCGGATGCCTGCCCTTCATCATCGCGGCATCCCTTCCGCTCGTAGTGATGCTGCCGCTGGCCGTCACGCTCTTCCGACGCACGCTGCGCGAGGCCGCCGTAGCCGTCGCAGGACTCCTGCTCCCGGCATTCACGCTCTGCTACCTGAACTGGGGCGTCGGAGGCGAATTCGCCGCTCCTCTCGCACATCTCGCCGAAGCGTGGATGAGCGGACCCGCCCTTACCACCCTCCTCGCACTCCCGATCCGCAACCTCGTACTGCTGGGCGGCATCCTGCTTCTCGACCTGATCGCCATCCTCTATTTCTTCTCCGACAGCTACGCCCTCGGAACCAAACCACGCAGCATCTTCCTGTTCCAGATTTTCCAACTGCTGCTCACCGTCGCGACGCTGTGCAATCCCGCCGCAACCCCGGACGTCATCTTTCTGACGGCGGCACCTTCGGCCGTGCTGCTGCCCTTCCTGTTCGTCCGGATCCACCGCCTCCCGGCACTGATCCTCTATCTGATTCTGCTCGCCGGCGTCGTCGCGAATCTGTGCTTGCAATAATATATTTAGACTAAATCATAGTATAAAAGGTCCTATTTTGAGATTCAGGACCATAATATGCCATTCAATATAGGAGATTGGAAAGTTTTAATTGTATATTTGAGTCCGAACAAATGTGACGCAACGCTTTGTTCCCGGAAACTTAATGTACAATTAACATGAAGAATTCAATGAATTCGTCGGTTCAGCAACCGATGATCGTGAAGTATGCGGAATCACTTCACACAGGAATCCAAACCCAGGTTCTTTCCCGCTATGCCATCGGCTATATCCTCCGCGGGACGAAACACATCTACGACGGCGATAAGCGCCAGACCCTTACACGCGGTGACGTATTCTATCTGGGAATCGGACACCACTACATCGAGAACTGCCCCGAAGGCAGCCAACCCTTCGAACAGGTGCTCTTCTATTACACGCCCGAAGACCTCCAACGGGTCCTCATGCACCTGAACATCACCTACGGGCTTAACATTACGAACGACCATTCGTGCGAAAACTGCCAGAACCGGACCCATGTCGCCATGCCCGCCTGGAACTCACTGCGCAACTTTTTCATCAACACCAACAACTATCTGCGCGACGAAGAGTTCCGCCACGACGAAACGGCCGAAAGCATCAAGATGACCGAACTGATCTATCTGATCGCCTCGCACGACGACTGCTGCATCAAGAGCAAACTGTTGAGCAACGTGGATGCCGCCAAGGAGAATTTCGAACAGATCGTCTACGACCACATCTTCAAGGACATCTCCATCGAGGAGCTCGCCAAACTCACCAACCGGTCGCTGACCTCCTTCAAGAAGGAGTTCCGACGCCATTTCCAGATGCCGCCCCACAAGTGGTATATCCGCCAGCGGCTGATGCACTCGCGCCTGCTGCTGATCTCGACCTCGAAATCGATCTCCGAAATCGGCAACGAATGCACCTTCCCCAATACGTCGCACTTCATCAAACTCTTCAAGAAGGAGTACCAGATGACTCCGGCAACCTATCGGCACCGCCATCTGACCACGGCCGCCGAATCGGAGGAGGCGTTCGCTGCGGCCGCCGAAAACGGGGAAATCCGTCAGGCACTTTAAGCAAAATCTTACGAAATGGAATGTATTTAAAAAATTTTAATTACAGACTGTAAAATATAATTCCGTCGTTTGAAAAAAATGTTACAGAATATTTGGATTTTCATAAAATCCGGTTTATCTTTGTGTATCAAACGTGGGATTCTCCCACTCTCATTAACCTAACTAACCTAACCAGAGTGACCCGATACCGTGACGGTATCGGGTCATTTCCTTTGAAAAAGAGCCGCGACAGGGGCGCAAAACCCGAAATCCGCGAAGCGACGCCGGGCATTCCGCCGCCGCATTCCCTGAAATGCCCCCGGCACCCCGGTTCCGCCCCGCCACCGCAAGAAAAAGCGGCAATCACAAGGAAAATCCAATCTTTTTTCCTATTTTTGCATCAATTGGAAAATAATGAACTTAAATGCCGAAGTTTCATGACAAGGTAGATGTTCTCAAAAAACCCGAATGGTTGAAGATCCGGCTCCATCGCTCCGCCGAATGGGCCGAAGTCCGTCAAATCGTTGAAAAACACAATCTTCACACGATTTGCACGAGCGGAAGATGCCCCAATCAGGCCGAATGTTGGAGCCGCCGGACCGCAACCTTCATGATTCTGGGAGACATCTGTACCCGCGGCTGCCGCTTCTGCGCCACCCAAACGGGTCGTCCGTCGGCTCCCGATGCCGACGAACCCCGCAAGGTCGCCGAAAGCGTCTCGCTGATGAAATTGAGGTATGTCGTCGTCACCTCCGTGACCCGCGACGACCTCCCCGACGGCGGTGCCGCCCATTGGGCCGCTACCGTGGAGGCCATCCGGTCGCAGAACCCCGACGCCGTAATTGAGCTCCTTATTCCCGATCTCGACGCAAGACCCGACCTGCTGGATACGGTCATCGCGTCGAAGCCCGATATCATCGGGCACAACATCGAAACCGTCGAGCGGCTGACCCCTCTGGTTCGATCCCGGGCCAAGTACCGGACGAGTCTGGAAACCCTGCGCTACATGAGCAGCCGGGGCGTCGTGACGAAAAGCGGACTGATGGTCGGACTCGGCGAGAGCGATGGTGAAGTATTGCAAACCCTGCACGACCTGCGTGATGCAGGCGTCAGGATCGTGACGCTTGGTCAGTACCTTCGGCCGACTTTGGAGCATTACCCCGTTGCGGCGTACATCTCTCCCGAAAAGTTCGAATGGTACAGACTTCAAGCGCTGGAAATGGGTTTCAGCTATTGCGCGAGCGCCCCGCTGGTCCGCTCGTCGTACATGGCCGAAGAAGCCCTGCGTAGCGTAAAGAGTTTGTAGCGATGAAAGCCCTCTGCCGGGACCTCGGAACCATGGAGTACAGTACCTGCTGGAATTTGCAGCAGGAACTCTTTGACGCCCTTGTGGCCCGCAAACGGTCCGCAGGGGGCGCCGTGTCCCTATCCGGGCAGGAAGAGCTCGAAAAGCCCGAACGCCATCCGGCCGGCGGCCATCCGGAAACCGCAGCGTCCGGAAGCCCGGAGTCCGAAGCGGTCGGCACGGTGCTGCTGGTCGAACACCCGCCGGTCTACACGCTGGGCAAGAGCGGGCACGCCGAGAATCTGCTCGTGAGCCGCGAGGCCCTCGAAGCAGCCGGAGCGCAATTCTTCCACATCGACCGCGGCGGGGACATCACCTTCCACGGCCCGGGACAGCTGGTCTGCTACCCGATTCTCGATCTCGAACGCATCGGCATCGGACTGCGCGAATACATCGACACACTGGAAGAGTCCGTCATCCGCACGGTGGCCGAATACGGCATCACCGCCGGGCGGATCGCCGGGGCCTCGGGCGTCTGGATCGAACCCGAAAGCCGCCGTCCGCGCAAGATCTGCGCAATAGGAGTCCGCTCGTCGCGTTATGTCACCATGCACGGCTTCGCCCTCAACGTCTCGACCGACCTGGGGTGGTTCTCGCGCATCAACCCCTGCGGATTCACCGACCGCGGCGTGACGTCGATCCTCTCCGAAACGGGCCGGAACGTCCCCATGGAGGAGGTCAAGGGTCTGGTTGTAAAATTTTTAAGTGAGAATTTAAATGTTGAAATATATAAATAACAATTCGTATGCCCATAGAAAAACGCTGGGTAGTGAAGCCCCAGGGCGACCCCGCGACGGCAGCTTCGTTGGCTGCCGCTCTGCGGATCTCGCCCGTGTTGGCCAATCTGCTCGTACAAAGAGGCATAGACACCGTAGAAAAGGCGGACAAGTTCTTTAAACCGAGCCTCGCCGATCTGCACGATCCCTTCCTGATGAAGGACATGGACCGGGCGGTCGAGCGGGTCGAACGGGCCGTCGCGAACCAGGAGAAGATCATGGTTTACGGCGACTACGACGTCGACGGCTGCACGGCCGTTGCGCTGGTCTACAAGTTCCTCCGCCAGATCGGGCACAAAAACCTGATGTTCTACATCCCCGACCGCTATACCGAAGGGTACGGGATCTCGGTCAAGGGGATCGACCTCGCGGCCCGCAAGGGCGTGGGGCTGATCATCGCCCTCGACTGCGGCATCAAAGCCACGGAAAAGGTGCTCTATGCAAAGACGAAAGGCGTGGATTTCATCATCTGCGACCATCACCTCCCGGCCGAGGAGATTCCCCGGGCCGTAGCCGTTCTGGACCCCAAGCGGGTCGACTGCTCCTACCCGTTCGACGAACTGTCGGGTTGCGGCGTGGGATTCAAACTCGTGCAGGCCTACGCCCAGAAGAACCGCATTCCGTTCGAACAGATTCTCAATCTGCTCGACCTGCTTGTCGTGTCGATCGCCTCGGACATCGTGCCGCTGACGGGCGAGAACCGCATTCTGGCCTACTTCGGGCTGAAAAACCTCAACCGCGAACCCTCGAAGGGCCTGCTGTCGATCATCAAGATCTGCGGGCTCGACAAGCACAACATCACCATCGACGACATCGTCTTCAAGATCGGCCCGCGCATCAATGCCGCCGGCCGCATGCGGATGGACGAACACGACGAGAACGCATCGCCCTCGGGCGGCCATGCGGCCGTGGAACTGCTGATCGAGGGCAACGAGAGCGTCGCCGCGGAGTTCGGCAACGTGATCGACTCCTACAACCAGGACCGCAAGTCGATCGACCGCCACGTCACGCAGGAGGCCCACGAGTACATCGAGCAGAACCCCGAGTTGAAAGCCCTGAAAAGCACGGTGATCTACAACCCGCGCTGGATGAAGGGCATCGTCGGGATTGTGGCCTCACGGTTGATCGAGACCTACTACCGACCGACGGTGGTGCTGACGATGAGCAACGGATTCGTCACGGGATCGGCACGCTCGGTACCGGGATTCGACCTCTATCAGGCGGTCGAGTCGTGCTCGGACCTGTTGGAAAACTTCGGAGGACACATGTATGCCGCCGGTCTGACGATGCGTCCGGAGAATGTCGAGGAGTTCACACGGCGGTTCAACGCCTTCGTCGAGCAGAACATCGACCCGCAGATGCTCATCCCGCAGGTCGACATCGACAGCGAACTGCTCTTTTCGGACATCACCCCGGCCTTCCGCAAGGACCTGAACCGCTTCCAGCCCTTCGGGCCCGGGAATACGGCTCCGGTCTTCGTAACCTACGGCGTGAGCAACCACGGCGACGCGAAGCTCGTCGGCATGGAGTCCGAACACCTGCGCATGGACCTCATGCAGCGTCAGAAGCCCAACACGAAGTTGCAGGCCATCGCCTTCCAGCAGCCCACGCACTACGAATGGGTGCGTTCGGGACGTCCGATCGACGTCTGCTACCAGATCGTCGAGAACCACTACCGCGGCACGGTCTCCACGCAGCTGCGCGTGAAGGACATCAAGCCGGTGACGGGCGGCCGATAGCCGTCTTCGCAGCATACCGATGCAAAACGGCCCGGAGGCATGCACCTCCGGGCCGTCTGCATATCGGGATCATCCGATGCCTCTCCCTACTCGGCAAAGATCACCACCCGGCTGTTCGGCAGGTCGGGCACATAGAGCGTACCGTCGGAAACGGTCATGTCGGCAGGTCCGACCAGCGGCTGGTCGAGGGTCAGCGCCACAGGCTCCACCGTGCGGGTCTGCATGTCGATGCGCGAAAGCCCGGCCGGCGCCCAGTTCGTCACGTAGAGCGACTTGCCGTCGGACGAGAAGGCGATGCCGTCGTACTGTCCGGGAACCGCCACGAAGGGCTCCGCCACGGGATTCTGCAAATCCCCGATGCGATAGACGACATGCTCGCTCTTCGCCTCGCCGTCGGGGGAGTAGGAAGCCACGTACATTGCGCCGTCACGGATCGCCAGTCCGTTGGGACCCGGAACCGAGAGCCACAGTTCGGGTGTCCCGGCCTGCGCCGGATCGGTGATATCGAGGCGGAAGATATGACCCGTATTGGTCACCGAAGCATACAGGTCGTTCCCGTCGGCCGCCAGGTCGTTGACGAAGGCCTCGCCCTCGGGCAACTCGATCACCCGGGGAGCCTCGTCCTTCGCCGCGAGGTTGTAGACAACGATCTTGTTCACGTCGCAGATGAAGAGGTGGCTGCCGCGCAAATACATGCCGCGGGGGCCGGAGAGGTTGCCGTCGGCAGGGATCAGCACCTCGGAGGCTCCGTCCTTGTAAAAGACGACGTATCCCCGGCCTTCGGTGTTGAGCGGGTCGAGCTGCGTGGAGCCGAAATTGGCGATCAGGATGCCGCCGTCGTAAGGGCAGGTACTCTCACAGTAGCGGAGTCCCTCGTCGAAAATCGTTACGGCAGCGGATTTCGGAGTCGGACCGCATCCGGCCAGGAACAGAACGGCCATCATCGAAAGGCCTGTCAGCGTTGTTTTTTTCATGGTCTTTTCATGATTTGGTTTATACGTTGCAGGAAGGGCGGGAGAGATCAAAGGCGGATGATGCGGGCCTGGTCGTCGTGCGGCGGTAGCGGGGCGGGGTGGAAGTCGGAGTATCCGATGGCAACGGCGCACAGCGGCTCGCAGGAGTCCGGAATGGGCAGGAAGCTCCGCAGGTAGTCGGCGGCCTTCTCGCCTTCGGGATCATCCTTGCGGCGCGGGCGTCCGTGGATGTGCACCCAGCAGGAGCCGAGCCCCTCGTCGACGCAGGCCAGTTGCAGCACGGTGGCCGAAATAGCGGCATTTTCGCGCCACAGGTCGCTGGCCGAGGTCTCCCCGAGGACGACGACCGCCAGCGGGGCGCCTTTCAGGAAGGCCGAGCCGTAATCGCGCATGTCGGCCATGCGGGCGACAAGGGACGGATCGTCGACCACCAGAAAGCGGGTCGTGCGCGTATTGCGGGCCGAAGGGGCCGTCAGGGCCTCCGCAAGCAGCCTGTCGACTACCTCACGGGGCACGGGCCGATCCGAAAACCTGCGGATCGACCGTCGTTGTGCAATCAATTCCTTGAATTCCATAATCTTCACGTTTCTCGCATACAAAAATAGGGAAAAAACATTATCTTTGAAAATCCAAAATTCCGAAAGCAATGGATTACCGATTCACCATAGCACTGATCTACGATTTCGACGGCACGCTCGCTCCCGGCAACATGCAGGAGTACGACTTCATCCCGGCCGTCGGCAAGAGCAACAAGGAGTTCTGGACCGAAGCCAACACGCTGGCCGAAGAGCAGGACGCCGACATGGTCCTCACCTACATGGCCCGGATGATCCAGGAGGCCAAGTCCAAGGGTCTGTCGCTGCGGCGCGAAGCCTTCCAGGAGTCGGGACGCCGCGTGACGCTCTTCAACGGCGTGCGGGAGTGGTTTTCGAGAATCAACCGCTACGGCGAGGAGCGGGGGATCCGCATCCTGCACTACATCAACTCGTCGGGGTTGAAGGAGATCATCGAAGGCACGGAGATCGCCCACGAATTCCGCAAGATCTATGCCTGCTCGTTCCTCTACGACGTCGACGGAATCGCCTACTGGCCCGCCGTGGCGGTCAACTACACCAACAAGACGCAGTTCATCTTCAAGATCAACAAGGGCGTCGAATCGGTCTTCGACTCGAAGCTCGTGAACCGCTACATCCCCGAAAACGAACGCCCCGTGCCGTTCAAACGCATGATCTACGTCGGCGACGGCACCACCGACATCCCCTGCATGCGCCTCGTGAAGAACTCCGGAGGGCACTCCATCGCGGTCTACAACCCCGACCAGAAGGGAGCCCGCAAGGAACTGGCCTCGCTCATCCACGACAACCGCGTGAGCCACGTCTGTCCGGCCGACTACTCGGAAGGATCGGAGATGGACACGCTCGTAAAGACCATCATCGACAAGATCGACCTCGACGACCGGTTGGAAAAACTCGAAGTCGTCCGCTGACCGCCATGGCATCCGCAAGCGGAAAACGCATCTACGCCGGACGTCTGATCCGTCCGGAACGCCTCGGCGGATCCCCGGAATGGACCGCCGGACTGCGGCGCCGTCCGACCGCCGTGTGGATCACCGCCGCGGTGCTGGCGCTCTGCATCCTGCTGCCCGTCGTCGGATTCCCCGCCCTCTACGTTGCGGCGGTAGCCTGCGGTGTCTTCTACCTCGACAACGAACCCCTCGAACTGCTGCGGCTCCCGGAGCTGGGCGCCGGCCGGCTGCTCGTCCGCAAGGTCCTCACGGCCTGGCGGAACTACTTCCTGCTGACGGCACCCTTCGCGCTGCTGGCCGTCGTCGCACACCCCCGCACGGTGTGGATGGCCGCCGCATGGATCCCGATGGCCGCACTCGCGCTGTTCCATGCCGTCGTGTCGAAATACGCCCACTACACCCCCGACACCCCGACACGCCGTCCGGTGGCGGCCCGTTTCGCAAACGCAGGCTTCATCCTCCCGGTGCTGCTGCCGCTGACCCTCTGCCTGACGGTCAGCTACACGCTGCGCGCCGAACGCAACCTCAACCGCTATCTCCATGATTACGATTGATGCACTCCGGATCCGCGACGGACGGCGGATGCTGCTCGACGGCGTAACGATGCACCTGTCGCGAAATGCCGTGCACGGCATAGCGGGGGAGGGGAGGAGCGCCCTGCTGGAAGCCCTCTACGGCATCCGGACGCCCGACTCCGGGACGATCTCCGAAGCGGGACATCCGCTGCAACGCCGCGAGATGGCCTTTTTGGAGGCCGACCCGCACTTCTGGCCCGGACTGACCGCCCGCGACTGCATCGGACTGGTGCGGCACAACGGCCGATTGGCCAACCCCGAGGCGCTGCTCCGCCGCTTCCCCGTACCGCCCGACGCACAGGCCGCAACGCTGGACCCCCTGGCACGGAAACATCTCGGCATCATTCTGACGTTGATGCGCGACAAACGCATCCTGCTGCTCGACGAACCCTTCCGCGGACTGGAACCCGAGCGGGTGTTCGTCATGCAACAACTCCTCCTGCGGCTGGGGTCCGAAGGACGGACGGTCATCCTCGCCTCCGGGAAAATCTCCCCGCTGGAAGGCGTCTGCGACGACCTCTACCTGCTGGGCGGCGGCAGTGTCCTCGCCCGCTACGAACACTACGAACTGGGCCGCGCGATCCCGAATCCCGAATCGGGTTCGGGATTCCCGGAAAATTGAGTACCTTCGCCGAAAATCACAAAGCCATGAAAATACTCTTTGCCACGAACAATGCCCACAAACTCGCCGAGGTGCAGGCCGTACTGGGCGACGCATACACGCTCGTGACGCCCCGCGACTGCGGCGTCACGGAGGAGATCCCCGAAGAGCAGGAGACCCTCGAAGGCAACGCCTCGCAGAAGGCGCACTACCTCCACGACCGCACCGGTCTGGACTGCTTCGCCGACGACACCGGACTCGAAGTCGAGGCGTTGGGCGGAGCCCCCGGCGTGCACTCGGCCCGCTACGCCACCGACGGACACGACTTCGCGGCCAACAACCGCCTGCTGCTGAAAAACCTCGAAGGGGTCGAAAACCGCCGGGCCCGCTTCCGCACGGTCATTTCATTGATCCTCAACGGAGAGGAGCACCTCTTCGAAGGGAGGGTCGAGGGCCGCATCCTCGACCATGAGACCGGACACGAAGGGTTCGGATTCGACCCGCTGTTCGTTCCCGACGGCAGCGACCGGAGCTTCGCCGAGATGTCCGCCGAAGAAAAGAACGCCGTCTCGCACCGCGGCCGCGCCGTGCGCAAACTGGCGGCCTGGCTGCACGAAAACGCCCGATAACCGATAAAAAAGAGAACCATGGAGGAGGTAAAGTGGGGGATTCTGGGTTGCGGCAACGTCTGCGAACACAAGAGCGGACCGCCGATGTACCAGACGGAACATTCGTCGCTGGTGGCCGTTATGCGGCGCGATGCGGCGAAAGCGGCCGACTTTGCTCGCCGTCACGGCGTGCCGCGCTTCTATACCGACGCCACGGAGCTGATCGCCGACCCGGAGGTCAACATCGTCTACGTCGCCACGCCGCACGCCACGCACCGGGAGCTGACGATCCGGGCACTGGCCGCCGGAAAACCGGTCTACGTCGAGAAGCCCATGGCGATGAACCACGCCGAATGCCTCGACATGATCGCCGCAGCCGAGAAACACGGTCAGAAACTCTTCGTGGCCTACTACCGGCGGGCGCTGCCCTATTTCCTGAAAGTCCGGGAGCTGCTCGAAGCCGGACGGATCGGAACCCCGCAGCGGGTCGAGGTCCGCTACATCCGTTCCGCAAGGCCCGAAGACCGCGACCGGGAGCATCTTCCGTGGCGGTTGCGGCGGGAGGTCGGCGGTGACGGCTATTTCTGCGACATGGCGCCCCACACGCTCGACATCCTCGACTTCCTGCTGGGAGAGATCGCCGAAGCCCGGGGTGAAAAGAGAAACACGGCGGGACTTTACGACGTGGCCGATACGGTCTCGGCGGAGTTCCGCTTCCGGTCGGGCGCCGTCGGCACGGGCCTCTGGCGTTTCACGGCTCCGCCCGAGGAGACCGGGGATTCGGTGCTCGTCACGGGCAGCGGAGGTTCGATCCGGTTCAGCACCTTCGCCTTCACGCCGATCGAACTGGCGACTCCGCAGGGCTGCGAGCGCTTCGCCATCGCCCCGCCGGAGCATATTCAGGGCCCGCTGATCCGCACGATCGTCGCCGAACTCCGCGGCGAAGGGCAATGCCCCTCGACCGGCATCTCGGCCGCCCGTACTTCGTGGGTCATGGATGCAATTCTGAAAGAATAAATGCGTATCTTTGCCGCACCTATGGAGACGAAAAACTACGACAAGGAGGAGCGTTTCGACCCCGCGACGGTCGAGACCCTCAAAGGACACTATACGGAGATCCTCCGCCTGCTGGGCGAGGACCCAGCCCGCGAAGGACTGCTGAAAACGCCCGAACGGGTCGCCAAGGCGATGTCGTTCCTCACGAAGGGATACGACGAAAACCCGCTCGACATCATCCGTTCGGCCACCTTCCGCGAGGAGTACAAGCAGATGGTGCTGGTCAAGGACATCGAACTCTATTCGCTTTGCGAACACCACATGCTGCCCTTCTACGGCAAGGCCCACGTGGCCTACATCCCCAACGGATACATCACCGGGCTGTCGAAGATCGCCCGTGTGGTGGAGTGCTTCGCGCGGCGGTTGCAGGTCCAGGAGCGGCTGACGGTCCAGATCCGCGACTGCATCCAGGAGGCCCTGAACCCGATGGGCGTGGCCGTGGTCATCGAGGCCAGCCACATGTGCATGCAGATGCGCGGCATCGAAAAGCAGCAGTCCGCCACCACGACTTCGGCCTTCACCGGCATCTTCCTCTCCGACCACCGCACCCGCGAAGAGTTCATGACCCTCATCTCGCACAAATACCGTTAAAGAACCGGATACCACGGCGTTGCCACGACCGGAAATCCGCACAGCTGGGGATTTCCGGTTTTTTCATGTCCCGTTCGGCCCCGCAGGGCGGAAACGACTGAACGGGGAACGAAATTTGAACCGCAGCGGGGGACAGCAAACCAAAAATCAAAACATCATGAACGTCAAACAACTCCGTTACATTGCGTTCGCGCTCGTGGCAGCCGCGTTCTGCTCGTGCCAGAAAGATCCCTCGACGTCGGATCTCCACAGGGACTATCTGGTCTACACCGCCTGCGATTCCGGGACCGACTTCTCGGCAATCGACACCTACTTCCTCCCGGACAGCATCCTCGTCATCGGAAACAGCAACCGGACCGAATACTGGAAGGATGAGGATGCCTTGCAGATCATCGACGTCGTGGAGAACGGTATGAACAACGCCGGCTACACGCGCACCGACGAAAAAACCTCGGCCAACGTGGGCCTCCAACTCAGCTACGTGCGCAAGGCGACCTACTTCGTCGGTTACGACAACCCCTGCTGGTGGTGGTACTACCCCTACTACTGGGCCCCCGGATACTGGGGCGACTGGGCCGGGTGGCACTATCCGTACAGCGTCTACTACGCCTATACGGCGGGTTCGCTGCTCGTGGAGATGGTCAACCTCGACGCCGACCAGACCGGAAACAAGAAACTGCCCGTCATCTGGGACAGCTTCATCGGCGGCCTGCTGACCCCGGATGCCGAACTCAACCTGCAACGAACCGTCGAGGGCGTGGAGCAGGCCTTCGTGCAGTCCCCCTACCTGAACAAATAGTCCAACGCTAAATCAGTCCGATCATGAAAACATCGAAATACCTCAAAACCATTGCCTTCTGCACGCTCCTGCTGGCTGCGGCCCTGCCGGGAAAAGCACAGGTATTCCCCAACACCTACATCAACATCGACTGGCAGATGGGTGTGCCCCTCGGAGACGACTTCGCCGACAAGGCCTCGGGCTGGGGCATGAACTTCGAAAGCGGATACTTCGTCACCCCGGCGATCACCGTCGGCCCCTTCATCTCCTACCAGACGAACCTGCAATCCATCGACCGCCAGACGCTCGACCTGGGGGACGGCTCATCCCTGACGACCAATCAGAAACACGCCCTGTTCCAACTGCCGTTCGGCGTCACGGGCCGCTACAACTGGCTTACGGACAGCGTCTTCCAGCCCTATGCAGGCTTGAAGGTCGGAGCCTGCTACGCCGAGATGTCGTCCTACTATTACATCGTCAGGCAGTACACCGAGACGTGGGGCTTCTACCTCTCGCCGGAGGTCGGCGTGTCGATCTTCCCGCGTCCCGACTATCGGCTGGGATTCCACGTGGCGCTCTATTACAGCTACGCCACCAACAGCGGCGACGTGCTGGTTTACTCGGTCAACAACATCAACAACTTCGGCATCCGCGTCGGCGTCTCCTTCTGACGTCTTCCGGAAAACGCTCTCACGAAAAGACCCGCTTCCATGATGGAGGCGGGTCTTTTCACCTTTGCACAGGAGGACTCAATGCGCTTCGAGCCAGTTGTTGCCCACCCCGGCATCGGCGATCAACCGCACTTTGAGCCGTGCGGCGGACTCCATGCACTCGGTGACGATCCGCACGACCTGCTCCTGCTCCTCACGCAGCATGTCGACGACCAGTTCGTCGTGCACTTGCAGGATCACCCGCGAACGGATCCCCTCGGCGGCAAAACGGCGGTGGACGTCGATCATGGCGATCTTCATGATGTCGGCCGCCGAACCCTGAATCGGAGCATTCACGGCGTTACGCTCGGCCAGCCCGCGCGCCACGGCGTTGTGCGAATTGATGTCGTTGAGGTAGCGGCGCCGGCCGAAGATCGTCGAAACGAATCCCTCCTCCTTTGCCTTCTCCACGACGCGGTCCATATACTCCTTCACCCGGGGATAGGAGGCGAAATAGCCGTCGATGATCTCCCGGGCCTCCTTGCGCGGAATTTCCAGACGCTGGCTCAACCCGAAGGCCGAAATGCCGTAAATGATGCCGAAATTGGCCGTCTTGGCCCGCCGGCGCTCCTCGGAAGTAACCTCCGAGATCGGTTTGTTGAAGAGCCGCGCAGCGGTCGAGGCGTGGACATCCTCGCCGTGCTCGAAGGCCGCGATCAGCGACTCGTCGCCCGAAAGGTGGGCCATCAGCCGCAGCTCCACCTGGCTGTAATCCGCCGAGAGGAGCAGGTGCTCGTCGTCCGACGGAATGAAGGCCTTGCGGATGCGGCGCCCCATCTCGTCGCGCACCGGAATGTTTTGCAGGTTGGGGTTCGTCGACGAAAGGCGCCCGGTGGCCGTCACGGCCTGGTTGAACGACGTATGGATGCGTCCCGTGCGGCGGTTCACCAACTGCGGCAAAGCCTCGACATAGGTCGACAGCAGCTTCTTGACTCCCCGGTATTCGAGAATCAGGTCGACGATGCGGTGTTTGTGCGCGAAGGATTGGAGATACTCCTCGTCGGTGCAGAACTGCTTCGTGCGCGTCATCTTGGGCTTCTCGGCAATGCGCATCTTCGCAAAGAGCACCTCGCCCAGCTGCCGCGTCGAGTTGATGTTCAGATTCGGCTCCCCGGCCTCGGCCCGCACCGCCGCTTCGAGCTCCGCGAGTTTGCGGTTCAACTCCACGGCATAGGTCGCCAGCGCCTCCGAATCGATCCGCACGCCGGCCATCTCGATGTCGGCCAGCACGGCGATCATCGGCTCCTCGACCTCGAAATAGAGATCGTGCAGGCCGATCTGTTCGACCAGCGGAAAGAGCACCCGTTTGAGCCGGAGCGTGACGTCCGCGTCTTCCGCAGCGTACTCTTTCACGCGCTCGACGTTCACCAGATCCATCGTCAGCTGCCGGGCTCCCTTGCCGATCAGCGTCTCGATCTCGATCGGCCGGTAGTTCAGGTACTTTTCGGCCAGGATATTCATGTTGTGCCGCGACTCGGGATCCAGCAGGTAGTGGAGGATCATCGTATCGTAGAAACGGCCCCGGACCTCGATGCCCAACTGCCGCAGCACCATCAGGTCGAACTTGATGTTCTGGCCGATCTTGGCAATGCGCCCGTTCTCGAACAGCGGGCGGATGATCTCCGCATAGGCGCGGGTGTTCTCCTCCTTGAAGGGCACGTACCATGCCTTGAAGGGCTCGACGGCCAGCGACAATCCCACGATCCGGTCGTTGAAGACGTCGAGACCCGTCGTCTCGGTATCGAAGCAGAACTCCCCGTAACGGCCCACCTCGGCAACGACCCCGCGCAGCTGCTCGGCACTCTCCACAAGCACATATTCATGCGGCGTGGTCTGGGCCGTTTCGAAGTGCATCGACTCGGCTTCGGCCTGCAATTCGGCCGAGGGAACCGGCTCCGTCGTCATCGGGACCACCGGCTCGCCGAAGAGGTTCCCCTGTCCGGCCAGCGCGGCTTTCTTCGCCGCTGCCGACTTCGCCCGCGCCATCTCCGCCAACTGGGTCTGCGCCTCCTGCCGCGGAACATCCGAAACCGGCTCGGGCGGCGCCAGATTGGCCAGATCGTTCAGAAAAGCCTTGAAATCCAACTCGGCAAAGAGCGCCCGCAGATCGTCCAGATGCGGCTCGCAGACCGTGAGATCCTCCTCGCGCAGTTCGATCGGAACGTCCAGACGGATGGTCGTCAGCCGTTTGGCCAGCCGCAGGTTGTCGGCCCAGCCGGCGATCTTCTCACCCTGCTTTCCGGGAATCCGGCCGACGTTTTCCAGGATGTTCTCCACCGTGCCCCATTCGCGGACCAGCTTGCAGGCGATCTTCTCGCCGATGCCCGGAACCCCCGGGATGTTGTCCGACGCATCGCCCCAAAGGGCCAGAATGTCGCGCACCAGCTGCGGATCGTCGATGCCGTACTTGTCGCGGATCTCCTCACGGCCGACGATCTCGATGCTCCCGTCGGCGCCCCGCTGCTTGTAGATGCGGCAATGCTCCCGCACCAGCTGCCCGTAGTCCTTGTCGGGCGTCACCATGTAGACGTCATAGCCCGCCTCGGCGCCCTTCTGCGAGAGGGTTCCGATCACGTCGTCGGCCTCGTAGCCCTCGACTTCGAGAATCGGAATGCACATCGCTTCCAGCACCCGTTTCACATAGGGCACCGAAAGCAGGATATCTTCGGGCGTCTCCGCACGATTGGCCTTATACTCCGGAAAAATCTCGCGGCGGAAACTTCCGCCCGGGGGATCGAAGGCAACTCCCAGCAGATCGGGCCGCTCGCGCTTCTGGATGTCGCGCAGAAATTTCACGAACCCGAACACCACCGAGGTGTTCATCCCCGTGCGGTTACGCATGGGACGTCCCAAAAAAGCATAGTAATACTTGAAAATCAACGCATAGGCGTCGACCAGAAAGAGTTTTTTCATATCGGTGAATTGCGTCTGTTGTATCGGTTCAGGCATTGTCGCCGGCAAACCACTCGGCGAACGACGTCGCGGTTTCGTGCAGCCGCAGCGAGTGCAGCGCAACCCCTTCGGGCAGCCGCGGCGCAATGCGGGCCGCAAAATCCGCCAGCATGTTCTCGCACGTCGGCTGGTAAGCTACCGTCACGATATTCCCGAAACGGGCCGACAACGTCCGGAAGAGCTCCGACCCCGCCTCCGAGGCTTTGAGCACCAGCGCATGGTCGAAACGCGAAACGATCTCCTCGTTCACGATGCGTTTCAACACGCCGAAATCCATCACCATGCCGCACTTGGGATGCTCGGGATTCCGCTCCGGAACACCCTTTACCGTCACGAAAAGCCGATAGGAGTGTCCGTGGATCTCGCGGCACGGCCCGTCGTATCCTTCGAGGGCGTGCGCCGCCTCGAACGAAAATTCCTTGGTCAATCTGATTACTGCCATATTTCTGGATCGTGGTTCGGGAGTGCAAAACAGCAGGCCAGCATCTCCAACCACACCGCCTCCCGTACTCCGCAAAGATAATGGAAATCGGAAACAAAACCGCCTCCCGGGCGGAATCATTCCGAAAAAAAAGACGCCCCCGCATGCGGAGACGTCCCTGTTTCGCGGGGCCGGAGCCCTATTTCAGCTCCACGCGGCAGGGCGAGTACATCACGATGCCCTGCTGGCTCAACACCTCGCGCACGGCTTCGTACTCCTTCATCATGGCACCCAGATCCGAGCGCGTGAAGGCTGCGCGGACGCTCATGTTGAGCGACGAGAGGATCGCAGCCAAACCTGTCGGCTGCTCCGTGACCTCGACGATCCGGTACTCCTCGCCCAGTCCGGCCTTGTCGACGGCCAGCGCCAGGGCTGTCTTCAAACCGCCGCAGGCATCGACCAGTCCGATCCCCAGAGCATCCTCACCCGACCAGACACGCCCTCCGGCAATCTCCAAAACCTGTTCCAGCGGCAGGTTCCGTCCTTCGGAGACATCCTTCGTGAAGGTCGAATAGACCTTGTCCACGCCGCGCATGATCATCGACCGCTGCACGGGCGTCAGGGGACCCTTTCCGAGGAAATCCGACGACGTATTGCTCTGCACCCCGTCGACGGTGATGCCCAACTTGTTTTTCAACGCCTCGCGCGGATCGAGCACCATGCCGAAGACCCCGATCGAGCCGGTCAGGGTCAGCCGGTCGGCCACGATCACGTCCGCCGGGCAGGAGATGTAATATCCGCCGCTGGCGGCATAGGAGCCCATCGACACGATCACCGGTTTCTCGGCCCGCAGCAGCTCCATCTCGCGCCAGATGACATCCGACGCCAGGGCGCTGCCGCCCGGCGAGTTGACCCGCACGACCACCGCCTTGACCTTCTCGTTCCGCCGCACGTCGGCGAGTTTCGCCGCCAGCGTATTGCCGTAGATCTCCTTGCCGTAACCCTCGCCGTCGACGATCTGTCCGTCGGCATAGACGATGGCCACCTGATCGGCCGAGATGTTTTTCAGATCGGCCCCCACCTGTGCGGCGTATTCGCCCAGCGTCACGCAGCGGAAGCCGTCATCGTCGCACGCCACACCCAGGTCGGCCAGCACGTCGTCCATCTGATCCTCATAGAGCAATTCGTCGACAAAACCGTATTGGAGCGCCTCCTCGGGGAGCGTCACTTCGAGGTTGTCGGTGATCCGACGCATCTGCACGGAGTCGATGCCGCGCGAAGCGCAGACATCCCCCGAGATGGTGTTCCACATCGAATTCACGAGTTCCTGCATCTGTTCGCGGTTGGCCGACGACATCTTGTCCAGGATGAAGGGCTCGACGGCGCTCTTGTATTTGCAGGCCGTAGGTCGGAACACCTCCACGTTGAGGTCGAGCTTGTCCAGCAACCCCTTGTAGAAGGTCACGTTGGAGGCCAGACCCGTCCAATCCAGCCCCCCTTCCGGTTGGAGGCAGATCCTGTCGGCCACCGAAGCAAGGTAATACTGACCTTGCGAATAGGTCTCGTTATAGGCTACCACGAACTTGCCGCTCTGTTTGAACTCTTCGAGTGCCGCGCGCAACTCTTCCAGCAGTGCCGTTCCGGCGACGCCGCCCGTGCCGTTCATGCGCAGGTAAACGCCTTTGATCCGGTCGTCGGCCGCAGCCGCTTCGAGTGCCCGCAGCGCCTTGAACAGCGGCAGCCGCGGTGTGGTTTGGAGCGTCATCACGTCGAGTCCCTCCAACGGATCGGACGAGGGGGCATCGGTGAGCACCTCCGAAAAATCGATCTTCAACACCGACCCGGGAGCGACCGTCGCCTTGCTTCCGCCCATCGAACCGGCGATTCCCATCAGAACGAGAATCCACAGAAAGGATACAAGAAACGTCCCCGCCACAAAGGCGAGAAGTCCAGCCAGAAATGTCTTGAAAAAATTCATCTTATTCCGATTTATTACGTTGTCAAATCAAGATCCGCTCTTCCGTACCCCGGAATGATCGTCCCATCTCCTCCTCATCTCCCCCAATCTCCTTCCCGTCTTCCCCAATCTTTCCCCCCCCGGAAATACGGAACCGAAACGGTACTGCCGTTTCAATACCTTGCAAATATAACCATCTTTTACGAAAAACAAATAAAATTTATCGTTTTTCGATAAAATAAATCGGGATACTATATTTAATCCTGAAAATATGCGTTATCTTTGCAGAAAATGTCATATTCGCAACTATGGAAGACAAAATAAAAGAGCTGCTCGCCTCGATCGTCCACCCGGAAACGGGCAAGGACATCGTCGCCAGCGGATTCATCGAACACCTGGCCGCCATCGAGGGCAAAGTGACAGTCGTGCTGCGCTTCGCCAAGACGCGCGACCCCTTTGCCGTGAAGATCAAGAACCAGGCGGAACAGCTCCTGCGCGAGGCTTTCCCCGGTGCGGAGGTGCTCGTGGTCATCAAGGAGGGAGGCGCGGCGCCGCGTCCGGAACCGAAACTCACGACCACGACGGGCGGCATCGCCAAGGTAATTGCCGTGGCTTCGGGCAAGGGCGGCGTCGGCAAATCGACCGTCACGGCCAACTTGGCCATCGCCCTGCGGAACATGGGCTTCCGGGTCGGCGTACTGGATGCCGACATCTACGGACCTTCGCAGCCCAAGATGTTCGGCGTCGAGGGCTACCTTCCGGAAGCCGTCGTCGAGGAGGGCAGGGAGGAGATCGTTCCGGCCGAGTCGATGGATATCCGGCTGATGTCGATCGGCTTCTTCATCAAACCCGACGATGCGCTGCTGTGGCGCGGCGCCATGGCGGTGAGCGCCCTGAAACAGATGATCCACCAGACGCGCTGGGGAACGCTGGACTTCCTGCTGGCGGATCTGCCTCCCGGCACGGGCGACGTACATCTGTCGATCATCAGGGAGTTGAAAATCGACGCTGCGGTGATCGTCTCGACGCCGCAGCAGGTGGCCGTAGCCGATGTGGTGCGGGGTGTGGAGATGTTCCGCAACGAACATGTGAACATCCCCGTCGCCGGCATCATCGAGAACATGGCGTGGTTCACCCCCGCGGAGCTCCCGCAAAACCGCTACTACCTCTTCGGACGGGGCGGAGCCCGGGCCTACGCCGAGCAGAACGGCGTGGATTTTCTGGGTGAAATACCGATCATTCAGTCGATTATGGAGGGATCGGAAGAGGGACGCCCGGCCACGGCAACCTATCCCGAGGTGGAGGAGCGCTACCGTGCGATCGCCGAAAAGATTGTCGGCAAAGTGATGAAAAACGGTTGACAAGTTGTCGATAACCGGTTCAACAAAGGATGATAAAAAAGAATAAATCGGAGCGTCGGAAACTTGCTTTTCGGAAATCGATGCGGGTATATACAAGAATTTCCCGAAAGCAAATTTTTTTATGAAAAGTTGTGCCGCCGGGAATCCTTCAAAAAAGGGCATCCGATGTTGAAAAATCAAGGCTGTCGAAATGTGGAAAACCGATGTGAACAAATGTTGATTATTTCAGATATTTCATTAAAAATCAATATTCTAAATAAAGAATAAATCAAAAAGAAAAAAAGAAAGTGTTGATAGGGAAATAACAAAGCAAGTTGTGAACAGTATCAACAGTCATTCTATTTATTCTTCTTTTTAATTTATTAAATTTATTTTAAAAGGAATAAAAACAAAAAGTGATGAACGTCGAAAACTCCTCCGATCTCGCCCGACGCATCGAGGCGCTCAAACGCGAGAAGAACGCCGTGATCCTCGCGCATTACTACACGACGCCCGAAGTCCAGGCCGTGGCCGACTTCCTCGGCGACTCGCTGGCCCTCTCGATCCAGGCACAGCAGTGCGATGCGCGGATCATCCTCTTCGCCGGAGTGCACTTCATGGCCGAAACCGCCAAGGTCCTCTGCCCCGACCGGAAGGTGCTGATTCCGTGCCCCGAGGCGGGCTGCTCGCTCGCCGAGTCGTGCGACGCCGGGGATTTCGCCGCCTTCAAGGCCCGATACCCCGGCTACAAGGTCGTCTCGTATGTCAATACGACGGTCGGGGTCAAGGCCCTCACGGATATTTGCTGCACGTCGTCCAACGCCTTGAAGGTCGTCGAGTCGCTGCCCGCCGACCAGCCCCTGATCTTCGGCCCGGACCGCAACCTGGGGTCCTATATCCAGAAGCTGACCGGACGGCAGAACATGGTGCTGTGGAACGGCGCCTGCCACGTGCACGAGGAGTTTTCGTTGGAGAAACTGCTGGCGCTCAAACGACAGCATCCCGCGGCGAAGGTCGTCGTGCACCCCGAATGCCGCGCCTATATCGTCGAGGTGGCCGACTACGTGGGCTCGACGGCCGGGATCCTCGACTACTGCGGGCGGAGCGACGCCCGGGAGTTCATCGTCGTGACCGAGGCCGGAATCCTCGCCGAGATGCGCAAACGCTACCCGGAGAAGGTGTTCATCCCGGCACCGCCCGACGACGAGACCTGCGCCTGCAACAACTGCCGTTACATGAAGATGGTGACGCTGGAAAACATCCGTGCGTGCCTGGAAAACGAGTCGCCGGAGATCCTCCTCGACGAGGAGGTCCGCCGTGCCGCCGAACGCTCGATCCGCAACATGATCGCCATCCGTTAAGACCAGGCCGGCATGTTTCGCTTCGATAATGCGGACGTCCGGCGTCAGGACCGGCTGCTGGACGAAACGGCCGCCCGTGAGCTGCTGCGCACGGGCGAGTACGGCGTGCTCTCGATGCAGGCCGCCGAGGGCGGCGGTTACGGCATTCCGTTGAGCTACGTCTGGGACGGTGAGACGCGGATTTATGTTCATTGCGCCCCCGAAGGCCGTAAGCTGCGCTGCCTGGATCGCTGTGCGGAGGTGTCGTTCTGCGTCGTGGGACGCACGAAGGTCCTTCCCTCGAAATTCACCACGGCCTACGAGAGTGTCGTCCTGCAATGCCGCGCCGTGCGGGGGCTTTCGCCCGAGGAGCGGATGGATGCCCTGCGGCTGCTGTTGGAAAAGTATGCGCCCGAGGATTGCGTAACGGGGATGCGTTACGCCGAAAAGTCCTTCCATCGGACCGAGATCCTCCGTTTGGAGATCCGCTCGGCGAGCGGCAAGCAAAAGAAAATACCTTGAATTTCAAATCTTTCATTTCAATCTGATCCATGAAGAAAATCCTGTCTCTTTTGGCGGCGGTATGCGTGACGTTCTCCGCCGCTGCCGATGAAGGCATGTGGCTGCTGCCCTACCTTCAAAAGATGAATATCAAGACGATGAAGGAGCGCGGCTGCAAGCTCTCCGCCGAGGAGATTTACAGCGTGAACCGCTCGTCGCTCAAAGACGCCGTCGTGATCTTCGGCGGCGGATGCACGGGCGAAATCGTCTCGCCCGAAGGTCTTCTCTTCACGAACCACCACTGCGGTTACGCCTCGATCCAGCAGCTCTCGTCCGTGGAGCACGACTATCTGAAATACGGATTCTGGGCCATGTCGCAGGCCGAGGAGCTGCCCGCTCCGGGCCTCGAAGTGCGCTTCATCCGCAAGATCGCCGACGTGACGCCCGAGATCATGGGCAGCGTCCCCTCGATCGCCTCGCAGGAGGAGTACGAACGCATCACGGACGAGAACATCGAGGCCCTCGAAAAACGGCTCGGCGACGAGAATCCGGGCATGGAGATTCTCGTGCGCGACTTCTTCGGCGGCAACCAGTTCTTCGCCTTCGTCATGGAGGTTTACAAGGACGTGCGTCTGGTGGGAGCGCCGCCCTCGTCGATCGGCAAGTTCGGCGGCGACACCGACAACTGGATGTGGCCGCGTCATACGGGCGATTTCTCGATCTTCCGCGTCTATGCCGGGGCGGACAACCGTCCGGCCGACTATTCGCCCGAAAACCGCCCCTACAAGGCCGAGAAATTCCTGAAAATCTCGCTGGACGGCGTCGGGGAGAACGACTTCGCCATGATCATGGGCTTCCCCGGTTCGACCGAGCGTTATGCCACGTCGTATGAGATCGACGATCTGCTGAAAGTCGACAATCCCCAGCGGATCTTCATCCGCGGCGAGCGTCAGGAGATCCTCTGGAAGGATATGATTGCCGACGATGCCGTGCGCATCCAGTATGCCTCGAAATACGCCCGTTCGTCGAACTACTGGAAGAATTCGATCGGCATGTCGCGCGGCATCGAGAAACTCGGCGTAAAGGCCCGCAAGGAGGCACAGGAGGCTTCGTTCCAGGCGTGGGCCGAGAAGAACACCCTGCCCGAGGAGGGTTATGTCGACGCCCTGGCGAAGATCCGCGAGGCTGTCGGCGATATGTCGCCGCTGGGCGCATCGCGTCAGTATCTGGCCGAAGCGTTCCTGTCGGCCGTCGAGCTGCTGACGCCCGCACGTTCGTTTATCGACATGCAGCGGATGGAGGTGAAGGCGGAGATCAAGGATCCCGCTGCAGTCAAGGAGCGGTTTGCCGCATGGTACAAGGATTACAGCCCCGCGACTGACCGCAAGGTGGCCAAACGGATGCTCACGATCGCACGGGAGAACATGAAGGAGCTGCCGTCGTTCTATGCCGAGGTGGTCGACAAGAGGTTCGGGGGCGATATTGACGCCTGTGTCGATGATCTCTACGACCATTCGATTTTCACCTCCGAAGAGAAGGTCATGGCCCTGTTGGACGACTATGCTCCGGAAAAGATCGCTTCGGATCCTGCCGTTGTGATGGCCAGGTCGGTCATGGAGCAATACAAACGGCTTTCCGAGGCCCTCAAAGAGCCCAGGAAGCGTTACGACGAGGGACACCGCAAGTACATTGCCGGGTTGATGCTGCAGCAGCCCAAAAAGGCCTGGGCTTCGGATGCCAACTTTACGATCCGTCTGACCTACGGCCGTGTGCTCCCCTATTCACCGGCCGACGGCATCGAGTACAACTACTATACGACGCTGAAGGGGGTTATGGAGAAGGAGGACCCCGAGAATCCGCAGGAGTTCTTCGTGCCCGGGAAGTTGAAGGAGCTCTACGCCGCGAAGGATTTCGGGCGTTATGCCAATGCGAAGGGCGAGTTGCCGACCTGCTTCCTGGCCGACTGCGACATCACGGGCGGCAACTCCGGATCGCCGGTGCTGAACGACCGCGGTGCGCTGATCGGACTGGCCTTCGACGGCAACTGGGAGGCCATGTCGGGCGACATCGCCTTCGAGCCCGGGTTGCAGCGTACGATCGCCGTGGATATCCGCTACGTGCTGTTCATCGTCGACAAGTTTGCCGGGGCCGGCTGGCTCTTGGACGAGTTGCAGTTCGAATAGGACGGTTTCCGCACACACGAAAAAGGGATTTGCCTTCTATGGGGGTGAATCCCTTTTTTCGGCTTCCGGAGTGACGTCGGAGTTACCGGAAATTCGCTTTTTTCCGCCGTGTACGACAAAATTCCCCTTTTCGTTCCGGAATCCCTTAAAATTTCGTACTTTTGACGAAAATTAGCTATTCCCTTATCTTTTATGGCAAAAGAGTTCAAACGCTATCTCGTGACTTCGGCACTCCCCTATGCCAACGGTCCCGTCCATATCGGTCACCTGGCCGGTGTCTACATACCTTCGGATATCTATACCCGTTACCTGCGGCTCAAAGGCTGCGACGTGATCTCCGTCTGCGGATCCGACGAACACGGCGTGCCCATCACCATCAAGGCCCGCAAGGAGGGCGTCTCGCCCCAGCAGATCGTCGACCGCTACCATGAACTCATCAGGAAGTCGTTCGAGGGACTCGGCATGTCGTTCGACATCTATTCGCGCACCTCGTCGAAAACTCACGCCGAAACCGCTTCGGCCTTCTTCCGAAAACTCTACGACGAGGGCAAGTTCATCGAGAAGACCTCCATGCAGTACTATGACGAGGAGGCCCAGACCTTCCTCGCCGACCGTTATATCGTCGGAACCTGCCCGAAGTGCGGCAACGACCGCGCCTACGGCGACCAGTGCGAGAAGTGCGGCTCGACGCTCTCGCCCGACGAGCTGATCGACCCCCACAGCGCCGTGTCGGGATCCGTACCCGTGAAACGCGAGACCAAACACTGGTATCTCCCGCTGGATCAGTACGAAGGATTCCTCCGCGAGTGGATTCTCGAAGGACACAGGGAGTGGAAATCGAACGTCTACGGACAGTGCAAGAGCTGGCTGGACGGCGGACTGCAACCGCGTGCCGTGAGCCGCGACCTCGACTGGGGCATTCCCGTGCCGGTCGAAGGGGCCGAGGGCAAGGTGCTCTACGTGTGGTTCGATGCTCCGATCGGCTATATATCTGCTACAAAGGACCTTACGCCCGACTGGGAGAAATACTGGAAGTCGGAGGACACGAAGATGGTCCACTTCATCGGCAAGGACAACATCGTTTTCCACTGCATCGTCTTCCCGTCGATGCTGAAAGCCCACGGCGGCTATATCCTTCCCGAGAACGTCCCCGCCAACGAGTTCCTGAACCTCGAAGGCGACAAGATCTCCACGTCGCGCAACTGGGCCGTCTGGCTGCACGAATACCTCGAAGAGTTCCTCGGCAAGGAGGACGTCCTCCGCTACGTGCTCTGCGCCAACGCTCCCGAGACGAAGGACAACGACTTTACGTGGAAGGACTTCCAGGCCCGCAACAACAACGAACTGGTGGCCATCCTCGGCAACTTCGTCAACCGGGCGCTGGTGCTGACCAAGAAGTACTATGACGGCCGGGTCCCGGCCTGCGGCGAACTGACCGGCTACGACCGCGAGACGATTGCGGAGGTCGCGGCCGTGAAGGCGTCGCTCGAAGCCAATATCGAACATTACCGCTTCCGCGAGGCGTTGAAGGATGCCATGAACATCTCGCGCATCGGCAACAAATACCTGGCCGATACGGAGCCGTGGAAGGTCGTCAAGACGGATCCCGAGCGGGTCAAAACCATCCTGAATGTCGCCTTGCAGATCACGGCCAATACGGCCATCGCCATCGAGCCCTTCATGCCCTTCTCGTCCGCCAAAATCCTGAAAATGCTGGCCGTCGACAAGTTCGGTTGGGAGCGGCTGGGAGCCATGGACCTGGTTCCGGACGGACATGCGATCGGCGAACCGGAACTGCTCTTCGAGAAGATCGAGGACGACGTCATCCAGCGCCAGCTGGACAAACTCGCCGCCACAAAAGCTGCCAATCAGGCTGCCGAAGCTGCACAACATGTTGAACCACAGAAAGATACGATACAATTCGACGATTTCCAGAAGATGGATATCCGCGTTTCGACGATTTTGGCGGCCGAAAAGGTGGCCAAAACCAAGAAATTGTTGAAACTGACCGTCGACACGGGGATCGACAAGCGTGAAATCGTCTCGGGAATCGCCGAGCACTTCACACCCGAAGAGTTGGTCGGCAAACAGGTGCTGGTGCTGGTCAACCTGGCGCCGCGCGAATTGAAGGGTATTTTGTCGAAAGGCATGATCCTGATGGCCGAGGATGCCTCCGGAAAATTACGCCTTTTGCAGCCCGGCGATACGACCAACAATGGAGCTGTGGTCGGATAAGCCCGGGATTTTTCGATTTATTTTTGCTGAAAAAACTATTAAAACAGACGAATATGGAAAATACGGATTGGAGTGCGCTCGGTTTCGACTACCGTAAAACGGATTGCAATGTTCGTTACACCTACACCGATGGCAAGTGGAGCGACATGATCGTTACGGAAGACGAATACATTCACATGCACATGTCGGCTTCGTGCCTGCACTACGGGATCGAACTTTTCGAGGGTTTGAAGGCTTTCCGGGGGGTCGACGGGAAGGTGCGTCTGTTCCGTGTCGAGGACAATGCACGACGGATGCAGTCTTCGGCCAAACGGCTTTGTCTTCCGGTTCCTTCGGTGGAGATGATCGTCAATGCCTGCATCGAGGTGGTGAAGCGCAACGAGCGTTTCATTCCTCCCTACGGGACGGGCGCTTCGCTGTATCTGCGTCCGGTGATGTTCGGGACGACGGTCGGCCTGGGGGTCAAGCCTTCGAAGGAAGCCCTGCTGATCGTCTACTGCTCGCCCGTCGGCGCCTACTTCAAGTCGGGAATCGCTCCGATCCGTGTCGCCATCGACCGGGAACAGGACCGTGCTGCTCCACGTGGAACAGGCGACGTGAAGGTGGGCGGAAACTACGCTGCAAGCCTTCTTTCGGGCGAAAAGGGACATGAAATGGGTTATTCGAACATTATGTACCTCGACGCTGCCGAGCATAAATATATCGAGGAGTGCGGTGCCGCGAACTTTTTCGGTATCAAGGAGGGAAAATACATTACGCCGAAATCGCCTTCGGTGCTGCCTTCGATCACCAACATGAGCCTCCGTCAGTTGGCGGCCGATATGGGGCTCGAAGTCGAGCAACGTCATATTCCCGTTGAGGAGCTGCCGACCTTCGAGGAGTGCGGCGCCTGCGGAACCGCTGCCGTGATCTCCCCCATCGGTTACATCTACGACATGCAGACCGGCGAGTCCTACAATTACGGCGACCAGGTTGGCAAAAACTGTCTGGAACTCTACACCCGTTTGCAGGATATCCAGTATGGACGTGCCGAGGATAAATACGGCTGGTGTACGATCGTGCTGTAAATATCCGATTCTCGCAACGATTGATTTTTGTAAAAATAAACGATTTTTTGATTTAATAATCTTGAATTTTTACTAAAAATCAGTCAATTCGGTTAATTTAATAAAAGGAGCCTCTTCGTCAGGAGAGGCTCCTTTTATTGTCGGGTGATTGCTTGTCGGGAGGTAATTCCTTTTGTGTTCCACGTGGAACGCTTTTATTTCTGATTTGAATTGAATGAATGTAGGGGGTGTTCCACGTGGAACGTTTCGGTTTGTGCGTATAGGTTCGTTTTGCGTAGCTTGTTTATTTCCGGATGAGGGTGAATGTTTGTTCCACGTGGAACGCTGCTCTCGAAAAGATTGATGTCAAAATATAAATCGGAACCGAATAAAGAACCCGGTTCCGATCTACCCTCCCGGTCAGAGCCTATCTGCCGAACTTGACCAGCAATACATTGACATCTGCCGGGGATACGCCCGGGATCCGCGAAGCCTGCCCGATCGTCTTCGGACGGATTCGATTCAACTTCTGACGTGCTTCGATCGTCAGCGAATTTATCGAAAAGAAATCGAAATCTTCCGGAATGCGAATGCTTTCCAGTCGGTGCAGCTTCTCGGCGATGAATTTTTCTCGCTCGATGTAGCCTTTATACTTGATCTGGATCTCCGCCTCCTCGATCGCTTCGGCGTCGATTCCGTGCGACTCGATGAAACGACGCAGCTTCGGGAGAACCTCCTGCAACGTTTCGAAGGTGACGTTGTTGCGCATCAGAATGTCGTACAGCTTCCGACCCTGGCTCAAAGGCTCCTGTCCGACCGTTTTCAAATAATCGTTGATCTCGTCTGCCTTGATGCTCTGCGCGCGGGCGAAGGCTACAAGCGATTCTACGGAAGATTTTTTTTGCAGGAACCGGGCGTATCGCTCCTCGGAAATCAAACCGATTTCATGCCCGATCGGGGTGAGCCGCAGGTCGGCATTGTCCTGCCGCAGCAGAATTCGGTACTCGGCCCGCGAGGTGAACATCCGGTAAGGTTCGTCGACACCCTTCGTGACGAGGTCGTCGATCAGCACGCCGATGTAGGCTTCGTCGCGTTTCAGAACGATCGCCTCCTCCCCTTTCAGGGCCCGGTGGGCATTGATTCCGGCCATCAGCCCCTGGGCCGCGGCCTCCTCATAGCCGGTCGTTCCGTTGACCTGTCCGGCGAAGTAGAGTCCCGAAACGAGTTTGGTTTCGAGCGAATGGCGGAGTTGCGTGGGCGGGAAATAGTCGTATTCGATGGCGTATCCGGGACGGAAAATATGAACGTTTTCCAGCCCTTCTATCCGGTGCAGCGCCTCCCACTGCACCTCCCACGGCAGCGACGAAGAGAATCCGTTCAGGTAGTATTCGTGGGTCGACCGCCCCTCGGGTTCGAGAAAGAGCTGGTGCTGCTCCTTGTCGGCAAAGGTCCGCAACTTGTCCTCGATCGAGGGACAGTAACGTGGTCCGATGCCGTGGATCGTGCCGTTGAAGAGCGGCGAACGGTCGAATCCCGTGCGCAGAATGGCATGCACTTCGGGCGACGTGTAGACCAGAAAACAGGGCATCTGATCCTTTACGGGCTCGGTTTCGGGCGAAAAGGAGAATTTGCCGGGTTTTTCGTCGCCGTATTGGGGTTCGAGAATTTTGAAATTGATCGTCCGGGCGTCGAGCCGCGCCGGGGTTCCGGTCTTCATGCGGCCGGTCTCGAAACCGATGCTCCGCAGACTCTCCGTAATGCCGTGCGAGGCGGCATCCCCTGCCCTGCCCCCTTCGGCGTGGGCGGCGCCGCAGTGCATCATGCCGTCGAGGAAGGTGCCGGCCGTGAGGATCACCGCCCGGCACGAAAATTCGACCCCCATCCGGGTCCGCACGCCGCAGATCCGCGGGCGCGTAGCTGCGGCGGAGGGATTGTCCGAAGTATTCGGTTGAGGGGTCCGGTCGAAGAGCAGCTCCGTGGCGGCATCCTGCCAAATGTAGAGGTTCGGAATGTTTTCCAGCGTCCGACGCCACTCCTCCGAGAAGCGGGTCTTGTCGCACTGTGCCCGCGGACTCCACATGGCCGCTCCCTTCGACTTGTTCAGCATCCGGAATTGTACGGACGTACGGTCGGTGATGCGCCCCATCTCTCCTCCCAAAGCATCTATCTCTCTGACTATCTGTCCTTTGGCTACTCCTCCGACAGCCGGATTGCAGGACATCGAAGCCATTTTCGTCATGTCCATCGTCAGGAGCAGCGTCCGCGACCCCAGCCGGGCTGCCGCTGCCGCCGCCTCGCATCCGGCGTGTCCGCCGCCGATGACGATGATATCGTAATCGAGGGTCATTGTTTCTCCCAGAATTTCAGGTATTTGTCTTCCTTGCGATGCATCTGTGCGTTGGTGCGGGGGGTCTTGTCGCCCTGCCCGCAGAGGTGCAGCACGCCGTGGACCACCACCCGGCGCATCTCCTGCAACGCCGTGGCGCCGTATTGCCGGGCGTTGTCCGCCACGGTCTCCACATCGATGAAGATGTCGCCCGAGACGATCCCCGACCCCTTGCGGTCGCTGTAATCGAACGTGATGACGTCGGTGAAGTAGTCGTGTCCGAGGTACTGCCGGTTCATTTCCAGCAGCCGCTGCGCCGAGCAGAAGATGTAGCAGACATCCCCCAGCGTATAGCCTTCGGCCGCGGCCACCTCGTGCAGCCAGCGGGCCGTCAGCCTTTTCTGCGGGTATCGGTACGTGCAGTCGTCGGTATAGTATTTTACAGCCATTTTTCCTGGATATTTTCAATCGTTCCGGAGGTTCGGTATCCTTGTCCGGACGGGAAGAGATCTGCGGTTTCAGCGCCTTTTCCGGGGCTGTTCGGGCTTTCCCGCCCGGACTTTCCGCGCGTTTCTCCCTTTTTCCGCTCTCGTCCTCCTCTCTTTCGCCTTTTCTCCCGTTTCTTTCTCCCGTTTCTCTCCCTCGCTATTTCCGGAAACAGTTCTCGGCCCGCATCTTCTGATTCGGGTCCGGCGGGTAGATGCCGAAGACGAGCTTGTACTCCGTCTCCATGGTCATCACGTCGACCGCCGAGCCGATGGTTCCCAATGCCTGGTTCCGGGCCACTTTCTGGCCCTTCTCGACGCTGATCGTCCCCAGGTTGGCATAGGAGGTCAGGTACTCGCCGTGAGCCACGTAAACGTCGTATTTGTTCGTGATGCGGTTGCGCTTGATGTCGATGACCTTGCCTTCGTAGATCGAGATCACCTGCGCTCCCCGCGGTCCCGTGACCTCGGCCATGTTCTCCTTGTAGCGCTTCACGCGTCCGCCGACAACCGGAAGCCGCAGCCCCGAGGTCTTCGACGAGAACGAGGCGCCCTCCCGGTTGCCCTTCGTGAGTTTGCGCAGTTCGTTGATTGCCACATCCAGCTGCTGCTCCTGGTTTATTTTCCGTTGCAGGGCCGATTTCTCCTTCTGCGACATCGTACGGATGTTCGCCCGGGCGTTCCGCGCATCGCGTTGGAGCTTCTCGCGCTGCGTCGAGAGCTGCTGCGTCACCGAATCGAGCGAACGGTTGCGGCGGTCCAACTCCTCCTTTTCGATCCGGACCTGTTCGGTAAGGCTGGCGATGTCGCGCATCTTGCGTTCGCGCAGCGACGCCACTTCGCGCAGCGCCGTGATCTTGCGGGCTACGTCGGTGAAATCCCGCGATGCGAAGAGATAGGTCAGGTAATTGTTGTGCCGGTAATTGCGGTAGGCTTCGCGGACCATCTCGGCATATTGCGTGCGGTTGTGTTCGAGCGTTGCCGCGAGGTCTCCTGCCACGCTGTCCTTGCGGGCGATCTCCTCGCGCAGCAGCGAAGCCTCCTTTTCGGTCTCTTCGAGCAGCTGGTTCCGCGAGTCGATCTGGCGGGCCAGACGCCGCACCCGCTCTTCGGTCGCCGCACGCCCCTTTTGGAGCTTCGAAATCTCCCGCTCCTCGTTGGCAATACGCTTTTCGAGGTCCGCAATGATCTTCTTCTGCTTCTCGATGCGGCTGTCGGTCTGGGCCCGGACTCCGAAGGTGAAAAGCAGGGTGACGAGGAGCAGAAAAGCGGTCGGTTTCATACGGCGTTTATTCGACGGGTTTGGTTTGGGCGGGCTGCTTCATCCGCCGTTCGATCGGCTGCGGGTCGTATCCCTTTTCCAGCGCCCGCTGCCAGTAGATCTCGGCCATGAACTGTTCCCCCAGTTCGTGGAGCACATCCCCGTAGTGGAGCATCAGTTCGGGGCTGTTCTGGCCGTCGAGCGCCACGGCCTTTTGCAGCAGTTTCCGGGCCTCGTCCAGACGCCCCGACTTGAAAAGCACCCACGCATGGGTGTCCAGATAGGTCGGGTTGTTGTCCGTGAGCGCCACGACGCGACTCGACATCGCAAGCGCACGGTCCAGATCCCGCTCTTCGAGCGAGAGGAAGTAGGCGTAGTTGTTCAGCACCAGCGTGTTGTCCGGCCAGTAGGCGAGACTGCGGTCGTAGGACCTGTAACACTCCTTCATGGCGCGGCGGTCGATTCCGCTGCGCCCTTTCCGTCCGGGGAGTTTCGCCCGGGCGAAGAGCTCCTCCTCGGGGATCGAATCGTTGCCGAGGGCCTTCTGGTGCCAGGTGTCGCCGATCATCCCCCAGATGACGCTGCGCAGCGAGTCCGTATCGGCGTAGCGGAGTGATTCGCGGTATGCCCGGATGGCCAGCCCGTACTGCTTCGTCTGGTTCATCACGTGGCCCTTCGAAATGTGGAATTCCACCTTCCCGGGGAAGAGTTCCAGTGCTTTCGTGACGTAGCGGTCCACGGAGTCGGGGTGTTGGAGATAACTCTCGATGTCGATGACCATGCGGTAGTACTGCTCCACGGGGGGCTGGTCCGCCAGGTGGCTCTTGTAGAGCGAAAGGGCCTGCTCCAACTCGCCCGAGGCGATCAGATGCCCGGCATAGAGCTCCACGACGCGCGGATCGTCCGGATAACGGATGGCCAGCGTCGAGGCCAGATCATTCAGCTGGAAGTAATACTCGCGATAGAAGCGCGTGTCGGAGGTGAAGACCTCGAAGCGCTTGATCTTCAATTCGAGCGGGAGCTCCTCCGAGAGGAAGAGCCGGCGCGTGACGGAGAGCAGCGAACGGTAGTCCTGGCGTCCGGCGTGGAAATCGGCCAGCGACATGAGCGTCTGCACGTTCGTGGAGTCGATCGCCAGGGCGGTGCGGTATTCGGCCAGGGCGAGCGAGTCCTGCTTGTCGGCGGCATAGAGGTCGGCCAGCACCACGTGGTTCGCGGCTTCGTAGGGGGCCTCTTCGACGGCCGTGCGGGCTTCATCGAGGGCCTTGCCGATCTGGTTCGTGGCGACGAGAAGACGCCGTTTCATGCTGCTCAACAGCGGGATGCGCCCGAAGCGCACCTCGGCCGAATCGAGCGTCACCAACGCCTGAAACGGGCTTTGACGCTGTTCGTAGAGCGCCGCCACGATGCGGTAGTTGTCCGGATCCTTCGGGTTCTCCTCCATCAGGCGGCGGTAGACCTTCAATGCTTCGCCGTAGCGGTCGGTCATGAGCAGCGTCTGGCCGTAGAACTGCTGGTACCACCTGTTGGCCGTATCGAGCCGACAGGCCCGGCGTGCGGCGTCGACGGCTTCGTCGGGTGAGGAGGCAACGAGGCTTCCGGCCAGTTCGTACCACGCCGGGGCGTAGGTCGAATCGCGGCGGATCGCCTCCCGGAAGTACTCCCGGGCCCGGGAGGTGTCGCCCGCAATGGTGTGCTGCTTGATTCCTTCGGTATAGAACCATACGCTCGGCAGCGAGTCCGGACGGTCGGGGGCCGCCGGGTTCCCCTTTCCGGCGACGAAGGCCGCGGAAAAGAGGGCGAGGCAGAGGATCGTGGTCGCTGTCGGGCGTTTCATGCGTGCAGGGGTTTAGAGCGCTTCGTCGAACTGGTGGAGGAAGCGCACGTCGTTCTCGAAGTAGAGGCGCAGGTCCTTCACGCCGTATTTGAGCATGGCGATGCGCTCAATTCCCATGCCGAAGGCGAATCCGGAGTATTTTTCGGGATCTATGTCGTTTGCTTTCAAAACATTGGGATCGACCATGCCGCATCCCATGATTTCGAGCCATCCCGTACCCTTGCAGACCGGGCAGCCTTTGCCGCCGCAGAGGTTGCACGAGACGTCGACCTCGGCCGAGGGCTCCGTGAAGGGGAAGTACGACGGCCGCATGCGGATGACGGCCTGCTCGCCGAAGATCTCCTTGGCGAAGTAGAGCAGCGACTGCTTCATGTCGGCGAACGAGACCCCTTCGTCGATGTAGAGACCCTCGATCTGGTGGAAGATGCAGTGGGCGCGGTAGGAGATGGCCTCGTTGCGGAAGACGCGCCCGGGGCAGATGACGCGGATGGGCGGCTTCTGGCGCTCCATCGTGCGGACCTGGATCGACGAGGTGTGCGTGCGCAGCAGGATGTCGGGATCCTTTTCGATGAAGAAGGTGTCCTGCATGTCGCGTGCCGGGTGTTCGGGCGGGAAGTTCAGCGCCGAGAAGACATGCCAGTCGTCCTCGATCTCGGGACCGTCGGCCACGGTATAGCCCAGTCTCGAAAAGACCTCGACGATCTGGTTGCGGACCAGCGAAATCGGGTGGCGCGAACCGAGGTGTTCGGCCGTGCCGGGGCGCGTGAGGTCGCCCGACGAGGGGGTGTTGTCCGCGGCGGCGTTCTGCAACTCCTCGCGCAGCGCGGCGATCCGCGTCGTAGCCTCGGTTTTCAGCCGGTTGAGCTGCTGGCCCAGTTCGCGTTTGAGCTCCGGGGCCACCGTCTTGAACTCCTCCATCAGGGCGTTCAGCTCGCCCTTCTTGCCCAGGATCCGGATGCGGAACTCTTCGAGTTCGGCGGCTGCCTTGGGCTTGAACTCCTCGACTCGTTGCAGGAGTTCGTTGATTTTGTCGATCATATTTTGTGCGTGTTTCTTTTTTGCCTACTTTTGACGGGCATCCTTGTAATGTGCAAAGTTATAAAAAAATTGAGATATGTTGCGTAAAATCGGCTCATTTGTGGTTTGGCTGCTGCTGGCCGCCGCTCCGGTTTCGGCCCGGAAGGTCGGGGTCGTGATGAGCGGAGGCGGTGCCAAGGGCCTTTACCATATCGGCGTGCTGGAAGCCCTGGAGGAGAACGGAATCCCGATCGACTGCGTGGCCGGGACCTCCATGGGCTCGATCATCGCCGCGATGTATGCCGCCGGCTACTCCCCTGCCGAGATGCGGGCCATCGTCTCCTCGGGAGTGGTCAAGGAGTGGGTGTCGGGGCGCATCGACCCCAACCGCTACATGAGCTACTACCGCCAGCTGGGGAGCAATCCCTCGTTTTTGAGCGTGCGGGCGAACCTCGGAAACCCCGCCGGCGAGCGTGTCAAGGTTCCGACGAACCTGATCTCCTCGACACAGGTCGATCTGGCTCTTACGGAGCTTTTTGCCCCGGCGACAGCCGCTGCACAGGGTGATTTCGACCGTCTGATGGTGCCGTTCCTCTGCGTGGCCAGCGACATGAATCACCGCCGTCCGGTGGTGATGCGCAGCGGCGATTTGAGTCTCGCGGTCCGCTCGTCGATGTCCATTCCGCTGGTATTCAAGCCTATGGCAATCGACTCGATGCTGCTTTACGACGGCGGCATCTACGACAACTTCCCCTGGAAACCGCTGGACGCCGAATTCGCTCCGGATCTGATCGTCGGGTCGATCTGCACGGCCGGGAACACCCCGCCCAGCGAGGACAGCAACCTCTTCGATCAGGCCTTCATGCTCGCCATGCAGGATACCGACTACACGCTTCCTGCGGAACGCAGCGTCACGATACGCCGCGCCGTGGGGGTCAACATGCTCGATTTCGACCAGGCCGAGGCGATCATGGATGCCGGATACGAGGATGCCATGGCCGTGATGCCGCAGCTGTTGGAGAAGGTGGGCGAGCGCCGCGATTCGACCTGGTATGCCGAACGCCGCCGTGCCTTCCGCGAGAAGTGCCCGGCGCTCTATTTCGACAATTACGAACTCGACGGCCTGAAGCCCGAACAGCGGGATTACATCCGCGATTTCCTCCACATGGACCGCCGCACTCCGGGCGTCCAGCGCCCGATGCGCTTCCCCGAACTGCGCGACAACCTCTTCGAACTCCTTGCCGACGGGAATTTCACGATGGATTTCCCGCGCGTGCGTTACGATTCGGTCTCCGGACGCTACACCTTCGGGACCACCTTCGGAATCCGTCCCAGCTTCAAGATCACCATCGGCGGGAACATCTCCTCGACAGCCTTCAACCAGGCCTATATCGGGATCGGATACCACTGGATCGGACGCGTGTCGCAGCATCTCGGGGCCGATCTCTACCTCGGACCCCTCTATACATGGGGGGTCTTCGGCGGTCGCACGGACTTCTATGCCATCGAGCCGGTCTTCATCGACTACTCCTACAACTTCTCGGTGAGCAACTTCCGGCACGGCTATTTCGGCAACGTCACCCAGATCCGCAATGCCGAACAGGTCAAGAGCAGCGAGAGTTTCCTCTCCGTGGGGATCGGGATGCCGCTGACCCACCGCAGCGTCTTCGTCCTGCGGGCCAACGGCGGACATGTCAACTACCGATATGATTCCGATGATTTCTTTGCCGACGATACCGACCATTCGCGCTTCTCGTTCTTCGGGCTCCGGGCCGGGCTTGCGCGCAATACGCTCGACAAGTTCCTCTATCCGCGGCGCGGGTCGGAGCTCAACCTCTCGGCGATCTTCGTCACCGGACGCGACAAATACAGCCCTTTCGATGCCGATGATTTCATTTCACGGGAGAATCGGCATTGGTTCGGGGGCCGCTTTACGTGGAACAAGTTCTTTGACATGCCGCGGTGCAGCTGGTTCTCGTTCGGCCTCAACGTCGATGCCGTCTATACGAACCATCCGTCGTTCCGCACCCCCACCGCAACGCTCATGTCGATGCCCGAGTATGCGCCGGTCTCCCATGCCCGGATGGTCTTCATGCCCGATTACCGGGCGAGCCGCTTCGTGGCCGGCGGCGTGATGCCGACCTTCGACCTGATGCCCGACTTCTTCTTCCGCACGGGTTTCTACGCCATGTTCCGGGAGAAGCGCGACTTCAATCCGCTGGGCGGTGCCGACGAACGCTGGCACTACATCGCCGAGGCGTCGCTCGTCTACCACACGCCGATCGGCCCGGTGAGTCTTTCGCTGACGAAATACGATCTGAAAAACTGGAAGAACATGTATCTGACCTTCAATTTCGGATACGCAATCTTCGCTCCCAAGGGCACCTTTTATTGATCTTTTTTCTTGGACCGTATTCTGTTGCCGCTGCTGGACAGTCTCTCGGTGTCGGACCGCTTTCCCGCTTTCGGAAGAGATTTTCGGCTCCGGAACATTTTCTTGGATTAGGACCCGATAGTCTTTCGATGCTGGACCGCTTTTCCGCTTTCGGAAGAGATTTTCGGCTTTATTGCATGGATTTTGATTCGGGCAGCACGACCGCGTAAGTAATCCGTAAGCGCAAACGTGCAACTTTCTGATGGCCTGCCGACTTCCCGGGCCCACTCGCAAGCCCGGGAGGTCGGGCAGGCTGTTTCTTTGCTGTAACGCGATGCCAGTGAAGTATCTCGCCGCAACGAGATACGAAACGTTATGATTTGCACGTGCGTGTATTGTGTTGGCTTTGCTTTCGGAAGAGACTTCCGGCTCCGAGACTTTATGCGGATCCGGTCCTTTCGGGCTGTCGGACGTCTTACGGGCCCCTCACCCCCCCCCACGAAAAAACCGCCCGAAACTCGTTCGGACGGCTTTTTCGTGAAGGGGTTGCCGCGGGGCTGCCCCTCTTCTTTTTGGGCGGTTACCAGATGATCACGCGCTCCTCCTCGGGCATGAACATCGCTCCGTCGGTGATGCCGAAGGCATCGTAGAAGTCCTGAATGTTGCGCAGCGTGGCATTCACGCGCCATTTGCCCAGCGAGTGCACGTCAAGCTTCGTCAGACGCGCGATCTCCTCGTCGCGGATGTTCTGTGCCCAGAGCGTCGCATAAGCCAGGTAGAAGCGCTGTGCGTCGGTGAATCCGTCGATCGGCGCCGGAGCCTCCTTGCCTTCGAGCGAGTTCCGGTAGGCCGTATAGGCTACGCGCAGACCGCCCTGGTCGGCGATGTTCTCGCCCAGGCACAGCGCACCGTTGGCATGCAGTGCCGGCTGATCACCCTTGGCCGGAAGCACCTCGATGGCGTCGAACTGCTTGACCAGAATGTCGGTCTTCGCCTGGAAGGCCGCAGCATCCTCGTCCGTCCACCAGTTGTTCATGTTGCCGTCCTTGTCGAACTGGCGGCCCTGGTCGTCGAAGCCGTGGGTCATCTCGTGACCGATCACCACGCCAATGGCGCCGTAGTTCACCGCATCGTCGGCATCCGGGTTGTAGAACGGCGGTTGCAGAATGGCGGCCGGGAAGCAGATTTCGTTGGTCGTCGGGTTGTAGTAGGCGTTCACCGTCTGCGGCGTCATGCCCCATTCCTCCCGGTCGACCGGTTTGCCGTACTTGTCGAGGTTGTCCTTCGTGGCCCACACGCTGGCGTCACGCAGGTTCTTGTAGTAGCTCTTCGCCGGGTCGATCGTCAGCGTCGAGTAGTCCTTCCACTTGTCCGGGTAGCCGATCTTCACGGTGAACGAGGACAGTTTCTCCTGTGCCTTGGCCTTCGTGGCGTCCGACATCCAGTCGAGGGCGGCGATGTGCTGCGAAAGCGACGTTTGCAGGTTCTTCACCAGTTCGGTCATGCGCTGCTTGTCCTTCTCGGGGAAGTACTTCGCCACGTACATCTCGCCCACGGCCTCGCCCAGGAGTCCGTTGGGTACCGACATGGCACGTTTCCAGCGGGGTTTCTGCTCCTGCTGGCCCGACATCGTGCGGCCGTAGAACTCGAACGATGCCGTCTGGAAGTCGTCGCTCAGCGACGAGGCGCCGCCGTTGATGATTTGTGCCGCGAGGTAGTGGCGGATCTTGTCGAGCGGAAGGGTCTTGAAGAGCTGGTTGACACGCTCCATGACGCGCTTCTGCTGGACGATCATGCGGTCGGCATCGGCCAGACCCATCCCTTCGAAGTAGACATCCCAGTCGATGGCGTCGTAGGCTTTGGCGAATTCCGCGCGCGTCATCGGGTTGTACTGCGCGGGGATGTCGCGCTGCTCGACGTTCGAGAAGAAGACCTCGGCCAGCGAGTCCTCTACTTCGAGGGCGTCGGCGGCGGCCTGTGCGGCTGCGGCCTCGTCATAGCCGGCGAGGGTGAAGATCCGCACCAGGTAATTCTTGTAGGCCTCCTTGATCGGGGCGTTTTCCGGATCCACGTAGTAGTCGCGGTCGCCCATCGAGATTCCCGACTGACCCACGTAGAGCGTGTTGACGTTGCTGTCCATCAGGTCGGCCATCACGCCGATGCCGAAGAACGGGTTGGCCAGCGCCATGTGGATTTTGGCCAGCACTTCGGGAAGCTGTGACCGGTCGACGAGCCCCTCGACGAGTTGCAGGTCGGCGGCCAGCGGCGCGGCGCCCTCGGCGTTCAGACGCACCGAGTCGAGCCCCATCTTGTAGAGGTCCGAGATCTTCTGCTCGACGCTCCCCGGAGCGGCTTCGAGCTTGGTCATCTCCTGGAAGAGGGCGTTGATTCGTTTTTCGTTGTTTTCGCGCAGCACGTCGAAGGATCCGTAGCGCGAGAATTCGGGTTTCAGCGGGTTGTTTTTCTGCCAGCCGCCCGTGGCATACTGGTAGAAGTCGGCGTTCGGCGCTACCGACAGGTCGAAGTTCGAGAGGTCGATGGCCGGGGTTTTCGGTTGGTTGTTTTGACAGGATGCCATACAGGCCACGGTTGCTGCTAAAAGAAAGATACGTTTCATGACGTTCGGGTTTTTATGGGAAGCGGAGATCCCCGGAGTCCCGGAAATCTCCGCTTCGGAAAAGGATTGTGCGATCGCTCCGTCGGTTTATTCGCGGATGGCGTCTACGCCGGGCAGCGTGCCGAATTCGATGTATTCAAGCAGGGCGCCGCCGCCGGTCGAAATGTAGGAAACCTGGTCGGCGAGTCCGAACTTGTTGATGCAGGCCACCGAGTCGCCGCCGCCGATGAGCGAGTAGGCGCCCTTCTTCGTGGCCTCGGCGATGGCCAGCGCCACCTCCTTCGAACCGGTTGCGAACTTGTCGATCTCGAAGACGCCCACGGGGCCGTTCCACAGAATGGTCTTGCAGCCGAGGATGTGCTCGCGGAAGATCTTCTTGCCCTCATCGGCGATGTCGACACCCTCCCATCCGTCGGGGATGTTGTTGGCCGGGGCCGTCGAGGTGTTGGCGTCGGCCGAGAAGGCGTCGGCGATCAGTGCGTCGGGCGACATCACCAGCTGTACGCCCTTCTGCTTGGCCAGTTCGAGGATTTCGAGCGCCACGGGGAACATGTCGGGCTCGCAGATCGAACCGCCGACCTTGCCGCCCTGGGCTGCGGCGAAGGTGTAGGTCATGCCGCCGCCGATGACGATCGAGTCGACCTTCTCGATGAGCGACTTGATGACGCCGATCTTCGTCGAGACCTTCGAACCGCCGATGATGGCGCAGAACGGATGCTGCGGAGCCTCCATGAGCGACGAGATGGCCTTGACCTCCTTCTCCATCAGGTAGCCGAACATCTTGTCGTTGGGGAAGTGCTTGGCGATCAGATAGGTCGAAGCGTGCTTGCGGTGTGCCGTGCCGAAAGCGTCGTTGATGTAGCAGTCGGCATACGAAGCGAGTTTCTTGACGAACTCCTTCTGCGGGCCCTCTTTCAGGGCCTTCTTGGCGGCGTCCTTCTCCTCCTTGGTGGCGTCTTCGGCCAGACCGCGGGGTTTGCCCTCCTCCTCGGCGTAGAAACGCAGGTTTTCGAGCAGAACCACCTCGCCGGGTTTGATGTTCTTGCACATCTCGGCAGCCTTTTCGCCCATGCAGTCGCCGGCGAACTGAACCTTCACGCCGAGGTTCTTCTCGATGGCCGGGATGATCTGTTCGAGCGAATATTTGGGATCGGGATTCTTCTTCGGACGTCCCATGTGCGACATGAGGATCACCGCTCCGCCCTCGGCGAGCACCTTCTTGACGGTGGGCATCGCGGCGCGGATGCGCGTGTCGTCGGTCACTTCGCCCTTTTCGTTCAGGGGCACGTTGAAATCCACGCGGATGATCGCGCGTTTGCCTTTGAAATCGTAGTTGTCGATCGAAATCATAGCTCTTTGAGATTTAAGTATTTTGTAGAAATTTTTTCGCGAATTCCGTATCGGCGGCAAATTTACGAAAAATTTTCAGCAAATCTGTTATTCCGATAACAGAAAAATGAGTTTCCTTCCCGGACGTCTTCCGGATGCGGGCTTCCCGATCTTCGGGAACGGCGGTCAATATTTGTACCGAACCCACTTGAAGAGCTCTTTCAGGGTGGGTTTCTTGCCGTACATGAAGATGCCCACGCGGTAGATCTTGGCCGCGAACCAGACCATCGCCACGAACGAGGCGTAGAGCACCGCGAGCGAGAGGAGGATCTCCCACAGCGGGATGTCGTAGGGGATGCGGGCCATCATCACCACGGGCGACGTGAAGGGGATGATCGAGAACCAGAAGGCCATCGGCGAGTTGGGGTCCTTGATCACGGCCAGCATCATCAGCAGGGCGAGGATGATCGGCAGCGTGATGGGCATCTGCAACTGCGAGGCGTCCTGGACGTTGTCGACGGCCGAGCCCACGGCGGCGAACATCGCCGAATAGAGCAGGTATCCGCCGAAGACGAACAACAGCAGGCAGCCGAAGATTTTGAGGACGTATCCCAGATCGGTCATGGCGGCCACGGCCTGCAACAGCTCGGGATCCATGCCGCTCATGGCTGCGGCGTCGGGCATGCCCTGCTGCATGGCCTGGACGCCGGCCATCGTGTCGGCAGGCATCAGGTGGGGCATGACGACCCCGCCGGCGAGGACGATCAGCACGCCCCAGATGAGGATCTGCACCACGGCGACGGCCGCCACGCCGAGGATCTTCCCGAGCATCAGGTCGAACGGACGCACCGACGAGACCATCACTTCCAGCACGCGGTTGTTCTTCTCCTCGATCACCGACTGCATGACCATCGAGCCGTAGATGAGCAGGAACATGTAGAGCACGAATCCGAGGATGTAGCCGAGGACCGTGGCGACGCCCGACGACTGGGCCTGGGTCTCCTCCTCCTGCGACTTGTCGTTGCGGAAGGTCTGCATCGTGACCGTGGTCTTCACTTCGGAGAGGATCCGGTCGAGGTCCTCGATGTCGTAGGCTTTGAGTTTCTCGGCTTCGAGGATCTTCCCGATCTGGCCCGTGATGTTGTTCTCGACGGAGAGCGACGTCGACGCATTGGCATAGAGCCGCACGTTCGAGGGGTTTTCGAGGATGTCCCGCCCGATGTAGAGCACGCCGAAGCGGTCGGTCAGCTCCCTGCGGGCCTTGTCGGTCGTCAGGTCGGTGGTCTCGAAGCGGATCTCCTCGTCGCTTTCGAGCCGCGGGGCCACCAGGCCGCTCTCGTCGATCACGGCGATCGCCTTCTGCTCGCCGCGTGAATACTCCATGATGAGCGCCGGGGCGGCCATCAGGGCGATCATCATCACGGGCATGAGGATCGTGCTGATGATGAAGGATTTTTTGCGTACGCGTTCGTTGAATTCGCGCTGGATGATGATGGGTATGTTGGATCTTGCCATGGCTTTTGGGGATGAAGGGTTCCTGTTGTCAGAGTTTTCCGTTTACGGCCCTGATGAAGATGTCGTTCATCGAGGGGATGATCTCTCGGAACGAACGCAGTTCGACCGCCTCGTTCACGGCCGCGATTACGGCGCGGACCTCACCGTCGCCGGGGACATGGAGTTTCAGGGTCCGGTAGGCGGACTCCTCCTCGGCCCCTTCGAGGATCTCGCAGCGGCCCGCGACGGCACGCCGCAGGGCCTCTTCATCGCCGCGGTAGGCCACCTCGAAGATGTTGGCGCCGTGACGGCGGCGGATGTCGTCGACACGTCCCGAGAGGATGTTCCGCGACTTGTTGATCAGCGTGATGTGGTCGCAGATCTCCTCCACCGACGACATGTTGTGCGTCGAGAAGATCACCGTGGCGCCCTTGTCGCGCAGGGCCAGGATCTCCTCTTTCAGGAGGTTGGCGTTGATGGGGTCGAAGCCCGAGAAGGGCTCGTCGAAGATCAGCAGACGCGGTTCGTGCAGCACCGTGACGATGAACTGCACCTTCTGGGCCATGCCCTTCGAGAGCTCCTCGACCTTCTTGTCCCACCAGCTCTGGATGCCGAACTTCTCGAACCAGGTTTTCAGCCGGGCCGTGGCGTCGCGCCGCGAAAGCCCTTTGAGGCGGGCGAAGAAGAGGGCCTGTTCGCCGACCTTCATCTTCTTGTAGAGTCCGCGCTCCTCGGGCAGGTAGCCGATGCGGTAGACATCCTCGGGGGCGATTTCCCGGCCGTCGAAGAGCACGCGGCCGCTGTCGGGAGCCGTGATGCGGTTGATGATGCGGATGAGGGTTGTTTTTCCGGCTCCGTTGGGCCCGAGCAGGCCGTATACCGAGCCTTCGGGGATGGCGAGCGAGACGTCGTCGAGCGCCGTGTGCGCCGCGTAGCGTTTGGTGACGTGCTCCGCCGTGAGCAAATCCTTCATGATGGTTGAGATTTTTCGGATCGTTACAGCCGCAAATATAGAAACAAATTGTGAATATCAAAAAATATTTATCGTTTTTCGATAAAATTTTAATCCCCCTGTCATCCCTTTTCCGACGGACGGGACGACGGACGGCAGCGTGTCGTCCGTCGGAGAGTTGTCCATCCGCGGAACTTTCGCTATCTTTGGCGCTGTGAAGGAGTCGAAATTCGTCAAAACGAAGATCGTGGCGGGGTATGTGCTGCTCGCGGCGGTCAGTATTCTCGCCATCGCCTATGTCTATCGGGTCATGGTGCGTTTCTCCGCGCCCGACAACGACTCCATCCTGTTGCATACGAAGCGTACGGCCGTGAACCGGACGCTCTACCATCTCTATCAGTCCGAAAGTTACGGACAGCTGGTGATTGCCGGCTACCACTCCTACGAGAACCGCTACCGGAGCGAACTGCGTACCGTGCGGGGATGTATCGACTCGTTGCGTGCGCTCACGACCGCCGATGACTCCTTGCAGCTGCTGCGGCTGGACAGCATCACGCGCCTGCTGAACGACAAGGAGCGGCGCACGATGAGCTTGCAGCAGTCCATCCGTGCGAGTTCGACCGCCGGACTGCTGGACAAGAACATCCGCGAACTGATCGGTCCGCAGGCGAGCATCGCGGGGGACACGACGCCGTTCCGGCGGATCGTGCGGCAGGATACAATCGTCGAACCGCGCGCCAAGCGCCGGTTCCTGCAACGCGTGGCCGATCTGTTCAGCCCGTCGGCGGATTCCAGCGTGGTGATTTCACGCCGCGAGGTGGTCGGGGCGATGCTGCCCGTCGGGGTGGTGAAGGATACCATCGAACTGGTGCTCCGGGCCTTGCAGGACAGCGTCACGAGCAACCGCCGGACGATTTACGACCGGGCGTGGCAGGAGGGGCTGCGGTTGAGTTACAGCAACGACCTGGTGAACATGAAGATTTACAGCCTGATCCTCGATTTCGAAGCCGAGGATACGGCCTTCCTGATGCGGCGCATCCGGCGCAACGAGGCGATCCGCCGCCGCACGTCGCATATTCTGGGCGGCGTCACGGGCGGGTCGATTCTGCTGATGCTCTTCTTCGTGGGGATCCTCTGGCGCGACATCAACCGCGGGAACCGCTACCGCCGCGAACTGGAACGCACCAATCGCGAGAAGGAGTCGCTGCTGGCGGCCCGCGAGCAGCTGATGCTGGCCATCACGCACGACATCAAGGCTCCGCTGGGATCCGTAATGGGGTATATCGACCTGCTGTCGCGGCTCACCGACGACAAGCGGCAGGAGCTCTACCTGCGCAACATGAAGGAGTCGTCGGACCACCTGCTGGCGCTGGTCAACAGCCTGCTGGACTTCTACCGGCTGGACATCAACAAGATCGAGGTGCACCGCGTGGCGTTCAATCCGGGACAGCTCTTCGAGACGATCCGGGCGGGGTTCGCTGCCGCGGCGGCGGCCAAGGGGCTGGACCTGCGGCTCGAAACCGGCGGGGGCGCCGCGAAGATCGTCGAGGGGGATGCCTTCCACGTGCGGCAGATTGCCGACAACCTGTTGTCCAACGCCCTGAAATTCACCGATACGGGGTGGGTGAAACTCCGTGTCGACGTGGTGAAGGGCGAGTTGATCTTCTCGGTCCGGGATACGGGACGCGGCATCGGCCGCGAGGAGAAGGAGCGGATCTTCGGGGAGTTCGTCCGCCTGCGCTCGGCCCGCGGGGTCGACGGTTTCGGTCTCGGACTCTCGATCGTGGACCGGCTGGTGAAGCTCCTCGGCGGCCGGATCTCGCTCGAAAGCCGTCTCGGCGAGGGCAGCCGTTTCATCGTGACCGTGCCGGTACGGGAGACCGGCGGATTCGGAACCCCTGCGGAAACCGATCCGGTATCGGCTCCCGGAGGCTCCGACGCGGCTCTCTCCGGAACGGAGGAGTCCTTTGTCCTGCCTGGTCTGCGGATTCTGCTGGTCGATGACGATCCGCTGCAACTCGAAATGACTGCGGCGATGTGCCGCCGTGCCGGATTGGAGGCCGAAAGCTGCCAGTATCCCGAATATGCGGGCAAACTCGTCGGCGAAGGAGGCTTCGATCTGGTGCTTACCGACATCCAGATGCCCTCGGCCGACGGATTCAGCGTTCTGAACGCCGTACACGAGGTCGATCCGTCGCTGCCCGTGGTGGCGGTTTCGGCCCGCGGGACGCTCGATGGAGACGGGCTTGCGGAGCGCGGATTCGCCGGTTGTCTGCGCAAGCCCTTCACCTCGCAGGAGCTGTTGGCGGTGATCCGTGGGGCCTGCGGGGAGGCCGGGGTGCCCGATCCGGAGCGGGGCGGGGATGGTGTGGCGTCCGAACCCGACCGACACCCGACGGCCGGAGGGGTCGATTTCCGCGCCCTGACGGCCTATGCGGGCGATGATGCCGAGGCGGCGCGGAGCATCCTGCGCTCGTTTGCCGAACAGACCGCCGCCCATTGCGCCGAGATGGAGCGGGCGCTGGACCGGGGTGACGATGCGACGGTTCGGGCCCTGGCCCACAAGATGGTTCCGATCTTCACGATGCTCCGCGCCGCGGAGGTGGCCGAGACCCTGCGGCGGGCCGAAACAGATGATCGTCCCGGTATTGCCTCCCGCGACGGAGCGTTGCGCGCGGCGGTCGGGGAAATCCGCGCAATCGTTGCGGAAGCGGAAAAAAGACTATCTTTGTGACGTTATGGAACGGATTCTGATCGTAGACGACGATATCACTTTTGCCCTGATGCTGCGCACCTGGCTCTCGAAGCGCGGCTTCGAGGTGGCGACGGCTTCGACCGTCGCCGCAGCCCGGACTTCGCTTGCCGACGGTGCCTTCTCGCTGGTGCTGTGCGACATGCGCCTGCCCGACGAGGACGGCATCGCCCTGCTGCAATGGATGGCCGGCGAGGGATTCGAAACCCCGGTGATCGTCATGACGAGCTATGCGGAGATCCAGAATGCCGTGCGCTGCATGAAACTCGGGGCGCGCGACTACGTCTCCAAGCCGGTGAATCCCGACGAACTGCTGAAAAAGATCCGCGAAGCGTTGGAGATGCCCGCCGAATCGGTTGCGGCGGCTGCGGCGGAGGCGAAACCCGTCCGGAAGAGCCCTTCGAAGGTCTCCGCACCGGCCGGGCGGCTCGACTACATCGAGGGGCGCAGCGATGCGTCGCGACGCCTCTACGAATACATCCGGCTGGTGGGTCCGACGAACATGTCGGTGCTGGTCAACGGCGCCAGCGGAACGGGCAAGGAGCACGTGGCACAGCTCATCCACCAGAACAGCAAACGCGCCGGAAAACCCTTCGTGGCGGTCGATTGCGGGGCCATTCCCCGCGAACTGGCCGCTTCGGAGTTCTTCGGGCACGTCAAGGGCTCGTTTACCGGTGCCGTGAGTGACAAAATGGGGGCTTTCGAGGCGGCCGACGGCGGAACGCTCTTTCTGGACGAGGTCGGGAACCTCACCTACGAAACCCAGGTCCAGCTGCTGCGGGCGTTGCAGGAGCGGCGGATCCGCCCCGTGGGCGGGAATCGCGAGATCCCGGTCGACATCCGGCTCGTGGCCGCCACGAACGAGGATCTCGAAGCGGCCATCGCCCGCGGAACCTTCCGCGCCGACCTCTATCACCGCATCAACTCCTTCACGCTGCGCGTCCCCTCTCTGCGCGAGCGGCGCGAGGATATTCCGCTCTTCGCCGACTTCTTCCTCGACCAGGCCAACCGCGAACTCGACAAACGGATCGTCGGATTCGAGGCTGCGGCCGTGAAGGCGCTCTCGGCCTACGACTGGCCGGGAAACCTGCGTCAGTTGAAAAATACGGTGATGTCGGCGACGCTGCTCGCCGCCGGGGAATACATCGCCGTGAGCGATCTCCCGCGCGAGATCTCCGAGGGTTCGGGCTCCTCCGCGCCGCTCTCCCTGCACGATCCGGTCTCCGAGGAGGAGCAGATCCGGCGGGCATTGGCCGTCGCCGGCGGGAACAAGTCGCAGGCCGCCAAACTCCTCGGTATCGACCGCAAGACGCTCTACAACAAACTTCGTCTCTACGGCATCGAATGATGCCTGCCGGGGCGTCGTCCGGACGTGCGGTGTGGAATATTTCCACACTCCCCGCCCGCTTCTCCACAGATCTCCACACCTCCGCGAAAACTTTATATATTTTGTATATTATTGATTATTTGTTGATTGCTGTCTTTTTGCGTGTGTGGCACTGCGCTTGAACTTCTGGAAGGCAGAAACGCGGATGACGATTCCGCGGGCAAAAACGGAAACAGAAGTTCAACCATTTAAAAACACCGTGTTATGAAAAAGACGATTGTCATGATGGCAGCCCTGATGCTGACCTGTGGCGGCTGGGTTGTGGCCCAGGAGCCCGAGAAACAGGAGCCTCCGAAGAAAGAGTGCCCGGCGCCCGAAGAGCAGCCGGCTCCGGATCAGAAACCGGAAGATCAGCCCGAACCGGCGAAGCCGGATCAGACACCCGCCGGACCCGAAGAACAACCCGCAGAAGAATAATCGAAACGGATGGAGGCCATGAAGGTCTTGTGTGTGGGAGTGAGGCAGCAAGGATCCTCGTGTGCTTCCATCTTCTTTTTAAATCAAAAACAAAAAAATTGTTTGCCTGGTTCCCTGCCTTCGGGCAGGGATTTTTTTGCCCGATGGGGGCGCCACAAAAAGGCGGGCCTGCATGTCGCAAGCCCGCCTGTCGTCGATCCCGCACCGGAGCCCGGTTGGCTCCGGAATCGTTTTTTGTCTGTATTGCGACCCGGATGCGGGAATTCGTCCGTCGCATCCATCCCTTTCCGGACGAGGCCCGGCGTTCAGGGATTCCGTTTCCTGGTGATCCGGCCGAGGTGTTCGCGGAGCTGCTCGCTGAACTCCTCGCGGCGGTGTTTCAGATTCGCCCGCCAGCCCTGCCAGCGGGTATAGCGCAGCCGCTTCTCGGGGTAGATGTCCCGGATCGTCACCAGAATTCCGGTCTCCTCGACCCCTCCGAAATCGGGGTTCGAAACCGTGTCGAAAACCCGCATCGTGGGCGAGAGATTCATGTAGGCGTTGATCAGCGGCGGGATGTTCTCGTTGAACTCCCGGACTTTCTGGATCAGGATCCGGTAGTTCTCCATGTAGGTTTCCCCCGAGAAGAGCTCCTCGTAGTAGGGGTCGTCGAGGTCGAGCCGGATCGGATGGATTCCTTCGACCAGCCCCTCGCGGTCGGGGAAGTAGCGGCGCAGGAACCAGATCAGCGCATTGCGCGCCACGGCCTTGTAGGTCGTGTACATGGTGACCTTGCCGAAGAGGTATTTGGCCTTGGGGTTCAGTACGATCAGGGCGCCGAGTCCGTCCCAGAGGTTGTCCAGGGCGTAGATGCTCTTCGAGTTTCCGCGGGCCTGGTAGGCGGGCTGGATGAACGAACGTCCGAGTTCGATGGTCCGGGGCAGGTATTTGTTGCGGAAACGCTCGCTGAACCGGAAGTAGTGCTCCGTCGAGAGGTGGCGCGGGTAGGGCGACGTGCAGATGATGAAGCGGTAGCCGCCGATGATCTCGCGGGCCGCGGGGTCCCAGACGATCAGCTGGTAGTATCCGTCGGGTGCGAGGTCCTCCTCGTCGATGTCGACCGCGTGTCCGGTGCCGCCGCCGGCACCGCGGAACGCCACTTCGCGCAGCCGTCCGATTTCGCGCATCAGCGACGGGCATTCGGAGGCCGGGAAGATATAGATTTCGTTGCCGGCCTTGTGGGTGTCGCGGACCTTGCGGGCGGGGGTCAGTTCCGCCAGCAGCAACTCCCGGTCGACGGGTTCGATGATGGGTTCCATTGTTTTCTGTTGCATGGCGACGCAAAAATACCAATAATTACCGGTTTTTTGCGGGATCGTCGAGCGTTTTTTCCAATGAATAGACCTTTTTGCGAACTTCTTCGACCTGTTCGCGGAGCGATCCGCAGGGTTGGAGCTCGGCGACGGCGATCGGATCGCCCACGACGATGCGGAAATGGCGCCCCTTCTGCGAGAACATCTCGTCGGGAAGCCACAGCATCTCGATGTTGAACCGGATGCCCAGCGCCTTGCGCAGGTGGTAGACGCGGTAGAAAAAGTTCGACAGGCGCCCCTCGACGAAGACCGGTACGATCAGCCGCTGCGAGGCGTAGGCCTTTTTCAGGAAACTGATCTTCCACTCGGGGTCGGTGACCCGTCCGTCGACGGTCCGCGAGCAGAGGCCCGCGGGAAAGGTCAGGATCGGGCGGTCGCCGAAGAACTCCTCGTCGAATTTCCGGGCGTAGGCCGCATTCTGCGAGCCGTGCTTGTTGACGGGGATCCAGAGCGGGCGCAGCGGTTCGAGGTGCATCAGCAGGTCGTTGACCACCACACGGGCATCGCCGAAGCGGTCGATCAGCTTGTCGGCGAGCATCATGCCGTCCATCCCCCCGAAGGGATGGTTCGAGACGAAAAGGTAGCGGCCCCGGGGGTCGAGGCGTTCGAGCCCTTCGGCGGAGTAGGTGACCCCCCATTCGCGGAAGGCCGCACGGATGAACTCCTGGGGCGGCAGCGACCAGTAGCTTTCGAGGATGTGGTTGATCTCCCGTTCGTGGATCGTGCGGCGGAGCCACGTGACGACCGCTCGGGGGATCCAGTGCGCCGCCCGCGGGGCTTTTCCCCGGATTACGGCGCCGATGTCTATCTGGGGCATGGAATCTTCGAAAATTTAGTTACACAAATATACGGATTCTTTTTCGGAAAAACACTAACTTTACACCCCAAATGGACTTTTGTCAATGACCGTCATGTCGACCTATCATACGCCCGTGCTCCTGGAAGAGTCTGTGGATCTGCTCGGCATCGTGCCGGAGGGGACCTACGCCGACCTTACGTTCGGCGGCGGAGGCCATTCGCGCCGCATCCTCGCCGGACTGGGGCCCGAAGGCCGGCTCTATGCCTTCGATCAGGACCGCGATACGCGGGCGAACTGCCCCGACGACCCGCGGTTCCACTACGTGGAGTGCAACTTCCGCTTCCTGCGCGGAGCGCTGCGCCTGCGCGGCGTGGTGGCGGTCGACGGCATTCTGGCCGATCTCGGGGTCTCGTCGCACCATTTCGACGCCCTCGAACGGGGCTTCTCGTTCCGCGGCGACGCCCCGCTCGACATGCGCATGAACCAGCGCGGACGCCTGACGGCCGCCGATGTCGTGAACGGCTACCCGGCGGAGGAGCTGACGCGCATCCTGGGCGACTGGGGCGAGCTGGATACGCCGTGGAAGGTGGCCAACTGCCTGGTGAAGGCCCGTGCGGCAGCCCCCGTGACGACTACGGCCGGGCTGGTCGAGGCCGTGAAGCCCTGCACGCCGGCCAAAGACCCCGCGAAATTCCTCACGAAACTCTTCCAGGCCCTGCGCATCGAGGTGAACGGCGAGATGGAGGCCTTGAAGATGGCGCTGGAACAGAGCCTGAAAGTGCTGAAACCCGGCGGGCGGCTCGTGGTGATCTCCTACCATTCGCTCGAAGACCGTCTGGTGAAGAACTTCCTGCGCAGCGGCAACTTCTCGGGCGAGGCCGAGAAGGATTTTTTCGGGCGTTCGCTGGCGCCGTTCGAGGCGGTGACCCGCAAGGCCGTGGTCCCCTCGGACGAGGAGCTGGCGCGCAATCCCCGGTCGCGTTCGGCGAAACTCCGTGCGGCCGTAAAACGTTGATGCCATGTACCGCGACCACGAATTCGATCCCATAACCCCCGAGGAACAGGCCCGTCGCGAAGAGGAGGCCGAATTCGCGCGGCGCGTGCGCCGCGAGGTGCGCCGCATGGAGCGGGGCGAGGCCGACGAGGAGATCCGTGCCGACGAGGAGCGCGAAGCCGCCGAGCGGGCCGAGACCGAAGCCCGTGAGGCCCGCGAGCGGAGACGGCGGTCGAGCACCTTCTGGCAGCTCTTCTCGGGGTCGATTCTCGTGCGCAAGGGCGTCTCGAAATACTACCCCTACCTGCTGACCATCGCCGGAATGTTCTTTTTGAGCATCGTGGTGATGTTCTGGTCCCTGCACCTCGACATGCGCTATACGCGGCTGTCGCGCGAAGTGCAGATGCTGCGCGAACGCTCGATCCGCTTGCAGGAGCAGCGTTATCAGCGGACCACCCATTCGGCCATCGTCGAACGGCTGCGCGAGCGCGGCATCGAACTCTACGACCCGGCCGTCCCGGGTGAAATCATCGAAAACTGACCGGCGATGAAGGAGGAACGATCGAAGGTCAAGAGCGATATTCTGCTGCGGGTGAGGTTGTTGTACGTGCTGTTCATCCTCGCCGGGGGTGTCGTGTTCACGCGGCTCATCTGGGTGCAGCTGTTCAGCAGCGAGGTGGCCTACAATGCCGACCGGCTGGCCAGCCGCATCTTCACCCGGGAGGAGATCCCGGCCCAGCGCGGCAGCATCCTGTCGCGCGACGGAGAACCCCTCGCCACATCGATTTTCCGCTATCAGGCGGCCTTCGACTTCGCGTCGCCGGGGCTCGACTCCTTGAAGACCTTCCACGAACAGGCCGATTCGCTGGCCAAGCTGCTGGCGGCCTTCTTCAAGGACAAACCCGCCGCGGCCTATGCGAAGAAGTTCCGCGACGAGCACGCCCGGCGTTACCGGCTGGTGCGGCCGCGCGACACGACCTACCTGCGTTCCGAGGGGCGCATCGCCCGCTTCTTCGACCGCCTGCGCGGCGAGGAGTATATCAAAAAACGCATCTACGATACGCTCCGCGACCATACGCCCGTGAACATCTTCCCCCGCGAGGTGGATTATGCCGAGTGGGAGGTGCTGCGGCGCTACCCGCTGCTGAACTGGAACATGGGCATGGTCTACCGGCTCGTCGAACGCGACGAACGCATCTATCCGCAGGGGGAACTGGCCCGGCGGACGATCGGTCTGACGGGGGACCGGGGCAACTACGGCATCGAGGAGGCCTATCGCACGGAACTGGCCGGCGAGGACGGTAAAGCCCTGCGGCAGCGCATCGCACGCGGGTTCTACGGACGCGTGGCGGGCGGCGACCACAAGGATCCGGTGGACGGATACGACGTGGTGACGACGCTCGACCTCGACTTGCAGGATGTGGCCGACAAGGCCCTGCGGCGGCAGCTGACGCACCAGAACGCCCTGTGGGGGACGACCATCGTCATGGAGGTCCATACGGGCGAGATCCTGGCCCTGGCGAACCTCGGGCGCAATGCCGACGGGAGCTTCTCCGAGCGCGAGAACTATGCGTTGAGCCGCTCGATGGAGCCCGGTTCGACCTTCAAGCTGGCGACGATGCTCACGCTGCTGGACGATGCGCGGATGTCGCCCTCGACGGTCTACGACGCCCACAACGGCGATCCGGTGACGGTGGGCCCGGCGCGCAACATCCGCGATTCGCACCGCGGCGACCATGAGATCGACTTCCGGCGGGCCGTGGCGTCGTCGTCGAACGTCTACTTCGCCGAGGCGGTGTGGGACCGCTACGGCATCACGGGCAAGAAGTTCGATTACAGCCGGTATCTGCACGAAACGCTGCATCTGGGCGAGACCGTCGGGCTGGAACGCCTCGGCGAGCGCAAACCCTCGATCACCACCGACTGGAAGGTCCCCGATCCGGGGGTGATGCTCGTGAAGATGGCCTACGGCTACCGCGTGCGGCTGGCGCCGATTCAGATGATCACGTTCTACAACGCCGTGGCCAACGACGGGAAGATGATCTCGCCGGTGCTGGTGCGCGAACTGCGGCGCGGCGACCGCGTCGAGGAGCGCTTCGGGAGCCGCACGATCGCCTCGTCGATCGCCTCGCGGGCGGCGCTGCACGAGGTGCGGCAATGCTTGCAGGCGGTCTGCACGGAGGGTACGGCGAGCGTCTTCTTCCGTGATACGACGCGCCTGCGGGTGGCGGCCAAGACCGGTACGGCGCAGATCACCTCCCCGACCGAGGGCGGGCGGCCCTATCTGGGTTCGATGGTCGCCTACTTCCCGGCCGATGCGCCCCGCTATACGGTCCTCACGACCATCGAAACCCGGGCACAGCCCGGAAAGGCCTACTATGGAGGCCCGCTGGCGGGCCCCGTGGTGGAACGCATGGTCGACTACATCTACAACCGGGAACAGGAGTGGTACGGGCGTGTCGGCTCCGACGGTCCGCGCCGCTATCCGGAGCGGATCAAGGGCGGGAATATCGCCCAGATCCGGAGCGTTGCCGGCGAGTTCTCGCCGCGGACGACCTTCGACAGCCGCACGGGATGGGGGCGCGCCCGGGTGGACAGCCTGGCGCGGGTGGCCGTGACGGCCCTTCCGGAAGGGCGTAACGTCATGCCCGACGTGCGCGGCATGGGATTGAAGGATGCGTTGTTCCTGCTCGAAAGCCGCGGTCTGAAAGTCCGCTTCTCGGGGCAGGGAACCGTGACACAGCAAACGATTTCCGCCGGGTCCCGCATCGTGCCGGGCGCGACGGTAACCATAACGTTGAAATAGACAATGAAGAGAATTTCGGAATTGGTGCGGCATACGCCCGTTGAGGCGGTGCACGGCGATGCGGAGACCGCGGTCGGCGGCCTGACCTACGACTCGCGGGCCGTGAAGCCCGGAGCCTGTTTCTTTGCGGTTCCGGGAACGCGCTGCGACGGCCACGATTTCATCCCCATGGCCGTCGGCCGGGGCGCTGCGGCGGTGGTCTGCGAACGGATGCCGGAGTCGCCGGCCGAGGGCGTCGTCTACGTCGTGGTGCGCGATTCGGCCGGGGCGATGGCCGACATGGCCGCGGCATTTTACGGATTCCCGAGCCGGGAATTGAAACTCGTGGGCATTACGGGCACCAACGGCAAGACGACGACCGTGACGCTGCTCTACGATCTGGTCCGTGCGCTGGGCTACCGCGCCGGACTGATCTCGACGGTGGTCTACAAGATCGACGGACGCGAGATCGAATCGACGCATACGACCCCCGACCCGATCCGTCTGAACGCCATGATGCGCGAAATGACCGATGCGGGGTGCGAATTCTGCTTCATGGAGTGCTCGTCGCACGCCATCGTGCAGGAGCGCACCCGCGGGCTCGACTTCGCCGGGGGGATCTTCTCGAACATCACCCACGACCACCTCGACTACCACAAGACCTTCGCCGAGTACATCCGGGCCAAGAAACGCTTCTTCGACGCACTGCCCAAGGGGGCTTTCGCGCTGACGAACGCCGACGACCGCAACGGCGCCGTGATGGTGCAGAACACGGCCGCCGCGGTGAGCACCTACTCACTGCGGGAGATGGCCGATTTCCGGTGCCGGATCCTCGAAATGCACCTCGACGGCATGCTGCTGCGCATCGACGGGCAGGAGGTCTGGACCGGGTTGCTGGGGCGTTTCAACGCCTACAACCTGCTGGCCGTCTACGGTGCGGCGGTGCTGCTGGGGCTCGACCGGCAGGAGGTATTGCGCGTACTCTCGACGCTGCATCCCGTGAGCGGGCGCTTCGAGGTCGTGCGGGCGGCGAACGGCACGACGGCTGTCGTCGACTACGCCCATACGCCCGATGCGCTGGAAAACGTCCTGCGCACGATCGAGGAGATCCGCACGCCGGATCAGCAGTTGATCGTGGTGTGCGGCTGCGGCGGCGACCGCGACCGCACGAAGCGTCCCGAAATGGCGCGCATCGCCGTGAAGTACGCCACGACGGCGATCTTCACCTCGGACAACCCGCGCCACGAGTCGCCCGAGGCGATCCTCGACGAGATGACCGCCGGGCTCGACGCCGGGACCCGCTGCGTGCGCATCACGGACCGCGCCGAGGCGATCCGCACGGCGGTGCTGCTCTCCCGGCCCGGCGACATCCTGCTCGTGGCCGGAAAGGGGCACGAGACCTACCAGATCATCGGCGACGTGAAACACCATTTCGATGACCGCGAGGAGGTCCGCAAGGCCTTCGGACTCCTCCCCGCGGCGGAAAAACAGGAAACATTCTAACATCCATACGCAGACATGCTTTACCATCTTTTCAAGTATCTGGACGAAGCCTACGACCTGCCCGGTTCGGGCATGTTCCAGTACATTTCGTTCCGTGCGGCGGCGGCCATCATCCTCTCGCTGCTGATCGTCATCATTTTCGGACGGAAGATCATCGACTTCCTGCGGCGGAAGCAGATCGGCGAGGAGATCCGCGACCTCGGTCTGGAGGGGCAGCTCCAAAAGAAGGGCACCCCGACGATGGGCGGCGTGATCATCCTCGTGGCCATTCTGGTCCCGATGCTGCTGGTCGGCAAACTCGACAACATCTACATCCAGCTGATGCTGGTCTCGACGGTCTGGCTGGGCTTCATCGGCGGGCTGGATGACTACATCAAGGTCTTCCGCCACCGCAAGGAGGGGCTCAAAGGACGCTTCAAGATCGTGGGACAGGTCGGGCTGGGCATCATCGTCGGCACGACGATGTGGCTCTCGCCCGAGATCGTCGTCCGCGAGAAGGTCACGCAGCCCGTCGAGACGGTCTACATGGACGAGGACGGCACGGAGATCGGGAGCGTGCAGCGCAACGTCGTGTTGAGCTCCGAGAGCCGCAAGACCACGCAGACGACCATCCCCTTCGTCAAGAACAACGAGTTCGACTACGGCTGGCTCACCGGGGACAACGAAACCGCCACGTGGCTGCTGTACGTCCTGGTGGCGATCTTCGTCGTCACGGCCGTGTCGAACGGCGCGAACCTCACGGACGGCCTCGACGGCCTGGCGACGGGCGTCTCGGTGCCGATCGTTGCGGTGCTGGGCGTGCTGGCCTACCTCTCGGGGCACATCGTCTATGCCGACTACCTCAACATCATGTACATCCCCGCAAGCGGCGAACTGGTGGTCTTCGCCGCGGCGCTGGTCGGAGCGCTGGTCGGATTCCTCTGGTACAACTCCTTCCCGGCGCAGATCTTCATGGGCGACACGGGCTCGCTCTCGATCGGCGGCGTGATCGCCGTCTTCGCGCTCTGCATCCGCAAGGAACTGCTGCTGCCGCTGCTCTGCGGCGTCTTTCTGGTCGAGAGCTTCTCGGTGATGATGCAGGTCGGCTGGTTCAAGTACACCAAGCGCAGGTACGGCGAAGGACGCCGCATCCTGCTCATGTCGCCGATCCATCACCACTACCAGAAGAGGGGCATCTTCGAGACGAAGATCGTCACCCGCTTCTGGATCATCTCGCTGCTGCTGGCAGCCATCACGTTGGTTACGTTGAAGATCCGATAACATGAAAAACATCGTCGTACTGGGCGGCGGCATCAGCGGCTACGGCTCCGCGATCCTCGCCAAAAAGAAAGGTTTCGGGGTCTTCCTTTCGGATGCCGGGAAGATCGCCGACCGTTACAAGGCCAAACTGGACGAATGGCAGGTCCCCTACGAGGAGGGCGGCCACACGGAGGAGCGCATCCTCGCCGCTGCGGAGGTCGTCAAGTCGCCGGGGATTCCCGATACGGCGCCCATCGTGCGGAAGGTCCGCGAGGCGGGCATTCCGGTGATCTCGGAGATCGAGTTCGCGGGCCGCTACATGGGCCGTGCGAAGTGCATCTGCATCACGGGCTCGAACGGCAAGACCACCACCACGTCGCTCATCTACAAGATCCTGCGCGACGCAGGCTGCAACGTGGCCCTCGGCGGCAACATCGGCGAGAGCTTCGCCTACTCCGTCGCCACGGGTTCGTACGACTGGTATGTCCTCGAATTGAGTTCGTTCCAGCTGGACGGCATGTACCGCTTCCGGGCCCATATCGGCGTGCTGATGAACATCACGCCCGACCACCTGGACCGCTACGACCACTGCTTCCAGAACTACGTCGACGCCAAGATGCGCATCACGCGGAACATGACCTCGCGCGACTGGTTCGTCTACTCGGGCGACGACCCGGTGATTGGCGGGGAGCTTCCGAAATACGACCTGCGGATGCGCCAGCTTCCCTTCATGGCGCACAGCGCCGTGGCGAGCGGCGCCGGCGATGCGTTCCTCTGCGACGGGAAGTTCACGGCCACGGCCGGGAAATCCTCCGTGGAGATCGACACCGCGAAGTTGCGGATCAAGGGGCTGCACAACGCCTACAACGCCATGGCGGCCTCGCTGGCGGCGCTGGCCGCCGGGATCGCCCCGGCGAAGATCCGCCGCTCGCTCTACGATTTCGCGCCCGTCGAGCACCGGCTCGAACCCGTGCTGGAAAAGGAGGGCGTGCTGTGGATCAACGACTCGAAGGCCACGAACGTCGATTCGGTCTACTATGCGCTGGAAAGCATGACCCGCCCCGTGGTGTGGATCGCCGGCGGTACGGACAAGGGCAACGACTACGAACCGTTGAAGGCTTTCGCGCGGGCGAAGGTCCGTACGCTGGTCTGCATGGGGCTGGACAACGAAAAACTCGTGCGCGAATTCACGGGCGTGGTCCCGGAGGTGGTCTCGACCGCGTCGCTCGATGCCGCGATGGAGGCCTGCAAGCGGGCGGCCCGTCCGGGCGATGCCGTGCTGCTGTCGCCGGCCTGCGCCAGCTTCGACCTGTTCAAGAACTACGAGAACCGGGGCGAACTCTTCAAGGAGTGGGTCCGGGAACACGCATAGAGAGAGGGATCGGTTATGGAGCGTGACGGATACGGATACGACGAACGGGCCGCGGCGGAACTCGCCCGCGATGCCGTGCCGCGTCGAACTGCGGGGCCTTCGGCTGCCGTATTCCCGGAGTCGGAGCCGGCTCCGGAGGCGCCCGGCGCACCTTCCGGGGCGCGGGACCGCCGTGCGGGGCGGAGCGGGACCGCCCCGGGAACGGAGGATCGGAACAACCGTCCGGACCGGATCCCGGAGGAGGCGGAGCGGCCGCGGTTCCGGCTCTTCACCGGCGACCGCGTGCTGTGGATCATCATCGCCGCGCTCTCCGTCATTTCGGTGCTGGTGGTCTACTCCTCGACGGCCAAGATGGCCTATGACGCCCATACGGCCCGGACAACGGCCCATTTCCTGCGTCAGCAACTGATGATTCTGGTGTTCAGTCTCGCCGTCATGGTTGCCGTGCAGAAGATCAACTGCCGGATCTACAACCTCTTTTCGCGGCCGATCTACTTCCTTTCGGTGGCCCTGACGCTGGCCGTCTATTTCATCGGCGCCACGACCAACGGCGCGGCGCGCTGGATCCCGCTGGGCCCCTTCCAGTTCCAGCCCTCCGAGGCGTTGAAGGTCGCCACGGTGCTCTTCCTGGCCCGGCAGCTGGCCGGACGCCAGTCGAAAATCGACCGCATCCGCATCGTCCCGAGCTGGAAGTTCTGGACATGGCGCTCGTCGGCCCTGCAACGCAAGATCTGGCACGAGGGCACGTGGCCCATCCTGATGCCCGTCTTCGTGTCGTGTCTGGTGATCTTCCCGGCGCACACCTCGTCGGCCGTGCTGGTCTTCCTGGCCTCGTGGGTCATGATGCTCATCGGGCGGGTGCGGTTCAGCGAACTGATGAAACTCGTGGGGTGGGCCGTTGCGGGCATCGTGCTCATCATGACCCTCAACCTCGGACGCAGCGAGACGGCCGAAGGCCGCGTCTCGACCTGGATTCACCTCTGGACCCAGCCGCAGACCGAAAAACCGATCGAGCATCTGACCGATACCGAACGCTCGATGATCGCCATCCACAACGGCGGCATCTTCGGTGAGGGCGCCGGGCAGAGCGCCATGCGCGTGGAGATGATCCACCCGGAGAGCGACTACGCCTACGCCTTCTTCGTCGAGGAGTACGGCATCATTCTGGCCGTGCTGCTGCTGATGCTCTACCTGTGGATCTTCTTCCGGGCGATCGAGATCTTCCGGCGCTGCGGAACGGCTTTCCCGGGGCTGCTGGTGCTGGGGCTGGCGCTGCTCATCACGTGTCAGGCGCTGCTGCACATCATGGTGACGGTGAACCTCATACCCGAGACGGGTCAGACCCTGCCGTTGATCTCGCGCGGCGGTTCGTCGGTGCTCTTCACGACCATTGCGCTGGGGATGATCCTGAGCGTCAGCCGCCAGAACGACGAGCAGTCGCACGACCGGCCGAAGAGCGAGGAGCTGCGGATCAACGGTTGACAAAAAACGGCGGCCGGAAACGCTCCGGCGCTCGGAATATAAAACCAGGAATATTTACTGATATCATGGAAGATATTCGTTTGGACAAATACCTCTGGGCCGTGCGGGTCTTCAAGACCCGCAGCGATGCCGCCGATGCCATCCGCACGAACAAGGTGACGGTGAACGGCTCCTACGCCAAGCCGTCGCGCGAGGTGAAGATCGGCGACGTGATCGCCGTGCGGAAACAGCAGGTGACCTACTCCTACAAGGTGCTCGACCTGGTGTCGAGCCGCCAGCCGGCCAAGAACGTCCCCGCCTACTGCCTCAACATCACCCCGCAGGAGGAGCTGGACAAACTCAACGTTCCGCGCGAGACGATCTTCGTCTTCCGCGACCGCGGCACCGGGCGTCCCACGAAGAAGGAGCGGCGCGAACTCGACTCGCTCATGGACGACCTCTACTACGACGATGAGGAGTGAGCGCCGGAGAGGCTGAAAAAGACCCGGAAACGGGACGCCGCACACCCTCCTTCCCCGAAAATACGAAGGCCGCCTCGAACGGGGCGGCCTTCGCAGTTGCAAATACGGGCTTATTTCTTGTTGAAGAAGTTCATGGTCAGGGCGCACCCCTGCGTGACGAACGAACGGATGGCGTCGACGAAGACCTTCAACCGTTCGGGCATCGCCTGCCGCTCCTCGTCGGTCCACTCGCCCAGCACGTACTCCACCTGATGTCCCCGGGGGAAGTCGCCGCCCACGCCGAAGCGCATCCGGGCATACTCCTCGGAGCCCAGCAGTTCGGCGATGTTCTTCAACCCGTTGTGTCCTCCGGCGCTCCCTTTGGGGCGCAGGCGCAGGGTCCCGAACGGCAGGGCGATGTCGTCCGAGACGACCAGCAGGTTTTCCAGCGGGATCTTTTCGGTGTCGAGCCAGTATCGGACGGCCTTTCCCGAGAGATTCATGTAGGTCGAGGGTTTCAGCAGCACGAGCGTGCGGCCCTTGTAGCGGACCTCGGCCACATCGCCGTAGCGCGCCGTGGTAAAAACAGCGTTGGACGCCTCTGCGAGGGCGTCCAACACTTTGAAACCGATGTTGTGGCGGGTTCCGACGTACTCGGCGCCGATGTTCCCGAGCCCAACAATGAGGTATTTCATGCCGTTTCAGCGACTATTTGGCGGCAGCCTCGGCACCGCGCGAAGCACGCGTTACGCGCACGGCGCAGACGGCCGTCGTGGCCGGAGTCACGAATTTCAGGTTCTCGAACTGCAAGTCGCCGACGAAGATCGTCTTGCCTACGCCGAGGGTCGTCACGTCGACGACGATCTCGTCGGGCAGGTTCTCGACCAGGGCGCTCACGGTCAGCTTGCGGGCCGACAGGACGAGCTTGCCGCCGACCTTCACGCCCTCGGCGTTACCGGTCAGACGTACCGGGATGGCGATCGAGACGGGTTTGCCGTCGGCGATGCGGTAGAAGTCCATGTGGAGGATCTCCTCACGAACGGGGTGGAACTGGGCCTCGCGCAGTACGGCAAGCTCCTTCTTGCCCTCGACGTCGAATTCGACGATGTAGGAGTTGGGGGTGTAGATCAGGGGTTTGATCTCGCGGGGATCCACGGAGAACATCTCCGTTTCGCCGTTTCCGCACAGTACGCAGGGGATGAAGCCCTCGCGGCGTACGGCTTTGGCGGCCTTCTTGCCGAACTCGGCACGTTTGGTGGCCTTTACCGAAATGGTTTTCATGATGTGTTTGTTTTTTAGTGTGTTACCTGCGGCGGTTCTCAATGCGGCCTCGGGGGTCGCATCCCATTTCCGCCTGTTCGGGGTGCAAAGATAAGCATTTGGATCGAAAAAAGAAACTTCGCAGCCCGAAAAACGCCCGGAATCACCCTTTTACACGAAAAAACGGGGAAGCGAACACTCTCCTCCCCGTTTTTCGATTCCGGAATTCCTTATTTCATGCCGCGGACGTGCTTCTCCCAGGCCCAGGCGGCTGCCAGCGTCTCGTCGAGCGAGCGCTCGGCCTTCCAGCCCAGCTCGGTGTTGGCCAGCGTCGGGTCGGCCCAGATGGCGATAATGTCGCCCTCGCGGCGCGGCGCGATCTTGTAGTTGAGCTTCATGTGGTTGACCTCCTCGAACTTGCGGACCAGTTCCAGCACCGAAACGCCGCGGCCGGTGCCGACGTTGAAGATCTCGTAGGGAGCCTTGTTCTTGTCCTCGATCATGCGGCGGATGGCAGCCACGTGGGCGCGGGCCAGGTCCACGACGTCGATGTAGTCGCGGATGCACGAACCGTCGGGCGTCGGGTAGTCGTCGCCGAACACCGAGAGGCATTCGCGGATGCCGGCAGCCGTCTGCGTGATGTAGGGCACGAGGTTCTGCGGCACGCCGCGCGGCAGTTCGCCGATCAGGGCCGACGGGTGGGCGCCGATGGGGTTGAAGTAGCGCAGGGCGATACCTTTCAGTCCGGGATAGGCGGCCAGCGAGTCGCGCAGGATATCCTCGCACATCTGCTTCGTGTTGCCGTAGGGCGAGGTGGCCGGCTTGCGGGGCGTCTGCTCCGTGACGGGCTGCTTCTCGGGTTCGCCGTAGACGGTGCACGACGACGAGAAGACGATGTTCTGACGGCCGAACTCGCGCATCAGCGAGATGACGTTCATGAACGACGTGAGGTTGTTGCCGTAGTATTCGAGGGGTTTCTGGACCGACTCGCCGACGGCTTTCGAGGCGGCGAAGTGGATCACCGAGTCGAATTCATACTGTTCGAAGACCTTGCGGAAGGCCTCGCGGTCGCAGCAGTCGACCTCAACGAAGGGGATCTCCACGCCGGTGATTTTGCGTACGCCCTCGACGGCGCCCATGTCGCTGTTGGAGAAGTTGTCGACGATGACCACGTCGTAGCCGGCATTGATCAGTTCGACGGTGGTGTGCGAGCCGATGTAACCGGCACCGCCGCTCACCAAGACACACGATTTTTTCATAAGTCGCAAAGATTGATTGAGTAACAAAGATACTCATTTTTTCGAAACAAGCGTGTCGGAACGGTGAAAATTTGCGGCGCGAAGGGGAGTGAAAGGGCGCGAAACGGGGCGGTTGACTGTCTTTTTTCGGGTTGGAGAGGGCTTTTGCACCGTTTTTTGCAGACCGGATCGTTGACCGGAGCCCTCTCTGCCGGCGGGGAGGACCGAGAATGCGGCGTTGGGTGCGGCAGTCCGGGAGAGGGTGGGAAATGCCGGTTGGAATTTCGTTTCGGCCGCGGAACTGACAAATCGTAACCCCGGGCGCGAAAAATTAATGTCGGCAAGTGTCTGTTTTTCGGAAATTTGTCGTACCTTTGTAACAGATTGATAGCCCGATAACCGGAATTTCATCAAAACCTTAACGCGATATGTACGGAAAAATTAAGGAGTACCTGCAACATGAACTCGCCGAAATCGAGGCCGCAGGGCTCTACAAGCACGAACGGATCATCTCGTCGCCCCAGCGGGCCGAGATCGAGGTTGCAGGTCGGAAGGTTCTGAACTTCTGCGCCAACAACTACCTCGGACTCTCGGACAACCCCCGCCTGATCGAGGCCGCAAAGCGCGCCATGGACGCCCGCGGCTACGGCATGTCCTCCGTCCGCTTCATCTGCGGCTGCCAGGACATCCACAAGGAGCTCGAAAAGGCCGTTTCGGACTACTTCGGAACCGAGGACACGATCCTCTATGCCGCCTGCTTCGATGCCAACGGCGGCGTCTTCGAACCCCTCTTCACCGACCAGGACGCCATCATCTCCGATGCCCTGAACCACGCCTCGATCATCGACGGCGTGCGTCTCTGCAAGGCCGTGCGCTACCGATACGCCAACGCCGACATGGCCGAACTCGAAGAGTGTCTGAAAAAGGCCCAGGCCCAGCGCTTCCGCATCATCTGCACCGACGGTGTCTTCTCGATGGACGGCAACGCCGCTCCGCTCGACAAAATCTGCGCCCTGGCCGAAAAGTACGACGCCCTGGTCATGGTTGACGAGTGCCACTCGGCAGGCGTCCTCGGTGCAACGGGCCGCGGCATCACCGAACTCTACAACCTCCGCGGACAGGTCGACATCCTCACCGGAACCCTCGGAAAGGCCTTCGGCGGCGCCGTGGGCGGATTCACCACCGGCCGCAAGGAGATCATCGACATGCTCCGCCAGCGTTCGCGCCCCTACCTCTTCTCGAACTCCCTGCCCCCCGCCGTCGTGGGCGCCGGAATCGAGATGTTCCGCATGCTGGCCGAAAGCAACGAACTCCACGACCGTCTGGTGGCCAACGTCGAGCACTTCCGCAAGGGCATGATGGCCGCCGGATTCGACATCAAACCCACGCAGTCGGCCATCTGCGCCGTGATGCTCTACGACGCGAAGCTCTCGCAGGACTTCGCCGCAAAGTTGCAGGACGAGGGCATCTTCGTCACGGGATTCTACTATCCGGTCGTCCCGAAGGGACAGGCCCGCATCCGCGTGCAGGTCTCCGCAGGCCACACCTTCGAACAGCTGGACCGCTGCATCGCCGCCTTCACCAAAATCGGCAAGGAGTTGAACGTCATCAAATAACCCCACAGATATGGCTAAAACGACATTGGACGCAATCGACCGCAAGATCCTCAAATACCTCATCAAGAATGCGCGCATGCCCTTCCTGGAAATCGCACGTGAGTGCGGCATCTCGGGTGCGGCCATCCACCAGCGCATCCGCAAGCTCGACGAAGCGGGCGTGATCCTCGGCAGCCGGCTGATCGTCGATCCGAAGGTGATCGGCTTCGACGTCTGCGCCTACATCAGCATCATGCTCAAAGATCCGCAGTTGCAGGCACATACGGTCGAGGAGCTCAAAAAAGTCGCCGAGATCGTCGAGTGCCACTACATCACCGGCAAGGGCAACATCCTTGTGAAACTCTACTGCGTGGATAACGAACACCTCATGCACACGATCTTCGACGGCATTCTGCGCATTCAGGGCATCGCCACCACCGAGACCAACATCTCGTTGCAGGAGGTCTTCCAGCGCGAGGTGAACGTCGACTTCATCGAGGAGTAGCCGGGGGCCGTGAGAGGGGCCGGGAGCGCGAGAGAGAGGGAGAGAGGAGCGAGAGGGGAAGAGGAGCGAGAGGAGAGGAAGAGATGAGGGGAAGAGATGAGGGGAAGAGGAGAGGAAGAGCCGTAAATGAGAACGGAAGAGAAACACGCCCCGGACACGTCCCGGAACTGAAAAACGGACGACCTGACAAAGGTCGTCCGTTTTTTTCGGGAAGTTTCGGCGTGTGCGGGTGTTTCGGGGCCGGGACCGGGCCGAGGCGGGACCGCCCCGAAACCGGCTCCGGGTCTGTGGGCCCGTGGGAGTGTGACGTTCGCAGACCCCCCCCCTCCCCTTCTGTCAACAGGAGGCGGCCAGCGACGAGGGCGTGACGCCCTGCGAATCGCGGGCCCAGTCGCCGTGTGCCCGGAGCACCTGCTCCACGATGTCGCGCACGGCACCCTCGCCGCCCCGGAACTCCGAGACGTAACGCGACGCTTCGATCACCTCGGCGGCCGAATCGGCCGGACAGACCGGAATCCCCACCTCGCGCATGCATTCCAGATCGGGAATGTCGTCGCCCATGTAGATCACGTCGGCCGGGTCGACACCCTCGTTGCGGAGGTATTCGTGCAGGGCCGCAATCTTGTCCATGCAGTCGAGGTAGTAGTGACGGATGCCGAGCATCCGCAGACGGTGTTCGAGCGTCTTGCCCCGCCCGCCCGTGATGACGCAGACGCGGTAGCCCATTTTCAGGGCATAGGCCAGGGCGTAGCCGTCCTTGGCGTTGTAGCGGCGGATGAAGTCGCCGTCGGCGGTCGGGATGATCCCGCCGTCGGTCATCACGCCGTCGACATCGAAGATGAAGGTCCGGCAGCGTGCTATCTCTTCCTTGAAGTTTGCCATATGTTTTTGCTGATTTGCGTATAGATCTCCTGTAAGGTGGGATCGCCGTCGAGCAGGGCCCGATGGCGCTCCTGCGTGGCGGTGTCGTTGCGCACGGCGGGGCCCGTCTGCACGTCGCGCGGCGAGCGGGCGTCGCAGGCTTTGGCCGCGGTCTCGGCGATCAGGGGTTTGAGCACCCCGAAGTCGAGTCCGGCGCGGCGCACCGTCTCCTCGCCGAGGGCGTACATGTGGTTGGCGAAGTTGCAGGCGAAGACCGCCGCGAGGTGTACCCGGGCGCGTTGCGCCGAGTCGGCCCAGAGCACCGTCCGGGAGAGCGTGCGGGCGAGGGATTCGAGTTCGGCCCGGAATCCGGGGTCCGCGGTTTCGAGAAAGATCGGGATGACCGAGAAATCCACCGGGCGTCCCTTCGTGAAGGTCTGCATCGGGTAGAAGACCGCGCGGCGTGCGAAATGCCCGGGGATGGCTTCCAGCGGTACGCTTCCGGCGGTGTGGGCCACGGCGGCCGATGCGGGGATCGGGAGCGTCGAGGCTACCTCGGCGACGGCGCGGTCGCTCACGGCGATCAGATAGAGGTCGGCCGTGCGGTCGAGTCCGGCGGGGTCGTCGCTCCATCCGCATCCGGCGATGCGGGCTACGGCGGGGCCGCGCTCCGGGTTCCGGGCCCAGATCTGTACGGCTTCGAGACTGCTGGCGGCGACGGCGCGGGCCAGCGCCTCCGCCAGATTGCCGCTTCCGATGATGACGATGCGTTTCATGGGGTGCGTTTCGGAGGTCATAGCAGGTCGGTCAGCCGCACGTTTTCCGGGGATTGGCGTACGGTCTGTTTCAGGATTTCGAGTTCCCGGTTCACGCGGGCCAGTTCGGGGGTCTGCCCGAGGTCGAGTGTGGCCTGCCCCGTCCGTTCGACGGCTTCCAGAATGCCGTAGACGGTCGTCGACGCAAGGTCATGCGCCGGGGTGAAGGCCACGTCGCGTTCGCCGTCGCCGCTGCGCACGGCGATCAGCTGCCCGGCCTGCACGAGCTGGAAGAGCACGTCATTGACGATGCGGGTCGGGAGTCCGAGGCGTTCGCGGATCGTATCGGTCGAGAGCGTTCCTCCGTGGTCACGGAAATTCCGCGCCACGAGGATCATCACCGCGAGGAGCACCTTGCGGCGCTGGTCGTAGCTGATCCGGAGGGATTCGCGCTCCTCGGCGAAGCGGCTGATGTTCTGGTAGGCGAACGAGAGTTCGCCGCCGAAGAGGAGGATCTCCCACGAGGTCTGCATCCAGATGAGGAAGAGCGGCAGGGCGGCGAAACTTCCGTAGATGGCGTTGTAGGAGGTCATCCAGCGCTGGACGTAGACGTATCCCCACTGGAAGAGCAGGAAGATGGTCCCGGCGACGATCCCGGCCATCAGGGCGCTCTGGAAGCGCACCCGGGCGTTGGGGATGATCAGGTAGAGGAGCGTGAACATCGTCCAGATGATGACCATCGAGGCGAGGTGCGAGAGCGTGTTGAAGTACCACTTGTCGTAGAGTCCGAGCAGCTGTTCGACGTAGTCGCCGGCGGCGTTGGCGAGGATCCAGAGCACGGGGACGATCATCACCACGGCGATGTAGTCGGTCCATTGGCGTGCGATGCTGCGGGCGACCTTGACCTCCCAGATGTTGTTGAAGGCGCTCTCGATGGAGCCGAAGACGCGGATCACGGCCCAGAAGAGCATCACCAGACCCACGGCGGCCACGACGCCGCCCTGGGTGCGGGCGAGGGCGTTTTCGGCGAATCCGACGATGTAGTCGATGGTTTCGGGATGGCGGGGGAAGATTCCGTAGAGGTTTTCGACGAGTCCGTCGGTGAGCCCGAATCCCTTGACGACGGCGAAGACGACGGCGAGGATCGGGACGAGCGACATCAGCGTGTAGAAGGTGAGGGCCGCGGAGCGGACCAGCGTTCCGTGCTCGACCAGCCCGCGGGCCGTGTAGAAGAGCAGGCGGTACTGCTGCACGAGCCACCGCACGACGGGGTTGCGCCATTCGCTGACGTCCTGGCGGAAGATCGTGTCGGTGAAGTAGGTGAAGAGCTGTCGGAGTTTCATGGGCCTTGTCCGCCGTCGCGGCGCTTTCGACAAAGATAGCTATTTTAGCCGGATCGCCCAAAAATCGTTCCCGATTTTCGTGAAGGCCATCCGCACGTCGGCGCCGGGGTGAGCGCCGAGCCGCCGCATCAGTTCGTCGGGCGGCAGCGGGAAGTCGCGTTTGAGGATCTCGACGCCGCGCCCTTTCAGTCCGCGTTTCAACCGTTTCGGGTCGTAGGGTTCGATGGACTCAATGGGCGATACGCGCCCGATCACGCCGTGCGGCTCCGCGGCGGCGAATCCGAATCCGTTGTCGCTCCAACAGTCGGCCTTGCCGGCCAGGTGGAGCCGCGTCAGGCGGGCCTTGCGCAGTGCGACGTCGGGGATCACGAGCCAGCGGAAGCGCTCCGGATCGAACGGCGGGGTTTCGGGCGGCACGGCTCCGGGTGCGGCCGCGAAGCTCCCGATGCCGAGGGCCGTGGCCGTGACGAGCGGTCCCGTTCCGTCGGCGTAGATGAGCATCTCCTTGCACTCGTCGCCGAGCGAGAGAACCTCCACGCGGCTGTCGGGGAAGAGCCGCAGGGCCTCGTCCACGTCGAACAGCGGGGAGTTTTTCAGACAGAGCCGTGCGGTGATGCGGTCGATTTTTGGTTTCAGTGCCACGATGTCGGGCGAGCAGGCTTCCAGCAGGACCAACTTGCGCCCTTCGGCCGAACGCCGGTCGGGATCGGCGTAGATCCAGTCGAAGTGCAGCCCCTCCTGCCGGAGGTACTCCTCGGCCGAAGTGTTCACGACCTCGATATTCGCCACGCCCATTCTCGAAAAATTCTCCGACGTGATCCGGGCCAGCAGCGGGTCGCGTTCGAGGGCCACGACGCGGCGAAACCGTCGGGAGAGGTAGAGACTGTCGACCCCGAGTCCGCAGGTGAGGTCCAGCACCGTGTCGCCCTCGATCGCCTTGTGGGCGGCCGTCGCCTCGCTCGACGCCTGCTCGAAGGCCCGCGGCGGGAGGATGCACTGCACGGCGGCATACGTCGGGAGTTTGCGTTCGGCACGCGCGAGGTACTTGACCTGCGTGGCCACGAGCCGGGCATGGGGCACCGTGCGGTCGAACGCCACGTCCAGCGGGTCGCGTCCGCGGGCGGCGGCGACGGCCTGCCGGAGCTCCTCGGTACGCAGCAGTTCGAATTCTTCGGCGGTGATCATGGGTGTGAAGGGGTCGTTTACAGACGCAAAGGTAGGCTTTTTTTCGGTTCCCGGCACCCTGCGGCGAGGGTTGCGGCGAGGAAAAACAGGTAGACAAGCAATGTCGGTGTCGTTCCGAGCGTCCAGTCGGCGGCACCTCCGGGCAGCGAGGCCGTTGTGCGGGCCAGCAGATTGACGGCCTCGGCGGCCTTGCCCGTCACCACTCCGAAAAGCGGTGCGAGCCACCCGACGGGCAGGAGCATCCAGAGGGCGCCGCCGAAGACCACGACACCGGCGATCAGAATGGCTGCCGGATTGATGAGCAGCCCTGCCAGCGGCACGACACCGAAGACGTGGGAGACGAGCGGAGCGGTGGCCAGCGTGGCCGTCAGTCCGATCAGATAGGCGTCGATGACGGCGTTCAGCCACCGGCGGCGGGTCCGGCACCTCCGGCAGAGGGGTACGCCCCAGACGAGGATGCCCGCCACGGCGAGGAACGACAGTTGGAAGCTGATGTCACCGATCCAGTTGGGATTCCAGAGCAGCATGCCGAAGGCGGCCGTGGCCAGGGCGTTCATTCCGACATACTCCGAGGCCGACGCGAGGGCGGTTTGCAGGAGGGTGCACATCACGGCGGCACGCACGGCGCTGGGCGGAAACCCGGCCGCGGCGACAAAGAGCCAGACGGCCGCCGCCGCGAGGATGTTTTTCAGCAGATGGCCCCGCCGCAGCAGGGGCAGCCACCAGAGCAGCACGTTTATGACGACGAAGACGATCCCCGTATGGAGCCCCGATACGGCCAGCAGATGGGACAGCCCGCTGCGGGAGTAGGCCGTGCGCAGGTCGGCGGGGATGCCGCGACGCTCGCCTGCGGCCATCGCCTCGACGACGGCGCGGGCTTCGGGTTTCATCGGGAGCCGCTCCAACCGTTCGACGGCCCGGCGGTGGAGGTTCGCGGCATGGAGCATCTTCCGGTCGAGGATCGCCCGCTCCCCGATCCACAGCGTCCCGGCATAGCCCCGCCGCTCCATCAGCCGGCGGTAGCTCTCCGCACCGCCCCGGAACGGGCGCACCGTGCCCCGGCAGCGGATGCGCTCTCCGGCCCGGAGTTCCGTCAGCGAATCGGCATAGAGCCGGATCCGGGCGTCCGAAGCGTTCCAGTGCCCGTCCGCAGGGTTCCGCCAGGCCGTTACGACGGCATCGGCCGACGAGTAGCGCGCCCGCTCGACGGGAAACCCCTCCACGACGATCTCGTAGAGGGTGTACACCTCGCGCGGGACGCTCACTTCGGGAGTCCGGAGCTGTGCGGCGGCGAATCCCGCCGTGAGGAGCATCGCCGCGGCGGCAGCTCCCGAACGCAGCAGCAGGGCCACGACTCCCGTACAGACGAAAGCCCCTGCGAGAAACCACAGGGGCAGTTCGTACGTTCCGGCCAGGGCGATCCCCGCGGCGAAGGGCGCGAGGAGCTTGACCATCGGCATACGGTCGAGCCGATCCAACAGGCAGGTGATTTTCATACCTGCAAGATACACAAAATATGTTGAAAAAAGTCAGGAGTCTCCCCGGAAGAGCCTCCATCCTTCCGCGACCTGCCGCATGTCGGCCGGCGTGCCGTTCTCCACGCGCGAGATGGCGGCCGCAACGGGGATCATGGTCCGGGCGTCGTGCGTGTCGAGTCGTTCGTCGGAGTCGAGGCCCGTGTCGGCGGCCACGGCGCGGATGTAGGCGTCGGTGTGGTTCTCCGAGGGCGGAGCCCAGCGGGAGATCATCCCCCGGAGGGTGTCGAGCCCGTAGCGGATGCGGTAGGTGTCGAGCAGCACGAAGATGGCGCGGTAGCCCCAGGCGAGGCTTTCGAACTCCTTGAATGCGGGGTCCCGCGAAGGCCGGACCTCGCCCCGGTAGCGGGCCTTCGACTGCCGGATGTTCCCCGGATTGCGGTTATCGAGTCCCCGTGCCATAGTCGTCGTCGCGGATTTGGAGGTGGGATTCCATGCGGCGTTTGGCGTAGCGGCGCAGCCAGCGGAAGAGCGGCGCTTCGGAGAACTGCGCGGCGTTTTCGAGGAACGACCAGAACTCCACGCCGCAGGTGAATCCGGTGAAGAGCTTGGCCAGATTCAACTGCATGAAATCCAGTACGAAACGGTCGAGCATCCAGGCCATGGCGATGGCCGTGACGGCGAGTCCCGTCTTGGCGACGGTTCGCCAGGCCTTGCAGCTCTCGAAATACCACTCCCTGCCTGCGCGCCGGGCCGCGGCCCGGTCGGCGAAGATGCCCGATACGAAGTCCACCCCGATGAAGAGCAGCGTGGTGGCCACGAGCGGGTTGATGGGTGCGAACAGCGCGGCGATCCCCGCCGCGAGGCCGCTAACGAATCTGAACAAAGCCTCCATCGGTCGTGCAGCGGTTGAGGATGTTTTTTTCGGGGAGGTATTCCGGGAACTCCCGGCGGTGGCTGTCGAGATACGCGACGGCGCGCCGCAGGAGCGTGCGGGCTTCGCTGCGCAGGGCACGGCATTGGCGGCGGAGCGCCTCCTTGTCGGCGGGCTGTCCCCAGGAGGATTTCGGCTCCGTGGTGCCGCACTGCCCGGTGCGGATGTCGAGGCGCGGTTGGAGCGCCAGCCGGGTGAAGAGCGCCGCGGGCGCCGCGAGGTATTCGTCGCGGAATTCGGCATGGGTGCCGGCGAGGAGCTTTTCGTACAGCTCCGGGCCGATCACGGGAACGATGTAACGCTGTTCGGCTGCGGCGATGTCAGCTTCGCCGAAGGTGTCGGGCGGGAGGTTTTCACCGTTTCCGAAGGCGAGTTTCAGCACTTGGAGGGGTGTGATGAGCGTATTCATGTGCGGGTGTTTTTGCGGAGATCCGCCGTCGTGCGACGCCGGACGATCGGGACCGTCCGGCACCGCACGGCGGATCATCCGATGCTGGTGACGTTGTATTTGGTGATTTCGGAGAGGAAGTACTGCTGCTTCGGATCCTCGGGGTCGTAGTCGAGACCGTCGGCCTTGCGGGCCTCCCAGACCTTCATGTAGATGGGTTTCGAGCGGGTCGGCGGACGGTTGACGATCTGCAACGACGCGGTGTCGAGCCCCAGCACCGCGGTGATGACGGTGCGGATCGGTTCGGTGAGCTCGGCCTGCTCGGCGAGGATCACCGTGTTGAGGGCCACTTCGTACTCGTGGAGGATGCGCTCGGCGTTGAATCCCGAGGCGTAGTCCAGCCCGCTGAGGGTCCGGAACCAGGAGTGCGCCACGACGATGTCGCCGACGGCCTGCTCGTGCAGGGCCTGCCAGTCTCCCTCGTTCTGGGCGGCGATGGGGATGAACCGCGAGTTGTCGTCGTCGCCTCCGTCGCGGATGACGAACATCACCTGCCCGGGGTTTCCGGCGAACTTCCGCTCGGCCATCCTTACGATGCGTTCGGCCTCGGCCTCGTTGTCGACCGACGAGTCGAGCATCATCACGCCCGAGAGCTGGAAGGAGTTGTCCAGGCGCGAGATGTTCCAGCGGTCGGTCTTGTAGGCGATTGCCGAGACGTTGAATCCGGCGATGTAGGTCGGGACGCCGTAGTGCTCGAACATGGGTTCGTAATCCTTGTAGTGGATGATGGCGCGGAGGGTTCCGTCGTTCTGTGGCTCGAAGTTCGGATAGAGGGGCAGCGACCGGGCCTCGGAGGCCTTGAACGCCGACCAGTCGTGGTGCAGGAGGATGTGCTCCGAGTCGCGGGCCACGCGGCAGCGGGAGGCGTCCTGATGGAAGAGCGAGAGGAACGAACGGTCGGCATCGGTGACGATTTCGAGGAAGGCGTTTCCGAAGAGCGATTTGTCGAAGGCGAGCTTGTTGAGGAGCTGCCGCAGCGTTTCGCCGCTGCCGTTCACGTCCCGGAGGAAGGCGGCCAGAGCGGGCTGCCGGGCCTCGTCGCAGACGAACCCCTTGCCCGAGATGTAGTCGGCCTTGTCGTTGATGATGCGGCGGTGGGTGGTCGAACGCCGGGCCATCAGCGCGAGCGCCGCGGGGAAGAGGTTGTCGTCGCCCCAGCGCCAGAAACGGTCGTTTTCGACGCGCACGGCGCCCAGGGTCAGGTAGGGGTCGGTGCGGTTGGCGACGCCTACGGCGGTTTTGAATTTTTTCGCTTTGCTCATGGCGTATACGGGGTTTCGGGGAAGCGCCGCCGCAGCCGGCGGGGCTGCGGGCGGCGTCCGGGGTTGGTTACTGTTTGTAGGCGTAGGTGATCAGGCTCTCGTCGAGGACCGTGCATCCGGCCATGAAGACGGCGCGCTGGCGGTTCTCCATCTCGTCGGGGTTGTACCACATGCGGACCTCGTTTCCGGGCATGTCGGCGGTGTTGACGGCCATGACGAGGTTGCGGGTGTCGGTGAGCATGCAGAACGACCGGTGGTAGGTGATCAGGCTTTCGAGATAGCTGCCGATCCGGACGTCGATGATCGGGATTCCGTGGTAGGCGAGTCGCGGGCGGCCGTTCACCGTGTCGACGTAGGCGGAGTCGACGCCTTTCGAGTCGAGGTACTTTTCGTAGAGGTGGCAGATGTCCGAGGAGACGAAATAGGCGAGATGTCCGTCGCCCTTCATGTCCTGAACGCGGGGTTCGGCGTTGACCCAGAGCTTGTCGAGCAGTTCGGCGATGTAGTTGGGGTCTTCCAGGTCGGTGCTCTGGTAGGTGATGTTGTAGACGGCCTGCTCGGTGACGAGATCCTTGATGATTTTGAGGAATCCGTCGAAGGTGTTGTACCCCGAATCGGCGGAGGTGTCGCCGATCCACATCGTGGCGCGGATGTTTTCGGCGAGGGCCTGCCGGAAGAGTTCGGTTTCGGCCTGTTCGAGGATCGTGCCGGAGAGATCCTCCATGTTCGTGTCGGTGATGGCCGCGATCTTTTCGTAGACCATCGAGAAGTAGTCGGCGGCGGAGAATCCGATTTCGGCCTTCACGCGTTGGAGGTCGATGGCTTTTTCGACGCGCTTGGTTGCGGTACCTCCGGCCCAGCCTGCCGAGGTGAACTTCTGGAGGATGTTGCGCTGTCCGTCCCAGAGCTGGATATGGGTGGACTGGGGCATGTTGTAAAGGACGCGCACGCCGAGTTCCTGGGCCGAATCGCCGGTCAGAATGGGGCGGAAGAAGATGTTTTCGAGGTCGGAACCGGTGTACTGTTTCGAATTTTCAAGGTAAGTCATGGTTTTTGTGTTTTTTTGAGGGTTTATGAATCGGTTTCGGACCGGGGATTTCCCGCAGTCCGGTATCGTATGTGAGGTTGGGAGGGGGCCGGTCGTCAGTTGCGGAAGCATTTGGCGTCTTCGGCGTAGGCGCGTTCGTTGGCCGAGCGGAGGGCTTCGCCGCAGGAGGGATCCTCGCAGGGAAGAACCCGGGTCGGGGTGATCCGTTTCCGGGTCTCCTGCGCGGCGACGGCCGAACGGCGGTGCAGCTCCCGCAGTTCGTCGGCGGTGTGGAGGATGTTCCGGTCGGCGGCGGGCTGTCCGGCGGGCTTCACGCCGATCTCGGCGAGCAGACGGCGCCATCCGCGTGCGAGGTTCCGGGCCAGCGATGCGGGCTCCTGTGCGGCGGTTTCGATCACGCGGTCTGCGAGCCCCGCCTCGACGGCCTCCCGGGGTGAGAGCCATCGTCCGTTTCCGTTGTTCTCGGCCATGAGGGCCGCGAACTCCTCGTCGGGGCGTCCCGAACGGGCGGCGTAAACCGCGGCGATGCGGGCGTCGGTCTGCCGCAGGAGTTCGATTTCGCCGGCGATTTCCGCGGCGTTTCCCTCCGTGGCGCAGATCGAGTTGTGGATCAGGTAGAGAGCGTTTTCCGAGATTTCGCGCCCGCCTTCCGAGGCGGCCTGTGCGATGATCGTGGCAGCCGAGGCGGTGTATCCGTAGCAGCGGGTTACGATGCGTGCGGAGAGCTGGCGGAGGGCGTCGAGGATCAGCAGGGCGTCGTTGACATCGCCGCCCGTGGAGCGGATGTTGACCACGACCAGCGGGGCGTCGATCTCGGCGATGCGTTTCAGGGCGTCGCGGAACCGTTCATAGGTGGCCACGCGGGCGTCGGGGTCATCGAACTGCCACTCTTCGGGGATTCCGATCGTCCCTTCGATGTCGATCTGGCATACGTCGGAGGCGTTGTTGATTTGGATTTCCGATTTCATGATTCAGTTTTTGAAGGAGTTGTAAAATGCGTTTCGTGCCTTTTCGTAGGAGCAGCAGAAAGTCTCGGCTGCGACTTCGAGCGCTTCGCAGCGGGGCACGCCCGACCGCTGCAAACGTTCCACCTCGTCGCGGATGGCCCGGCGTTCGCAGGCCCGGCGGCTGATGAGCCCCGCTTCGAGGAGTTTGAGTACGGCCTGACGTCCGGTCAGACCCTTCACTTCGCGGAAGAGCGTCTCCGCGAGCCGTTCGTCGAGCCGAGTCATGCTTCTGCGATTCGTTCGAACGTACACCGTGCTGCGCCCTTTTGCGGATCGTACTCTCCGATGCTGCGGAGTGCGGCGCGGACGACTCCGGTCCCGGTGTCGATCCGGAACGCGGAGCGGATGTCGGGGGCTCCGGTTCCGGGCGAGAAGAGAGCTTCGAACTCGTGGGGAGCGATGCGCAGGGAGACCGAGATCCGCTCTCCGGACTCTTCGCGCCGCACCTGCCGGTCGTAGAAGCGATGGAGGCCCCGGGCGCCGTCTCGGTCCTCGAATCCCAGCGTGAAGGGCTCCGTCTCATCGTCCCCGGCGAAGAGGAACGCCGCCAGCGGGTATTCGTTCCGTCCCGAGGGATATCCCCACCGCTCCCCTTCGGGCAGGGCCTTGATGCCGAAGTAGCGGACGATGCGGGGCGTGAAGTTGGCGCCGTCGTCTTCCGCGTCGTCGCGGTCGCCGACTTGCAGGAGCAGTGCCGAGGGTGCGTTCAGGTAGTGGCCCAGGGAGTTGAGCGTCGGTGCGAACAGCAGATTCCGGAGCTCCTTTTCACCCCGCAGTGCGGCATAGGAGGGGGTGTCGTGGCTCCATGCTCCGAGGGTGGTCTCCTCTTCGGTGTCGAAGCGGGTCACGGCGCCGTCTCCGTCCTGAAACCGCCATGTACGGATTTCGTGGATCTCCGGGGCGATCTGCTTCCGGACGATCGGTTGCGAGCGGTCCGTGCGCCGGCTCCAATCGACCGTCGGGCCGACGCCGAAGAACTCCTCTTCGGGTTCGATCCGTACCGTGCGGGTCTCCTCTTCGGTGTGGAAGCGGAGGTTGAAGAGATGGGCGACGGCTTCGAGGAGCTCCGACTGGCGGATGTCGTAGCGGACGACGTCCGGGAATTTGACGATTGATCCGAAGGCGGGTCCCGGGAGGAAGATCGGGCGGAGCGAGCACTCCTTGTGCAGCGTGATCTCCATGCCCTGCTGTGCGCCGGCGAAATAGATCTGATTGAAGTATTTGGGCGATGTGGGGGAGATGGTCTCCGAGGGGGTCCGGAGCCGCACCTCGACGGTTGTTTTGCCCGTTTCTCCGATGTATCCGTTGTAGAGGGCCCAGTCGCCCGTGTAGTCGACCCATTGGGATCCCTGGAGGATCTGCAAGCTGGGATCGGCGACCGTTCCGTCCGAGGGGGTGGTCACCAGGGCCGAGCGGGCGGCAAAGGAGGTCCAGATGATGTCGGTCAGACTGTTGCGGGTATAGAGGAGGCGGTACTGGGCCCCGTCCACGTGGTCGAAGACGATCACGCGGTAGGAGAATCCGAGTGTGATTTCGTTGCGGAGATCCTGGTAGCGGTTGGCCAGCTGGAAGACGAATTCGGCTCCGGGTCCGAGGTAGAGGGTGTCGAATCCGGTGAGGCGGGTCCGCGAGCGGATGCGGTGGTCGGTGGTGTATTTCAGGTAGAATTCGAATCCGGCCTTGATCTCCGAGGGGGGCGTGAATACGATCTTTCCGTTGTCGGTGGCGAAGCAGTTGCCGTTGTTGTAGAGTCCGCTGATGGCTTCGCCGTCGACGTCGATGCTTTGGGGCGTGGCCGTGTCGACGATGTTCCCCACGGTGTTGGCCAGCGCCTTGGGGTTTGCGGAGACGCGTCCCAAGCTGCTTGCGGCGGCGGTTGCGGGACCGAGCCGGCGGGCCGAGAATCCCATCCGGTTGACGGCTGCGGCGGTGTCTCGCGAGGCGTAGGCGCCGCTGATGTAGAGCGATCGGAAGAATTCCGAGTCGAGGAACCGGCTCTCGATGCGGTATCCGGCGTCCGAGAATATCTTTTCGACGAGTGTGGCCAGGTGCAGGAAGGGGTGGTAATCCTCCACGGCGAGGAACCGTTCGGCGGGGAGCAGGTCCGTGGAGCTGTTCTGCTGTTCGTATTCGTCGCGGTGGACGGGGAAGAAGCGGACGGGCGTGTCGTTCGACCAACTCTGCCAGATGTCCGTCGGTGTCAGCCGGATGTTCCAGTCGATGCCCAGGTCTTCGAGTTTGCGGCGTACGGCCTGTTCGGCCCAGTCGGCACCGCCGTTGCGGATTTCGAGTTCGAACCCGTTGTCCGTCACGGCCAGCAGGCGGACGCTGCCTCCGATCAACCGGGCCCCCTCTGCCGCGAGCTCGGCCCGATGCAGCGAGTCGTTGAATCGTTCGGCCGTATCGGGATCCTCGGCGAATCGGAGGATCGATCGGTTGCGCTTCGTGATCGGGATTTCGATTTTCAACGACCGTCCTTCGCGTGCGCCGTCGACCGATTCGGTGCTGGCGGCATCGTATCCGGGTATGGCGATCGGACTCTCGCCGAGGTCGCAGTTCTGTCCGTCGATTTTCAGTTCCATGAGGGGTTGTTTTTGGGTCGTACGACAATTTCCAGCGAGCAGAGCATGCCGTGGCGCTGGATCACGGCCTCTTCGGAGCGGACGTCTACCGGGACGTACTCCCCGTTGCGGAGGATCCACACTTCGGGCGAGAGGAGCAGTCCGGCCAGTGCCTCCAACGTCTCCGGAGTTTCGTAGGCGGATTCGAGCACCGTTTCGCGGAGGGACTCCGCAGCCGTTACGAGAAGGCCATCAATTCCTTCGGCGCGCTGCTTGGAGACACGGAGCGTGGTGGAGCGGATCACCGGGAAGGAGTAGTGCTCGATGGATCCGGCGCAGCTTCTCCACGCGATGCGGAGGGCCTCCTGCGCGGCGGGGATGAGCGTGTATGTGACCGTTCCGCAGGCTCCGGCGTCGACCGTCAGGGTTTCGCAGCCGGGGAAATCGCCGGTGTCGAGGCGGAAAACATGGAGTCCGGCCCCGGCTTCGCGGAAACTCTCGGCCGTGGCGCTTCCTGCGGCCCATCCGGAGACCGTCACGGCGCAGTCGCCGTCGGTCAGCAGGGTCAGTTCGTCGCAGGCGCCTTCGGGGATGAGCCGTTCGAGGGGCATGGAGGTGCGGATGGCGGGCGCCGTGGCGGGGCCTTCTCCGGGGATGAACGTGCGGGCGGGGGCCGTTGCTTCGGCGGATCCGCTGCCAGCGGGTCCGGCCTCGACGCGGACGGCCGCCGTGCGGTCCGGGGCGGCGTGAAAACCGGACGCACCGGTCGTCGGGGAGAATTGCAGATTCCGGCGCACCACGGGGGCGATGTCGACGTCGGCCGAGACTGTTGCCGTCAGCCGTTTGGCACCGTACAGTGCACCGGAGTTCTCGTCGTAAATGCGGATGTCGATGTCGGCGGCAGTCTCCTGTTCGACGACATAGCGGACCTCGGAACCGAGGGGCGCATACTGGGGCGGGATTTGGGTGAATTGCATGGCGGAAGATTTTTTGGAAGAGAGATGAAAGAGGGGGATGAATGGTTCCGGGAGATGGGAGAGGGGCGGAACGAGGGACGGAAAAGGGCGGAGAGAGCCTGCGTCGGAGAGGGGTGAGGGAGGGGTCGACCGTGTGTGGATAACGTGTCGAAAAAGTGTTGATAATTGGTAATAATATGCGGCAAGCAGCTTGAAGACAGTAAATTCCCGATGTCGATAACTTGCCGGAAACCCCGACCGGGGTGTGGATTGCAGGACAAATATACGACGCCGCCTACCCCCTTGTCAAGAGGGCGGCGCACTTTTTCCAAAAATTATGGAAAAATTTTCGCAAAAAAGTCTTACCTTTGTTTCGCGAACCAACATTTACAATCGTATGGATGATGGTCACAGTTCCCCGTATAGCCGTTGTGTCGTGTTTGAGCACGACGCCATTCATCTATGGTATCCAGCACGAGGGTAATCTCCGTGCCGAACTGCTGTTGTCCGATCCATCCGAAATCCTCCGCCTCTTTTCCGACCGTCGGGCCGATCTGGCCCTGATCCCGGCCTCCGCCTACCCGACGCTGAACGGCGCCCGTATCGTCACGGAATACTGCGTCGGCGGCGTTCCCGGGTCGCTCCCGGAGCTGCTGGCGAGCGACGATCCGCTGGTCGCGGGGTGGAAGCCCTACGGGAAGCTCCCCTGCGCCTTCGCGCTGTGGGTTGCCGCTCCGGAGGTGGATCCCGAGACCGTCGAAGCGCTGCAACATGCCCTGACCTACGGTCTGGAACACGGTTACGAGGCGATTCTGGAATCTCCCTACGGAGACGATCCGGGTCGTGCCTACGAAGGACTCTCCCGTTTCGACTACATTTTCGACAATCAGAAGGACAAGGCCCTCAAAAAGTTCTGGGATTCGGGGCAGAAGGTGGCTCCGAGGAGCAATCCCGGGTGAAGAGCGTAGCGGACCCGGGTGTCCGCCTCTCTTTCCGCACGGATTCACGAACTTCCTAACAGAGAGCCTTTCATGATTACCATCTACCTCAAACAATACAACAAGATCATCCGGAATGCGGACACGAAGCTCTTTGACGAGCTGGGTTACGACGACATTCTGTGGATCGACATGCTGACGCCCACGATCAAGGAGCAGAAGGCCGTGGAGAACTTCATGGAGATCAGCTTGCAGACGAAGCAGCAGGTCGAGGAGATCGAGTCGACGTCGAAGTACTCGGAGAACGAGAATTCGATCGTCTCGAACGCGAACTTCTTCATACCGACGGGGGATTCGTTCATCGTGGAGCCGGTTTCGTTCATCATTTCGAACGAGGGCGTGCTGGTTTCGGTGCGGAATGCCGAGTTCCGGACCTTCCGCGAGACGGAGAAGCGCCTGCAAATGAACTACCGGAGCTACTCGACGGGCTACCACCTGTTCATTTCGCTGCTGGAAGTGCGCATCGACTTCGATGCGGACCTCGTGGAGCTGATCGCCAAGCAGGTCGCCGCGCTGTCGAAGGACATCAACTCGGAGGATTCGATCGACAAGGAGGTTCTGCACCGCATCAGCGCCTTGCAGGAGAGCACGATGTCGTTGCGCGAGAACATCTTCGACCGGCAGCGGGTGCTGTCGGGCATTCTGCGTTCGGAGCGATTCCCGAACGATATCTACCCGCGGCTGCAACTGATGATCAAGGACGTGAATTCGCTGATCAACCATGCGGATTTCAGTTTCCAGCGTTTGGACTACATCCAGGACGCGGCGCTGGGTCTGATCAACATCGAGCAGAACGGCATCGTGAAGATCTTCTCGGTGGCGGCGGTGATCTTCATGCCGGCGACGCTCATTGCGTCGATCTACGGCATGAACTTCAAGACGATGCCCGAGTTGGAGTGGACGTGGCATCTCTCCAACGGGTGGGTCATTCCGGTGGGTTATCTGTTTGCCATTGGTCTGATGATTGTCTGTTCGATTCTGACGATCTGGTTTTTCCGTTACAAGAAGTGGCTTTGAACTGGGCGGCGGCGCTCCGGCCGTCGCGGTTTTCCATACGTCCCGAAACTGCGGGACGTTTTTTTGTGTTCTTCTTTCTTTGAAAGAAGGCGTAAGATGCGGGCAATCCGGTTAAAATTTGTATCTTTGCTGCCTATATAGGCTTATCATGCTCGAAAAACTGGCCAAACAGACTGCCGTCTACGGTATCAGCACCATCGTGGTGCGGTTCCTGAGCTACCTGCTCACGCCCTACTATACGCGGGTGTTCGGGCAGGAGACCTATGGCATCGTTACGGATGTCTATGCCCTGATTCCGCTGGCGCTGACGCTGCTGACGATGGGCATGGAGTCGAGCTATTTCCGCTTTTCGGCCAAGGCCGAGGAGGCGGGCGGAGACGTGGCGGGGGCCAAGCGCCGCCTTTTCGCCACGACGTGGGGGATCACGTCGCTGGCCGCGACGGTTTTTTTTGCCGGGATGGCGCTTTTCCGCAACGGCGTGGCCTCGCTCATGGGCGAGGCTTATGTTGCCCATCCGGAGTATGTGGTGTGGGTGGCGCTGATCATCCTTTTCGACGTCTGGGCATGCATTCCCTTCTCGCGGCTGCGCGAGCAGGGTCGTGCGATGACCTTCGTGGGGCTGAAAGCGATGAACGTGGTGCTGAACGTGGCGCTGGCCTTTGCATTCGGGGCGGCGGGTCTCTTCGCGACGGAGTTCGGCGTGGGATGGGTCTTCGTGGCGAACCTCGTGTCCAGCGTGGTGACCTGGCTGGTGATCCTGACGACGACGGACCGCACGGTCCCGCGGATCAACTGGCCGCTGCTGGCGGCGGTCTTCGCCTATTCGCTGCCGCTGCTGGTGGGGGGTCTGGCCGGCACGGCCAACGAGTTCATCGACCGGCAGCTGATCAAGTACCTCGTCCCGGCGGGCTCGATGGCGCAGCTGGGCGTCTACGGGGCCATTACGAAGATCGCCGTGGTGATGATGCTCTTCTACCAGATGTACCGGCTGGCCGCGGAGCCGTTCTTCCTGTCGAACTTCAAGAAGTCGGACTTCGTGGCGATGAACGCCGCGGCGCTGAAATACTACATGATGGCCTCGATGCTGATCTTCCTGGGCATTGCGCTGTTCCGGGACGTTTTCGCGCTGATCGTGGGCCGGGACTTCCGCGAGGGGATCTTCATCCTGCCGGTGGTGCTGGGGGCGAACGTCCTGACGGGCGTGTGGCTGAACCTTTCGTTCTGGTACAAGCGCGAGGAGCGGACGTCGCTGGCGATCGTGGTTACGGGGGCGGGACTGGTTGCGATGACCGCCTTCGGGTTCTGCCTGATTCCCCGCTGGGGCTACTACGGAGCCGCGTGGGCGCGTCTGGCGAGCGAGTCGGTGATGGTCGCCGTGAGTTGGTGGCTCAACCGGCGCTGCTACCCTACGCCCTACCCGTGGGCCCGGATCTGGGAGTATGTGATCGTGGCGCTGGGCGTCTTTGCGCTCTGCGAGGCGGTGACGCGCCTCGTGGACAATATGTTTGTCAGCTATGCGTTTAATATAGTGCTGTTTGGGGCATACGCGCTCTACCTGGTCCGCCGCGAACGGATCGATGTGGCTGCGATGCTCCGTTCGGCGTTGAAACGGAATTGAGCGGGATGCGATTTGCGGATATCATCGGACAGGAGGATCTGAAACGGCATCTGGCCCGGTCGGTGGATGCGGGGCGGGTGAGCCATGCGCAGCTGTTCACGGGCGCCTCGGGCTACGGGTCGCTGGCTTTGGCCGTCGCCTATGTGCAGTACCTCTGCTGCCGGCACCGCCGGGAGGGGGATTCGTGCGGCGAATGCCCGGACTGCAAACAGATCGAGGCATTGGCGCATCCGGACCTGCATCTGGTCTTTCCGGTGAACAAACAGGGCAAGAAGTCGGGCGAAGCGATGTTGAGCGACGAGTTCCTGCCGCAGTTCCGGACGCTGTTCGCCGAGCGTCGGGGATACTTTTCGTCGCAGGAGTGGTACGACCGGCTGGATCTGGGGAAGACGCTCAAAGGGATGATCTCGGCGCGTGAGGCCGACGAGATCATCCGCAAGCTGTCGTTCAAGAGCTACGAGGCGGATTACAAGGCGATGCTGATATGGCTTCCGGAGACGATGAACGAGGAGGCGTCGAACAAGATTCTGAAAATCCTCGAGGAGCCGTGGGAACGGACGGTTTTCATTCTGGTAAGCGAACAGCCGGACCGGCTGCTCCCGACGATCCTCTCGCGGACGCAGGAGGTCTCGGTTCCGCGCATCGCCCCGGAGATCCTGGAACGGGAGGCGGCCTCGCGCGGGATTACGGATCCGACACAGGCGCGGAACATGGCGCGGCTGTCGGGCGGGGACCTGCTGGAGCTCGAACATCTCGCGGCGGGAGAGAACGAAGGCTTGCGGAAGGAGTATTTCGATCTGTTCTGCGGGCTGATGCGGTTGAGCTACAACGACAAGCACCTCGAACTGATCGGCTGGGCCGAGGAGGTGGCGCAGTTGTCGCGCGAACAGCAGCGGGGCTTTCTGCGCAATGCGACGCGTCTGCTTCGCGAGAGTTTCATGCTCCATGCGGGTCTCGGAGAGATCGGCTACCTGTGGGGCGAGGAGCTGTCGTTCTGTTCGAAGTTTGCGCCGTTCGTCGGGACGCAGAACATCGAACCCTTGATTGCGGAGATCGAGCGGGCAGGGGCCCAGATCGCGCAGAACGGGAATCCGACGATTGTCTTCACGCATTTTGCGCTCACGGTGAGCAAGATGATAAAACATTTGTAGCAAGATAACGGTATGGCACGAGTGGCATTGTTATTGGGTGGAAATCAAGGGGATGTGAAACGGACGTTCCAGACGGCACAACAGTTGATCAACTCGCGTGTGGGGGCGGTCCTGCGGTGTTCGCACCGATACGAGAGCGAGGCGTGGGGTTTCCGGAGCGCGGATCGTTTCTCGAACCAGGCGTTGGAGGTCTCGACGGACCTGACGCCCCACGAGGTGCTGGACGCCTGCCAGGCGATCGAGCGGGAACTGGGGCGCAACCGGGCGGCCGAGGCGATCGAGAAGGCGTCGTCGGGCGCTCCCTACTGCTCGCGGCCGATCGACATCGACGTGATCTTCTACGACGACGCGGTGCTTTCGGACGAACGCCTGACGCTGCCGCACCCGCATCTTGCGGAACGGGAGTTTGCGCTGGTTCCGCTGAACGAGATCATGCGGCGGCACCGGCATCCGGTGACGGGTCTCACGGTGGGCGAGATGCTGGAAGCGCTGCGCAAGGAATAGGAAAAAAACGATGAAAGGGATACAAACGATATGGGCGGCGGTTTTGCTGCTTCTGGCGTGGGGATGCTTCAAGGACGGCTCCTTGAAGACGAACTACGTGCTGAAACCGCTGTCGCAGACCTTGTCGACGGACTCCTACGAGCCGTTGGACGGGGTGCAGGCGTACGCCTTTGCGGCGGATACGAACCTCTATACGGTGGCGAGCTACGAGGATGCGCTGAACGGGGTGATCAGCCTGAAAGGCGACCTTTCGTCGAAGATTTCGGCTCCGACGGCTGTTTCGGAGCCTTACGGGCAGGAGGGCGCAACGGGCTGGATCCGGATGACGCTGACGCAGCCGATGCAGATGGTCGTGGCGGTGGATACGGAGCACCGTCTTTACGCCTACACGCAGCAGGAGCTTGAAGTGAACCTTCCGAACCTGTACGTCAGTCTTCCGTTCCGGGTCTGGAAGGAGGGTAATTCGTATAAGGACGGCAATTGGAGCTATTACAACGAGTTCTACACGCCGCCGGTCTACGTGGACTGCTACGTGGATCCGTACGTGCAGGCGGCCGAAGGGGGTGAACAGACGCGGATCTCGAAACTGGAAGTCTACGCCTATGCGGCGGACACGACGGCGTGGTACATCGCCACCTACGACGATGCGGTGAACGGGAAGATCACCTCGAAGACGGATCCGGAGGATACGCGGACGATTCCGAGTTTCCAGGGCTATGCCGACGGGGATACGGGACGCTACAAGATGTCGGTGAGCTCCGAGCAGCTGATGGTCGTGGTCGCGGACCGCAGCGATCAGATGTATGCCTATACGCAGCAGCGTGTGGATCTCGTGACGGCGGACCCAGTGACCTTCCCGGCGCTGGTTTTCCGGCCGTGGCAGACGCTCTGGATCGACAAGACGGATACGGGGGGCTGGACGATCGTGAATCCGGCCCATGCGCCGGAAGAGGGCGTCACACAAAATGGGAAACAATGAAAAGGACGGATTTTCGACATAAGATGAACACGCTTCGGCTGGCGGTTGCGGTATTGTTCCTGTCGGCCTTCGGGAGCCGTTGCGCGAGCACGATGACCCCCACGGGAGGTCCTCGGGACTCGCTGCCTCCGGTGATCGTGACGATGGTCCCGGACAACTTCACGACCAACCGTCCGACGACGAACCACGGGAAGATCTACATCGAGTTCGACGAGTTCGTGCAGATCAAGGACCAGCAGAAGGAGTTCTTCACCTCGCCGCAGATGAAGAAGAAACCGACGATCACGATGCGCGGGCGCGGGATCGTGATCCAGCTTCGGGACACGCTGCTTCCGAACACGACGTATGCGTTGAATTTCGGGAGCTCGATCCAGGACAACAACGAGGGGAATCCGCTCTATTCGATGCGCTACGTCTTCTCGACGGGTCCGGAGATCGACTCGATGGTGATGTCGGGCTACACGGCGGACGGCTACAAGGCGGATTCGGTGTCGAAGTCGTTCATCTGGTTCTATCCGGCGGACTCGGTGGAACAGGTTGCGGAGTACGACTCGACGGTCTTCAAGTACAAGCCGGCGGTGATCGCGCGTGCGGAGAACAACGGGATTTTCATTGCGCAGAACCTCAAACCGATCCCCTACCGGGTCTATGCCGTGGAGGACAAGAACGACAACCAGATGTACGATCCGGGGAACGACCAGGTGGGCTTCATCGAGGGGACGTGGAATCCCGCGGAGATGCCGGATTTCGCGATGTGGTACGATTCGGTGCGGCGTTACGTCTCTGCGGAGCCGCAGCTCTACTTCCGGATGTTCCTGGACAAGGCCTTCAAGCGGCAGGTTCTTTCGGAGAGCCAGCGTCCGAAGCAGCACCAGGCGATGCTCTACTTTGCGGCGCCGCATCCGGAGATCCGGTCGCTTCGGTTCGACAGCATTCCGTCGGAGCGGGTGATCGTGGATCCGCAGACGGTGGGAAAGGATACGATCGCCCTGTGGTTCAACGTTCCGTCGGCGATGCTTCCGGATACGATCAAGGGGGAGCTGGTCTACCTGAAACACGACACGCTGAACCGTCTGCAACCGGATACGGCGAAGCTGAAACTGTCGTGGCGTCTGATCGAGACGAAGGAGCAGGAGCGAGCCCGGGAGAAGATCGAACGGGACCGGAAGAAGGCGGAGGCTGCGGGCGAGGAGTTCAAGGAGCCGAAACCGGAGAATCCGTTTGTGTTCAACATGCCGACGTCGGGGGATCTGAACCCGGAGAACCACCTGACGATCGACTTCGACTACCCGCTGGTTTCGATCGACTCGTCGCGTCTGCTGCTGACGCGGCAGTTGGAGAACAACACGGTCGAGGATGTCCCGGTGCACATGGTGCGCGATACGGGGATGCTCCGGCGTTGGCACATCCGGGCCCCGTGGGTCACGGGCGGGCAGTACACGCTGACGATTCCGGACAGCGTGTTCCGCGACGTGGCGGGTTATGCGAACGACTCGATCGTGGGGAAATATACGGTTTACGACCCGGAGAAGTTCGCGACGGTGAAGGTGCACGTGTCGAGCCGGAATCCGGAGATGAAGTATATCGTCCAGCTGCTGGACGGGAGCGGGACGTTGAAACAGGAGCGTCGGGACGTCACGGCGGGCGACATCCAGTTCAACTACGTTCCGGCCGGAGAGATCAAGTTCCGGGTGATCGAGGACCGGAACGGGAACGGGAAGTGGGATTCGGGCGATCTGGTAGCGCGGATGCAGCCGGAGCGTGCGGAGATGTATTCGAATTCGAACGGGGAGGACACCTTTGCGACGAAGACGAACTGGGAGATCGAGTTCACGATGGACATGGACCGGATTTTCGCGCCGGTGACGATGCAGTCGCTGTCGCGGATGCTCGACGAGCGGGAGATGCAGCGTCTGCGCCGGGAGGCGGAGAAGCGGGCGAAGGAGGGGCCGAAGCAGAATCAGAACCGGAATCAGAACCAGAACCAGAACATGAACAGCAGTTTCGGATCGGCGGGAAGCATGTTCAACAGCATCAGATAGCATGAGGATCATCAGACATATCCGGATATTGATACTCTCGGCGGTGTCCGTCATCGCGGTTCAGGGGGTCGTGGCACAACACACGCTGGGGTTCATCGCGGGTTACGGGATGGGTTCGGGGCGTTTCGACCCGAAGCAGGAGACGCGAGCGATCTGGGGGCTTTACAGCGGGGGTCTCACGTGGCGGTATTACGGGCAGCAGCGTTATGTGGGGGGCTTCGGCGTGGATCTGGAATTCCAGCAGCAGGCCTTCTCGTTCGCGACGAACTATTCGCAGGTCGACGAGAAGGACCCGGCGAATTATCTGTACTATACGCGGCGGATCAACTCCGTGGTGATGCCGGTCGTCTGGCAGCCGCATTTCTATCTGTTGAAGAACCATGTGCGGGTCTATCTGGAAGCTGCGGCGACGTTCTTCTACAACTTTTCGTCGACGTGGGAACAGGAGTACTTCCTCGATTCGGAGACGAAACAGAAGGGCAGCTACGGCGGGAATTATGCCTTCAAGGTTCCCCGTGACAACCGCTGGGGATACGGGTTGGCCGGCGGCGGGGGTGTTGCGTTTCTGATCCGGCGGTTCGAGGTTAACTTCCGTGTACGCTACTACTTCGGCTATTCGGACATTGTCCGGAACCGGAACCGTTACTACGACAACAGCAGCGACGGCCCGGAAAATCCGTTCTATACGACACCGATGCGGTCCCCGCTGGACAATCTGACGATTTCGGTAGGGCTGAACTACCGCTTCAACAAGGAGGGCTTCGAGACGTGGAAACCGCGTCCGAAGCGGGAGAAGAACCGGGAGGGATTCAAGTTCGGACAGTAAAAGGAGAGAGTTATGGAAACAACGCGACAACAGAAAATCGCCAAGCAGATCCAGAAGGACATGGCGGATATTTTCCAGAAGGAGGGGGCCACGCTGGTCCGCGGGACGCTGGTTACGGTGACGGGGGTTCGTGTCTCACCGGATTTCAGCTATGCGAAGATTTACGTAAGCGTCTTCCCGTTCGAGCAGAGCAAGACGCTCATGGATCGTTTCGCGCATCAGAACTGGTTTCTGCGCCGGGCCCTGGGGCAGCGGATCCGGAACCAGTTGAAGAACGTTCCGGAGATCCAGTTCTTCCTGGACGATTCGCTCGAATACATCGAGCACATCGAGAAAGCCCTGAAAGAGGATTGACGTCGTTTCCGCCATGGTGCCGTATCTTTTTGCCCGCCGCTATCTCTTTTCGCCGCAGTCCCGGTCGGTCGTGAACCTGATTTCGGGATTGAGCGTTGCGGCCGTGGCGATCCCCGTGGCGGCGATGGTGATCCTGCTGTCGGTTTTCAACGGTTTCGAGTCGCTGGTGAAGTCGATGTATTCGGCCTTCGATGCGGACCTGACGGTGACGCCGCGCCGGGGCCAGACCTTTGCGGCGGAGTCGCTCGACACGGCGGCGCTGCGACGGATCCCGGGCGTCGGGGCGCTGTCGTTCACGTTGGAGCAGAGCGCGCTGCTGGAACACCGGGGGCGCCAGGCCACGGCCACGGTCCGGGGCGTCGACGATGCCTACGGCGAGGTTTTCGACCTGTCGGACGCCGTCACGACGGGCGAATGGCGGGTCCGTGTCGGGGATCTGGAACGCCTGGTCGTGGGTCAGTCGATGGCGTGGATGCTGGGCATCCGGACGCTGGCCGATGCCGACGTGTCGCTCTATGCCGTGCGTCGGGGGAGTTTTTCGACGCTGCTGCCGATGGACAACTACACGCGCCGCACGGAGCCTGTCGGCGGGGTCTACGTGCTGGACCTCGATACGGAGCGGACCTACGTGCTGGCGTCGCTGCGTCTGGCGCAGTCTCTGTTCGACGCTCCGGGCGAGGTCTCGGGACTGGTCCTGCGACTGACGCCGGATGCGGACATCGGGCGGACGCGGCAGGCGGTTTCGGACGCTGCGGGCGCGGATTTCCGGGTCCGCACGCGGGATGAGCTGCGGGCGTCGTTCTACCGGATCATGACCTACGAGAAGTGGGGCATCTTTTTCATCGCACTGCTGGTGCTGGTGATCGCGTCGTTCTCGGTGGTGGGTGCGCTGTCGATGCTCATCGTGGAGAAGCGTCGGGACATCGCGACGCTGCGGGCCCTGGGAGCGGACACGTCGCTGATCCGCACCATCTTCCGGACCGAGGGGCTGCTGATCTGCGGTCTGGGGGCGGCGATCGGGCTGACGCTGGGCGTTGCGTTGAGTCTCATGCAGCAGCACTTCGGAGTGATCGAAATACCGGCGGATACCTTTCTCACGAAGAGCTATCCGGTCGAATTCCGCCTGTCGGACCTGTTTGCCGTGGCGCTGGCCTTTTCGGGAGTTGCGGTTCTTCTGGCGAACGTCACGGTCCGCAGCATGATAAAAAACAGGTTTTGCCCATGAAACGACTTTTTCGGCTTGCGCTCTGCGGGCTGCTGCTTGCCGGCTTCGGTTGTGCCCGCCACAAGATCATTCCGGACGATGAGCTGGCGATGATCTTCCACGATGCGTTTCTTACGAACGCCTACCTGGGGACGCAGAACGTCCGCACCGACTCGCTGCGGCTCTACGAACCGATCTTTGCCCGTTACGGTTATACGACGGAGGATGTGTATTATACGATCGGGAACTTTTCGAAACGGAAGAGCGCCCGGTTGGGCGATGTCGTGGAGCAGGCGATCGACCGTCTGGAATCGGAAGGCAAGGTCTACGACCGGGCGGTTGCTGTTCTGGACACGATCGACAACGTGGCGCGGCGGACCTTCACGCGGACGGTGCTTTCGGATACGCTGATCCGGGTTTCGTCGCTTCGGGATACGTCGAAGCTGCACTTCACGCTGGATGTGGAGCCCGGCGAATACCGTCTTTCGCTGAAATACCGGATCGACTCGCTGGACCGGAACGACCGGGGTCTGAAAGCGGCGATGTGGCTGGAAAAGCGGGACAGCACGCGCGCAAACAACTATACGGTGACGTTGCGCCGGAACCGGGAGGAGCGTTTCACGCGGAATTTCACGACCGATACGACGCACGGCCGGCTGTGCCTTCGTCTGCTGACCTTCGGGGAGAAGCCGCAGCGCCCGTCGCTCACGGTGCGGGATTTGAAGGTGGAGTTCACGCCTCCGACGGACGTCGCCGTGGATCGTCTCTATGAAAAGCAACTCGATATCCGGATCTTTGCCGATGAATTCTTCCGCGCGGCCCTTCCGCCGAAGGATAGCCTCTAACCTGCTCTGGACCCCGCAGGGAATTGTCCGGTCGCCGGTCGTGACCTTCTACGATGCGGAGGATGATTTCGTGGTGGAGACGTGCCCCTGTCCGGACCGGCTTCCGGAGACGGAATTCCATGCGGGACTGCTGGTTGCGGACTTTCCGCCGGATTTCCCGGAGGCCTTCGGACGGCTTCGTGCCTCGTCGGGGGATCTTCTGACGGAGCTGCCGCATACGGTTGTTCCGGGCGGGGTCTGGGTGGTGCTTTCGGGGCTGGACTACGCCCGGATGCGCCTCACCGCGGAGTCCCGCATCCAGCGGCTGTAACGCCGCTCCGCCGTTTCCGGGTGGCCCCTCCGATTCCCCGTTTCCTCTGATTCCCCGATTCCCCGATTCCCCGATTCCCTCCGTTTCCTTTGCCCCCGTTTCTTCCCGACCTGTTGTTTTTCGCTCCGTTCCCTTTCTCCGCCCTGCCGCACCAGTCTCTTCTTGCCCCCTTTTTCCCCTTTTCCGTTTCACGGCATCACTCTCTTTCTTCTCCCTCCTGTCCTGATCCCGATTCCGGGTGTGCATGTTCAGAGCGGCAGATGCTCCTCGACCGTGCGCCGGAGGTGGCTGCTGTCGAGGTGGGTGTAGATCTCGGTCGTGAGGATGCTTTCGTGTCCGAGCATCTCCTGCACCTGCCGGATCGAAGCCCCTCCTTCGAGCAGATGGGTTGCGAACGAGTGGCGGAAGGTGTGGGGGCTGATGCGTTTTTCGATTCCGGCATTCCGCGCAGCCTGTTTGAGGATGGTGAAGACCATGACGCGCGTGAGGCGGCTCCCGCGGTTGTTCAGGAAGAGAGCATCCTCGCCGGAACGGGTTTCGGGGCGTTTGTCGAGGTAGCGGTGGACGCGTTCGCGGGCCGTGGCGCTGATGGGTACGAGCCGCTGTTTGTCGCCTTTTCCGATGACGCGGATGTAGCCCTCGCCGAAGAAGAGATCCTGGATTTTCAGGGATACGAGCTCCGAGACGCGCAGTCCGCAGGAGTAGAGGAGTTCGAGCATGGCGCTGTCGCGCAGCCCTTTGACGGAGGAGGTATCGACGGTGGCGATGATGCGGTCGATCTCGTCGGTCGAGAGGATGTCGGGGAGCTGGCGTCCGAATTTGGGGGACAGGATGAACTCCGCGGGCGAATTTTCGATCTTGTCGGAGATCATCAGGAAGTTGAAGAAGCTCTTGACGCCGCTCAACGCACGGGCCTGGGAGGTCTTTTCGCGCCCGCGGTCGAAGAGCCAGGCCATGTACCGTTCGATCATCTGGGGTTCGACCTTCTGCGGGGGGACGTCCCACATGCGGAGGATGAAGTGTGCGAAGGATCGCAGGTCGCGCATGTAGGACTCGACGGAGTTCTGTGCGAGACGTTTTTCGAGTTTGATGTAGGTGCGGTAGCGACTTGCCGCAGCCTCCCATTTTTTCGTATTTTCGGCCATTCCGGGCGACGTATAATCGAGGAAATATCGTAACTTTGTCGGAACGAAGGTACAAAAATTTTACATAATTATGGATTATATCTCCCTTCAAGTTGAAATCCGCGACGAGGAGCAGGGCGAGATCCTGACGGCGGAACTGGCGGACTATCCGTTCGAGAGTTTCGAGACGGAGGGCACGACGCTCAAAGCCTACATTCCGGGCGAACGCCTTGCGTCGTGCAAGCCGGATGTCGACGCCCTGCTGGTGCGTTACGGGGTTTCGGGACGTTATATCGCCATCGAGACGCAGAACTGGAACGCCGTGTGGGAGCGTAACTTCCCGGCGGTGGATGTCGAGGGGCGGCTCCGGATCCGGGCGCCGTTCCACGACCCGGCGCCGGCCGGGGAGCTCGAGGTGGTGGTGATGCCGAAGATGTCGTTCGGCACGGGGCATCACGCCACGACGTGGCTGGTATCGCGTGCGGTGCTGGATCTGGGCGTTGCGGGCCGCACGGGACTGGACATGGGCAGCGGCACGGGCGTGCTGTCGATCGTGGCCGTGAAGTGCGGGGCGGCGCATGTCGACGCGGTGGACATCGACGACTGGGCGGATGCGAACTGCCGCGAGAACGTGGCGATGAACGGCGTCGGGGAGCGGATCACGCCGCTGCTGGGCGACGTGCGCCGGATTGCGGGACGGCACTACGACTTCATTCTGGCGAACATCAACCGGAACATTCTGCTGGCGGACATGTCCTCCTATGCTGCGGCGCTGACGCCGGGCGGGGATCTGGTGATGAGCGGTTTTCTGGAAGCGGACGTCCCGGCGATCGTCTCGGCGGCTGCGGAGCTGGGTCTTTCCCTGGTCGGGACGGCCTCGCGGGATGGTTGGATGATGGTCCACGTGCGGAAGTCGGCGTGAAAAGCTACAAGGGGCGCGGCATCGTGCTGCATACGCTCAAATACGGCGACACGTCGCTCGTGGCCTATCTGCTGACGGACGTCGGCGGGCGTCGGAGCTACATGGTGCAGGGGGTCCGGAGCCGGAACGGCCACGGATCGAAACTGTCGCTGCTCCAACCGATGTTTCCGGTGGAGTTCGAGGGACTGGAATCTCCGCGGCAGCAGATGGACCGTTTCAAGGAGCTTCGAGCGGGTTTTCCGCTGCAAAGCCTGCCGTTCGACGTGCGGAAGTCGACGATGGCGCTCTTCATGGCGGAAACGCTTTACCGGCTGGTTCGGGAGAGCGAGCCGAACGATCCGTTGTTCGAGTTCGTTTGGAACTCCACGGCGGCGCTGGATGCCCTGGAAGAGGGCGTATCGAACTTCCACCTGTGGTTTCTGGCGAATTTGAGCCGTCTGCTGGGTTTCCGTCCGGGGAACGACTACCGCCCGGGGTGGTGGTTCGACATCCGGGAGGGACTCTATACGGCGTCGAGCCCGCTGCATCCGGGGTCGATGACGCCGGATTGCGCGGCGCTGTTGGATCGGATGTTGCATTGTGACGTGCGGCGGCTGGGGGAGATCGAGCTGAACCGGACGCGGCGGTCGGACTTTTTGAACGCCATGTTGTCCTATTTCGGCTATCATCTGGACGCAATCAGCACAGTTCGTTCGGTGCACATACTACGGGAGGTGTTTTGACGTTCTGACAATAAGGAAAATAAACGCATCGACATGAAAAAGGGTATTTTGGCTGTGGTTTTTGCCTTGCTTCTGGGGGTATCCGCTCCGGCCCGGGATCCGGAGCCTCGTTTCGAGTTGAAACCGGATACGGTACGTCGCACGACGCCGGGCTTTACGCTTCCGGACTCGTTGGCGCACATGTCGCCCTGGAAACCGGATTACCGGACGATGGAGCCGCTCGGGACGAAGCCGGCGGTTTCGATGACGTCGGTTGTTGTGATCCAGCGGGAGAACCTTCCCTCGCGGGTCACGGTGATCGATAACAACACGTTGCGTCTGGGGCCCCATTTCAACCTGTCGAACGGGCAGGCGTGGAACTGGGGATCCTTCCCGAACGCCTACCTCGATGCGCGGACGCTGTCGTTTCCGATGGCCCGCTGACCGTCGGCGGACGAGGAATCCGCCCGAGTACACTTCGTATCGAGCCCTGCCGAAGCCGGCGGGGTTTTCTTTTTCCCGGCCGGCAATTTAGGTATTTTCGCGTATTGACGGGCAAGGATGAAATTGCGAATTTTGCGACAGAAAAAACAACCGTTCCATTCATGAAGACGTTTTTTGCGCCTTTTTTGCCTCTTGTTCTGATGATCGTGCCGTTTCGTATCTTTGCGGAACCGCCGCATCCGTCGGCTCCGGATCCTGTGGTTGCGGATCTCTGCGCGGAGCTGGACTCTCTGAAAACCCGAACGGCGACGTGGGAGAAGATTCTTGCGGCGCTTCCGAAGATTTCGGGCTACGTGCAGACGGGTTATACCTGGTCGGAGCGTTCGTCGACGTTCTTCATCAAGCGGGTCCGCCTGAATCTGTCGGGAGCGCTTGCCGAGCGTCTCGACTACCGGATCCAGATCGAGTTCTGCTCGCCGAAGATCGTCGATGCCTACCTTCGCTACCGGCCGTTCGAGGCGCTGAATATCCAGCTGGGAGAATACAAACTGCCCTTCTCGATCGAGAATACGGAGTATGTCCCCCTGAAATACGAATTCATCGAATATCCGCTGTCGCTGCGCCGGCTGATGGGCTTCGACGATCTCTGCGGGCTTTCGGCGACGGGCCGCGACATGGGAGCGATGCTCTACGGAGGCTTCTTCAAACGCGGGGATTACAGCATCCTGAACTACAACGTGGGCGTCTTCAACGGCGAGGGTCTGAATGTCAAGGACCTGAACCGGGCGAAGGACGTGGTTGCGCGCCTGACGTTGAAACCCTTCGCGGGTTTCCAGGTGGCGGCTTCGGGCTATTGGGGCCGCTATGGGGAGCGGAGTCTGGAACGGACCCGTTACGGGCTTGGTGCGTGCTATGACCGGGGTCCGGTTGTGCTTCGCTGCGAGTACATCTGCGGCACGACGGGTATGCCGCAGGCGGACGGTGAACAGGTCGTCGGTCAGCAGAGCGAGGGTTGGTATGCCGTGGGCGGGGTGCGGATTACGCGGAGCCTGCTGGCGGTGGCTCGTTACGACACTTTTCTGGAAGACCGTTCGGTCGGCGCGACGCGCCAGACGAACTGGACGGCGGGCGTGCTGTGGCAGCCGGTGAAGCACCTGCGCTGCCAGCTCAACTATACTTATGAGGACTACGCATCCCCGGCCGTTGCAAACGGCAACGTGGTTTCGGTGATGCTGTCCGGCATATTCTGACACTTGTAAAACGATGAAAAATCTGCTTGAAAAACTTCGGGTCGAGGATTGGGTCGTGGTCTGGGTCTCGATCCCGCTGCTGGCGCTTGCCGTGCTGATCCCGGCGGACCTTCCGTCGGTCCCCTCGACGCTGGTCGGCGAGGTGGCGTGGTACAACATCGCCTATCTGTTCGTGATCGTGCTGGCGGTTCTCTACGTGGGGAGCCTGCTGCTGCGCCGTCCCTTGAAGGGGATGCTTCCGTCGTTGGCGGTGGTCTTTGCGCTGTCGCTGCTGGCGCAGGTGGTGGCGAAGATCCCGGCCGTTTCCTACTACGGTTTCGAATCGGTCTTCTTCTCGGTGCTGTTCGGGCTTCTGGTCCGCAACGTGTGGCGGGTTCCGGCCTGGATGAAGCCGGCGATCCAGGGCGAGTTCTTCATCAAGATCGGCGTGGTGTGCCTCGGCGCGACGATCCTGTTCAGCGACGTGATGAAATCGGGCGTTTTCGGTCTGTTGCAGGCCGTGCTGGTTGTGGCGGCTGTGTGGTTCTTCGGATTCTGGTTTTCGCGGCGGCAGGGCGTGGACGAACGCTCGGCGATGATTCTTTCGAGCGGGGTTTCGATCTGCGGCGTCTCGGCCTGCATCACGGCGGCGCGGGTTGCCGGGGGTGACGACCGGAAGCTCTCCTACATCGTCTCGCTGGTGCTGATCGTGGTGGTCCCGATGATCTACCTGATGCCGTGGCTGGCCAATTGGATCCTCCCGCATCTGTTTGCTCCGGAGGTTGCCGAGGAGGTTGCCGGGGCGTGGATCGGCGGCACGGTCGACACGACTTCGGGCGTTGCGGCTTCGAGCATGATCGTCGGCGAGGATGCCAACCGGCATGCCGTGATCATCAAGGCGGCGCAGAACGTGCTGATCGGTGTCGTGGCCTTTTTCATTGCGCTGTACCTCTCGGCCCGCGGCGGGAAAGGCGGCCAGAAACCCTCGCTGGGAATCGTCTGGGAAAAGTTTCCGAAATTCATTCTGGGCTTCGTGGCGGCGTCGCTGGTGTTCAGTCTCTTGCAGTCGAATGGCGTCTTCGTGCCGGGCGCGAAGGGCAAATTGCTCGAACCGGGCGTTGCGAAGATGTTTTCGTCGGTCTTCTTCTCGCTGGCCTTCGTCTGCATCGGCCTTGACACGCGGCTGAAAGAGATCATCTCGAAGGAGAACCGCAACATCCTGCGTGCGTTCCTGACGGCCCAGACCTTCAATATCGTGGCGACGTTCCTGATTGCCTGCCTGCTGTTCGGGGTGCTGAAACCGCTCTGGTCGTAGGAGAAGAGAGAGGGGGGGGGAGATTTTTCGGAAAAATGCTGTTGCGGATACGAAATGTCTTGCAAAAAGCGTTTCATGTGAGAAAACCTGACCCTCTGACCATGCGAACCCTGCTGCTTGCGGCAGCGATGCTGACGTGCCTCGCTGCCCGCCCGGCCCTCTGCCGGAACTCCGAACCGATTGTCCCCACCGCGCCCTTGTCGAACTTTACGCTGACAGCCGCGGATTTCGAAGATCCCCGCACGCTCGACAACCTCGAAACGCTCTGCCGGGTCTGGGGCTATGCCAAGTACCACCACCCGGTCTTCTGTGACACGCTGTGCCGCGTCGATGTCGACAGCGCCCTCTTTGCCCTGCTGCCGAAGGTCGTGCACGCCGACCGGGAGACCCGCAACCGGCACCTGCTCGACTGGGTCCGCTCGCTGGGAGATTACACCCCCAACCGGGTCGAGTGCGAACAGGCGCTGGCTCCGTATGACCTGGTCGGGACGGCCGACCTCGGTTGGACGGCTGACACCGTGTTGCTGGGCGGGGAGCTCTCGCATCTGTTGCAGGACCTGCGTTATGCCGAGCGCGATGAGAACTACTACCTCCGCATGGGAACAATGGAAACCGAACTGGGCTACCGCTACCTGTCGTTGCGCGGCGAGAAATCCTATCCGACCCCGCAGATGGATAACGGGCTCAACCTGCTGACGCTCTTCCGGCTGTGGAACGTCATCGAATATTATGCTCCGAACCGTTCGCTGACGCTGCACCCCTGGAATGAAGTGCTCTCCACCTATATTCCTCTCATGGGGGTCGAGACGGACCCCGTCCGCTTCTCCCGGCTCTACTTCCGGCTGATCCGCGAGCTTAACGACGGCCATGCCTACGCGCCGATCGAGATGCTCTTCGGACAGCGGATGCTACCCGTGTGGCCGCTCCAGGCCGAAGGGCGCCTCTTTGTCGGCCACTCCGGCGACGGGGTTCTCGAGCGGGGCGACGAAGTGGTGGCCATCGACGGGGAGCCTCTCTCCGAACGGCTGGATCTGTTGCGGGAATATGCCTCGCGATCGAACGAGGCGAGCCTGCGTGAGGCCCTCCGTTTATACGGGCTCTGCACGCGCCGCGACACCGCCGAGGTGGTCCGCCGCCGCGCCGGGGTCTGCGACACGCTCCGCGTGGCAACGATACCCTATAGCAGCGCCTCCTCCATTTACGACCCGGCCCAACTCGCGCAGCCGCCCTTCCGCCTGCTGGCCGATTCGGTGGGTTACATCTACGCCGGGACCTTCTCACGCGAGCACCTCGCCGAGGTCGTGCAGACGCTGCCCCGCACGCGGGCGCTCATCATCGACCTGCGCACCTACCCACAGAATATGGACATCGCGCTGACAGCGCTGATCGGCCGGTCGCTGCGTACCGAGCCGGTCGTTGCCTGGCAGATGGTGCATCCGACGCTGGCCCTGCCCGGCCTCTTCTTCCGGCAGGAGCAGTTGCTGTACAATGGCTTCGAGGAGGGTGCCGAGCGGTGCACCCAGCCCTACAAAGGGCGGGTAATCTTACTGGTGAACGAGTCGACGCAGAGCAACCCCGAGTACCAGGCCATGGCGTTCCAGAGTTGCCCGCAGACGCTGACCATCGGCTCGCCGACCTCGGGTGCCGACGGCGATATTGTCTGGATTCCGTTGCCCGGAGGGTTGATGACCTCTTTTTCGGGAATCGGTGTCTTCTATCCGGACGGAACCCCGACCCAGACCGTGGGCGTGCGCCTCGATGTCGAGGTGGATGATACGGTGGAGAGTCTGCAGGCGGGACGGGATCTGGTTCTGGAGAAGGCCTTGGAACTGGCTCGTTGATATTTAGGTGGATATTCTCACCACAATATATATCTGATTGTATCACATAACAATAAGTAAAATGAGACCAGTGTTTCGTATTTTCTGTATCCTGCTTTGTCTGTTGTGCGTTACACCTGTCATGCAGGCCCAGCAAACACCCGTCCCTGCCCCCGCCTCCTCCGGATTCAACCTCACGGCGGAGGATCTGAAGGATCCCCGTGCCGTCGGAAATCTCGAAACGCTCTGCCGCGTCTGGGGCTATGCCAAGTACCACCATCCGGTCTTCTGTGACACGCTGTGCCGCGTCGATGTCGACAGCGCCCTCTTTGCCCTGCTGCCGAAGGTCGTGCACGCCGACCGGGAGACCCGCAACCGGCACCTGCTCGACTGGGTCCGCTCGCTGGGAGATTACACCCCTAACCGGATCGAGTGCGAACAGGCGCTGGCACCGTATGACCTGGTCGGGACGACCGACCTCGGTTGGACGGCCGACACCACGCTGCTGGGCGGGGAGCTTTCGAAGCTGTTGCAGGAGCTGCGTTATGCCGAGCGCGATGAGAACTACTACCTCCGCATGGGAACAATGGAAAACGGAGCGGGTTATCACTACCTGTCGTTGAGCAACGAGAGGTCCTATCCGACCCAGCAGATGGATAGCGGACTCAACCTGCTGACGCTCTTCCGGTTGTGGAACGTCATCGAATATTATGCTCCGAACCGTTCGCTGACGCTGCACCCTTGGGAGGAGGTGCTCACGAGTTACATTCCGCGCATGGGGGTCGAGACGGATCCCGTCCGCTTCTCCCGGCTCTATTTCCGGCTGATTCGCGAGCTCAACGACGGCCATGCCTACGCGCCGATCGAGATGCTCTTCGGACAGCGGATGCTGCCCGTGTGGCCGCTCCAGGCCGAAGGGCGCCTCTTTGTCGGCCACTCCGACGACGGGGTTCTCGAACGGGGCGACGAGGTGGTGGCCATTGATGGGGAGCCTATCTCCGAACGGCTGGAGCTGCTGCGGGAATATGCCTCGCGGTCGAACGAGGCAAGTCTGCGCCAGGCCCTCCGTTATTACGGGCTCTGCACGCGCCGCGATACCGCCGAGGTGGTCCGCCGTCGCGCCGGGTCCTGCGACACGCTCCGCGTGGCAACGGTGCCCTATGGCAGCGTCTCCCCCATTTACGACCCGGCCCAGCTCGCACAGCCGCCCTTCCGCCTGCTGGCCGATTCGGTGGGGTACATCTACGCCGGGACCTTCTCACGCGAGCACCTCGCCGAGGTCGGGCAGACGCTGCCCCGCACGCGGGCACTCATCATCGACCTGCGCACCTACCCGCTGAATGTGGACGGCGCGCTGATAGCGCTGATTGGCCAGTCGCTGCGCACCGAGTCGGTCGTTGTTAGGCAGGCGCTTTATCAGACACTGGCCCTGCCCGGTCTCTTCTACCGGCAGGAGCAGTGGCTGTTCGAGGACTTCGGAGAGGTTGCCGCACGATGTACCGAACCCTACAAAGGACGGGTAATTTTACTGGTCGACGAACTGACGCAGAGCAACCCCGAGTTCCAGGCCATGGCATTCCAGAGTTGCCCGCAGACGCTGACCATCGGTTCGCCGACCTCGGGTGCCACCGGCTCCATTGTCTGGATTCCGCTGCCCGGTCAGATAACCAGTTTCTCCGGTGTCGGCGTCCTCTATCCGGACGGAACCCCGACCCAGACCGTAGGAGTGCGCCTCGATGTCGAGGTGCTGCCGACGGCCGAAGGGTTGCAGGCCGGGCGTGACGAGGTGCTCGAACGGGTGCTGTCGCTTGCCGCCGGAGACTGACCCGGCTCGGACCCTCCCGTCCGGACACCCCCCCCCATGAAAAAGGCCGATCCGCGCGGATCAGCCTTTTTTTGCGTTTCTCTGAACCGGAGCCGTTTTTCTTTTCCCGGAGTCTCTGCCGGCGCCTTTTGGACCGACCGTCTGCCGTCCCTCTTTTCCGGCCTTTCTTCGATCCGCGAATCCACTCCGGGCCGGAGCCTGCCGGGCGAAGAAATAACTCTTCTGCCGCCGTTTCTCCTCCTGCGAGCGGGCCACGTAGACCGCTTCGTGCGTGTAGGGGTTTTCGCCGGTCCAGAACATCACCGACGAGAGGGTCATCGGCGTGGGGGTCAGGTCCTGCACCTGTTCCAGGTTGAAGTGCAACCGTCCCAACACCTTCTCCGACAACGCCTTCATGTCCTGCTCCGTGCATCCCGGATGCGACGAGATGAAGTAGGGAATCAGCTGATAGGGCAGCTGCTCCTCGCGGCAAATGCGGTGGAAGTCGTCGTTGAGCTTCTCGAAGAGCGCGAAGGTCGGTTTGCGCATCAGCCGCAGCACGCCCTCTTCGGTGTGCTCCGGGGCGACCTTCAACCGCCCGGAGGTGTGATGGACCAATACGGTGCGCAGATAGGGCGAGTCGTCGAAGAGGTCGTAGCGGATTCCGCTGCCGATGAACGCCTTCTTGATCCTCTTCACGGCGCGGATCTTCGCGTAGAGATCCAGCAGCGGCCGGTGGTCGTTGTCGAGATTGGGGCACTTCGCCGGATGGAGGCACGACGCGCGCCGACACCGGGCACAGAGCGCCCGGTCCCGGCCGCCCATGCGGTACATGTTGGCCGAGGGGGCCCCGACGTCGGAGAGATAGCCCTTGAATCCGGGCATCTTCGTGATGCGCTCCACTTCGGCGAGGATCGACCGCTCGCTGCGCGAGTGTACGAACTTGCCCTGATGGGCCGAGATGGTGCAGAACGAGCATCCTCCGAAACACCCGCGGTGGATGTTCACCGAGAATTTGATCATCTCCCAGGCGGGGATCTCCCCGCGGCCCGCATACCGCGGATGGGGCGCCCGTTCGTAGGGGAGGTCGAACGAATGGTCCAGCTCTTCGGTCGTGAGGGCGGCATTGGCGGGCGTCACGACGACATACTGCCCGCCGACGGCCTCGACCAGCGTCGCTTCGGGGGCCATCAGGTTGCTCTGGGTCTCGATCACGGTGAAGTTCTCGCCGAAGGCCCGCTTGTCGCGCACGCACTCCTCGAAACCGTGGAGCCGGATCGTGCGCTCGGGATCGAGACGTGAAACATACCCCTCGTCGGCCAGAAAGGCCACCTGGCGGATCCTGCGCAGCAGCTTGGCGTTGTATCCGTTGCGCATGGCGCGTGCGACCTGCTGGATGACCCCTTCGCCCATGCCGTAGATCAGCAGGTCGGCGCCGCTTTCGACCAGCACCGAGGGTTTCAGCCGGTCGCTCCAATAGTCGTAGTGGGTCAGCCGCCGCAGCGAAGCCTCGATGCCTCCGACGACGACCGGAACATGGGGATACAGCCGTTTGAGAATCTGCGTGTAGACCGTCACGGCGTAATCGGGCCGGAATCCGGCCTTTCCGCCGGGGGTGTAGGCATCGTCGTGGCGCAGCCGGAGGTTGGCCGTGTAGTGGTTGACCATCGAGTCCATGGCGCCGGCCGATACGCCGAAAAAGAGCTTCGGGGCCCCCAGTTTGGTAAAGTCGCGCAGGTCGTCGCGCCAGTTGGGCTGGGGGACGATCGCCACGCGGTAGCCCTCGGCTTCGAGCAGCCGCCCCACGACCGCAGCCCCGAAGGCCGGGTGGTCGATGTAGGCATCGCCCGAGAAGAGGATCACGTCGAGCTGATCCCATCCGCGTTCGCGGACCTCCTTGACGGTTGTCGGCAGAAACATCGCTTCTTGAAACGGGGTTGTTTTGTCCGGCCTTTCGGGGGCCGTTTTCTGTTTGTTCTCTGTTTTTTCCGAGTCCGGAGACCGGCTTGTCAGGGTTGTCCTATTCCTCCTCTTCCGGGCCGCGGCCGCCGGCCACATAGGCGTCCCACTTGGCGAGCAGCGCCTTGAAGTCGTCGGGCAGCTCGCTGTCGAACAGGACGTCGCGGTGCGTGGCGGGGTGCTCGAATCCCAACAGCCGGGCGTGGAGCGCGTGACGGGGCATCACGGCGAAGCAGTTCTCGATGAACTGGCGGTATTTGGCAAAGGTCGTGCCTTTGAGGATGCGGTCTCCGCCGTATCGCTCGTCGTTGAAGAGCGGATGCCCGATCCAGGCCATGTGGACGCGGATCTGATGCGTGCGTCCGGTTTCGAGCCGGCACTCCACGAGTGTCACGTAGCCGTACCTGCGCAACACCTTCCAGTGAGTCACGGCGTGCTTGCCGTCCGATCCGTCGGCAAAGACGTACATCTTCTGCCGGTCCTTCGGGCTGCGGCCGATGTTTCCCGTGATGGTCCCCTCGTCCTCGTCCGGATTTCCCCACACGAGGGCGACGTAGCGGCGCTGGATCGTGTGGTCGAAGAACTGCTTGGCCAGCCGGGCGTGGGTCTGTTCGTCCTTGGCGATCACGAGCAGTCCCGAGGTGTTCTTGTCGATGCGGTGGACGAGTCCGGCGCGGTTCTGCTCCTCGGCCGTGATTCCCTGGGCGTTGAGGTGGTACATCAGGGCGTTTACGAGCGTCCCGGTGTAGTTCCCCACGCCGGGGTGTACGACCATCCCGGCGGGTTTGTTGACGATCAGCAGATGGTCGTCCTCATAGGGAATGTCGAGCGGGATGTTCTCGGCCACAAGCTCCGTTTCGCGCCGCGGATAGGGCAGAACGATCTGGATGCGGTCCAGCGGCTTGACCTTGTAGCTCGATTTGGCGGCCTTTCCGTTGACGAGGATATTGCCGCTGTCGGCCGCCGCCTGGATGCGGTTGCGCGAGCAGTGCTCCATCCGCACGGTGAGGAACTTGTCCAGCCGCATGGGTGTCTGCCCCTTGTCGGCCGTCACGGCGAAGTGCTCGTAGAGCCCGGCCTCCTCTTCGTCCTCGGCCTCTTCGCTGATCTCGTCTCCGGCAGCCGCCCCGTCGTCGGATACGGACTCCTCCGCAGCCGTTCCGAATCTTGCGGCAAGGGAATCGGGAGCCGACCGTTCGTTGGATGCGTCGGTATGTCGTTCGGTCTTCATCAGTCGAAAAATCCTTCGTTGTCGTCGTTCCGTTCGCGGACGGAAGCACCTTCGCCGGCGGGCGCAAGGGTCTCTTCGAGCGGGATCCGGGCCAGCGAATCGCTCTCCTGCTGCTCTTCGATCCTTCGTTCGGCCGCGACCGCCGCAGCCTGCTTTTCGGCCTCGGAGCGGTGTTTCCCGAGCTTCTCCGCATCGAGCGTGAGCCGCAGGTCGACCCTCGATCCCAGGGCGGCCGAGCGTTCGGCGCCGGGAACCTGAATATAGACCCGAGCATCCTTCTGGTTGAGGAGGTTGATCCCTTCATCGAAGTCGATGCGTCCGACGTTCAGTCCGAGTTCCCAAATACGGCTTTTGGCCTGGGCGAGGGGCTGCCCGACCAGCTGCGGCACGACGGTCGTGCCGTATCCCTGCTCGACGCCGACGTGGAGCGTCACGCCGGAGCCCATTTCGGCCTCCATCCGGGAGTGCTGGGTGACGGGTTTTCCGTCGTAGAACTCTTCGAGGACGTAGTTCGTGGCGATGTCGGCCCGGTAGACGAGCTTCTCGATTTCGAGTCCGGCGATTTCGAGCATGTTCTTGGCCTGCCGCAGGGATCGTCCGGCGACATAGGGCACGGGGACCATCTTCTGGCGGAAGGAGTTGATCGTGATGTAGACGGTCCGTCCGGGTTTCACCTCGACGCCGCCTTCGGGGAGCTGGTCGAGGACGATTCCGCCCTCGTAGGCGGGGACGAAGAGCGAGTCGTTGATATGGAGTTTGAGGTCGTGCTTGCGGGCGAGACGCTGTGCGTCGGCGAGGGGCACTCCGGAGAAGTCGGGGACGGTGCGGCGTGCGCCGTGGCGGGTTCCGATCTGCATGAGCAGGTGTGCGGCGACGGCCATCACGAGGATGATCGCGGCGATGAGGAGGATGTTCCAGAGGAGCCGGTTCTCGCGGATCCGGGCGATGAGGCTGGGTTGTTTCTGCATGGTTGACAGGTTATTTCGGCGCTTTTCTGTACAGATAGACGGCAATGAAGAGGTAGATGATGTTGGGGAGCCAGACGGCGAGTCCGGTGGGGAGGGTGCCGCTCTTGGCGAACTCCTCGAAGAAGCGGTTGAAGAGTATGTACGAGAAACAGAGAGCCACGCCGATTCCGATGTGGAGACCGGTGCCTCCGCGGACCTTTCGCGAGGAGAGCGAGACGCCGATCAGCGTGAGGATGAAGGTCGAGAGCGGATAGGCGTATCGGGCGTGCTTTTCGACCTCGATGATGTTGATCGAGTCGGATCCTTTGGCCCGCTGCTGGTCGAGGAATCGGTTCAGTTCCGAGATGTTCATCGTCTGGATCAGGTCGTTGATGGCTCCCAGTTCGGAGACTTCGAGGTTGATGAGCGTGTCGAGGTTCCGGAACTGTTCGAAGGTTTCGCCGCCGTCGGGGGTGAAGGCGCGAGTGGTGTAGCGGGGCGCTGTCCAGCGTTTGGTTTCGGGGTCGAAGGAGACGTCGGAGGCTTCCAGCGAACGGGTCATGACGTTGTTTTCGTATCGTTCCAGCACGAAGAACGAGGCTTGCCGGGCGTTTCCGTTGTAGCCGCGGATGTAGGCGAAGGTTCCGGGTTCGATCTGTCGGTATATGTGCCGGTCGTAGCGTGTGTTCTGCTTTTTGGGGATGTACTCCTGCTGGAAGGCGAGGACGCGCTGCTGGGAGCGTGGGATGACCCAGAGGTTCAGGGTGAGCGAGAGGGAGGCGATGATGAGCGCGCCGAGGAAATAGGGCCACATCAGGCGGCGGAACGACATGCCTCCGGAGAGCATGGCGACGATTTCGGTCTGATAGGCCATCTTCGAGGTGAAGAAGATGCAGGCGATGAAGGTGAACAGACCGCTGAACTGGTTGATGAAGAAGGGGATGAAGTTGACGTAGTTCCGGAAGAGGATCGCTTTCAGGGGGGCCTTCGTGGCGGTGAAGTCGTCGATTTTCTCGGCGTAGTCGAAGATCACGACGATGACGATGATCATCGCGATGGCGAAGAAGTAGGTTGCGAGGAACTTGCCGAGTATGTAGCGGTCCAGGATCTTGAACCCGGGGAATCGGATTTTCATCGGTTGTTCAGAGTCTTCGGGTTAGTTTGGGGACCATCGTCTCTTTCCAGGCCTTGAAATCTCCGGCGAGGATATGGTTGCGGGCCTCGCCGACGAGCCGCAGGTAGAAGGCGATGTTGTGGAGCGAGGCGATCTGTGCGGCGAGCATTTCGCCGCAGGTGCAGAGGTGGTGCAGATAGGCCTTCGAGTAGAGGGTATCGACGAATGCCGTTCCGTCGGGGTCGATGGGCGAGAAGTCGTCCTCCCACTTTTTGTTGCGGATGTTGATGACGCCCTCGGCGGTGAAGAGCTGTCCGTTGCGGCCGTTCCGCGTGGGCATCACGCAGTCGAACATGTCGACGCCTCGTTCGATCGCTTCGAGGATGTTCACCGGGGTTCCGACCCCCATGAGGTAGCGGGGCCGGTCTTCGGGGAGGATGGCGTTGACCACCTCGATCATCTCGTACATCACCTCGGTGGGTTCGCCGACGGCCAGTCCGCCGATGGCGTATCCGTCGGCGTCGTACTGCTTGACGTTCTCGGCGGCCCGGGCCCGCAGGTCGGGATAGGTGCACCCCTGCACGATGGGGAACAGCGCCTGGTAGTGTCCGTATTTGGGTGCGGTCTGCCGGTATCGGTTGAAGCAGCGGTCGAGCCAGCGTTCGGTAAGATCGAGCGACTTGGCGGCGTAGTCGCGCGGCGCGTCGCCCGGGGGGCACTCGTCGAAGGCCATCATGATGTCGGCGCCGATCGTCCGTTCGGTGTCGATGACGCTTTCGGGGGTGAAGAGGTGCTTCGATCCGTCGATGTGGGAGCGGAAATGGCACCCCTCCTCTTTGAGTTTGCGGCAGGCGGCGAGGGAGAAGACCTGAAACCCGCCGCTGTCGGTGAGCATGGGGCCGTCCCAGGTGGAGAAGCGGTGCACGCCGCCGGCCTGTTCGAGGATCCGCATGCCGGGTCGCAGATAGAGGTGGTAGGTGTTCGCCAGAATGATCTGTGCGCGGGCTTCGTCGCGGACGTCGCGGTGGAAGATTCCCTTGACGGTTGCGGCGGTTCCCACGGGCATGAAGATCGGCGTACGGATGACGCCATGATCGGTTTCCAGTTCACCGGCCCGGGCCTGCGAGGCCGGGTCTTTATGTTGCAGGGTAAATTTCATACGCATCTATTCGGCAAAAATACACAAAATATTCGTATCTTTGCGCATATTTTGTCAATATGCGATTCTTCGAACAAATTCTGGTCTCGTATGGCTGGGAGGGCCTTGCGCTTGCGGGGTCCATCGTCCTGATGTTCGGCGTACAGCTCTACTATTATATCTTCGTCTACGGTCGGATTCCCGGCTACAAGAACAACCGGCGCGCGGTGACGCTGGACCGGGAACCGCCGGTTTCGGTGGTCGTGCCGCTGTTCTCGGAGGACTATTCGTTCGTCGAGGAGCGCCTTCCGCTGATTCTGGCGCAGTCCTATCCGGATTTCGAGGTGGTGATCGTCTACGTGGGCCACGATACGGACTTCTACGAGGACCTCACGCGGCTGAAACAGTCGTTTCCGCAGATCACGATGACGAAGATCCACCTGGATCCACGCTTTCCGATTTCGCGGAAGATGGCGCTCAACGTGGGGATCAAGTCGGCGCATTACGAGCACATGATCTTCACGTCGACGGATGCCGTGCCGCAGACGGACCGATGGCTGTCGCTCATGGTCAAGGGGTTCATGCGGGGGGAGATCGTCGTGGGCTACTGCGGGATCGAGCGGCGGAAGGGTTTTTCGAACTACCTGATGCGGACGTGGCGGCTGATGCACGCCGTGGACTGGATCGCGCGGGCCGTGCGGAACCGTGCCTACCGGGGGACGCTCCACAACTTCGGATTTACCAAAAGGCTCTATTTCGGGGTCAACGGCTTCGGGCACCTGAACATGAACATCGGCGAGGACGACCTGTTCATGCAGCAGGTGATGACGCGCGAGAACGTGAGCGTGATCCTCTCGCCGCGGGCCACGCTGCGCGAGAAGGTCTGGGGCGGTCTGGGGTGGTGGATGAGCCAGCTGCGCTACTACGGGTCGTCGTTCCGCTACTATCCGCGGCGCGAGAAGACCCGGATCCGCTGGGAGCTGGGCTCGCGGAGCCTCTTCTTCGTGACGGTGCTCTGCGCACTGGCGGTCATGCCGCCGGAGTTCAAGTTCGGGGCTGCGTTTTTCGTGCTGGTCCGCTATGCGGTCGTGGCGTTCGAGGTCCGCAGGATCGCCGTGCGGCTGGGCGAGGAGGGCATCACGGGCCGTTACTTTCTGTATGATTTGTTGAGCCCGCTGTGGGCGGCCCTGCTGGGCGTCATGCTGTTGCGTCGGGACGATCGGGTATGGAGATAGCCGACTATATCGTAGCCGAGGACCGGGAACTGGTCGATCGGGTGCTCCGGGGCGACGACACGGCCTTCGAGTACCTGTTCAACCGCTACCGGGATGCGATCCACCGGCTGTTCGTGCAGCGCCTGGGCGGGTCGAACGATGCCGACGACCTGTTGCAGGAGACCTTCATCAAGGTCTACATCAACCTGCACCGGTACAGCCGGGACTATACCTTCGGGCAGTGGGTCTATACGATTGCGCGGAACACGTTCATCGACTTCATACGCCGCCGCCAGGACGATCTTTCGATCGACGACCGCTTCTCTTTTTCGGCGCCGGCGTCGAGTGCTCCGACTCCGGAGGAGAGCGTGATCAACCTGCAACAGCGGACGCAGATCGAGCACTACCTCGAACGCCTTGCGCCGCGTTACCGGCAGTTGATCGTGATGCGCTTTTTCGACGAATATTCCTACGAGGAGATTGCGGCGAAACTCTCGCTGCCGCTGGGTACGGTGAAGACGCAGATCCACCGGGCGCGGGAGCAGATGTGCCGCCTGATCGCCGAGGGGGAGAAAAACTGACAGCGGGGCGGAACGGTATCGTTGTCCGTACCGGAAAAACGGATGGCCGGGGCGGAAGGTATTGCCGGCCGCATCGGAGAAACATTGACATCAGGTGTCGGCCGTACCGGAGAAAAACGGGCGTCCGGCGCCCCGAATCCCAAATACGCATGGAACTGATCGAAAAATATTTTCCCGAACTGACGCCGGTGCAGCGCGAGCGCTTTGCCGCGCTGTATGACCTCTATGCCGCGTGGAACGCGAAGATCAACGTCGTCTCGCGCAAGGATTTCGACCAGCTTTATCTGCGCCACGTACTGCATTCGCTGGCCATCGCGAAGGTATGCCGGTTCGACGACGGAGCGCGGGTGCTCGATGTCGGTTGCGGGGGCGGATTCCCGTCGGTGCCGCTGGCGATTCTCTTTCCGGGTGCGCACTTCACGGCTGCGGATTCGATCCGCAAGAAGATCACGGTGGTCGAAGGGGTCTCGCAGAGCCTCGGATTGACGAACCTGACGCCGCGCTGCGTGCGGGTCGAGACGCTTCCGGAACGCTGCGACTATGTGGTTTCGCGGGCCGTGACGGCGATGCCGGAGTTCGTGGAGTGGATCTGGTCGAAGATCGACCGGGGCCAGCGGGGGACGCTTCCGAACGGCATCCTCTATTTGAAGGGCGGGGATCTGGCCGAGGAGCTGGCCCGCACGGGCAAACGTTGGGATCTCTACGACATCCGCACGTTCTTCGACGAGGAGTTCTTCGAGACCAAGAAGGTGGTCTATACCCCTAAAAAATAACTTTGTCCATGCTGCCCGACGTGCTGCTGTGGCTGTTTCCGGTTGTCTTTGTGCTCCACGAAGCCGAAGAGACCGCTTTTCTCCCGAGCTGGCTGCACCGCCGCGGGGAGCGGTTGTCGCAACGTTTCCCGCACCTCTCCTCGCGCCTGCTTCCCTATATCGCCGGAGTCTCCCGCCGCACGTTCGCCTGCATTGCGGCCGAGGAGCTTTTGCTTGTGGCCGTTGCCACGCTCTGGGCCTCGGCCACGTCTTTTCTCTATCCGTGGCTGGCGCTCTTCCTCGCCTTCGGCGTGCACCTTGTCGGGCATCTTTTGCAAATCTTGATGATTCGGCGTTATGTGCCGGTTGTTGCCACGTCGCTGCTCGGACTGGCCTGCTGCGGATGGGGTCTTCGGATTCTGATCGGCAGCGGGTTGTTCTCCCTTCGGGAATATCTGCTTTGCGGGGTTGCGGGTTGTATTGTGGCAGCCGTCAATCTGTGGACCATGCACGCTTTGGCTGCAACGCTCCGCCGCCGTCCGCGGAACTGACCCCCCCCCTGCTTTTTTTCAGCCTCTCTCTGTTTCCGTTTGCCCCTCCCCTGTCTCTCCCCCTGCCTCTCCTCGCAGAACGGGGACTGAATCCGAACAAGCCTCCTTTCGCTCTTTAAGCCCCGTTTTTATATTGCTGAATCACAAAAAGAGATGCTGTTCATTATAGACAAATGAATGGCATTTTTGTAATTTTGTACAGTTTATAATGAATATCTTCGCATATGAAGAAATGGCAGAAAACAGTCGGTATTATTGCATTTGCTCTGATTGCCATATATGAGTTATTGATATGGATAAATGCCTATGTAGATATGAAATACATGGTAGATTCCAATGGAAATAACTTTTTAGCAGAGCGTATGTATCTGCGTATTGGCTCATTATCCTTTGGAATGTGGCTGAACTTTGCATTGACGATATTCCTGTTCATATGCCTTTGGCATAGAGCAGGCAAGCGATGAAAAGATTTGGTAAACTAATTGCGTATTAAGCGGGTTCGTTTTTCATTCGTGTGCTTAACAGTCCGCAGGCGGCCTGAATGTCCTCGCCGCGGGAGGCGCGGATGGTGGTCTGAATGCCGCGGGCGGTGAGGGCGTCGCGGAATCGGATCATGGCGTCGTCATCGGGCGAGAAGTAGGGCGATCCGGGAATCCTGTGGAAGCGGATCAGGTTGATGCGGCACTTGATCCCGTTCAGCAGCCGCGACAGTTCGCGGATGTGGCGGGGGGAGTCGTTGAGCCCGCTCATGACGATGTACTCGAACGAGACGCGGCGCTGGTGGGTGAAGTCGTATTCGCGCAGGATGTCGACGACCCGGGCGATGGGCCAGGCCTTTTCGACGGGCATGATCTCGGCGCGTTCGTCGGGGAATGGGTTGTGGAGGCTAACGGCGAGGTGGACCTTCGATGAGTCGAGGAACCGCCGCAACTGGGGCACGACGCCGGCCGTGGAGAGGGTGATGCGGGTCGGAGACCATCCGAACCCCCACTCGGAGGTGATGATTTCGAGGGCGCGCAGGACGTTGTCCGTGTTGTCGAGGGGTTCGCCCATGCCCATGAACACGAGGTTCGTGAGTCGGTCGCGTTCGGGCAGGGAGACGATCTGGTTGAGGATCTCGGCTGCGGAGAGCGACTGTTGGAGTCCCTGACGCCCGGTTGCGCAGAAGCGGCAGCCCATGCGGCACCCGGCCTGTGAGGAGACGCAGAGCGTGGCGCGCTCGCCGTCGGGGATGTAGGCCGACTCGATGAAGTTTCCTTGCAGTGTCCGGAAGAGGTATTTTTTCGTGCCGTCGGCGGAAACGGATGCGTGTTCCGGGGCGCGGAGCGCCGGGGCGAATCGCTCGGCGAGCCGCTGGCGGTGCGCGGCGGCGATGTCGGTCATGCGGAGCGGGTCCTCGACGTGGCGGACATAGAGCCAGCGTGCGATCTGCCGGGCTGCGAATCGCGGCATGCCCGCATCGCGGCACAGGGCGTCGAGCTCTTCGGGGGTCTTCCCGTACAATGTTTCCGGAGCGGTCATTTTGCGGCTTCTGGGTTTGTTTCGCAAGACAAAAGTAGGCAAAAAATAAAGATTTTTGCTTCGGGGCGTTCATTTTTGAATTTTTATCTCTATATTTGTGGTGCATAGCGTGCCTGCGCCCGGATGGCTGCGGCCGTGCGATGCCGTCCCTGGAATCGGAACAATTAAAAACTGAATAGATGGAAATCAAGAAAAATCCCAAAGCGGACCTTCAGAACAAGCGGGGTCTTCTGCTTGAAATCGGTCTTGTCGTATCGCTTCTGCTGGTGATCGCAGCCTTCTCGTATACGCCGAAGGAGAAGCACGTTGAGAAAATAGACTTGCAGACGGCCATCGTCGAGGAGCAGATCGTCGAGATCACGCGTCAGGACCAGAAACCGCCCGAACCGCCCAAGAAGGTGGAGGTGAAGGTGATCGCCGACCTGTTGCAGGTCGTTACCAACGACACGAAAATCACCACGGAGGTGGACTTCGCGGAGTTCGACGACGAGACGGAGTTCATCCAGACCGTCGAGGTGAAGGAGGAGGTCATCGAGGACGACCAGCCGTTCCTGATCGCCGAGACGATGCCTTCGTTCCAGGGGGGCGACCTGAATACGTTCCGCAACTGGGTTCAGCAGAATGTGAAGTTCCCGCAGATTGCGCTTGAAAACGGTATCCAGGGTCGTGTCGTTCTGTCGTTCGTGATCGAGAAGGACGGGCGTCTGACCAACATCCAGGTACTGCAAACCCCGGACCGGTCGCTTTCGGATGAGGCGATCCGCGTGTTGAGCAAGTCCCCGAAATGGAGCCCGGGCAAACAGCGCAACCAGGTGGTTCGTGTGAAGTACACGTTGCCGGTAGACTTCCGCGTACAGAACTGATCCGGCTCTTTGAATCTATTGAGGGTATCCTGCTTCTTGGAGGATACCCTTATTTGTAGCATGCCGTTTGCATCCGGAGTGTCGTTGTCCGCCTCCGGAGGAACAGAAACCTATGACATTGGAAGAACGTAAACAAACCGTCGCCCCGACCTCTCCGACGGGCGATTCCGATCCTCGGGAGCGGGCCGTGCTGGTCGCCGTCGTGCGCGACAACCAGGATGCGCGCCAGGCCGACGAATACCTCGACGAACTGGAATTTTTGGCCGAGACGGCCGATATCCGGGCCGTGAAGCGCTTCACGCAGCGGCTTCCGCAGCCGTCGTCGCGGATCTATGTGGGGCCGGGGAAATTGGAGGAGATTGCGGCTTACTGTAAGGAGGAGGAGATCGACGTTGTGATTTTCGACGACGAGTTGAGCCCTTCGCAGACGCGCAACATCGAGAAGGCGCTTCCCTGCCGGCTGTTGGACCGTACGCGCCTGATTCTGGACATTTTCCTCTCGCGGGCCCAGACGGCCTATGCGAAGACGCAGGTGCAGCTGGCCAACTATGAATACATGCTTCCGCGGCTTTCGGGTCTGTGGACGCACCTCGAACGCCAGCGCGGCGGTACGGGGACGCGCGGCGGCGCGGGTGAGCGGGAGATCGAGACCGACCGGCGCATCATCCGCAACCGCATCGCCAAGTTGAAAGAGGATCTGAAAAAGATCGACCGCCAGATGGCCGTCCAGCGTTCGAACCGCGGGGCGTTGGTGCGCGTGGCGCTGGTGGGCTATACGAACGTGGGGAAATCGACGCTGATGAACCTGATCTCGAAAAGCGAGGTCTTCGCGGAGAACAAACTCTTCGCGACGCTGGACACGACGGTCCGCAAGGTTGTTTTCGACAACCTGCCGTTCCTGCTTTCGGATACGGTGGGTTTCATCCGCAAACTGCCGACGGAGCTGATCGAGTCGTTCAAGTCGACGCTCGACGAGGTCCGCGAGGCCGATCTGCTGGTGCATGTGGTGGACATTTCGCACCCGCAGTTCGAGGATCAGATCGCGGTGGTGAAGCAGACGTTGCAGGAGATCGGGGCCGGGGAGAAGCCGGTCTACCTGGTTTTCAACAAGGTGGACGCCTACACGTGGGTGGAGAAGGCGGAGGATGACCTGACGCCTCCGACGCGCGAGAACCTTTCGCTGGACGATCTGAAACGGAGCTGGATCGCGCAGGCGAACACGCCGTGCATCTTCCTGTCGGCCTTGAAGAAACTCAATCTGGAAAAATTCCGCTCGGATCTGTACGGGATGGTGCGCGAGATTCATGCCGGGCGTTATCCGTTCAACAATTTTCTCTATTGACCAACCAACCAAACGTTACTATGACACTTCACGTTCTCTCGCAACAGAACACGGTCCTGAACAAATTCATCGCGGAGATCCGCGACCGTCAGATCCAGAAGGATTCGATGCGCTTCCGCCGGAATATGGAACGCATCGGTGAGATCACGGCCTATGAGATCTCGAAGGCGCTGCATTACCGTCCGACGGTTGTCGAGACGCCGCTCGGGGAGGCCGAGGTGGCCGTGATCGACGACCAGCTGGTGATTGCGACGATTCTCCGCGCGGGTCTGCCCTACCACCAGGGATTCCTGAACTACTTCGACGATGCGCAGAACGCCTTTGTCTCGGCCTACCGCAAGAGCACGAAGGACGGGAAATTCAAGGTGAAGGTGGAGTATATCTCGTGCGGAAGCCTGGAAGGGAAGACGCTGCTGCTGGTGGACCCGATGCTGGCGACGGGTTCGTCGCTGGTTCTGACCTACAATGCGCTGTGTGAGAAGGGCGGCACGCCGGCCCATACGCATGTGGCGGCGGTCGTGGCCAGCGAGCAGGGCATCGACTATGCGATGAAGCACATGCCGCGTCAGACGACGACGATCTGGACGGCGGTGGTGGATGAGGAGCTGACCTCCCGATCCTATATCGTTCCCGGCATCGGGGATGCGGGTGACCTGGCCTACGGAGAGAAGATCTGATCGGTGATGAAGCGGAAATTCGGGTTCGTATTCGCGGTGTTTGCCGCCACGGTGCTGGTGATGGCGTTGCAGAAGCCGGTATTTCTGGCGTGGTACGCCGCGGGGGCGCCCGGAACGGGAATCGGCGACTGGCTGGCGGTGTTGCGGCACGGGCTGTCGCTCGACCTGACCGTGGCGGGCTATGTGACGGCGCTGCCGCTGCTCGTCACGCTGGCGACGCTGTGGATCCGCCTTCCGGAACGGCTCGGACGCCGGATCCTGACGGGTTATTTCGTGCTGGTTTCGGTGCTGACGGCCGTGATTTTTGCGGTCGACGTGGCGCTTTACGGCTATTGGGGGTTCCGGCTGGATTCGACGATCCTGATCTACCTTTCGGATCCGAAGGAGGCGATGGCGAGCGTTGATTTCTGGCTGGGAGTGCGCCAGACCCTGCTGGCTGCGGTCTACGCCGGACTGATGATCTTCCTCTACCGGCGCGTGACGCGGCTCTTCGACGGCGAGCCGACGGGCTGGCGGACGGCCCTGCCGGGGAGTCTGGCGATGCTGCTGCTGGCGGGATTCGATTTTCTGGCGATCCGCGGCGGGGTGGGCCCCTCGACGGCCAACGTCTCGAAGGTCTATTTCAGCCCGACGATGTTTCTGAACCATGCCGCGACGAATCCTGTTTTTTCGTTCCTTTCGAGCCTCGGGGACCGGAACGAGGATTACGCGGCCGCTTATCCCTTTTACGGGGAGGAGGAGCGTGCGGCGCGCTTCGAGGAGCTGCGGGGCAACGGTGCTGCTGCTGCGGCCCCGACGGAACGGGTGCTGACGACCGATCGCCCGAATGTGGTGATCGTGATTCTGGAAAGTTTTGCCCGCACGGTGATGGACGAGCGGGTGGACGGCGAGTGGGTGATGCCGAACATGCAGCGGCTGAAATCGGAGGGGGTGTGGTTCGAGAACTTCTTCGCCAACTCCTTCCGCACGGACCGCGGAGAGGTTGCGATTTTGAGCGGATTCCCGGCGCAGACGAACCTGTCGATCATGAAACTCCCGGCGAAGGCGCACGGACTGCCCTCGATTGCGCGGACGCTGGCTGCGGCGGGCTACGCGACGAGTTTCACCTACGGCGGGGACCTGAACTTCACGAATCAGGCCTCGTACATGTATGCCACGGGGTGGCAGGAGCTGATCTGGCAGAAGGACCTGCCTTTCGGCCCGAATTTTTCGAAGTGGGGTTACGACGATTCGCTGGTGTGCGACTGGTTTGCCGACCGGGTGATCGCTCTGGACAAATCCGGCGAACCGTTCCTGGCCGGGTTGCTGACGTTGAGCAGCCACGAGCCGTTCGATGTTCCCTATGCGAAGTTCGAGGACAAGATCCTGAATGGCATGGCCTTTTCGGACGACTGCGTGGGTCGGATGCTCGACCGGCTGAAAGCCTCTCCGGCATGGGAGAACCTGCTGGTGGTGCTGGTTGCCGACCACGGCTACCCCTATCCGCGAACGCTGACCTACAACGAGCCGCTGCGGCACCGGATTCCGATGATCTGGACGGGCGGAGCGGTTTCGGGCCCGCGGATCGTGGATGCCTATGCCTCGCAGATCGACCTGGCGGCGACGCTGCTGGGGCAGCTGGGGCTCCCGCATGCGGATTTCGATTACAGCAAGGACATCTTCGCGCCGACCCCGCCGCGGAAGTTCGCCTACTATACGTTCAACGACGGCTTCGGCGTGGTGGATGCTGTGGGTGAGGCGATCTGGGACGCCACGGGCGACCGGGTCGTCACGGCGACGGATCCCGACCTGCTGGACGTGGGTCGGACGCTGTTGCAGACGACCTATACGGACATCGGGCGCCGCTGAAAATACCGTGTTTTAGGTATTGCGGCACAGCGCTTGTCTCTCTATATTTGCGGCGGAAGAAAAATACCTGTTTCTATGTATAAATCCGGAGGATACGGCGGCGATGACCGCATGTGCGACCTGGTCTGCGACCGCTATTCGGTGTTGCAGGTGATGAGTCGTTTCGGCATTGCATTGGGCTTCGGCGACAAGACGATCGCGGAGGTCTGCACGGACAACAAGGTGGATACGGCGACGTTTCTGGCAGTGGTGAACCTGCTGATGAATTTCGGCAACGGCGAAGAGCTGGCCGAAGAGGTCTCGGTGCGGGCCCTGACGGACTACCTGCACAATTCGCACGGTTATTTTCTGGACTTCCGGCTTCCGGCCATCCGCCGCAAACTGATCGAGGCGGTTGACTGTTCGCAGAGCGACGTTTCGTTTGCGATCATGCGCTTTTTTGACGAGTATGCGGCCGAGGTCCAGCGGCACATGGCCTATGAGGAGCAGACGGTCTTTCCGTACGTGGAGTCGCTGCTTGCCGGGGAGAAGAACACGACCTATTCGATGGAGATCTTCCGCCGGCAGCACGATCAGGTGGATGCGAAGTTGCGCGAGTTGAAGAACATCATCATCAAATACTACCCGTCGGGGAGTACGAACGAGCTGAACGGCGTGCTGTTCGACATCTTCACGTGCGAGCGGGAGCTTGCGTCGCACAACGCCGTGGAGGACGAGATCTTCATCCCGGCGGTGGAGCGTCTGGCGGCCACGGGGCCCCGGTCTGCGAAGCCCGAACCGTTGAGCACGCGCGAGAAGGAGATCATCGTCTGCGTGGTGAAGGGGATGACGAACAAGCAGATCGCCGATGCGCTCTGCATTTCGGCGCATACGGTCATCACGCACCGGCGGAACATCGCCGCGAAGTTGCAGATCCACTCGGCGGCGGGTCTTACGATCTACGCCATCGTGAACAAACTGGTCGAACTCTCCGAAATCAAGGACACTCTGCCCGAACCACAGCCATGAAACCCGAACCGGACCCTCACAGCCACCATCATCACCATCATCACACCCACACGTTGACCTCGCTGAACCGGGCCTTTCTGTGGGGTATTTCGCTCAATGCGGGCTTCGTGCTCGTGGAGTTCGCCGTGGGACTCTGGTACGGGTCGATGGGCCTTCTCTCCGACGCGGGGCATAACCTCTCGGATGTGGCGAGCCTGTTGCTGGCGATGCTGGCCTTCCGGCTGGCGCAGGCGCACGCGACGCCGCGCTATACCTACGGATACAAGAAGAGCACGGTGCTGATCTCGCTGTTGAATTCGGTGATCCTGCTGATTGCCGTCGGGGTGATCGTCGCCGAGAGCGTCGGGCGGATGCTGCATCCCGAGTCGGTCGTGGGCGGCGCGATTGCGTGGACGGCGGGCATCGGCGTTCTGGTCAACGGATTCACGGCGTGGCTTTTCCTGAAAGACAAGGAGCGGGATCTGAATGTCAAGGGCGCCTATCTGCACATGGCCGCCGATGCGTTGGTATCGGTCGGTGTGTTGGTTTCGGGCGTCGTGATTTCGTGGACGGGATGGACGCTGATCGACCCGATCGTGGGTCTGGCCGTCGCGGGGGTGATCGTAGCTTCGGTGTGGTCGCTGACGCGTGACAGCCTGCGTCTGTCACTGGACGGAGTGCCTGCGGGCATCGACATCCCGGAACTGACGCGGCAGATGACCGCCGTCCCGGGAGTGCAGGCGGTCCATCACATCCATGTCTGGGCTTTGAGCACGACGGAGAATGCCCTGACAGCCCATATCGTGCTGGCGGATTTCTCGGAACAGGAGCGGATCAAGCACGATCTGAAAACGCTGTTGCAGGTTTCGGGCATCCCCCATGCGACGCTCGAATTCGAGACCGAGTCGGAGCATTGTGCCGATTTTTGCGATTGATCGCCTGTTTTTGTCCGGAACTTCGACGTCGGCCGAAATTCCGATCCGAAGAGTTGGGGTTGCAGTTGTCCGTTTGGAAGAAGGGCACGATCTTTGCGGTTGTAAAAGGGAAGGGTTTCAAGGAGTGAGAGTGACGCAACTTTTGAGTACCGGTCTGTTTTCAGACCGGTCTTTTTTCGTTACGGCACGGGATCGTATCCGCTTCCGCCCCAGGGATGGCATTTGGCGAGCCGGCGCAGGGTGAGCCAGAGACCCTTGACGGGCCCGTATTTGCGCAGAGCTTCGAGTGCGTATTGCGAGCATGTGGGGGTAAACCGGCACGACGGGGGCGTGAGGGGAGAGATGCAGAGCTGGTAGAACCGCACGAGAAGGATCAGCGGGAAGGCGCAGATCCGTTTACAGACGTTCAGCGACCGTTTCCAGAATTCTGCGGACTGCATGTGAGATGGTTTTTGCGGGCAGGAGTTCTTTCGAGGAGTAGATGAGCGCGAGGTCGAGGTTGAGCGGAGCGCCTTCGGTGAGCATCTGTTTTTGCAGGCGGTAAGCCTCTTTGGTCCTGCGGCGCAGGAGGTTTCGTCTGTTGGCCCGTTTGTGGAATTTCTTGGGAACGGAGAAGAGGACTTCGACGCTTCGTTCGGTATCGGGTTCGGCGAACCAGACGTACCGGAACGGGAAAATGAATCCACTCTCCCCGGACTCGAAGAGACGGCGTACTGCACCCAGCGAGCGGAGTCTTTCGTTGCGGGGAAGCGAATGCGCGGACATGTTGTGGATTTTTGGGTTTTCCGGAGCGTTTGTCTATCCGGTTTCTGTGATTTTCTGTCTGTATCCGGTTTTCAGCACCGGAGGTCTCTTCTTTTCAACGGGACAGCCGTCTTCTCATTTATACGTTCATCGTTTTCCCTTTTCTGCGCCCTTCTCTGCTGCGCCCTTCTCTGCTGTGCCCTTCTCTGCTGTGCCCTTCTCTGCTGCGCCCTTCACTTCCTGCGCCCTTCTCCTGCGCCCTTCTCCTGTGCCCTTCTCTGCTGCGGCCTTCTCTGCTGCGGCCTTCTCTGCTGCGCTCTTCTCTGCTGCGCTCTTCTCTGCTGCGGCCTTCACTTCCTGCGCCCTTCTCCTGTGCCCTTCTCCTGTGCCCTTCTCTGCCCCCCCCCGGTTTCTCGGTCGGCCGGCTCTGTCCGTCCGCTATTTTTCAGTTGCGGAGACGCGGCGTGTCCGGCTTTTTTTGGCCAGTTTGTGCTGCTGCGTGCGGATGAACTCCTCCTTACGGGCGTCTGCCACCAACTCCACGGGCTGAATCTCCTCGCCGTTCTGCACCTTCTGGATGAAGAGGTCGATGGCCTTTGCCATGGAGGGAGCCACGGGGGTCGGGGCATTTGCGAGGACGGTGATCCCGGCGTCGATGGCCGCTTTGAGTGTTCCTTCGCCGAAGACGGCGATGGCGGGGAGTTCCTCGGTTCCGAACTTCTCGACCAGAGCCTTGACGTCCGAGGGCGAGTAGAGGGCCAGCAGGTCGTATTCGTTCATGTGGACGGCTTCGAGGTCGCTGGCGACCGTGCGTGCGAGGATGACGGGATCGACGGCGAGTTTGAGTTTGGCGAGGGTTTCGGGCAGCTCGGGCTTGTGGGGCTCGCTCAATGCGAGGAGGAATTTTTCCTCCTTGTGTTTGATGATGAGCTCGACGAGCGAGGTGAACGAACCGTCGGCGAACGATATCTTGCGTTTGCGGTAAACGATGTATTTTTGGAGATAGAGTGCCACGGCCTCGGTCTGGCAGATGTATTTCATGGTTTCGGGGACAGTGATCCGGGCCTCTTCGCAGATGTGGAAGAAGCTGTCGACCGTAGTCCGGGAGGTGAAGATGACAGCCGTGTGGTCGAGAATTTCGACCCGTTGGGCGCGGAACTCTTTCAGGGAGACACCCTCGACCCGGATGAAGGGTTTGTAGGCTACTTCCACCTGGTATTTCTGGGAGAGTTCGTAGAACGGAGATTTCTCGATGATCGCGGGCCTCGGCTGCGAAACCAATACACTCTTTACTTTCAACGTTACGGATATTTAGGTTTGTTTTCGTTCGGTCATCTCGCCGCAAGGAGCCATAATAGGCTGATTGGGAAGATTTCCACGGTGCAAAGGTACAAAAACCAATGCAAAATCGAAATTTTTTTAGAAATAAAGAGATTCAGGGATTCCTTGAGGTATAAAACGGCCGTAATGATCAATTCTGCGGCGCCGACAAAAAACCATACGCTGCCGGTTCCGCGCGGACAGAGCGCGAAGAGGAGCAGGGCCGGCGATGCGATGATCACGGCGAGCGAGAAAAAGGTCTGTCGCAACTGTACGAGCTGTGCGATGAAGGGCTGCGAGAGGGTGACGGCCCCGATGATGCGGACGACTGCGGCCTGGAAGAGGATGACGATGCCCCAGGCGAGGGTTGCGAGCAGACTGAGTGCGAGGACGGCTCCGTGGGAGAGGGATCTTCCGAGTCCGGGGGGCATGAGCGAGTCGCCGTATTTGACGACCACGACCCCCATGAAGAGGATTCCGATGGCGGTCGTGAGATTCAGGAATCGGGCGAATCCGCTGCTGCCGGGTTCTTCGGAGAGCCGTTCTCCGGAGGTTTTGTCGCGGGAGATCCGGTTCAGCAGGCTGCGGATGTCCCCGAGGTTCCGGTAGAGGAGCGTGGCGTAGGTTGCGGCGAGCAGGAGCACGAAGCCCTGGAATACGGCGTTGTCCGTCAGCGGAGAGCAGAGCGGGCGTTCGATCCGCTCGGGCTGAATGGTCGCGGAGCACTCTCCGAAGAGTCCCGAGACGGTTGTGTCGCGCCACGGCACCGGTTGCTCTTCCGGGATGTCGACGCGGTCCGCCCCGAGTTCTCCGAACGGCAGGCTGCCGGGCCCTCCGGCATACAGGGAATCGACGGTGAAAGCCGTGGAGTCGCCGGCGATCCGCAGGCTGCCGGCCTCGCGCACGGCCGTCCCGATGCGGATCAGGCCCGTGTCGGCTTGTTCCAGGCCGGCTCTGCCGTGCGTCCGAACCGTTCCGACGCGCTCTTCGGGCGTATTGCGGTTTTCGGGGACCTCCTTGCTGCGGCCGTTTGCGGCCATGCTGTCTGCGGCCGGTCCCGCAACGGCCGTTGCGGGACTCTCTGCACGGGGAGTCCCCGCTTCGGCCCGGTTCGCTCCTGCCGCGGCGGACTCCCCGGAGGTCATTCCAACCGGAGCTGCGTTTCCCGTATGTTGCCGGGCGTCGATCATCCGGCGAAGGAGCGTTTGAGGGTGATCCGGATGGTGGTGCCCTTGCCGATTTCGGAGTCGATGACGGCGATCTTACCCTGGTGGTACTCCTCGACGATGCGGCGCGAGAGGGAGAGTCCGAGACCCCAGCCGCGGGTCTTGGTCGTGAATCCCGGTTCGAAGATGCGTTTCCAGTTGCTTTTGGGAATTCCCTTTCCGGTGTCCTTGACGTCGATCATCACGTATTTGTCATCCGAGGAGATGCGCACGTCGATGGCTCCGTGTCCCTGCAAGGCGTCGAGCGAGTTCTTCATGAGGTTCTCCACGACCCACTCGAACAGGGCGGCGTTGATGTTGGCCTGCACCGGGGCGATGGCCAGTCCGTTGTATTCGAGCGTGACGTTGCGCGGGATTCGCTTGCGGAAGTACATGACCGATTCGCCGACCACCTCGTTGATGTTTTCGGGCGTGAGCGGTGTTTCGGAGCCGATCTTGGAGAATCGGTCGGTGATCTTCATCAGATGGGTGAGGTCCTTGTTCATCTCCTCGACGGCCGTCTGGTCGATCTCCTGCGAACGGAGGTACTCGATCCATCCGAGCAGCGAGGAGGTCGGGGTTCCGAGCTGGTGGGCGGTCTCCTTGGCGAGGCCGATCCATACGCGGTTCTGTTCGTCGTGCTTCGACGACCGGAATGCGATGAATCCCAGGGCGACGAATGCCGTGATGACGAGGATCTGGATGTATGGGAAGTAGTAAAGCGATTTGAGGAGCGCCGATTTTCCGTAGAAGATCAGGTGGTAGTGTTCCGACGAAAACCGGTATCGCACGGGGATGGGCTGGTTTTCGGACATGAACTTGTCGATCTGTTTGCGGAGTCGGTCCGGGTGGTCGATGATCTTCTCGGGGACCAGATGTGAGTTGATGACTTCGAGGTTCTCGTTGGTGATGATGAACGGAATGTTGTTTCCGTTGGACATGATGTCCGCGACGAGCGGGTCCTGAATGGTCCCCATGACGTCGCGGCTGACGCGCTCCATGGCGTGTGCCCAGAGGGCGACGTCATGCTGCTCCTTTCCTTTGAGTTTGCGTGCCATGTCGTTGGTGTAGAGCAGCGACACGGCTCCGAGCATGACTCCGACGACGATGACGACCAGCCGGTTGCGGAAGGAGAAGGTTCTCGCATGGATTTTCATGGCCGTGAGCTATTTTCGGGGCGTATCCTGCTCCGAGGTGATGCGGGCGTACTCTTCGGGGTTTTCGAGCACGCCGACGGCGCGTGCGACCTCGGCATCGCCGGGCAGCGAGTGCTCGATCACGCCGGCCTGATAGGCGTGGCGCATGACGATGTCGTTGTTGATCGTCCCGATGACCTGTTCGCGGTAGGTTTCGAGGTTTGTCTGCGTATCGTCCTTCAATTCGGCCTCGACCTTTTCGAAGCGCGCTTTCAGGTCGTCGAAGAGGTCCTCGTCGGCTGCTTTTTTCAGGGCTTTGAGGGCGCGCCTCGTGTCGGACTCATAGGGGACCTTCTTCTCCTTCATGAACTCCGCGAAGTCGGCATAGTCGTCGTCGGAGATCGAGAAGGTGCGGATGTCGATCGCCTGTCCGGGGTTGCGGCGGGTGTATTCGTCGCCGAAATCCTCGATGAACCCCATCGCGTAGAGGGTTGCGGCGAAGCGGGAGATGTACTCCGGTTCGGTGCGGATGTCGGGCATGATGCCGCCGCCGTCGTAGACCTTTCGTCCGGCGCGGGTCGTGAATTCGGAAATCAGCGAGTCGGGGACGGTGCGCACGGATCCCTCCTGCGAATGGGAGTAGTCGATGGCCTGTATGCAGCGCCCCGAGGGGATGTAATATTTGGCGGTGGTGAGTTTGAGCATGGTGTTGTACCCGAGGGGGCGGGTTGTCTGGACGAGCCCCTTTCCGAAGCTCCGTTGCCCGATGAGCACGGCGCGGTCGAGGTCCTGCAAGGCGCCGGCGACGATCTCGGCCGCGGATGCGGTGTTCCCGTTGATGAGCACGACGAGGGGCAGGTCGGGCAGTATGGGCTCGGACCCGGTGCGGAACACCTGCCGGGACTCCTCCGAACGGCCCTTGGTGCTGACGACTTCGGTTCCTTTGGGGACGAACATGCCGAGAATCTTGACGGCTTCCTGCATGATGCCTCCACCGTTCGAGCGGTAGTCGAGGATGAGGCCTTTCAGGCTGCCTTCCTGGCGGAGACGTTCGACGGCGGCCCTCATCTCCTCGTAACACCCTTCGGTAAAGTCGCTGTGGCGGATGTATCCGATCCCATCGGCGGCCCATCCGGCGAAGGGCACGCCGGGGATTGCGATGCGCTCGCGGCGGATGACGGCGGTCTGCTGCGTTCCGTCGAGGTGCTCGACGGTGACGCGGACCTTGCTGCCGGGCTCTCCTTTGAGCCTTGACGAAACCTCTTCGGTCGAGAAGCCCTTTGCGTCCTTTCCGTCGATGGAGAGGATCTTGTCTCCGATTTTGAGACCGGCCCGATCGGCCGGCGATCCTTCGTAGGGCTGTGCGATGCGGACGTAGTCCTCCTTCTGTCGGATGAGAGCGCCGATTCCGCCGTACTTTCCGGTGGTCAGGAGTTCGAAATCCTGCATGCCCTCCTCGGGGATGTATTCGGTGTAGGGGTCGAGGTCGCTGACCATGCCGGCGGCGGCCCCTTCCATGAGTTTGTCGGGGTCGACCGGATCGACGTAGTTGAGCGACAGTTCTCGCATCATGTTGACGGTGATCTCCATGTTGCGTCCGAGCCCGAAGTCGTTCCGGGCGGCGAAGATCGTAACGGCGGCGACGGCCACGGCAGCCGTTGCCGCGATCAGCGGGCGGTATTTTCTATTCATTGCGTCGAATCATCTCCAAAAAGGAATCGAGCCGGTACTGGACGCGGGCCACACCGCGGCGTATCCCCTCGATCCGGATCCATTGTCCGTATTGTGAAACAATCAGTTCGTCTTCTCCGAGCATCATGAGTTTCCGGCCCCAGTTGTCGGCGCGGAAGACCATCACGCCGTCGTGTTCGCTGCGGAGCGAGAAGCCCTCGGAACGGAAGGCGTTTAGGATCTGTTCGCGGTTGTCGTCGATGTTCCCCTCGACCTGCCGCACGATGAATCCGAATTTGGGATAGAAGGCGGCGAGCAGGAGGATCACGGCGGGGAGCATCATGCCGCGCGGCGTATGGAACATCACGTAGAGGGTCTCCGTGACGGTAAGTCTGGCGGTTCCGGCCATCCGGTTGAGGTACATGATCGCTGCACATAGAACGCACAGGGCGCAGAAATATTTTAACGAGCGGATGAAGTATTTCATAATTTTCGAGTTTTGTTTTTTCCGATTTGTCCGTGGCGGCCATCCGGTACCCGGATCGACCGTTCTGTTTTTCTTTGCCGGGAGGGGGTTGAGGCGGGAGTTCCGGCGCTCCATTCACCGCCTTTTGTTCTTACGGTTTTTTCGTTATTTCCCCGACGGCCCGGGCGACCTCCTGCATCAGCCACTTGGGGGTGGACGTTGCGCCGCAGATTCCGACGCTTCCGGTCCCCTCGAACCAGGAGGCTTCGATTTCGTCGGGTTCTTCGACGACGTGGGTCTTCGGGTTGGCGCTCCGGCACACCTCCGAGAGCACCTTTCCGTTCGAGGACTTGCGTCCGCAGACGAAGATCACGACATCGAACCTTGCGGCGAACTCCGTGAGATGCTGCTCGCGGTTGGCGACCTGGCGGCAGATCGTATCGTCGATGCGTACCTGCCCGGGGTCTGCGGCACGGCGCTTCATCTCGGTGCCGAGCGCTTCGAAGAGAGCGATGCTCTGTGTGGTCTGCGAGAGGAAGTGGATCGGGCGTGCGAAGTCGATTGTCCGGAGATCGTCGGCGTTTTCGATCACGATCGTGGGCTCTTCGACCTGTCCTGTGAGTCCGACGACTTCGGCATGTCCCCGTTTTCCGAGGATCACGACCTGTCCGCCGACGGGCCCCATCTGTTCGTGGGCCTGCATGACGCGGCGTTGGAGTCGGGCTACGACCGGGCAGGTGGCATCGATCACGCGGATTCCCAGGCGTTCCGCTTCGGCATAGGTGGTCGGGGGCTCTCCGTGCGCCCGGATGAGCAGGCGGCCTCCGGCGATTGCGGGCATTTCGTCGTGGGTCACGGTCCGGAGTCCCAGGCGTTCGAGGCGCTGAACCTCGATGCGGTTGTGTACGATGTCTCCGAGCGAGTGCACGGTCCCGCCTTCGGCGAGGGCCTTTTCGGCCTCCGTGATGGCGCGGACCACACCGAAGCAGAAACCCGATTTATCGTCTATCTCGATACGCATGCGTTTTGTCTTTTTGGGGATCCGTTTCCGGATTTTTCAAGGGGGCTTTGCCTTTCGCCGGCCCCTCTGCCTGCCTGCCCCTTACGGGCGGGCGGTAACTTCGGCAAAGCGCGCCAAAAACCATTCCATCTGCTCTGGGACGGTCATGTGACTGTTGTCCAGCACGATGGCATCCTCGGCCTGACGGAGCGGCGAGACGGCACGGTTCATGTCGGCCTTGTCCCGTTCGCGGACATTGCGCTCGATCTCATCGAGCGTTACGTCCATGCCTTTCTCTTTCAACTCCTTGTACCGGCGTTCGGCCCGGACGGCGGGATCGGCCGTCATGAAGAGTTTCAGTTCGGCATCGGGAAAGACGACCGTTCCGATGTCGCGTCCGTCCATCACCACGCCGCGTCGCTGCCCCATCTCCTGCTGCATGGCGACGAGTTTCTGCCGCACCTCGGGGATGGCGCTGACGCGGCTCACGCAGTTCGAGACCTCGATCGTGCGGATCTTTCCCTCGACGAGATCACCGTTGACGTAGATGTCGCTGGCGCCGCGCTCGGGGTTGAATCGGAAGGTGATGGAGATCTCCGGGAGGAGCTTCACGACGGCCTCGTCGTCGACGATTCCGGAGCGGATGGCCCCGTGTTCGAGGGCATAGAGGGTCACGGCGCGGTACATGGCGCCGGTGTCGATGAAGATGTAGCCCAGGCGGGCCGCTATTGCCTTTGCGAAGGTGCTTTTGCCGCAGGACGAGAAGCCGTCGACGGCGATTATGATCTTTTGTTTAGTGTCCGACATTCGGGAATATGTCAAAAAAAGTGGATAATATGGTGTAGATGCCTAAAATTCCGATGATGAGTCCGGCGACATGGTTTATGGTGAGCATGTGCCGGGGGCGGAAGCGTCTGCGGAAGAGGTTGATGACGCAGGCGAGGAAGGTCCACCAGGCGGCAGCCCCGCAGAAGAATCCAGCGATGACGAAGATGGCGCGGAAGAAGTCTCCGACGGTGTGTTCGGTCATTTCGCCGCTCGAAATCTTGAATACGGCGAAGAAGGCGAGGATGTAGGGGATCACCATGATGAAGTTGGCGATGGTGAGTCCGAATATGGATGCGAAGTCCTGCCAGAGGGATGTTTTTCCGGCGCGGTTTCTTCGGATCTGCGGGACGGGGTTCTGTGCGAAAATGAATACGCCGACGATGACGACGAAGATTCCGCCGATTACCCGCAGCAGGGTGTTGTACTGCTCGATCTGGGTTTGGAGCATCGAGTAGAAGAACAGGGCGATCATGGCCATGAAGGTGTCGGCGCATGCGACGCCGATTCCGGATATGATTCCGGAGCGCCTGTTCTTGGAGAGCGTGCGCTGGATGCAGAGCACGGCGACGGGCCCGACGGTGATCGAGGCTGCGACGCCGACGCAAATGCCGCGGAACAGGGTTTCAACGATATCGAATGCCATATTGCCGGAGTGCGGGTTTGGATGACAAAGATACGAAAAAGGCGGCACATACGGATCATGAAAGATAAAAAAACGGGAATTCTGTCCGGCGTCGGGGTCATACTGTTGATAAAATATCGAAAACTTTGCCGTCCGGGTATAATATCATGTTGCGAAACCGGTTATTTTTGCAAAAAATCAAATTCGTGAGGTATGGCAGAGATGAAACAATTCGGCATTGATCTGGAACTGGACGATCAGGTGGCACAGGGACACTATTCGAATCTGGCCATCATATCGCATTCGACGTCGGAATTCATCATCGACTTTGCAACGGTTCTTCCGGGGGTGCAGAAGGCGCGCGTCAAGAGTCGGATCATTCTTACGCCGGAACATGCCAAGCGGTTGTTGCGCTCCTTGCAGGACAACATTGTCCGCTACGAGAGCAACGTGGGCAAGATCGAGATTCCGACTCCGGGTGTGATTCCGGAGACGGGCCCCAAGATGGGCCAGGCCTGACATCGAAGGGGACGGGGCCAGCCTGACATCGAGGGGCCAAACAACGAAAACCCGGAGTCTGAATCCAGGCTCCGGTTTTTTCATGGCTCGCGCGGATCGTCACAACGCCTCGGCAACGACGTAGGTGCTGCCTCCGATGAAGATCAGATCCTCGGGACCGGCGAGTTCTCTGGCGCGCGCCAGTGCTTCCGAAACCTGCCCGACAGCATCTCCGTGCAATCCGTAAATGGCGGCTTTGGCGGTCAGTTCGGCGGCCGGGAGGGCTCGTTCGGATTGTGCCTGCGTGAAGAGATAGTGTGCCTCGTGGGGCAGCAGTGGCAGGATATGCGCCAGATCCTTGTCGCGGACGAAGCCGATCACGCAGTACAGATTGCGGTGAGGCGTCTGCTTCAACTGTTGGGCGACCCAGGCTATTCCGTGGGCGTTGTGTCCCGTGTCGCAGATCGTCAGCGGGGCATCCGCGAGTTTCTGCCAGCGGCCCATCAGCGAGGTGTTGGCCGCGGCTTTTTTCATACCTTCGAGATAGGCTCTCCGGGAGATCGTCAGGGGCGTCTCCTCGTGGAGGAAGTCGATGGCGGCCGAAGCCGTGACGATGTTGCGGCACTGGTAATCCCCTTGCAGGTCGAGCTCCACGTCGAACGCCTGTTCGTCGCGGGTTCTGCGGAGCCGGAAATGCTGGTATTCACCCTCCGGGCGGTGCTCCTCGCAGAGGAACTCCCGCTCGGCATAGATCACGCGGGACTTGTTCGCCGCGGCCGTCTGTTCGAAGACCTCGTTGTAGCGGGCGTCGGCTTCGCCGATGATGACGGGGATGCTTTTCTTGATGATCCCGGCCTTTTCGCGGGCGATCTTCGGGAGCGTGTCGCCCAACAGTGCGGTGTGTTCGAGTCCGATGTTGGTGATGACGCAGAGGATCGGGACGATGATGTTCGTGGCGTCGAGACGTCCTCCGAGTCCGGTTTCGATCACGGCGACCTCGACGTCGCTCTGTGCAAAGTAGTCGAAGGCCATGGCTGCGGTCATTTCGAAGAACGAGAGTTCGAGTTCGACCATTTTGTCGTGGTGCTTGTCGACGAAGTTGACGACCTTCTGCTTGGGGATCATTTCTCCGTCGACGCGGATCCGTTCGCGGAAGTCGCGCAGATGGGGCGACGTGAAGAGTCCGGTCCGATACCCGGCCTGTTGGAGGACCGAAGCGATGATGTGGGCCACGGAGCCTTTGCCGTTGGTTCCGGCGACATGGATGGTGAAGAAGTTCCGCTGGGGGTTTCCGATGTGGCGGCAGAATGCGGTGATGCGCTCCAATCCCGGTTTGTATCCCGTAGCGCCCTGGGTTTCGAAGGCGGGCAGCGACTGGAAGAGGAATTCGAGGGTCTGGGTATAGTTCATGACAAATGGGGTTTATTTCACAAGATGGTTCCGTCGTTTGACGCGGTAGGCGACGAAGTACAGGACGGAGAGCAGCAGGATGTATTCGGCCATGCGGCCCAGATAGTCTCCGTATCGGGTGTAGAAGGTCGTTTCGCTGTGGAGGGGCACCTCCGCCGTGAGGATGCCGCGCTCCTCCCAACCGAGGGTCTCCCCGATTTGGCCCGTCGCGGATATGAATCCCGACTGACCGGTGTTTGCCGCGCGGGCGATGGCTCTGCGGTGTTCGATGGCGCGCAGGCGGGAGATCGAGAAGAGGTGCTTGTATCCGGGTGTGTCTCCCCACCATCCGTCGTTCGAGATGATGGCCATGAATTGGGCGCCGCGGCGCACGAAGTCGCCGTAGAAGTCGCCGTAGAGTCCTTCGTAGCAGATGGCCGGACCGACGGCCGCGCCGTCATGGGCGAATGCCGTTCCGTGGAGACCCTTTCCGATCTGTCCGACGACGCCTCCGAGGTCGATGACGAGGAATTTCAGCACCTTGAATACCCACGTCGGGGTGTTCTCCACGCCGATCACCAGCCGTCCCTTGTGGTGGAGCTGCATGCGGCCTGCGGAGTCGAGCCCCACGGCGGTGTTGAAGACGTCGTAATACCCTCCGCCGAATCGGTCGGGACGGGCTGTTTCGGTCTGTGCGCCGGCGGGATAGGAGCGGATGGTGTTGGCCCCGGCGATGAGCAGGGCGTTGGGGAGGCGGCTGCGGAGCGAGTCGGTCAGCTCCGCCCAGAAGGCTCCGGGTTCTGCGGCGTCGCCCCAGGGGTATTCGGCCAGGGCCGGTTCGCGGTAGTATCCCGGCACGGCCGTTTCGGGCAGCAGGACGAACTGCGCATCCTGCGGGACCTGCGCGAGCAGGTCGAGGATATTCCGCTCCTGACGCTCCGTGTCGCCGTGGAATTTGTCGTAGCAGTCGACATTGGGTTGGATGATGCTGACGCGGACCGTCCCCTCGTCGGGTTGGGTCCAGCAGCTTCGGACGATGAGCGACGCGGCGACGGGCAGGAGGATGACCGCGGCGGCAGCGTACCGTTTCCGGGGGTTGCGTCGTGCCTTCCAGGCCTCGAAGATCAGGATGTTGGCGATGAGCACCCACAGCGAACCGCCGAAGACGCCCGTGTATTCATACCATTGTACGGCCCACACTTCGTGCGAGAAACCGTTTCCGAGGATGAGCCAGGGCCAGGAGAAGTCGCCGACGGTGTACCAGTATTCGGTGGAGATCCATGCGGCGGCGAGGGTGACGTATGCGAGGGCCTTGTGCGCCTTTTTCGAGACGGTGTGGAAGAGCATGAAGGCGATCAGGTTCAGGGTCGTCGAAGCGAGCGTCGCGGCGACGGGGCCGACGGGCGTGGCATACCAGATCCACCACACGGTCAGTACGTTCCAGAGCGCGAAAGCGAGCGCTGCCCACCCGAACATGCGCCACCAGTCGCGTCGGGAATCGCCGTAGGAGTCGCTGATCCAGAGCAGGGGGACGAGACCCGCGAAGAGGGTCATTCCCGAAAGCCCGAGCCATCCCGGAGCAAGGAGAATGGCTGAAAGGATTACCGCTGCAAACCTGCGCAACATGGAAGGAGAATTTTATGAACGCAAAAGTAGTCAAACGGGCGCATATTTCAAAATATTTCCTACATTTGTCCAGCTATTGACCAAACCGTCTGAAAGATGAAGAAAATCCTTGTATTTTGGAGTTTTGTGGCCGGGACGCTGCTGTTCGCAGGCTGCGGATCGAAAAGTTGCCGGATGGAGGATGGGATCCTCGTGACGGAGACCCCGGCCCGGGCGGCCGGACAGCGTTCCGTACTGGGCCTGCGGACCGAACCGCTGGATACGGTTCGGGTGGGATTCATCGGGCTTGGGATGCGGGGCCCGGGAGCCGTGGAGCGGTTCACGCACCTGGAAGGGGTCTCGATCCGTGCGTTGTGCGACCTCTACCCCGAGCGGGTCGACAGTGCGCAGGCCATCCTGACGCGGCGCGGGCTTCCGGCGGCTGCGGCATACAGCGGCGAGGAGGGCTGGAAGGAGCTTTGCCGGCGTGCGGACCTCGATCTGGTCTATATCTGCACGCCGTGGCAGCTGCACGTCCCGATGGCGGTCTACGCCATGGAGCAGGGCAAACATGTTGCCGTGGAGGTCCCGGCGGCCACGTCGCTGGAAGAGTGCTGGCAGCTGGTCAACACGGCCGAGCAGACGCAGCGCCACTGCATGATGCTTGAAAACTGCGTCTATGACTTCTTCGAACTTACGACGCTGAACATGGCCCGGCAGGGACTTTTCGGCGAGATCCTCCATACCGAGGGAGCCTACATCCACAACTTGGAACCCTTCTGGGACTACTACCAGGGGAACTGGCGTCTCGACTTCAATCAGAAACACCGGGGCGACGTCTATGCCACGCACGGGCTGGGTCCGGCGTGCCAGCTGCTCGACATCCACCGTGGCGACCGGATGCGCTATCTGGTTTCGATGGATACGCCGTCGGTCAAGGGCCTTGAAACAGCGCAAGAGAAGATGGGTGCGGAGACGTTCGCCAACGGGGACCAGACGCTGACGCTGATCAAGACCGAACGGGGCCGGACGATCCTTCTGGAACATAACGTCTATACGCCGCGCCCGTACAGTCGGATGTACCAGCTGACCGGCACGAAGGGCTTTGCCAACAAATATCCGGTGGAGGGATATGCCTTCGAGCCGGAGCAGTTGTCGGATGCCGGGGTTCCGGACCATGAGAATTTGAGTTCGCACAGCTTCGTGTCGGACGAGGTGCGTGCGGCATTGATGGAGCGGTACAAGCATCCGATCACGAAGGAGCTGGAAGCAACGGCCCGGGAGGTCGGGGGCCACGGCGGCATGGACTTCATCATGGACTACCGGCTGATCTACTGCCTGCGGAACGGTCTGCCGCTGGATCAGGATGTGTACGATGCGGCGGAATGGTCGTGTATCGGAGCCCTGACGGCCTTGTCTCTCGAACATAACAGTGCCCCGGTTGCGGTTCCGGACTTCACGCGCGGGGACTGGAACAAGATTCGGGGTTACCGCCATGCCATGGTCGGGGAGTAGCCGTTGTCTGTTTCCTGGCTTTTGAATCCACGGTCCGGGCCTTTGACGTGTTTAGGATTTGCCCTGCCCGGCGGGTGTGCGATTCCCGCCACGGGAAAACCGCCTGCAAATTGCTTTGCGGCGGTTTTTCTTTGCGTCTCGGGTCTGCGACCTCGGACTTTCGAGCCGAATCCGAATTTGACTTCGCTGTGCTCGTCTTCTCTCGGCTGCTTGCCGCAGGGGCGCTTTCGAAAGTCCGCCTCGCTTTCGCGAGTCACATTCCGCAACAAAAAACCGCCTGCAAATTGCTTTGCGGCGGTTTTTCTTTGCGTCTCGGGTCTGCGGCCTCGGACTTTCGAGCCGAATCCGAATTTGACATCGCTGCGCTCGTCTTCTCTCGGCTGCTTGCCGCAGGGGCGCTTTCGAAAGTCCGCCTCGCTTTCGCGAGTCACGTTCCGCAACAAAAAACCGCCTGCAAATTGCTTTGCGGCGGTTTCCGTTTGCGTTTCGGGCCTTGCGGCCTCGGACTTTCGAGCCGAATCCGAGATTTGAACTCGGGACCCCTTCATTACGAGTGAAGTGCTCTACCGCTGAGCTAATTCGGCTTTCAACTGCCCGCAAGAACATCGGTTTTTGTGAACCCTACCGTTCTCTTTGGGACTGCAAATATCTGAAAAAATTTTTTTCCTCGCAACAATTTTGTGAAAAATCTCGCAATTCTTGTTATATTCGCATGGAAACAGAGTCTTAATTTTTGCTATGATCACTTTTCTGATATGTCTGGCGCTGCTCATCGCGGCCTATTTTACCTATGGCCGTTATTTGGAGCGGCTGGTCGGCATCGACCCTTCGGCGACTACGCCCTGCGACCGCCTTTATGACGGCGTGGATTACGTTCCGCTTCCGCGCTGGCGGATTTTTCTCATCCAGTTGCTCAATATCGCCGGTCTGGGCCCCATCTTCGGCGCGGTTCTCGGTGCGGCGTACGGTCCCGTGGCCTTCCTGTGGATCACGCTGGGCGGTATCTTCATGGGTGCCATGCACGACTTCATCTCCGGCGTCATCTCGCTGCGGCAGGACGGTGCGAGCCTTCCCGAACTGGTGGGGCGCTATCTGGGCCCCGGCGTGAAAATCGTCATGCGCCTGTTTTCCGCAGGGCTGATGATCCTCGTAGGAGCAGTTTTCCTTTCGCAACCCGCCTCGCTGATCGCCAACCGACTGGATATCCCGTCTCTGGACGTTCCGGCCTTCGGCGGTTTCTCGTGGCTGCTGCTGATCGTGCTGGGGGTGATTCTTCTTTATTATATTGCGGCGACGCTGCTGCCGGTCGACAAGATCATCGGCCGGATCTATCCGATTTTCGGCTTTGCCCTGCTGTTCATGGCGCTCGGGATCCTCTTCGTACTGCTGTTCGACCGGGACTACGTGATCCCGGAGCTGACCTCGCTGCGGAACTGCATTGCCGATGCGCGGAATTTCCCGATCGTCCCGATGCTCTTCACGACCATTGCCTGCGGCGCGATTTCGGGGTTTCATGCCACACAGTCGCCGCTGATGGCGCGCTGCATGCGCAACGAACGGGAGAGCCGCTCGGTCTTCTACGGAGCGATGATCTCCGAGTCGATCATTGCCCTGATCTGGGCGGCGATCGGCATGGCCTTCTGGGGCGGTGTCGAGGGATTGAACGCCGCGATCGCACAATACGGCGGTCAGGCGGGCGTGATGATCGACGTCATTGCCACGAAGACGCTGGGACCGGTTCTTGCGGGCTTTGTGATTTTCGGCGTCGTGGCCTGCGCCGTCACCTCCGGGGATACGGCCTTCCGGTCGGCGCGCCTGATCGTGGCGGACTTCATGGGTGTCGAGCAGCGGACGCTGCGCAAGCGCATCTATATCTTGTTGTGATCTTTAAACTGCGACGCGACGATGCGAAAGGCTGTGCTTGAACCCACTCCGGATCAGACGTTCGAGGTGGTCGGGGAGGGTCCGTATGATTTTTCCCGGGTGTTGGCCCGGACGCGGCAGATGCAGGCCGAAGGGGATGTCGAAGGAGCCTGCAATGCCCGGTTTCAGGCGTTCCAGCGCCTTGCGGAACTGATTCCCGAGGATGAGGAGGTGAATCTCGAATGGAACCACCGCAATTCGCGGGCGGCCCTGGAACTGATCCGTGCGTCGGCCATCGACCACTTCCTGATCAATGATTTCGAACTTTCGGCGGCGCTGTTGGAGATGCTGCTCGAACTCGACCCGGAGGATCATCTGGAAGGGAGCCAGCTGCTGGCCTTCGACTATCTGGCAATGGGCGAGGAGGAGCTTTTCGACGAGGTCATCAACGACATCTCGGACAAATCCCCGGCGCGGGAGATTCTGCTGCTGTGGTCGGCCTACCGTCGGGACGGGAAGCTGCCGGCGGGGGAGCTCCAACGCTTCCGGAGCCATTTCGCCCCGTGGTTCGAGGAGTTCACGGCGGCGGAGCATCCGGCCGATGAGGCTTACCTGCGGGACATCGAGAGCGAGCATCCGACCCCGGCGGCGCAGGCGCGGGAGCTGTGGCTCCAAACGGAGAACCTGTGGGCTCTGTGGCCGGTCTTCATCGAGGCGCTGCGTGCGGCCCGTTGAGAGAGGGGCGTTGAAAGGGGGCCCGTTGAGAGGGGGAGCCGTTGAGAGAGGGGGGGGCTGAAAGAGGGCTTGTTGAGGATGGGTGTTGAGAGAGGGTGCTGGGCGTAACTTGTTGAGAACAGACACGGTCCGTCGGCTCCGGGGGCAGAATTTTGAACTGATAATAGACAACCATAATTTCGAAAGCCATGAAAACCAACACTTGCTGTTTGCTGGCGGCACTGCCGGCTGCGGCTCTTTTTCAGGGTTGCGGCGACGGACCCCGACCTGCTGCGGGGACTCGTCCGAACGTGATCTTCATTTATGCCGACGATCTGGGAATCGGTGATTTGAGCTGCTATGGGGCGACGAAGATCTCGACTCCGAATATCGATCGGCTGGCTGCGCAGGGCCGGCGATTCACGAACGCATACGCCACCTCGGCGACGAGTACGCCGTCGCGCTTCGGGCTGCTGACGGGCATGTATCCGTGGCGGCAGCAGAATACGGGCATTGCTCCGGGCAACTCCGAACTGATCATCGATACGGCGTGCCATACGCTGGCCGATGCGCTCCACAGCGTGGGTTATGCGACGGGGGCCGTGGGGAAATGGCACCTGGGGCTGGGTCCGGCCGGAGGTACGGATTTCAACGCCGAGATCCGTCCGGGAGCGCGCGACATCGGCTTCGACTATGAGTTCCTGATTCCGGCGACGGTGGACCGTGTTCCGTGCGTTTTTGTCGAGGACGGGCATGTGGTCGGTCTGGATCCTGCGGACCCGATCACGGTGAGCTACGACCACAAGGTAGGCGACTGGCCGACGGGAGAGGAGAATCCCGAACTGGTGACGCTGAAACCGAGCCAGGGGCACAACAATACGATCGTCAACGGCATTCCGCGCATCGGCTGGATGACGGGCGGGCGTTCGGCGCTGTGGGTCGACGAGAACATCGCCGACACGATCACGGCAAAGGCCGTGCGCTTCATCGCGCAGCACCGGGACGAACCCTTCTTCCTCTATATGGGGACGCAGGACGTGCACGTTCCGCGCGTTCCGCACCCGCGTTTTGCGGGCAAGAGCGGATTGGGGACCCGTGGCGACGTGATCCTGCAACTCGACTGGACGATCGGCGAGGTGATGCGGACGCTGGACTGCCTGGGGATTGCCGACAATACGCTCTTCATCTTCACGTCGGACAACGGGGCGGTGATCGACGACGGCTATCAGGACCGGGCGCTCGAACTGCTGAACGGCCATACGCCGATGGGCATCTACCGGGGCGGGAAATACAGCCTTTACGAAGCCGGGACGCGGGTTCCGTTCATCGTGCGCTGGCCGGCCCGCGTACGGCCGGGCGAACAGCCGGCGCTCTTTTCGCAGATCGACGTCTACCGTTCGCTGGCTTCGCTGACGGGGGCCGAACTTCCCGCGACGGCGGCTCCCGACAGCCGGGACTGCCTCCCGGAACTGCTCGGCGAACGTCAGAACGACCGGGAGTACGTCGTGCAGCAGAATCTGAACAACACGCTGGCGATCCTGTCCGGGCCGTGGAAGTATCTGGAACCGAGCGACGGCCCGGCTCTGGAATTCTGGACGAAGACCGAACTGGGCAACGCTCCGGAGCCGCAACTGTATGATTTGAGCGCCGATCCGCGTGAACGGAACAATGTGGCGGCCGAGCATCCCGACGTGGTTGCCGAACTGTCGGCTCTGCTGGCGGAGGTTCGCGGCGCCGTGGCTTCGACGGTGAAATAACCGTTTCGGTGCGGGGCGCCCGGAGCGGGTGCGATCGGAGCGGGAGCAATCGAACAACAACCGGGCACCGTTCCGCCCGTGCTCTGGAAACGGACACCCCTGCCGCCATCGGCGACAGGGGTGTTTTCGTGCGGGAGGACTCCGCTTCCGCCTTTGCGGGCTACTTTCCCTGCTTTTTCTCTGCCAGCCGCAACTCCCGGAAACAGTGGCGGCAGATGGGCTCGTAGCTGTCCTGTGCGCCGAGCATGACCTGCTTTTCGTCGGCCGTCAGGCGGTGCGAGTGGTGTGCGAGGTTGCCGCAGCGGACGCAGATGGCGTGGACCTTCGTGACGTACTCGGCCGTGGCCATGAGGGCTGGCATCGGGCCGAAGGGCTTGCCGGTGTAATCCATGTCGAGCCCGGCGACGATGACGCGGACGCCGCTGTCGGCCAGCTGCCGGCAGACATCCACGATGCTGTCGTCGAAGAACTGGGCTTCGTCGATGCCCACGACATCGACGTCGGAGGTCATCAGCAGGATGTTCTGGGGCGACTCCACGGGGGTCGAGCGGATGGCGTTGGCATCGTGCGAGACGACCTCCTCCTCGGAGTAGCGGACGTCGATCCGGGGTTTGAAGATTTCGACCCGTTGGTGGGCGAACTGTGCTCTTTTCAGCCGACGGATCAGCTCTTCGGTCTTTCCGGAGAACATGGATCCGCAGACTACTTCGATCCAGCCCTTTCGGCTGGCGTTTTCGAGAAACATGGATTTTTCGGGGTTTTGAAAACGTTGTCTATGGAGATCCGGCGGCCCTCACGGACCGGCCGGATCGTGTCGGTGCGTATGGATCTGCGTTTCGGCTATTTACGGACGTCACATTCGTCGATGCGTTCGATGCGGGCGCCGAGGGCATTGAGCCGCAGGTCAATATCCTTGTATCCGCGGTCGATCTGGTCGATGTTCTGAATGGTGGAGACTCCGTCGGCGGACATGGCGGCGATCAGCAGGGCGACGCCGGCCCGGATGTCGGGCGAGGTCATGCGCGTGGCGCGCAGGTTGATGCGGTGGTCGTGCCCGATGACCGTGGCGCGGTGGGGGTCGCAGAGGATGATCTGGGCTCCCATGTCGATGAGTTTGTCGACGAAGAAGAGACGGCTTTCGAACATCTTCTGGTGGATCAGCACGGCGCCTTTGGCCTGTGTGGCGACGACGAGGAAGATCGACAGCAGGTCGGGCGTCAGTCCCGGCCAGGGGGCGTCGGCGATGGTCATGATCGAGCCGTCGAGGAAGGTTTCGATGCTGTAATGGTCCTGCTGGGGGATGCAGATGTCGTCTCCGCGCTGCTCGAACCGGATGCCCATGCGGGCGAACTGGGCGGGGATGATGCCGAGGTTTTCGTAGGAGACGTTGCGGATGGTCAGTTCGGATCGGTTCATGGCGGCCATGCCGATGAAGCTGCCGACCTCGATCATGTCGGGCAGCAGGGTGTGTTCCGTACCGCCGAGGGCGTCGACGCCCTCGATGGTGAGGAGGTTCGAGGCGATTCCGGAGATCCGGGCGCCCATGCGGTTGAGCATGCGGCACAGCTGCTGCACATAGGGTTCGCAGGCTGCGTTGTAGATGGTGGTGGTTCCGCGGGCCATGACGGCAGCCATGACGATGTTGGCGGTACCGGTCACCGAGGCCTCGTCGAGGAGCATGTAGGTTCCTTTGAGCTCCTTGCCCTCGACCATGAAGAATTCGTCGGCGATGTCGAAGTTGAATCTGGCTCCGAGTTTCTGGAATCCGAGGAAGTGGGTGTCGAGCCGCCGACGTCCGATCTTGTCTCCGCCGGGTTTGGGGATGTATCCGACGCCGAAGCGGGCCAGCATCGGTCCGATGAGCATGACGGATCCGCGCAGGCGGGTGCAGCGGTTCCGGTAATCGTCGGTTTGGAGGTATTCGAAGTCGATGTCGCGGGCCTGGAAGGCGTAGGTGTCGTCGGCGAGCTGTTCGACGATGACGCCCATGCGCCGGAGGAGTTCGATGAGCTGCATCACGTCGAGGATCCGGGGGATGTTCCGGACGACGACGCGCTGCGGGGTGAGGAGTGTGGCGCAGAGGATTTGCAGGGCTTCGTTTTTGGCGCCCTGCGGGGTGATCGAACCGTGGAGGCGGTGTCCTCCTTCGACTTTGAATATAGCCATTTCGGATGTTGGTTAGGGGTTGCGGAGCGCTGTTTCCGCCGGTCGGGCCGGGTATTCCGGCCTCTTCGGCGGGGCGACTCTTCCTACAAAGATAATAGGATTTCGGGCTTTTTCCCGGGGAATTCGAAATATTTTCGTGAAAAATTTTTGCGGATCGTTTTTTTGTTGTACTTTTGCAATCCGTAAAAATGTCAGAAACAACAAAAAACAGATAGCTATGGCAATGAAGAGAACTTACCAGCCTTCGCGTCGCAAGCGGATCAACAAGCACGGTTTCCGTGCTCGCATGGCTACGGCCAACGGACGCAAGGTGCTGGCAGCACGCCGCGCAAAGGGCCGCAAGAAGCTGACCGTATCGGACGAGTCGACGTTCAAATACGCATAGTTTGTTGCAGACAGAGAGCGACAGGCCGGTTCCGCGGGGAGCTGGCCTTTTTTGATTTTTCCGAATTTTGCAGGGAATCTGAATCATGAAAACCGGACTTTCGACCGAACGACTTGTTTTGCGCCCGTGGCGTGAAGGGGATGCGGAGTCTCTTTTCGAACTGGCGCGGGATCCGCAGGTGGGTCCCGCTGCGGGTTGGCCGCCGCACCGGAGCGTTGCGGAGAGCGGCGAGGTGATCCGTACGATCTTTTCGGCTCCGGAGACCTACGCCGTCGTGTTGCGCGGGACGGATCGTCCCGTCGGATGCGTGGGGCTGCTGTTCGGGGCGTCGGCTCACTTCCCGATCGGAGCCTCGGAGGCCGAGGCGGGCTACTGGGTCGGTACCGACTGGCGGGGCCGGGGACTGATTCCCGAAGCACTGGGCGGGCTCTCGCGGCGAGCGTTCGGGGAGTTGGGGCTTACGGCGCTGTGGGGCTGTTGCTTTGTCGGGAACCGAGCGTCGCGGCGGGTGATGGAGAAGTGCGGTTTCCGCTATGTGCGGAGCGAAGCGAAGCTGCCCGTCTGCCCCGACGGATCGCAACATGCCGGAGAAGTCCTGTGCCTGACGCGCGAAGCGTGGCGGGAATCGCGGGGCATTTCCCTGCTCCGGGCCTCGGAGTCCGACATCCCGCTGCTCCGGCGACTGGCCGGCGAGGCCTTTCCGGCCACCTACCGCGAGATCCTGACCCCGGCGCAGCTCGACTACATGATGGCATGGATGTACTCCGAGGAGAGCCTCCGCGGGCAGTTCCGGGACGGCCATGTCTTCTACCTTGCGTTCCGGAACGGCGTTCCGTGCGGTTACGTGTCGGTTGAGCGGCAGGGCGAGCGGCTGTTCCATTTGCAGAAGATCTATGTCCTGCCCGGCTGCCAGGGTTCCGGCGTGGGGCGGGCTTTGTTCCGGCAGGCCGTGGAGCATGTCCGCGGGGAGTGCCCGGGCGCCTGCCGCATGGAACTCAACGTCAACCGCTCGAACCGGGCGGTGCACTTCTACGAACGGATGGGCATGCGTCGCCTGCGCGAAGGGGATTTCCCGATCGGCGGGGGCTTCTATATGAACGACTACATCATGGGGCTGGACCTCGGATAGCCGGGGCAGAGACAGCGGCCTATTCATGCGAAAGAGGGCGGGGACCGATCTCCCCGCCCTCTTCCGTATCTTGCGGACTCCCGGTTATTGCCGGGTGTAGGTGTCTCCGTCGAAGATGAGTGTATTTCCGCTGACGCTGGCCGACGCGGAGTAGACGTCGCCGTCGGAGTAGTACTGGGTCAGAATCGAGCCGTTGTAGGTATAGGTCCCGGTGTAGGTGTCGGAGTCGGATCCCAGCGATCCGGTGTAGGTTGCCGTTTCGATAAAGGATCCGTTGGCATTGAGGACCAACGTGATCACTTCGTAGGAGCTGTAACAGGCCCACGTGCCGACAATGGCCGGGTCGATCTTCTTCTTGTCATCGTCGTCGTCCTTGCACGAGGTGAAGTTGCACAGACTGGCTGCTGCAACGAACATCAGCAGAAAGAGTTTGAATTGTTTCATGTCGTTTGGGTTTTTTATGGTTTGCAGATACAAAATTAATCGGCCGCAGGGAATCGTCCGAAGGCTGCGTGTCGAGGAATATTGACGCAAACGTGGATTTTATTGACGTTCGGAATCGTCATTCCGGCTGTTTTCTCGGGGCTCGTGCGGCGTTGTTGCGGTTGGTATCTCTTTTTCGAGGGAGCTGCGGTAGTACTGGAAGAAGTCGTGGTGCAGGGCCTCCGAGATGCGCAGTAACATTTCGGTATCGATGCTTTGCCGCTTGAAGATGTCGTAGATGTTGGTTCGTTCGCAGAATAGTTTCTTGGCGAGCCAACTCACCGAACGCTCCTGCCTGCGGAACTCCTTTTCGATCAAATTTCCGATGTGTATCATACCTCTGCCGACGAAAAAAGCGCGGGATTCAAAGCCCACGTCAGAGGTATTGGACGACCTTGTAATGGGACAAAGGAAATGCCCGCGCCGGAAACGGCACAAGCACCAACCCTCATTCTCCATTACAATCGTGAAAGTGTCCAATTTTCTGACGTAAGAAGAAAAGCCGATGCGCTTTGGTTCAATCTGTCGACGGCCCGTCTGAACCGTCCGTACAAAGATAATGGATATATTTCAAAGAATCAATTGCCCGGATTCGGAATTGGCTCCGTTTATCCGGGTCCGGTCCGGTCGGTGACGGCCGGGGATTCATGACGTGGGACGCACCGAAAGGAAAAAAGGGTGTCTGCGGTTGCCGGACACCCTCTTTTGTGTTTCGAAGTATTGTTTTTGATCTCCTCTTTCCTTCCTTTCCTTCCTCTCCTCTCTTCCTTTCTTCTCCTCTGCCCTCTCTCCCTCCGGTTTGTGCTTCCGGGGACGCTTCATCCTATCTATCCTCTCTCTCTTTTTTCTCACTCACACACTCTCTTTCTCTCTTTCTCTCTTTCTCCCTTTCCCTTTTCTCCCCTCTCTCCCCTCTCTCTCTCTTCCCCCCCCCACCGGCTATGCCTCCGGGTCGTTTTTGAAGAGGTCGATTTCACCGCGCTCGACCTTCCCGTAAAGATCGGCCAACTCGGCAATCACCGGTGAGATGAATTCCAGCGTATCGGTGACGGCCGACTTGTCGCCTTCGCCCTTGATGCGGTAGAGCATGGCGGCGTAGAGCGCCCGGAAACAGAGCTCGGTGTCGCTCATGCCGGGATTCCCGATCACGGCGCGCAGACGGGGCAGTTCGGGTTCGAGCCGCGCGAACGTACGGCGGTAGTGTTCGCCGACCGGCAGCTTCATCAATTGGAGGTGCAGGTCGTGCAGGTCCTGAATCAGGTGCAGCGTGTGTTCAAGATGTCCTTTTTCCTCTTTGCCCTCCTGTTGGAGCAGGTTGGCCAGATCGAGGTACCAGAGCAGGAAGATGTGTTTCTGCTCTTCGGCGATGTCCTTGCGGGGGGCGATCAGCGTCGAGAAGATCGCCTCGGGACTGAATTGCAGAGCGCGCAGCAAATCTTCCAGCTGCCACAGGTAAAGGATATATTCGGCGATATTTTCGCGCCGTTTGGCTTTGGCAATGTCCATTTTTCTTTGAACCTCTGTTTTCTTGAATATCCGGCGCCCCGGCGTCTTCTTCCATCTCCATCTTTCCTCCCTACCACGCAGGTCCGGCGTTCCGGCGGCTCCCTGTCGTCCCCCCCCCGGCCCCTCTCCGCCCGCTATTTGATCCAGGTCTTGGGCCCCGGGCGGTGTTTGAGGAAGTATTGCTGCGATTTGAGCAGGTTGCGCGATTGGAGCACCATGTTCTTGGTCTCGGTCAGGATCGTCAGGTAGAGCATCGAAGCCTTGGTGTTCGAACGGGCCTCGTTGATGCGCGTGAGCTCCGACTTGATGGCCTCGGCGATCGACTCGAAGAGCTGGTCGCGCATCGTGAGGACGGTTTCGATCTCGGAGAAGTCTCCCTCGCGCAGCATCTGGTTGATGCGCCGGTAGATCGACTCCACGTCGTCGTTGATCGACATCAGGTCGCGGGTCTGCTCCATCGAGAGCCCTTCGTGGTTGTTGTCGATGTGCTCGAAGGCCGGACGTGTGATGTGCATCAGCGCCTTGGTCATCTCGTTGAGGTAGTCGACGACCTGCACGTAGTAGTGGGCGGTGTTGACATCCTCGCCCTGGAGTTTTTTGAGCGTCGGCAGCAGGGAGTATTTGCGCTCCCGGGAGTGGTAGAAGAGGTCGTTCGACTCCTTGACCATGTCGCGCAGGACCTTGCGGTTCTCCTTGAATACGGCGATCAGCGTGCGGTCGTAGATCTTGGTGGCGGACTCCATCGTTGTGCATACCTCGTCGCGCAGGTCGGCGATGATGTCGTCGTTGGTTTTGGCCTGCTGCCGGGCGGCGGGGCTCTCCTTGTCCTTTTTGAGGAAGTTGCTGTGGACGAGCATCCAGCCGCAGAGCAGGGTGATGACGATGAAGGCGGGGGTTCCGCCGTAGATGAGCGCGAATCCGACGATCAGGGCGATGAAGAAACCGCCGAGTGCGGTGATGAACCATCCGGCGACGACGGTCATCACGCCGGAGATGCGGTACACGGCGCTCTCGCGGCCCCAGGCGCGGTCTGCGAGCGACGAACCCATGGCGACCATGAAGCAGACGTAGGTGGTCGACAGGGGGAGTTTGAGCGAGGTGGCCATGGCGATCAGCAGGGCCGAAGTCGTGAGGTTGACCGTTGCGCGGATCATGTCGTAGGGGGCTCCGCTGTGCTCGACGTCCTCGTATTCGAACCGTTTGGAGATCGCCTCGCGGATTCTCGGGGGGACGATTCGCTCCACGCCGGCGTTGATGTTGATGGCGGCGCGCACGATCGTTCGGGAGAAGAGCGACGAGCCGTACTGCTCCTGTCCGTCGTCTCCCTGGGCCGAGAGCGAAAGTTCGGTTTCGGTGACATGCATGGCCTTCTTCGAGGTCCAGAGCGTGAGGATCATCATGGCTCCGGCGGCGAGCAGGATCAGGAAGTTCGCGGGGACATTCTCGTTGAGGGCCTCCATGAGCATTCCGGCATCGCCCGAGTGTCGGGCGATGGAGAAGGCATCGAACCCGGCGACGGGAACGCCGATGAAGTTCACGAGGTCGTTACCGGCGAATGCGAGGGCCAGGGCGAAGGTTCCCGAGAGGATGGTGATGCGCAGGATGTTGATCTTGAACCGCTGGATGAAGAAGAGCGCCAGCGAGCAGACAACCCAGCAGATGAAGATGGCCAGCAGGAGGTTGTGGTCGATCCAACGGATGAAGTCATGCCCGGCGAGAATGGATTTCAGCCCCTTGAATACGGCGAAGTAGATGATCGACGTGAGGGATGCTCCGCACCAGAGCGAACCGTAACGGCGGAATACGACCGTGTATCGGAACGAGAAGATGACCCGGGAGATGTACATGACGACGGTACCGCAGGTGAAGGCAATGACCACCGAGAGGAGGATTGCCGAGACGATACCCATGGCCCTCGACGTGTTGATGTATTGTCCGAGCGAAGCGATACCCTGTTCGGGATCGTTGGAGATCTTGTAGATCGAGACGGCGATGGCCGATCCGAGCAGGCAGAAGATGAGCGAGACGGTCGTCGACGTGGGGAGGCCCCAGGAGTTGTAGAGGTCGAGGAGGATGACGTTTGCGAACATGACGCCCAGATAGAGCATCATCACCTCGTGGAAGGTGAAGAGCCCGGGGTTGAACATGCCGCTGCGTGCGACCTCCATCATGCCGCTCGACGTCACGACGCCGACGATGATGCCGAGCGAGGCGACCAGGAGGATGACTTTCATCGAGGCGGCCTTGGAGCCGATGGCGGAGTTCAGAAAGTTGACCGCATCGTTCGTGACGCCGACGAAAAGTCCGGAGATGGCGAGAATTCCAAGGATACCGACAATGAAGGTGTAGATTTCACTCATACTCGGATGTTCTGTGCAAATTGTGAACAAATTTACTTGATTTTTCGCTATATAACGGATTTGACACGGATTGTTAACATTAATTTAACGTGGCATTGTCCGGAATGTTGTTCCGCGGGGAGCTCCGGGGCCTTTCCCCGGGACCTCCGGGCGGACAAACGAGGAGACGGGCCGCCGGAGAGGCGGCCCGTCTCGGGATCGGTTCGGTTGTTCGGCGGGGTTACTCCTCGTCGGTGTCGGTGTATGCTTTGAGGAGTTTGTCCTGCACGTCGGCGGGCACCTGCTCATAAGAGGAGAACTTCATGGTGTAGGTGGCCGAGCCGGAGGTCAGCGACGAGAGGGTCGTGGAGTATCGGTAGAGTTCGGCCAGCGGCACGAGGGCGTTGAGGCGGTCGAAACCCTTGTCGGACTCCATGCCGGCGATCATGGCGCGGCGGTTCTGCAAGTCGCTCATCACGGCGCCCATGTACTCGCTCGGGACGAGGACCTCGACGTTGTAGATCGGCTCCATGATCTTGGGACCTGCGTTGCGGAAGGCCTCCTTGAAGGCGTTCCGTGCGGCGAGTTTGAACGAGATTTCGTTCGAATCCACCGGGTGCATCTTACCGTCGTAGATCACCACGCGGATGTCGCGGGCGTAGGAACCCGTGAGCGGCCCTTCGTTCATCTTCTCCATGATACCTTTGAGGATGGCGGGCATGAAGCGTGCGTCGATGGCTCCGCCGACGATCGCCGAGTAGAATTGGAGTTTTCCGCCCCACGCCAGATCGTACTCCTCCTTGGTCTTGACGTTGACCACCATGTCGCCCTTTCCGGGGACCTTGTAGTTCTTCGGTTCGGGAATTCCCTCGTAGTAGGGTTCGATGATCATGTGCACCTCGCCGAACTGCCCGGCGCCTCCCGACTGCTTCTTGTGGCGGTAGTCGGCCTGCGCGACCTTCGTGATGGTCTCACGGTAGGGGATCCGCGGGGCGATGTACTCGTAGGAGAGTTTGTTCTCCTTTTCGATCCGCGAGCGGAGGATGTTCAGATGGTGTTCGCCCTGGCCCTGGATAATGGTCTGTTTCAGCTCCTTGGAGTATTCGACCAGAATCGTCGGGTCCTCGAACTTGGCATCGTTGAGCAACTTGCCGAGCTTCTCCTCGTCGCTCTGCTCCCTGCACTTGACGGCGGCGCGGTAGCGGGGTTCGGGGAAGACGATCGGTTCGATCGTCACGAGGTTCGAGGCGGCGGCGAGCGTATCGTTCGTGCGCGTGCCTTTGAGTTTCACCGTGCAGCCGATGTCACCAGCGGAGAGTTCCGTAACCTTGATGCGGTTCTTTCCGGCGACGGCGAAGAGTTGCGAGAGCTTCTCCTTGTTTCCGGTGCGGGTGTTGACGAGCTCGGTACCCTCGGCGATCTTGCCGCGGATGACGCGGAAGTAGGAGATTTCGCCGATGTGCTGCTCGACCTGGCTCTTGAAGACGAACGCCACGGCGGGAGCCGTTTCGTCGGCGGTGATCTCCTCGCCCTCGGTCGAGAGGAATGCGGGGGCTTTCAGCGGGCCCGGAGCGACGTTGATGATGAACTCCATGAGTCGTTTGGTTCCGATGTCGCGTTTTCCGCTGGCGCAGAAGATGGGCATCACCTCGCGTTTCGAGACGCCGATTTTGAGTCCGGCGCGGATGTCGTCCTGCGTGAGGGTTCCCTTGTCGAAATAGAGTTCCATGAGGGCCTCGTCGTGCTCGGCGGCCATTTCGACGAGCTCCTTGTTCAGTTCCGTGGCCTTCTCCATCTCTTCGGCGGGGATTTCGAGCTCTTCGCGGTGTCCGTCGTTGTCCTTGAATCGGTACATTTTCATGAGCAGGACGTCGATGAAGGCGTTGAATTCGGGACCCTGGTTGACGGGATACTGCACGATGACGGGTTTCACGCGCGAGGCGGCCTTGATGGAGTCGAACGTGGCCTCGAAGCTGGCCTTGTCGGCATCGAGCTGGTTGATGACGCCGATGACGGGTTTTTGGAGCAGGCGGGCGTAGCGGGCCTGGATTTCGCTGCCGACCTCCCATCCGTTCTGGGCGTTGAAGAGGAATACCCCGATGTCGCCGACTTTGAATGCGGAGAAGAGGCTTCCGCAGAAGTCATCCGATCCCGGGCAGTCGATGATGTTGAGTTTTCGGTCCATGAATTCGGTGAAGAGGATCGTGGAATAGATCGAGCGTTTGTATTCGTGCTCGATATCCGTGTTGTCCGAGAGCGTGTTGTTGGTCTCGATACTACCCCTGCGGTCGATGACTTTCCCCTCGTAAGCCATCGCTTCGGCAAGGGTAGTTTTACCCGTGCCGGGGGCACCGATGAGGACGATGTTCTTGATCTCTTTGGCTGAATAGTTTTTCATATTCCGAATAGTTTTAGGTATTTTGTTTCGTTTTGGGCGGCATTTGGACGGGCGGGATCCTCTCCCGTTTTTTGCGCGACTATAAATATACGAAATAATCGGGAAAAACAACCCCCGGGACGAAAAAATCGCCCTCAGGAGGCGATTTTTCGATTCAGGAAGGGAATATCGAGCCAGGTCAGGCGTTTCCAGATCCACTCCACGGGACCGTGAGAGAATCTCCGGAGCCAGAACCGCGAGAACTGATACTGGACGATGACGATCCCCGCGCCGATGAGCAGTCCGTAGACCATTCCGACCTTGCAGTAGAGGCCGGCGCCCCAGTGGTAGAAGATCGCCGTTCCGAGGATGGATTGCAGGAGGTAGTTCGTCAGGCTCATGCGCCCGATGGCCGCGAGGGGTCCGACGGCCCGTCGGAAGCCTGCGGAGGCGTACCACAGCAGGACGACCGCGGATACGAGCGCCATCGTCTGGGCGAGGTTGTACCATGCGTTGGTCATCACGCGCAATGGGCTGCCCGCTGCACCGTACCCGGGGAAGAGCACGGCGGCGATGAGGAGTCCTGCGACGAGGATCCGGCCCCAGATGCGGCGGTTTCCGGGCTCGTCGTAGAAGAGCCTCCGTCGTCCCAGCAGCAGTCCGAGGAGGAACATGGCGAGGGTCTGCGTGATGCGGCCGTTGTCGAGATACCAGGCCAGGGTGACGGGCTGCCCGTATCGGAGGCTTGCGAGCAACGCTTCGGGCAGATTTCCGCCGGTGTAGGCCGGGTTTGCGGCGGCGCTCCACGGTTCGGGGTCGACGTAGAGGTTCCCGCCGCCGCAGAGTTGGAAGAGTTCGAGGGGTTGCAGCGCGAAGAGGGCGAATGCGCCCCAGAGCCAGCGGGTCGGGAGCCGGGCGAAGAGCGGGAGCGAGAGTCCCAGCAAAGCGTAGAGAACCAGCACGTCGCCGTTGTAGAAGGCCGTGTTGACGAATCCGATGAGCAGCAGCAGGAGCATGCGCCAGCGGAACCGACGGGAGAAATCATACCCGCGCTGTGCCTGGTTGTCGTTCTGGATGTAGAAACTCAACCCGAAGAGCAGGGCGAAGATGGTGTACATTTTCCCGGCGAGGAGCCACCATACGAAGCGTTCGACGGGCTCCTCCCAACCGTCGACGAGGGCCCTGTCGAACGGGATTCCGGACCAGTAGAGGTTGAAGTGCTCGCAGGCGTGGATGAGGATGATTCCGGCCACGGCGATTCCCCGCAGGGAGTCCGCCACCTGAATCCGGGCGTTCGGCAATCCGGTCGACCGATACATGATCCGCTACCGGGTTTCGCTCCGGTACGGAGCCAGTACGGGCATGATGACCTTTTCCATGACGTCATACCCGGCCCGTGTGGGGTGTACTCCGTCGTAGGTGTATTCGGGGCGCAGCGACCCGTCTTCGGCGGCCAGTGCCGGATGGTAGTCCACCCATCCGATCCCGCGTTCTTCGGCATACTTCCGGACCCGGTCGTTGAGGTCCCGGATCTTTCCGGGGACGTCCGTCACTTCGGGGCGCCAGTGATACGCCCCGGCGGGGAGTACCGAGCAGAGGATCGGGCGGATTCCGGCGGCGAGGGCCAGCTCGGCCATCGAGACGATGTTTTCGACGATGTGTTCGGTGTCGATCGGTCCGTTGTTGAGGGCCAGATCGTTGGTTCCGGCGAGGATCACCACGGCTTTCGGACGGAGGTTGATGACGTCGGCGCGGAACCGGCAGAGCATCTGCGAGGAGACCTGCCCGCCGATTCCGCGGCAGGCGAAGTTGTTGTCGGTGAAGAACTCCGGATGGGCGTCGTCCCAGCCGTCGGTGATCGAATTTCCCATGAAGACGACGTCGGGAGCCTTTTCGAGAAGCGCATTGGCTTCGGCATAGCGGCCGTAATTGGCCCAGTCCCGGGGTTGTGCCGCGGCGAGCAGCGGCAGCGCCGCAAAAAGTGTGAAGAGGATCTTTTTCATGTGCAGATGTCGGGTTTTTCGTTGAGCGGGAGGTGTCGGGAGCGGATTATCGTCCGACGACGGCTTCCAGTTCCCCGACCGTCGCGGGGATCCGGCGGTCACCGAGGATGCGGCTTCCGGTTTCGGTCACGAGGATGTCGTCCTCGATGCGGATTCCGCCGAAATCGCGGTAGGTGTCGAGTGCGTCGTAGTTGACGATTCCCGTGTAGAGGCCTTCGGCGCGGCACTTGTCGATCAGCGCCGGGATGAAGTAGAGTCCGGGCTCGTCGGTCAGGACCGTTCCGGGTTCGAGGCGCCAGGCGGCGCGGTAGATGCAGGTTCCGGACTGTGCGGCGCGTTCAGCGATCGTTGCGAAGTCGAACGACCGTTCGCCCATGGCCTCGCAGTCGTGGACATCCATGCCGAGTCCGTGTCCGAGACCGTGGGGCATGAACATCGTCATGGCTCCGGCGGCCACGGCGTCGGCCGGGGATCCTTTCAGCAGGCCCAGTGCGACGAGTCCTTCGGCGAGGACCATGTAGGCGGCGTTGTGCACTTCGGTGTACATCATGTGGGGCTTGACGATGCGGGCCACGTGGTCGTGGGCCGCGAGGACGATCTCATAGATCTCCTTTTGTTTCTGGGTGAAGCGTCCGCTGACGGGGTAGGTGCGCGTGTGGTCCGAGCAATATCCTTCGAGGCTTTCGCCGCCGGCGTCGCACAACAGCAGCCGGCCCTCCTCCAGCACGCCTTCGGCGTTGAGGTTGTGGAGCGTTTCGCCGTGCTGCGAGACGATCGAGGGGAACGACACGCCCTGTCCGCACGACTTGGCCACCCCTTCGATGGCGCCGGCGATTTCGCGTTCGATGATTCCCGGGCGGCACATCTTCATGGCCAGCGTGTGCATGTCGTATCCGATGCGGAAGGCGCGTTCCAGGGCTTCGATCTCCTCGGCGCTCTTCTTTTCGCGCATCTCGGCGACGGCGAACATCTGGTCCACGGACTTGTAGTCGTGCAGTGCGGCGGGCTTGATTCCGAGGAGGTCCGACAACAGGAGTTTCGTTTCGCCGCGGTAGGGGGGCAGGTAGTGGACCTTGCGGCCGAGGGCGACGGCCTTGCGGACGCGGTCGGCGAGTCCGGCCAGGGGGAAGGTCGCCGTGATGCCGACTTCGGCGCCCATTTCGCGGAGTGTGGGCTGGGGACCGGTCCAGATGATGTCCTCGACGGTGAAGTCGTCGCCGTAGAGGGCCTCTTCGCCGGAGTCGGCGTCGATGAGACCGACAATCGAGGGGACGTTCAGTCCGAAGTAGTAGCGGAACGAGGAGTCCTGGCGGAAATAGTAGGCGTTGTTGGGATAGTTGTTGGGCGAGAGCGGGTTTCCGGGCAGCAGGATGATGCCGTTTCCGATTTTGGTGCGCAGCTCGCGGCGTCGTGCGACGTAGGTTTTTGCAGGGAACATAATGTGTACGGGTTTTCCACAAAGATACGAAAAGTCGCCTGCAAAACGACGGACCCGCGTGAAATTTTTGTCGGAAGCCGTTCCGCATCCCGGGAAACGGGGCCGGGATTACTCTTCGGATGGTGTTTCGGAACAGAAGTCGATGCAGGCGCCTGCCCCGTCGACCCGGACCTCGACCTCGCGGCCCATGTAGAGGGCGAGGTTGGGATCCTCATGCCCGGCAGCAACTCCGAAGACGACGGGAATGCCCAGCTCCCGGACATACGGCGCGATGACGGCTTCGGCATCGGGCACCCCGAACTTGTCGCATCCGATCGTCTTCGAGAGGTGTCCGACGAGCACGGCCCGGACCTTCCGGAGCGTTCCGTTGCGTTCGAGGCTCTGCATCATGCGGTCGATGCGGTAGGCGAACTCCCCGATCTCCTCGATGAAGAGGATCGTCGGCGTTGCGGCGTCGAGGGCTTCGGGCGTGCCGTTCGCGGCGCAGAGCACCGTCAGGTTCCCGCCGGCCAGCCGTCCGCGGGCTGTGCCGGGGCAGTTCAGCGGGTGGGGTTCCGCCTCGATGCGGCGAGTCTCGCCGAAGAGCGCCTGGCGGAGCGATTCGGCCGAGATGTCCCGCTCGTCCGGCTCCCGCTCCTTTTCATCGATCCGGAATCCCGAGGGCATCGGGCCGTGGATGCTTTCGATGCCCATCCGGCGCAGGACGAGGTGCAGCGTGGTGATGTCGCTGAACCCCACGATCCATTTGGGATTCTCACGCAGCCCCGCGAGATCCACGAGCGGGAGCAGCCGGACCGAACCGTAGCCGCCGCGGCAGGCGATGACGGCCTTCACCGACGGGTCGTCGATCATGCGTTGGAGGTCGTCGGCACGCTGGCGGTCGGTTCCGGCGAAATAGGGCTCTTCGCGGTTGGCGCAGAACGCCCCGAAGCGGACGTGAAGCCCCCAGGCTTCGATCCGTTCCCGGATGCGGGCGGTGTCGATCTTCTTGTGGAGCTTGCCGGCTGGCGAAACGAGTCCCACCGTATCTCCGGTGCGGAGGTAGGGCGGGCGGATGAAGTCGGGCGAGTCGGCGGTCCGGGTTTCGGCCCGCAGTCCGGCGGCCAGTAGCAGGAGCAGAAGTGTCGGGATCAGTCGTTTCATTTCGATTTCCGGGTTTTTCGGGCCAGCCCTTCGGGCAGGGGCAGCGAGATGCGTGCGAAACTGATGACGGCGGCGGCGACGGCGAAACCTCCGGCGATGGTCAGCGCCGCGTGGGTGCTGTTCTGCGGCACGAAGTGGAAGAGCATGGCCATCAGGGCCGCGCCGGTCGTCTGCCCGACGAGCCGGGCCGTAGCCAGCATGCCGCTGGCCGAGCCGCTCCGTGTGGGCGGCGCCGAGGCGATCAGGATGCTGTTGTTCGGTGACTGGAAGAGTCCGAATCCGGCGCCGCAGAGCACCAGCCGCCAGATGATGTCGAAGTCGGTCGGATGCTCGGGCAGCGCTGCGAGCAGGAAGAGTCCGGCAGCCATGGCCGTGAGTCCGGTTCCGCCGAGCACGCCGGCGTGGATGCGCTCCACGAGCATGCCGGCAGCGGGGGCGACGACCATGATGACGGCGGGCCAGGCGGTGAGCAGCAGCCCGGTCTGCACGTCGTCGTATCCGCAGGCGTGTTGCAGGAAGAAGGGCAGGGCGACCATGGCGAGCATCTGGGCGAGGAACGAGCAGATCGACGTGAGGACCGAGACGGCGAAGATCGGGATGCGCAGCAGGTCGAACGGCAGGATGGGATAGGTCTCGCGAAGCTGGGTGCGGATGAAGAAGAACCCGACGATGAGCAGGGCGGCGATTCCGACCGAGAGGATCCGGGGGTCGAGACCGTGGGAGAAGCCTTCGACGGAGCCCATGAGCAGGCCGAAGGTCAGGGCGTTCATCAGAGCATCCCGCCAGTCGAAGCGGTGTCTGCGGTCCTTGACGGGATTTTCGGGGAGGAATCGGAGGCTGATTCCCAGGGCCGCGAGTCCGATGGGGATGTTGACGGCGAAGAGCCAGGGCCAGTCGGCGACGGAAAGGATTCCGGCGGCGAGTGTGGGTCCGGCGACCGACGACACGGCGACGACCGTGGCGTTGATTCCCATGCCGCGTCCGAGCTGCGCCTTGGGGTAGATGAAGCGGATGAGGGTGGTGTTCACGGAGGTGATGGCCGCGGCGCCGAATCCCTGCATGACGCGGGTCAGGACGAGTGTCTGGAACGATCCGGAGAGGGCGCAGCCGACGGACGCCACGGTGAAGAGCATCAGACCGCCGATGTAGACCTTGCGGCATCCGATGACGTCGCCGAGGGCGGAGAACGAGAGCAGCGAGACCATGATGGCGAGCTGGTAGGCGTTGACGATCCAGATCGAGTCGGCGGCGGAGATGCCGAGCCGGGCGCCGATGGTGGGGAGCGCGACGTTTGCGATGGTGCCGTCGATGACCGAGAGGGAGACGCCGAAAGCTACGGCGAGGATGGCGCCCAGACGTCGGGGCATCGGAACGCCGTCCGCAGGTCCGGATATGTTCGGATAGGGATGCATCGACCGCAAAGGTACGAATAAAATAGGGTTGCTGTTCGCCGATTGGCTTCGGGCGCGCTTTTTCCGTGCGGTTTCCCCGCTATTCGGCATCGACGAATTTGTAGAGTTGGTCGCCGCGTCGGATGATGCCGGGGGTGCGGATGGCGCAGAGTTCGCCCTGGGCTACGGTCTCGCAGGGATTGCCGTCGGGACCGTGGAGCTCGGCGAGCGTCTGCTCGGCGACGCCGGTCGTGGCACCGAGGAAGAAGATCGCATCGCCGACGCTGACCGGCGACGCCTCGACGGCTACCTCGGCGACGGAGAGTTTCTTGTAGAAGTTCACCACCTTGCCGACATAGACCTTGCGCCGGGTGGCCGAAGATCCGTAGGCGGGGCTGTGCTCGACGACGGGGCGTCCGGCGTAGTATCCCTCCCAGAATCCGCGGTTGAAGACCTCGCGGAGCCGCTCTTTCAGTCCGGCGGCCAGCTCCGGGGTGTACTCCCCGGCCTCCAGGGCTTTCAGGGCTTCGTCGTAGCACGATACCACGCGCTTCACGTATTCGGCGCCGCGGGCGCGACCCTCGATTTTCAGGACCCGGACCCCGGCCGCCACCATCTTGTCCAGGAAGTCGATCGTGCAGAGATCCTTCGGCGAGAGGACGTAGCGTCCGTCGATGTCGAGCTGCGCGCCGGTCTCCTTGTCGGAGACGGTGTATTTGCGGCGGCACAACTGGCGGCAGGCGCCGCGGTTGGCCGAACAGCCGGTTTCATAGAGCGAGAGGTAGCATTTCCCGGAGATCGACATGCAGAGTGCTCCGTGAGCGAACATTTCGATCTCGACCAGTTCGCCGCGCGGTCCGCGGATCTGCTCCGCCTCGATCCTGCGGTGGATCTCGGCGACCTGTCCGAGCGAGAGCTCCCGGGCCAGCACTACCGTGTCGGCCCATTGGGCGTAGAAGCGCACGGCTTCGGAGTTCGAGATGTTGCATTGGGTCGAGATGTGGACCTCCTGCCCGATCTGCCGGGCATAGCGGATGGCGGCCATGTCCGAGGCGATGACGGCGTCGACCCCGGCCTTCCGGGCGCGGTCGATGACGGCGTGCAGGTCGCCGATCTCCTCCTCGTAGACGATCGTGTTGACCGTCAGATAGGCCTTTACGCCGGCGCGGTGGGCTTTTTCGACGATGCGTCCGAGGTCTTCGAACGAGAAGTTCGCGGCCGACGCCGAGCGCATGTTGAGCTTTCCGACTCCGAAGTAGACGGCGTCGGCTCCGGCCTGGATGGCCGCGGCCAGTGATTCGTACGACCCCACGGGGGCCATGATCTCGATGTCGGAACGCTTCATGAGGGAATCAGTGTTTGCGGTCCATCAGCCCGGCGGCGAAGTCGCGCATCCGTTTCGTGCGTTCGGGTCCGGCCGAGAGGGTGTCGAGGATTGCGAGCGCGCGTTCGAAACGCAGCGAGATCTGCTGTTCGGTAAGCCGGGGGATGTCCAGCCGGTCGTAGATCGCCTTCACGGCCGCGATTTTCTCCGTGTCGGAGAGCGTCGGGTCGCGGTGGGCGTTCCGCAGCACTTCGCGCGTGGCTTCGTCGGCGTGGCTCATGGCCGTGATCATCAGGTAGGTTTTCTTGCCTTCGAGGATGTCCCCGCCGATTGCCTTTCCGAGGCGTTCGTCGCCGTAGCTGTCGAGCAGGTCGTCCTGCAACTGGAAGGCCAGTCCCAACTCGACGGCGAAGCGGCGGAGTTTGCGGCAATCCTCCTCGGAGGCGCCGCCCAGCATGGCTCCGATAACGACGGACCCGGCCAGCAGGACCGAGGTTTTGAGTTCGATCATGTGCATGTATTCGACGACGGAGACTTTTGCCTTCTGTTCGAAATCCATGTCGTACTGTTGTCCTTCGCAGACTTCGAGGGCCATGGTGTTGAATGTGGTCAGGACCTGGGGCAGATGCTGCGGGGCGATGGCGTTCAGCAGCCGGTATGCGCAGATGAGCATGGCATCGCCCGAAAGGATGGCGACGTTCTGTCCCCATTTGGCGAATACCGAGGGTTTTCCGCGGCGCATGGCGGCGTTGTCCATGATGTCGTCGTGCAGCAGGGTGAAGTTGTGGAACATCTCGACGGCCGCGGCTGCGGGCAGGGCGCGCTGCATATCGTCGGAGAAGATGCCGCAGGCGAGCATCAGCAGCATGGGGCGGAGCCGTTTTCCGCCGCCGGCGAGCGAATACCCGATGGGTGCGTAGAGGAGTTCGGGCTCGGCCGGGAATTCGGTCTGGGCCAGATAATTTTCGATGATTTGGAGCAGCTGGTCGTTGTTTTGCATGGTTCGGAGGTGTTTTTCGACGGAAAACCGACCCAAAATTAGAAAAAAACTTTGGAGTGGCCGAATTTTCGCTTAACTTTGAAAGGATAAAATCGACATTGAACCTACTTAATCTGAATATTGCTATGAAAAAACTCGCGATCGGGGTGGATATCGGCGGCATCAATACCGCGTTCGGCCTCGTGGATGAAAACGGCGATCTGTATGCCGAATCGGTCATTTCGACCAAGAAGTACCCCTACGTGGACGACTATCCGGCCTATGTGGAGGATCTCTGCGACTCGATGAAGGCGCTGGCCCAGAGCGTCTCGTTCGACTACGAACTGATGGGTATCGGCATCGGGGCGCCGAATGCGAACTACCACAAGGGGACGGTCGAGACGCCGGCGAATCTGTGGCGTTTCAGGGAGAGCGATACGGACCGGAATCCCGAGCGGCGTCTTTTCCGCCTGGCGGAGGACATCTCGCAACGCTTCGACGGCCAGAAGGTGCTCGTGACGAACGATGCGAATGCGGCGACCATCGGCGAGATGATCTACGGAAATGCCAAGGGCATGAAGGATTTCGTGATGATCACGCTCGGTACGGGTCTCGGTTCGGGATTCGTGGCCAACGGCGAGATGATCTACGGGCACGACGGTTTCGCGGGCGAGTTCGGCCACGTGATCGTCGAGCACAACGGTCGTGAGTGCGGCTGCGGCCGCCGGGGCTGTCTGGAAACCTACGTTTCGGCAACGGGCATCAAACGCACGGCCTTCGAGCTGATGGCGACGATGACCGCCCCGAGCAAACTGCGCGACATTGCGTTCAGCGACCTCGACGCTTCGATGATCTCGGCCGCCGCCGAGCAGGGCGATCCCCTTGCGAAGGAGGCCTTCCGCCTGACGGGCGAGATGCTGGGCCGTGCGCTTGCCGATGTGGTCACGGTGACCTCTCCGGAGGCGATTTTCCTCTTCGGCGGGCTTTCGAAGGCCGGGAAGCTGCTCTTCGATCCCACGCAGTGGTACATGGAGGAGAACATGCTGTTTGTCTTCAAGAACAAGGTGAAACTGCTCCCGAGCGGTATCCAGGGCAAGAATGCCGCCATCCTCGGCGCCTCGGCCCTGATCTGGCAGGAGCAGTCGAAATAAACTCCGGGCGACCGGTTTTTCCACGGGCGAAGTTTCCGAACTTCGCCCTTTTTGAAAACTACTGATACCCAAAACCTATGAAAAGACTGATTGTTTTGGCGGCCGCACTGATGGCGTTCTGCACGGTCGCCGCCCAGATGCGCTTCGTGGATGCCACGGAGCTTACGCTGATCGGCAAGGCGCTGCCGACCTCGCATCCCTACCATCGGATCGACACGACGCGCTACAAGGGTTTCACGAAGTCCGAGAACCAGCAGATCCGCTGTTCGGCGGGCCTGGCCGTGGTCTTCCGGACCAATACCACGCGTCTCGACCTGCTGCCGGTCTACACCTCGTTCGTCTATGGCGGGGCGAGTACGCCGCGGGTCGCTTCGGAGGGGTTCGACCTCTACATCCGCCGCGACGGCGAGTGGGTCTATGCCTCGTCGCTGGCTCCCGGGAAGCGCGGCCGGGCCTTCACGCTGATCGGCGAGATGGATGATGCGGAGAAGGAGTGCCTGCTCTACCTTCCGAATTACAGCGAGCTGCTGTCGTTGCAGATCGGTGTGGACGAAGGGGCGCGGATCGAAGCGATGGAGAATCCCTTCCGGCACAAGATCGTGATCTTCGGGTCGAGTTTCACGCACGGCGTGAGCACGAGCCGTGCGGGGATGAGCTACCCGATGCAGATCGAGCGCAATACGGGGCTCTATTTTTGCAGCATCGCATGCAGCGGGAACTGCAAACTCCAACCCTATTTTGCGGATTATCTGGGGGATGTGAAGGATGCGGATGCGATTGTTTTCGACGGATTTTCGAATCCGGATGCGAAGATGATCCGCGAACGGCTGCTGCCGTTCATTGCGCGGATCCGTGCGAAGCTGCCCTCGACGCCGCTGATTTTCGTGCAGACGATCTACCGCGAAAGCGGAAACTTCAATCTCGGCAGCCGTTCCCGTGAGGAGGCGAAGCAGGCTGCGGCCCGCGAGATGATGGCGAAGGCGATGGAGGAGTTCGACAACGTCTACTTCATCGACAAGGCGAATCTGACGGGTACGGACCATGTGACGTCGGCCGACGGGACGCATCCCTCGGATCTGGGTTACTGGCGCTGGGCGCAGAATCTGCAACCCGAGTTGTTGAAGGTACTCCGCAAATGCGGGATTCGCTGATCGGGTGATTTGCGGCTTTGCCGGGCCGGCTTCGTTGAACTGTCGGCATTCCGGTTCTCGGAACCTGCTGATCCGCTGATCCGCTGATCCGGGACTCCGGAAGTCCGCTTCCTGCGAAAAAATCCCTGCAACAATCTTGTTGCAGGGATTTTTTCGGCCTTTTCCGGTTTCGATTTCTCCCGGTGTGGCGCTCTCCCGGTTTCGATTTCTCCCGGTGTGGCGCTCTCCCGGTCCCGTTCTCTCCCGGTGTTGTGCTCTCCCAGTCCCTGTCTCTCGGCGTGGCCTTCTCCCCCCCCCGGGTTATTTCATGACGATCTGGTTGCTGCCGATCAGACGGCCTTCGGAGTAGAGCTCGATCGTGTAGGTCCCGGCCGCAAATCCCGTCGAGTTGAAGAAGATGCCCACTTCGAGGTCCTGGTTCTGGTAGTCGATCTCACGCATGGCCGAGTAACTCAACCGTTCGCCTTCGAACTCGAAGGTCGGCATCGCTTCGGTGGTCAGCACATAGCCGTCGGGCGATGTGATGCGCACGTAGATGGCCCTGTTTCCGGGCGTTGCAAGCTCGTTGGCCGAGAGCACGAAGTCCACGCGCAGCCGCGATGCGTTCTTCACCCGCGATACGGAGTTCCCGCGGTCGTTGAGCGCCGCCAGCCGGATGTCGCGGGCCCGGAGCACGGATCCGACCTTGACCTTGTTGTCGAGTTCGGCGGCCTTCTCCTCGGCCATTTCGGCCCGGAGTTTGGCCGTGGAGATCTCCTTGCGGTATCCGACGTTCTCCTTGATGAGCTGTTTGTTGAGCGTGTTGAGCGAGTCGATCTGCCGGACGTATCCCTTCATGATGGAGCGCAGGGTCCCGACCTCCTTTTCGTACTGCTTGATCTTGGCGAGGTTCCACGAACGCTCCTTTTTGAGCCGGGTCATCAGCGAGTCGGCGCGTTCACGTTCGATGTCGAGTCCCCGGGAGATCGAGTCGTTCGTGATTTGGAGGTTGTCGTAGTCGTTCATCAGGCGGCCGAGATCGTTCTGGATCGAGTCGCGGTCGGCCTGCAAGAGTTCGTTGTCGATCATCTGCTGGCGGTGGATGCTGAAATAGAGCGCCGAGATCGCCACGAGGATGACCGAGAGGATGATGATGACGATGCGGTATCCGCGGATGGATTTTCCGGCGTCGGGCTGCGGCGTCATGTAGTCGTCGTCTTCGAATTCCGAGGGGTCGTATCCCTGTCTGTTTTCCATAGAAGGTTCGTTTTGGCGGTGCGGGGGCCGCATCGGTGCGGATTCCGGGACCTGTTGCTCCGGGGCCGCCGGTCCGTTCGCCTCCGACCGGGGTTATCTTTGGGCAAAGATAGTGAAAAATATGGAATCCGGAATCCGGCGGGGTTCGTTTCGGGCCTGCTTTCCGGTCCGGGATGCCCCGTCCGCCTCCGGATAGGCTACCGGATAAGGCTTTCGAGGGGGTATTTCAGACCCTTGTACTTCGAGATGTAGGCCTGAATGCTGCCCACCTTGACCGGGGATTCGATGTAGAGCGGGATTTTGTTGCGGTCGTCGGAGATCCAGAGCGTGAAGATCGTGCCGTCGGTGAAGGAGTATCCCTCGGTGGTCCCGAGCTGGCATTCGAATTTCAGGGTTTTGAATTTTCCCACGTTGCGGATCTTCTTGTTCTCGCGTCCGAGGTAGCGGTAGTGCAGGATCTTGATGGTGTCTTGCAGGACCATTTGCAGGGTGCCGGGCTCGCGGGTGTCGAAATCTTCGGCTTCGGCCGTCCGCAGGTTGAAGAAGAGCGAGATGGCATCCATGCTTTCGCTGGTCAGCGGAATATCCTTCTCCTGGAAGGGCCGTTTGCGGCTTTGCCAGCGGGTGTGGACCGTGGAGTCGGGCCAGTTGTAGGTGTATTGGCTCTGGAAGGTGTAGTCGCCTTCGTGGAGGTCGCTGACGAAGCGGACCGGGCGCAGCGATGCGGTGTCGATCCAGACGGTGTAGATGTCTTCGAGGTTGTAGAACCAGCGGTAGGTGGGCAGCGTGCGTCCGATGCCGACAACCTTGTAGAAGGTCTTGCCGTTGCTCCGATCCTCGGAGGTGCGGACCTCGACGGTTCCCATTTCCGTGTTGGGGAACATCTTGGCCTTGTAGCTTACGCGGTAGTAGAGCTCTTCGCCCGGGTGGTAGAGTTGTGCGGCGAGGGGCGCGGCGGCCGTCAGCAGCAGTATGGTGAACAGAAATCGTTTCATCTTCGAGCGCATGTTTTTAAGGGTTAACGTTTTTTCCGCGATGAATATTTTGTGTCGGATTTACGAAATGCGGGAGAAGTCGATCTCCTCGCGTCCCGAGTAGCGGCGTCGCAGGGCTTCCAATCCGCGGTTTTCGGGTTTTGCGAGTTTCGGGTCTTTGGAGAGGAGCCCGGCGGCGGCTTCGCGCGAGACGGTGAGGATCTGCACGTCGGCCGTGGGACTTGCGATCTTCAAATCGAATGCCATGCCGCTTTGGAGCGTGCCGTTGATGTCTCCGGCACCGCGGAGTTTGAGGTCGAGTTCGGCGAGGCGGAATCCGTCGTTCGTCTCGCACATGGCGTCGAGGCGTGCGCGGGATTCGCGCGAGAGCTTCTCGCCCGACATGAGGATGCAGTAGGACTGTTCGCCGCCGCGTCCCACGCGCCCGCGCAGCTGGTGGAGTTGCGAGAGTCCGAAACGCTCGGCGGATTCGATGACCATGACCGTGGCATTCGGGACATCGACGCCGACCTCGATGACGGAGGTTGCGACGAGGATCTGTGCCTCGCCCTCCTTGAACTGCCGCATGGACTCCTCCTTGTCGGCGGGCTTCATCTTGCCGTGGCAGATCGCCGTGACGTACTGCGGCAGGGGGAAGTCGCGCGAGATGGCTTCATATCCGTCCGTGAGGTCCTTGTAGTCCATCGCTTCGGACTCCTTGATGAGCGGGTAGACGACGTAGACCTGACGTCCCTTGGCGATCTCCTGCCGCATGAATCCGAAGAGTTTGAGTCGTGCGGCGTCGGTGTAGTGGAAGGTCTTGATCGGGCGGCGTCCGGGCGGGAGTTCGTCGATCACCGAGACGTCGAGGTCGCCGTAGAGGGTCATGGCCAGCGTGCGGGGGATCGGCGTGGCGGTCATCACGAGGATGTGTGGCGGCTGTGCGTTTTTGGTCCAGAGTCGGGCGCGCTGCTCGACGCCGAATCGGTGCTGCTCGTCGATGACGACGAATCCGAGGTTCGCGAACTGCACGCGGTCCTCGATCAGTGCATGGGTGCCGATCAGGATGTCGACCTCTCCCGCGGCGATTCCTTCGAGGGCTTCGCGACGCTCCCGGGCCTTCGATGCGCCGGTGAGGATGGCGACCCGCACCGGCATTCCGCCGAGCATCTTGCAAATGGTCGCAAAGTGCTGGCGGGCGAGGATCTCCGTGGGGGCCATCATGCAGGCCTGGTATCCGTTGTCGACGGCCAGCAGCATCGACATCAGCGCTACGAGGGTCTTGCCGCTGCCGACGTCGCCCTGCAACAGGCGGTTCATCTGGAATCCCGAGACGGTGTCCTTGCGGATCTCGCGGATCACGCGCTTCTGGGCTCCGGTGAGCGGAAAGGGGAGTTTTTCGTTGTAGAAGGTGTTGAAGACGCCGCCGACCTTCGGGAAGAGGAATCCGTCGCTCTTCGAGAGCCGGGCGGTGCGGCGCTGCTGGATGTTGAGCTGCACGCCTAACAGTTCGTCGAATTTCAGCCGGTACTGCGCCTGCCGGAGCATCTCCTGCGTCTGGGGGAAGTGGATGTTGTAGAGCGCTTCGCGCAGGGGGATCAGCCCGTATTGCGCGCGGAGCGCATCGGGCAGGGGATCCGCAATGCGGTCGCGGGCCAGCGCCCATGCATTGCAGACGATCTGGTAGAAACCCTTTGCTCCGAGGACGCTGCCCAGCCGTTCGGTCGAGGGGTAGATGCCCTGCATGCCGCTTTCGGTCTTGCGCGAGAGGGCCTGTTCGATGGTTTCCAGTTCGGGGTGGGCGATGGATAGTTCGCCGCGGAAGAAGTTCGGGCGTCCGAAGACGAGGTACTCGCGTCCGACCTCGACCTTTTTTTCGATCCACTTGATCCCCTGGAACCAGATGAGCTCGGCCGCACCTGACGGGTCCTGTACCTGAACCGAGAAGCGCCGTTTGCGTCCGACGCCGGCGTAGGAGACGCCCGTCACGCGGGCGCGGAACTGGACGTAGGAGAGTTGGGATGCTTCGGTGATCTCCGCGATGCGGTAGATGCGTGTGCGGTCGATGTACCGGAACGGGTAGTGGGAGAGCAGGTCGCCTACGGTACGGATGCCCAGCTCCCTTTCGAGGAGCCGGGCACGGGCCTCGCCGACGCCGGGGACGTATTTGATATCGTTGTCGAGCATCTCCACGGAGACAAAGATAGGAAAATTTGCGTATCTTTGTAGAAAACTGTGCGAAAATGGATTTGACGAGATACGTGCGCCGTGCGACCTGCGAGGTCCGCATCGGGCGCGAGACGATCGGCGGCGCACACCCGGTGGCCGTGCAGTCGATGACCAATACGGATACGAACGACACGGCGGCGAGCGTTGCCCAGATCGAACGCATCGACCGGGCCGGCGGGCGGATCGTGCGCCTGACGGCCCAGGGGCGGCGCGAGGGTGAGAATCTGGCGAATATCGTCCGGCAGCTGCGGGCCGACGGCTTCGCGACGGCCGTCGTGGCCGACATCCACTTCGTCCCGGAGGTGGCCTCCGTCGCGGCGCAATACGTCGACAAGGTGCGGATCAATCCCGGCAACTACCGCAACGACCACGGGGAGTTCGAGTCGCTGATCGAACAGTGCCGCCGACGGGGCGTCGCCCTGCGCATCGGGGTCAACCACGGGTCGCTCGCAAAACGGGTCTTCGACCGCTGGGGCGATACGCCCGAGGGGATGGTCGTCTCGGCGATGGAGTTTTTGCGGATTTGCCGGGATCGGGATTTCGACCAGGTGGTCGTCTCGATGAAGTCGAGCAACACGCGGGTGATGGTCGCGGCCTACCGGCTGCTGGTCGCGGCGATGGATGCCGAGGGGATGCGCTACCCGATCCACCTCGGGGTCACCGAAGCCGGCAACGGGCTCGAAGGGCGCGTGAAGAGTGCCGTGGGGATCGGGGCGCTGCTGGCCGACGGCATCGGCGACACGATCCGCGTGTCGCTCACCGAGGCGCCCGAGAATGAGATTCCCGTGGCGCGGATGCTCGTCGAACACTTCGCCTCGCGTCCCGGCGTGTTCGAGGTCCGGCATCCCGAACGCTACTCCCCGACCGAATACCGGCGCCGTTCGCACGTCACCGGCACGGTGACGCACGACGAACCGCACGACGGATTCCTCGTTCTGGAAGCCGTCTCGGGTAACCCGACGGCCGAACTGCGCGCAGCGATCCTGAACCTCGACACGCCCGACCGCCCGGTCGTCGTGAAGCGCCGCTACGGGGATGCCTCGCTGGAAGCCGTGGCCGTGAAGGCGGCGGCCGACCTGGGGCCGCTACTGCTGGACGGACTGGCTGACGGCATCTGGATCGACGCTCCGACCCACTCCGCGGCGGCGATCCGCGACGTGGAACTGATGATCCTGCAAGCGGCGCGCGTGCGCTTTTCGCATACCGAATACATCGCCTGCCCCTCGTGCGGGCGGACGCTCTACGACATCGAGAAGACGCTCGCCGACATCAAGGCGCGCACGTCGCACCTGAAAAACCTCCGCATCGGCGTCATGGGCTGCATCGTGAACGGCCCGGGCGAGATGGCCGACGCCGACTACGGCTACGTGGGTGCGGGCCCGGGGCGCATCACGCTCTACAAGGGCCGCGAGGTGATCGTGCGCAACATTCCGCAGGAGGAGGCCCTCGACCGGCTCATCGCGCTGATCCGCGAGAACGGCGACTGGGTCGATGCCCCGGGCGACATGCCTTCCCGATCCTGAAATCTTCTGTTCCCGACCGTACCGTTCTTCCCGAACATGACCCTTCTACCCCTTGCCTACCTCCCTTCGGTGTCGTATTTTGTGCACCTGCTCCGCGGCGGCTGTGTCGTGGACCTCGGGGAACACTTCGTGAAGCGCTCCGAGCGCAACCGGACGCGGATCCTGGCCACCGACGGCGTGATGGAACTGACGGCCCACGTCTGTCACGCCAACCGCCCGCGTCAGCCCATGCGCGACGTGCGCCTCGACTATTCGAAACGCTGGCAGCACCAGCATTGGGGAGCATTGGTGGCCTCCTACCGTTCGTCGCCCTATTTCGACTACTATGCCGAACGCTTCGAACCCTTCTACCGCCGGGAGTACGGTTTTCTGGTCGACTACAACCTCGGGTTGCTGGAAACGTTGTGCACGCTGGCGAAGATCCCCATGCCGCAACTCTCCGAGTCTTATGTCGACCCGCGCCCCGGGGATCTCGACCTGCGACCCAAACACCCGAAGGGCCCGGCATTCGTTGCCGAGCCCTATTTCCAGGTTTTTTCCGACCGTTTGCCCTTTGCGGCTAATTTGTCGTTTGCGGATTTGCTGTTCGCGGAAGGCCCGGCGTCCGTTTCGGTTTTAGGACGTTGCCGACTCGAATAATGACGCTGTCGCGCAGCTCCCCGGCCGCGGCCCTCACGAGGAAGGTCCCCTTCACATCCACCGAATCCGTGCGGTACTGACAGGGTGCGTATTCGGTGACGGCGACCGTGTCGGCCCCGACGGTCAGCAGCGGCATGCCGGCCGAGGAGTAGATCCGGAAGAGCTGCTTCTCCGAATCCCGGAGCCGGCGGCGTTTGTCGACGATGTGCAGAGTCGGTGCGTCGCGGTTCCACATCGCCTTGTAGAGGTAGAAGGCATCCTTGCATTCACGACGGTTGAGGGTGACGAGCCCCGATCCGTTCACGCCGTAGGCCCGGCGGGCGGAACCGTAGTCGAACAGGTTCTCGATCCATATGCCCCAGAAGAGCGAGTCGTTCTGCAAATTGCGGGCATACTCCTCGTGGAAGAGGGTCTGTTTCTCTTCGGGCAGCCAGTTCGAGCGGGGTTCGGACTGTGTCGTGTAACTCTTGTGTCCGAGGAATCCGGGGCCTCCGTAGCTGACGCCCGACCGCAGGTGGGACCAGTTCTTTTGCAACTGGTCGCGCCAGACGATCACGTCGTCGGTCGATCCGTGCTGCCAGCCGACGTTCTGTTTCCAGACGATGAGGTCGGTGATGAAGTTCAGGGCTCCGTCCTGATCGCTGCACGCGACGGTCGGGCGCGAAGGGTCCATCGTGCGGGCCGTGTCGTTCAGACGGCGGATGTAGGGCGTGACGTCGTCGCCGCGCATCCAGAGTTGCGAGAAGATGCCCCACATGACCACCGAGGGGTGGTTGATGTGCTGGGCGATGATCTCCCGCAGTTGCTGTATGCCGTTCTCCTCGAAGGCCGTCGTGGCGAAGTAGGCCATGTCGCCCAGGAAGGGTGCCCGGTGCAGCGGCGCATCGATCCATACGAGCAGTCCCTGTTCGTCGCAGCGTTCGTAGAGGTATTGTCCGTGGGGGACGACGGCCGAACGGATGGCATTGGCGCCGATCGTGCGGACGAATCCCAGATCGGTGTCGCAGTCTTCGGCCGTCGGGGTGCCGCCCGAGAGGGCGTTGTCGTGGTGGAGCACCACGCCGTGCAGGGGGATCCGTTCTCCGTTGATCGTGAGACCTTCGGCCGTGCTGACGCCGATCGTACGGAATCCCGTGCGGACGGTCACACGGTCCGTGATGCTGTCTTCGCCGATGGCGGCCGTGACGGTGTAGAGCGCCGGATGTTCGGGGCTCCACAGCTCGGGGTTCTCCACCGCGAAGGGGATCAAGACGGGTTTTTCGTCGATCCGGGTTTTCTGGCGTTTGGTGAAGACCCGGCGTCCGTCCGGGGCGGTGATTTCGAGGTTGAGCATGCAGGTGTTTTCGCCCTTCGAGGTGAGGTGCACCTCGATTTCGCCTTCGGCGCTTTCGTCGGAGAGCGTGCGCGTGTGCACCAGTACGCCGTCCGATCCGAGGTAGAGGGGCGATATGGCGGTTCGTTCGGTGACGATGAGTTCGGCCTCGCGGTAGATTCCGCCGTAGAGGTTCATGTCGGTGGAGGTGGGGAGCACGTCGTCGCGCGAACTGTTGTTGACCGTCACGAGCAGGGCGTTGTCCGTTCCGAAGCGGATCTTGTCCGTGACTTCGAACGTGAAGGCCGTGCCACCTCCGCGGTGGGACCCGACGTGGCTGCCGTTGACGAAGACGTCGGCGACGGACTGCACGCCGTAGAACTTCACGAAGAAGCGTTTGTCGGCCCATTCGACGGGGACGTACATGCCGTTCTGGTAGTTTCCCGTGGTTTCGAGCCAGTAGCCCTGTGCCAGCGGGTCGGTGTTCCAGCTGTGGGGCAGGGTGATGTGGCGGGCGTTGTCGGAGGTGCGTTCCGACTTGAAGAAGAACCGCCAGCCTTCGTTGAGCGGGAATACTTCGCGGGCCGACAGGACGGTCGGGAGCAGCGAGCAGAGAAGCAGGAACAGAATGTGTCGTTTCATGGCGCGGTGTTGTTTCGACGGATCTGCACAAAGATACGAATTTTCGCGATAAGTTTGTTGCCGGAACCGACGCACAAATTTTTCGTATTTCGCCGGGATGTATTATATTTGATACGCGGAAACGAATCCCGAAGATGGACTGCCAGGATGAAATAATCCATATCTCGAAAAGGATCAGGGAGTTGCGTAAGGAGCGGCGGCTGACGGTTCAGGAGCTGGCCTATCGATGCGACATGGAGCGTTCGAATTTGAGCCGCATCGAGGCGGGCCGTGCGAACCTGACGCTGCGGACCCTGTGCACGATCTGCAACGCCCTGGGCGTGACGCTGCGCGAGGTGGTCCGCTGACGGACGCGCCGCTCCGCAGTAGCTTTTTTGGGACGTTCGGGTAAAATTCGTATCTTTACGACCCGATTAGAAACGAATATTTTGAACATTGTCGATCTGATTGTCTGTCTGATTCTGGCGCTGGCCGTATGGAACGGCTGGCGGCAGGGGCTCATCGTGCAGGTCTGCTCGCTGGCGGGCATCGTCGCGGGGATCTGGCTGGCGGCGCGTTTCGGCGCCGAGGTCGGGTCGTGGCTCCGCCTCGATGAGGAGGTTGCCGCCGCCGGAGGGTTCGTCACGGTGCTGGTGGCCGTGGTGCTGGTTGTGGCCGTTGCCGCACGACTGCTCCGCAAGCTGTTCCATTTTGCGGGCTTCGGCATTGCGGACATCGTGCTGGGCGTCGCGGTCTCGGTCGTGAAGTACCTGCTGGTGTTGAGCGTGCTCGTGGCAGCCTTCGACCGGCTCAATGCCGATTATACGCTGGCGGACCGGCAGACGATCGGACAGTCGCGGAGCTACGGACCGCTGCTGCGGCTCTCCGAAATGCTTCCTCCGCTGCTGGAAGAGGTGAGCGACCGCCTTCCCCGGACGGACGCCGCGGCGGCAACCGAAGCGCCCGGGGCGGAAAAAACGGACGAAAACGATGGATAAACGATTTGCGGGTACGGTGGTCCGCGCAACGGGCAGTTGGTACGACGTCGTGGCGGAGGACGGTACGGCGATGCGTTGCCGGATCCGGGGGCGGCTGCGCCTGAAAGGGGTCCGTTCGACGAATCCGGTGGTCGTGGGCGACGTCGTGGAGTGCGAGACGGGGGATGCCGACGGCGAAGGGGTGATCGTGGAGATCCGCCCGCGCCGCAACTATGTCATCCGCCGGGCCTCGAACCTCTCGAAGGAGTCGCACATCATCGCCTCGAACATCGACCGGGCGCTGCTGATGGTGTCGCTGCGGGCTCCGGAGACACCCACGGAGTTCGTGGACCGCTTTCTGGTGACGTGCGAGGCCTACAAGGTCCCGGTGACGATTCTGCTCTCGAAGATCGACTTGCAGGATCCGGAGGCCGTCGGGGCTTTCCGTGCGGTGTACGAAGGGGCCGGCTACGAGGTCTTGGAGACCTCGGTCGTCGAAAACCGGGGCGTGGAGGAGGTCCGCACGCTGCTGACCGGACATACGACCCTCGTTTCGGGGAATTCGGGCGTCGGGAAATCGACGCTCATCCAGGCCATCGACCCGACGCTGGACATCCGCACGGGCGAGATCTCCGAGAGCCACCACAAGGGGCGCCATACGACGACCTTCTCGACGATGTATCCTTTGCAGGAGGGCGGTGCGGTGATCGACACGCCGGGGATCAAGGGTTTCGGGCTGATCGACATCGACGACGCCGAACTGTGGCACTACTTCCCGGAGATGATGCGCACGGCGCCGGGGTGCCGCTTCTACAACTGTACGCACACCCACGAACCGGGCTGTGCGGTGGTCGAAGCCGTGAAGGCCGGGGAGATCGCCTGGCCGCGCTACGAAAGTTATCTGAAAATCCTCGACGAAGATGAGAAGTACCGCAAGTAACGATACGACGCCGCGTTCCGACGCCCTGTTCGGTGCGGAGGCGGGACCGTCTGCCGCGCGGATTGCCTGCCTGGCGGAGTTCATGACGGCGGAGCGTTACGGCGTGCTGCGGGGGAGCGTGGCCATGCGCACGCGCTACATGACGGTGCTGGCCGAGAACATCTACCACGGTCAGAATGCCGCGGCGCTGATCCGCCATTGCGACGCCTTCGGGGTGCAGGAGATGCACACCGTGGAGACGCTGTGCCGTTTCGAGCCGAATCCCGTGATTGCGCGGGGTTCGGAGCGGTGGGTCGACGTGCACCGCCACGCCTCGACGGCGGAGGCCGTTGCGGAGTTGCGACGCCGGGGTTACCGGATCGTGGCCACCACGCCCCACCGCGAGGATGCGACGCCCGAGACCTTCGACGTGACGAAAGGTCCCTTCGCGCTGGTCTTCGGAACCGAACATGCGGGGATCTCGGACGAGGCGATCGCCGCGGCGGACGAATTCCTGCGCATCCCGATGTGCGGGCTGGTCGAGAGTCTGAACGTCTCGGCCTCGGCGGCGATCCTCATTTACCAGCTCTCCGAACGGGTGCGCCGCACGGTCGACGGATGGCGGATGACGGAGGCGGAGCAGGCCGAACTGATGGAGCGCTGGATGCGGCGCAGCGTGAAGGATGCCGACGCGATCCTGCAACGGCGCTTCGGCGGGCGGGAATAAATCCGGAAACAGAAAAATCCATGAATACGATCCTGCGAAAACAGTTTCTGGCCCATGTGGCCCAGACTTCTCCTTCGCCCATGCTGGTGGAGGTTGCCCGGGGCGAGGGCTCGTTTTTCTATACGCCCGAAGGGAAACGTTACTACGACCTGGTGGCGGGTGTTTCGGTGAGCAACGTCGGGCATGCGAATCCGGCGGTGGTACGGGCCGTTCAGGAGCAGGCGGCGCGCTACATGCACGTGATGGTCTACGGCGAGCTGGTCGAGACGCCGCAGGTGGCCTATGCGGCGAAGATCGCCTCGTTGCTGCCGGCGCCGCTCGAAAGCGTCTATTTCGTCAATTCGGGGACCGAGGCGGTCGAGGGGGCGCTGAAACTGGCCAAACGCTTCACCGGACGCACCGGGATGATCTCCATGCGGCGGGCCTACCACGGTTCGACACACGGTGCGATGAGCATGATGGGGGCTCCGGAGGGCGAGGAGTGGAAGGGGGCGTTCCGTCCGCTGCTGCCCGACGTGCAGGCGATCGAGTTCAACGATTTCGCGCAGCTGGACCGCATCACGCGCCGCACGGCGTGCGTGCTGACCGAGCCGGTGCAGGGCGAGGCGGGGGTGCGTCCTCCGCAGCCGGGCTACCTCGAAGCGCTCCGGAAGCGGTGCGACGAAACGGGTGCGCTGCTGATCTTCGATGAGATCCAGACCGGTCTGGGCCGGACGGGCGAGATGTTTGCGATGCAGAAGTACGGCGTCGTGCCCGACATCGTCTGCCTGGCGAAGGCCTTCGGCGGAGGGATGCCGCTCGGGGCCTTCGTGTCGCGCCACGAGGTGATGGATACCTTGCAGCACGACCCCGTGCTGGGACATATCACGACCTTCGGCGGCCATCCGGTCTGCTGTGCGGCGGGACTGGCTGCGCTCGACTACCTGCTGGACAACGGCGTGGTCGGGACGGTCGAGGCGAAGGGTGCGCTCTACGAAACGTTGTTGCGGGACCATCCCGCCGTGCGCGAAATCCGCCGCAGCGGACTGCTGTTAGCCGTGGAGCTGGGAACGTCGGAGCGGCTCTACCGGATCATGGAGCTCTTCAAGGAGGCGGGGATTTTGAGCGACTGGTTCCTCTTCTGCGATACGGCGTTCCGGATCTCGCCGCCGCTGACGATCTCCGAGGAGGAGGTGCGCGACAGTGCGGCTCTCATCCGCGAATGCCTCGACCGGTTGTAGGCCGGGAAACGGACCGGGGAACGGACCGGGGAACGGACCGGGGAACCGGGCGGACTGGAAACAACGAAAAGAGACCTCCTGCGGGGGGTCTCTTTTTTTTCTCCTTCTCTCTCCTTCTCTCTCCTTCTCTCCGGGCCTGCGCCTATGCCTCCTCGGCAAAGGCTTTGAGCCGGGCGATCTCCTCGGGCCAGCGGGTCTCGTCGGGGGTTTCGAGGATCAGCGGAATGGCGTCGAAACGCGGGTCGCGGGCGATGTATCGGAAACATTCGATGCCGATCATTCCCTCGCCCAGCGGCGTGTGGCGGTCGACGCGGCTGCCGAGGATCTTCATCGCATCGTTCAGGTGCATGCCTTTCAGGTAGCGGAATCCCACGACGCGGTCCAGCTCGGCAAAGGTGGCGTCGCACGCCTCGGCGGTGCGCAGGTCGTAGCCGGCGGCGAAGGCGTGGCAGGTGTCGATGCAGACCCCGACGCGGGACTTGTCCTCCACGCGGTCGATCAGATAGCGGAGGTGTTCGAAGCGGAATCCGAGGTTGGAGCCCTGCCCGGCGGTATTCTCGATGACGGCCGTGACGCCGCGGGTCTGTTCGAGTGCGAGGTTGATCGATTCGGCGATGCGGTCGAGGCTCTCCTCCTCGGAGATCTGTTTCAGGTGGCTCCCGGGGTGGAAGTTCAGACGGTCGAGCCCGAGGAGTTCGCAGCGTTTCATTTCGTCGATGAAGGCCTCGCGCGACTTTTCCAACCCCTCCGCATCGGGATGTCCGAGGTTGATCAGGTAGGAGTCGTGGGGCAGGATCTGTGCGGCGGTGTAGCCGCATTCGTCGCAGGCGCGGCGGAAGGCGTCGATTTCGGCGGCCGTCAGGGGTTTGGCCATCCATTGGCGCTGGTTCTTGGTGAAGAGGGCGAATCCGTCGGCCCCGATGGCGCGGGCATTCCGGGGTGCGTTGTCGACCCCGCCCGATGCGCTGACATGTGCTCCGAAGTATTTCATGGCGTTCGATGTTTCGTGTTGTTTCGGACAAAGTTAAGGATTTTGTAAATAAATTCATAACTTTGCATTCGTGGAATATTAAAGCCTTGAACCCGCCATGAAACGTCTCCATACGCTGCTTGCAGCTCTTATCCTGCTGGTCTCGGGTCTTCCGGCCGCAGCCCAGATCTCGATCGACGAGGTCAAGGCCGAACCGCAGGACGTGAAGTTCCGCGACGAACTGAAATCCACCTCCGTGGACGTGGACTATTTCAGCCTGGCGCGCTACAAGGCCGAACGGGCCGCCATCCGCAGGGAGCGCAACGATCTGGAAATCGGCACCGGGTTGCAGGGGACGCTGACATCGTACAACGACCCGTGGATCTCCGTGTCGGGCGGTGACAACTCCATCGCGCTGGTTGCGACGTTCAACCTGCGTCACCTCTTCAAGAAAAACCTCTTCTCGATCGAGACGAAGTTCTCGGCCAAGATCGGCTACAACCGCATGAAGGTCGAGACGACGGACTCCGAGAGCGGCGAGACGGTCAGCAACGGCGTCTGGTTCAAGAATCAGGACGAACTGCTCTTCTGGGTGAACCCGGCCTTCACGCTGGCCAAGAACTGGACCTACGGTTCGACATTCCAGTTCCGGAGCCAGTTCGTCAACGGCTACAAGTCGCGTACGGAACAGGAGCGCGAGCATCTGAAAAGCACCTTCCTGTCGCCGGGTTACCTCGACATCTCGCTGGGTCTGACCTACAAGAGCCCTCATCCGAAGTTCCCGATCGCGGTGAACATCTCTCCGGTGGCCATGAGTGCGGTGTTCGTGGAGAGTGCGACCATCCGTAACAACAGCTGGGACAGCAACAAGCCGGGCTGGGAATCCTACGGTCTGGCCTCGGCGGAGGAGACGTCGAAATACGAGGGCGGTTCGTCCGTGGAGATCAACTTCGACCGCACGTTCGGCAAGACGGGCTACCTGCGTTACCGCACGACGCTCTTCTCGTTCTACGGTTGGATCACCGACATCGGCAAGCCGAACAAGATCCGCGACTATTCCGATTACGAGAACGCCTATGCGGAGTGGGAGGCTGCGGGTAAGGATCCGAAGACCAAACCGTGGCTTCCGATCCACCCGACGGTTCGCTGGACGAATACGCTCGACATCAAGGCGACGAAATTCATCACCACGACGGTGAGCTTCCAGCTCTATTACAACCGGGCGCAGAACGTCGATGTCCAGACCCAGACGCTGTTGAGCGTCGGTCTTACCTATACCTTCAAGAACAAGTGATGTACCGCAATTCGAAACAAGCGATTCTTTTCCCGCTGCTGCTGGCGGCGGGTGTGGCGGCGGGACTGCTGCTCGGGCACTATCTGGGCCGCAACACCACGGCTTCGCAGCTCAAAGGCGTGCTCGACCGCATGACACTTCCCACCAACAAACTCACCTATACGCTCTCGCTGATCGAGAACGAGTATGTCGATTCGGTGTCAATGGATTCGTTGTCGGAACATGTCATTCCGCTGCTGGTACGCGAGCTCGATCCGCATTCGGTCTACATCCCGGCCTCGGAGATGGCCGAATTGAACGAACCCCTCGAAGGGGAGTTCGACGGCATCGGCGTGGTCTTCAACATGGCTACCGATACGGTGATCGTGCTGAATGTCATCCCGCAGGGCCCGAGCGACAAGGCGGGCGTGAAGGCCGGGGACCGGATCATCGAGATCGACGATTCGCTGGTCGCCGGGCGCCAGATCCCGCAGAACCGCATCGTGCGGCTCCTGCGTGGCCCCCGTGATTCGAAGGTGCGGCTGGGCATCGAGCGGCAGGGCATCTCCGGTCTGGTCGACTTCGAGGTGGTGCGGGGCGTGATTCCGATCAAGAGCGTCGAGTCTGCGTTCCGGATCGTCGACAGCATCGGCTACATCAAACTCGGCCAGTTCGCCCGGACGACCCACGAGGAGATCCGCCAGGCATTGGCGCGGTTGCGGGCCGAAGGGGTCACGAAACTGATCTTCGACCTGCGGGGCAATTCGGGCGGTTTCCTCGATCAGGCGATCGGCGTGGCCAACGAGTTCCTGCACGACGGTCAGCTGATCGTCTATACGGAGGACCGGCAGCACAGACAGTTGCGCGAATATGCCGACGGCACGGGTTCGGCCCGGGAGATGGAGGTCGCCGTGCTGATCGACGAGGCGAGCGCCTCGTCGAGCGAGATCCTGGCCGGAGCGTTGCAGGACAACGACCGGGGGACGATCGTCGGCCGCCGTTCGTTCGGCAAGGGGCTCGTGCAGCGTCAGATTCCGTACAGCGACGGCTCGGCCCTGCGCCTGACGACTGCGCGCTACTATACCCCCACGGGCCGCTCGATCCAGAAACCCTATACGATCGGCGACGACGAGAGCTATGAGGAGGATCTTATCAACCGCTACCGCAACAACGAGTTTTTCTCGGCGGACAGCATCCATTTCGCCGATTCGCTCAAACGGGTGACCCCCGGCGGGAAGGTGGTCTACGGCGGGGGCGGGATCATGCCCGACGTCTTCGTCCCGGCCGATACGACCGACGTGACGCCCTACTTCATCGAGGTCGTGGGCCGGAATATTCTCTACCGCTATACGATCGAGTATGCCGACCGTCACCGCGACGCCTTGAATGCCGTGCAGACGCTCGACGAGTTGGAGGCGCTGCTCGACAGCGACCGCACGCTGGTGGATGATTTCATCCGCTATGCGGCGCGGAAGGGCGTTGCTCCGCGCTACGGCGACATAGCCCGTTCGCGCAAACTGATCGAAGCGCAGCTGCGGGCCTATATCGGTCGGAATACGGCCCTGGAAGACAACGGATTCTATGCGAACATCTATCCCGTGGACAACGTGATCATGCGGGCGATCGGGATTTTGAAGGGAGAGGAGGCAAGCCATGATTAAACGACTGATCGGCTTTCTGGTAACCGTGGCGGTGCTTGCCGTCGTGGTTCTGACGGTGTTGCACCGCGACCGTTTCCGCACGATGCTGCGCATCGGCGAGCCCTCGGAACAGCCAGTGGTCCCGCGGGACACGCTTCCGGCTTCCGCACCGACGGAGCAGACTCTTCCGGATGCTGCCGACGGGCAGGCTCCCGGTTTCGCCGGGGATCGTACCCCGGTTGCCGCTCCGGTTCCGGGCGATTCGCTCTCTGTTGCGGCATCCGAGACTCCGGACACGCTTTCGTAATCCGGCGGAATTTACCTATATATAATATAAGGAAGGCGGCAACCTGTGAAAGGTCGCCGCCCTTTTTGTGCGATCCGGATTCCGTCAATAGTATTTGATCGGCGAGCCTTCGATGGCCGAGAGGATGTTGTTCGCGGCGGACGAGGCCCCGATCCGGAACAGATCGGTCGTGATCCACTCCTTGCCGAGGATCTCCTCGACGATCGTATAGTAGAGGGCGGCATCCTCCGGCGTGCGGACTCCGCCTGCGGCCTTGAATCCCACTTTGCGTCCGGTCTTCGTGTAGTAGTCCCGGATGGCCTGGCACATCACGACGGCGGCTTCGGGCGTTGCCGCCACATCGATCTTGCCCGTGGAGGTCTTGACGAAATCGGCCCCTGCGAACATCGACAGCAGCGAAGCCTTGCGGATCAGTTCGGGGGTTTTCAAGGCTCCGGATTCGATGATCACTTTCAGCACGATGTCGCTGTCCATCTCCGAACGGATCACCTCGACCTCATTGGCCGCCTCGTCGTATTCGCCTGTGAGCATGTGTCCGACGTTCATCACGATGTCGATCTCGTCGGCTCCGTTCTCCACAGCCATGGCGACTTCCAGCGCCTTGACTTCGAGGAACGTCTGTGCGGCCGGGAATCCGCCTGCGACGCTCGTGATCCGCATCGGGGTCCCGTCGACGGCCACCCCTACCGTATCGACGAATGCCGGATAGATGCAGATGGAGGCAACATTGGGAATGTGCGGGTATTTTTCATAGAATTCGACGGCCTTGCGGGCGAATTCCGTGACGGACGTTACGGAGTCGTTGCACGACAGGGTCGTGAGGTCGATGGCCGAGTAGCAGAACTTGTAGACTTCGGCGTTGTGGTTGCGGGCTTCGGCGATTTTGCGGATGCGGGCCACTTCGTCGTCCACTTGTGCGGGGCTTGCTGCCGGCGCATACTCTTTCAGGTGGTTGGCGTATTCCATACTTTGCGGTTTTGTACAAAAATAGGAAAATTATTCGATCCGGCAAAAAAAAGTCCGGACCCGTGTCGGGGTCCGGACTTTTTAAGATCGAGATCGCTTATTTGAGCGCTTTCAGGTTGACGTCCTTCTCGGCTTTCTGTGCCAGTTCGGGATTCTTCGAAACGGCGCTCTTCAACTGTGCCTCTGCGGTTTTCAGATCACCCTCCTTGGCGGCGATCACGGCGCGCAGGTAGTCAGCCTCTGCGGAGTTGTCCTTTGCGATGGCCTTCTTGGCACCTGCGAGGTCGTTCGACTGGATCAGGGCAATCGCCTCGTTGTATCCGGTCAGGCCCTTTGCAGCGGCTTTGTAGTCGCCCTCGGCGGCAGCCATGGCGGCCTTCGACTCGGCGTCGGCAGCTGCGGCGTACTTCTTGGCCTCGGCGGTGTTTCCGTTTGCGAGGTTGGCCAGCAGGAGGTTCTTGTTCAGCTCTTTCGAGGAGTCGAGCTTGGCAGCCTTCTCGAAGGATGCCAAAGCGGCTTCCTTGTCGCCGGCTTCGGTCTGTGCGACACCGAGGTTGTTCCAGATGCGTGCATCGTTGTACTTCTTCGATGCGGCGGTGAGGATCTCAACCTGCTCTGCGGGGGTCTTGGCGAGAACCTGTGCAGCGTAGAGGTAGTGCTCGGCGGTCAGTTCGCCACCGTTGCGGTAAGCCTCCATGATCTCGGTGTCGGTCAGGCCCTGGAGATCGGTGCTGTTGACGATCTGCGAGCGGCGGAGTTCGGGAAGAATCTCCTTTTTCAGCTCCTCGAATACCGACGACATGTTCTTGATCTCGGCCTCACGCTCTGCGGGCGAGTTGTAGAGGCTCAACACCTGGAGAATGAGGTTCTTGTCCTGGATGTTGGATTTCTCGACGAGCTCCTTGAAGCCATCCCAGTCCTCACCGTATGCAGCGGCGTCGATTTCCAGTCCTGCGTCCTTGAGGAGTTTGGCAACGACCTTCTGTCCGGACTCGCTGCGAGCCTTCGAGAGTTTGTCGTTGAACTTCACGGGGCCATCGGGCGAAGCGTAACCCTTCACGGCGATGTTCTGGGTAGCGCGGTCGTTGTCGAGGTTCTTGTCAACGTTGGCCTTGAAGGCGTCGAGGTTGGCGTTCTTCTCGTTCTTCTTGGTTACGACCGACGAGTTGATGGCGTAGAGCAGATCAGTCTTGTCCACGACGGTGGTAACCTTCTTGTAGTCGTTGGGCATCTGCTCCATCAGATCGCCGTATTTGAGATCCTTCTGGAGGGTATTCAGACCGTAAGCGACGGTGAGCCCGAACTCTTTTGCGAGTGCAGCCTTTGCAGCCTCGTCATTTCCGGCGAGTACGGCAGCCTCCTCCTTGGTGGGGATTGCCCCGGTGTTGAGGTTCACGAGCGTGAACTCCTTGCACTTGCCCGACGGGCACTTGATCTCGGCGCGGAGCTGCAATTCGCACTGATCCATACGGGGGTCATAGGGGAATTCGACATGCTGGTTGAAGTTTCCGCCGTTGACCTTGTCCACTACGGCGTAGTTTTCGTCGACTTTGGAACCCTGATAGTATTTGGTCGTACCGGCTACTTCGCCGCCTTCGAATACGATCACGGGCGTAACCTTGATGACGGCCTTTTTGTTGAAATACTCCTGCGGGAAGGTGACATTGATGTCAGCGGCCACGATGCCGTTGTTCAGCGTCAGGATTTCGGGGGTTACCGTCAATTTGACATCTTCCCGGTTCTGAGCCATCTTTTTGAAGCAGTTACAACTCGAAAATGCCAGAGCGGCAGCTACGAGCACAACGCTCAATTTCATGATGTTTTTCATAGTTCAGGTAAAATTAAGTGTTTATTTTTATATTGTTTGCCTTTTTGCCTATTCCCAATACTTCCGTTCTTCCTCTCTTCTCCTTACTTCTTGTTCCGTCTCCACTCTTCCGTCTCCCACTTGTTCCGTCTCCGCTCTCCCGTCTCCACTCTTCTCACCCCCCCCCTTGTTGTTCTGCCATACCCCGGAGATATGGCCACAGAACAACGCAAATATAGGAAAGTATTGTAAATTATGCAAAATTTCGGACGGAAAATGCGAATAAATTTCCCGCCCGAAATCCTGCATCAACAAATGCTTTTATTCCTCCTTGCGATCGTGCCGTTCGCGGTGCTCACGCCGTTCTCCCCGCTCGGGTCTCGGACGCCGCTCACGCTCGACATATCCTTCGGGCTTCGGCAACAGAGCCTTGCGCGAAAGTTTCAGCTTGTTTGTCTTGGGATCCAGCCCGATGAGCTTGACATCGATCTCGTCCCCCTCTTTGAGCCCGGTCTCCTCCATGGTCTCGAAGCGCTTGTAGTCGATCTCCGAGATGTGGAGCAGGGCGTCCTTTCCGGGCATGATCTCGACGAATGCGCCGAATGCGACGATCGAACGGATCTTTCCGTGATAGGTTTCGCCGACCTCGGGAATGGCCACAATGGCCTTGATGCGGGCCAGAGCGCCGTCGAGGGCCTCCTTGTCGACACCGAAGATGTCGACGATACCCTTGTTGTCGACCTCGGTGATGGTGATGGTTGTGTTGGTGGTCTTCTGAATGTCCTGAATGACCTTTCCGCCGGGGCCGATCACCGGACCGATCATATCCTGCGGGATGGTGATCTGAACGATGCGCGGTACGCAGGGCTTGTAGTCGGCACGCGGTTCGGCGATGCACTCGGTGATCTTGCCGAGGATGTGCATGCGGCCCTGACGTGCCTGCTCCAATGCAGCTGCGAGCACCTCGTAGGAGAGTCCGTCGACCTTGATGTCCATCTGCGTGGCGGTGATGCCGTCCTTCGTGCCGGTCACCTTGAAGTCCATGTCTCCGAGGTGGTCCTCATCTCCGAGGATGTCGGAGAGCACGGCCCACTTGCCGGTTGCGGAGTCGGAGATCAGCCCCATGGCGATACCCGATACGGGTTTCTTGATCTTCACGCCGGCGTCCATCAGGGCGAGGGTTCCGGCGCAGACGGTTGCCATCGACGAGGAGCCGTTGGATTCGAGGATGTCCGATACGACGCGCACGGCGTAGGGGTTCTCCTCGCCCAGCGGGATCATGGGTTTCAGGGCGCGCCATGCGAGGTGTCCGTGTCCGATCTCACGGCGCGAGAGACCGCGTGCGGCCTTTGCCTCGCCGGTGGAGAAGGGCGGGAAGTTGTAGTGGAGCACGAACTGCTCGGTGCCCTGTACGAGGACTTCGTCCTTGACCTTCTCGTCGAGTTTCGTTCCGAGGGTTACGGTTGCCAGGGCCTGGGTTTCACCGCGGGTGAAGATGGCCGAACCGTGTGCTGCGGGCAGATAGCCGACCTCGCACCAGATGGGACGGATCTCGTCCGTGCGGCGGCCGTCGAGACGCTTGCCCTCGTCGAGGATCATGTTGCGCATGGCCTTCTTCTGGACGTCATCGTGGAAGTACTTGTGGATCAGGGGGGCCTTTTCGACGAGCTCCTCCTCGGTGTAGCGCGATGCGAACTCGGCTTCGAGGGCGTTGAAGAGATCCTCGCGCTCGTGCTTCATCGTGCCGCTCGTGGCGATGGCGTAGGCCTTGTCGTAGAGCTCGCGGATGATCGTCTGGCGGAGCTCCTCGTCGTTGACCTCGTGGCAGTAGGTGCGTTTCACGTCCTTGCCGAGCTCCTTGGAGAGCTCGATCTGCACGGCGCAGTGCTTCTTGATCTCCTCGTGTGCGAACTTGATGGCCCCGAGCATGACCTCCTCGGAGACCTCCTTCATCTCACCCTCGACCATGAGGATGTTGTCGATGGTACCTCCGACCATGATGTCGAGGTCGCATTCGGGCATCTCGGAGAAGTTGGGGTTGATGGCGTACTGCCCGTTCTTGCGTACGACGCGGACCTCGGAGATGGGACCTCCGAAGGGGATGTCCGACACGGCGAGCGCAGCCGATGCGGCCAGGCCGGCCAGAGCATCGGGCTGAATGTCCTTGTCTGCCGAGATGAGGTTCACGGTGACGTATACCTCGGCGTGGTAGTCTGCGGGGAACAGGGGCCGGAGTGCGCGGTCGATGAGGCGGGCGACGAGGATCTCACTGTCGTTTGCCTTTCCTTCGCGCTTCATGAAGCCTCCGGGGTAGCGGCCGCATGCGGCGTACTTCTCCTTGTATTCGACCTGGAGGGGCATGAAATCGGTGTCGGGTTTTGCATCCTTTGCGGCCACGACGGTTGCGAGCAGCATCGTGTCGCCCATCTTGACGACCACGGCGCCGTCGGCCTGTTTGGCCAGCTTGCCCGTTTCGATCTCGATCTGGCGACCGTCGGCCAGGGTGATGATCTTGCGGACTGCGTTGTACAGCTTCTTTTCTTCCATAAATTTTAACCTATGATGTTTCGATTGTTCGTTGCAAGAAAATGAAGGCAATCCCACGCGGGAATTGCCCTCATTCTTTCCTCGGGATTACTTGCGGAGGTTGAGCGTCTTGACGATGGCGCGGTAGCGCTCGATGTCGACCTCCTTGAGGTATTCCAGCAACTGGCGGCGCTTACCGACCAGGCGGAGCAGAGCCCGCTGCGTACCGAAGTCGTGCTTGTTGCTTTTGAGGTGTTCAGTAAGGTGGTTGATACGGTACGAAAACAACGCGATCTGGCTCTCGGGAGAACCGGTGTCGGTGTTAGACTTGCCGTACTGGCCAAAAAGCTCCTGCTTTTTTTCAGCTGTTAAATAAGCCATTGTGTAAAAGTTTATTTAAGTTCCACTCTACGACGCATCCCCCTTACCGTGGATAACGCCAGAGCGTTCGGCAAAGGTACGAATATAATTAGGATTTAGGAATGAAAAGTTAAAAATTCTTTGTCTTTTGGGTAGAAAAATGAAAAGTTCGCGCGAAAAATCGTATTTTTGTGCTTAAACGCATGAAAATTATGGGAAAAAGAAGCATCTCCGGTCTTGTTGCCGCAGCCGCGGCGGTTCTGTTCGCGGGGTGTGCGGAGCGTCCGGAATATACGACCGTCGACGGGGTGATGCTCGGAACGACGCTGCACGTGGTGGCGGACGTGCGGAACACCACGCCGCAGGAACTCTATCGGGCGATCATGGATCTCGACCGGGAGGCGAAGGCTTCGATGTCGATTTTCGACGAGGGGTCTTTGTTGAGCCGGCTGAACCGCAACGAAACGGATTCGGTCGACCGGCATATCGCCTTCAACCTGCACCTTGCGGACAGCATCGGGGCGTTGAGCGACGGGCGCTACGACGTGACGGTCAAGCCGCTGGTCGAGGCGTGGGGCTTCGCCGGGAAACAGGCCGAGGCGCACCCGAATCTCGATTCGCTCCTCACCTTCGTGGGGCGCGACAAGGTGCACATCGAAAACGGCCGTCTGGTCAAGGCGGACCCGCGCGTGCAGCTGGATTTCAACTCCGTGGCAAAGGGCTATACGGTGGACCTGCTGGCCGGTCTGGTCGAGGGTTTCGGCGCCGGGAACTACATCGTCGACATCGGCGGCGAGGTGCGCTGCCGGGGCGTAAACCGCCAGGGCAATCCGTGGCGGATCGGGGTCGAGACCCCCTTCGACGGGAACATGAGCGACGGCGACTACCTCCAACGCCGGATCCGCCTCACCGAGGGCGGCCTTGCCACTTCGGGCAACTACCGGCGCTTCTACCTCGATGCCGACGGCAACAAGGTGGCCCATACGCTCGATCCGCGGACGGGGCGCAGCGTGCTGTCGCGGCTGCTGTCGGTGACGGTCGTGGCTCCGACGTGCGCCGAGGCCGATGCGCTGGGGACGATGTTCCTGGCCATGGGGGCCGATGATGCGCGGGCGGCCGTCGACCGGATGCCCGGGGTGAAGGTCTACTTCATCCTTGCGGGTGACGGCGATGCGTATGAAGAGTATGTCTCCCCGGCGATGCAGCCGTTGATCATGAAGTGAAAAATATGAAAACCGCAATTCTTCTCTACAATCCCCGTTCCGGACGGGGACGGATTGCCCGGAATGTCGAACGTATCGACGCCATCTTCCGCTCGTGCGGCTATGAGATCGTTCCGCAGGTGATCGACTTCGATGCCAATCCGTTCGACGGACACGAGACGATCGACCTGATGGTCGTCGCGGGCGGCGACGGGACGGTCAATTTCGCCGTCAACGCCATGAAGCGCAAGGGGCTGGACATCCCTCTGGGTGTGATCCCGGCCGGTACGGCGAACGACTTTGCCGGAGCGCTCGGGATGTCGTCCGAGGTGCTGGAAGCAGCCCGTCAGATCGCTTCGGGACGTGAGGAACGGGTCGACGTGGGACAGGTCAACGACCTGTGGTTCGTCAACATCTTCTCGTTCGGGATCTTTACGACCACCTCGCAGCGGACGCCCGATTCCCGCAAACACCGGATCGGGAAGCTGGCCTATCTGATCGAGGGGGTGAAGGAGTTCCGGACGATGCATGCCGTTCCGTTGGAGATCGTCGCCGACGGCGAACGCTTCGACCTTCGGTCGCTGATCGTGCTGATCTTCAATGGAGAGACGGCCGGCGGCTTCCGTCTGGCCCGCACGTCGTCGATCCGAGACGGACTTTTCGACTGCATTCTGCTGGAAAAGAGGGATCCGTTCCGTTCGACCCTGGCCATGGGGCGCTACCTGCTGGGGGGAAATCCGAAGATCGTCCGCCAGATCCGCGCCCGGCAGATCGACATCCGGTCGACGATCAACGAACCGACGGACGTCGACGGTCAGCCCGGTGCCGAGTTCCCGCTGCATATCGAATGTGTGGCAGGGGGCCTTCGGGTGATGTGCCCCCATCGCGGAGAGCCGGTTTAGAGCCTCCTGGCGCGAAGTTTCGGCGAGCGGTCCGGATGTCGGCAGCGGGTCGTGCGAATGGTTTTTTTGTCCTTCGCGGCTTGCGATTTTGCGGTGTAAATGTTATTTTTGTCAAAAAAGAGGTCCTTATGGCGGAAAACGGCAAAACGATGCGCGGCAATAGCCGGGAAGGCCTTCACAAGGTTTCGATCTCCCGCATCAAGAAGGAGATGAGCGATGTCTTCTACCTTTCGGACGATCTGGTCATTACGACGCTTACCGCCGACAAGAACACGACATCGGAGTATCCGACGACGATCGACGGCTTTACGGCGATCATCATGATGGCGGGCGAGGCGACCGTTTCGATCGACATGCAGAACTACCACGTGCGTCCGAACATGATCGTCTTTTTCAGCCCCGATTCGATCATCCGGACCGTGAAGTGCTCGTCGAATGCGGCGGCCTACCTGCTGGCCTTTTCGAAATCGTTCGTCAACGAGATCCAGATCGACCTGTCGACATCGCTTCCGGTCTACATGCGTTTCGGCAAGGCCCCGCTGTTGGAGGTGCAGCAGCAGGACGTGGACGAGATCCGTCAGTTGTTCCAACTGATCAAGACGATGCTTCGCAGCGACAAGGAGCGCTACCGCCACGAGATCATCCGCACGCTCTTCACCACGGCATTCTACCTCATTACGGAGATCAATCTCCGCGAGCAGCCCGAGGAGCAGCGGCAGGGCCGTTGCGAGGTGCTGTTCAACGAATTCATGTCGCTGCTTCAACAGCACAACAAACGGGAGCGGAACGTGAGCTTCTATGCCAAGCAGATGAATATCACGCCGAAATACCTGTCGTCGGTGGTCAAGGAGGTGAGCGGGAAGACGGCGGCGCGGTGGATCGACGAGTCGGTGATTCTGGAAGCGAAGGCGCTGCTGAAATATTCGGGGATGAGCATCCAGGAGATCTCCTACCATCTGAATTTCTCGACGCAGTCGTTTTTCGGGAAGTATTTCAAGCAGCATACGGGCACTTCGCCTTCGCGCTACAAGCGTCGTCGGTAGGCGTGTGACGCGGAAACTCCGGGTCTGCGTTCCGGACGGAAAACGGTCGCCGTGCAATCTGGCACGGCGACCGTTTTTTGCGACGGATCCGGTCATCCGGCGACACGCCCTCCCCCGGTCATTCGGCGACGGGGAATACCGTGAGCCGGAGTTCGGTGCACCCGTAGGGGATCAGGTCGAGGTATTCGGTTTTGTCGGAGATGGCGCGAGCCTTTCCGCCTTCGGGCAGCCGGGGCGTGTAACGCTCCTCTTCGAGCGTCCAGTCGATCCGTTTGACCGGGACGCGGATCTTCACGGGAGCCTGCTCCGCATCGAACGGATAACTGCCGGCCTCGATTCCTTCCGGGAGGATCACTTCGGGCTTCGCATCCGGGCAGAGGGCGAAGTTCCAGGCCCCGGCCGGCTCGATGCTCCAACACTTGAATTCGGGGTTGGCCGGGACCTTTCCGTTCATGTTGGCATAGACGGTCGTGTCTTCGGTTTTCCGCTGGGGTACGGCGTAGGAGAAGACCAGCGGGCCCCGCTGGATGTAGACGCCCTGCCCGGGGAGGGGCGTTACGACGGGCTCCATGCCGAGATGCAGCCGGATGCGGTCTCCGTCCCGGAACTTGCGCCGGATGGTTACGAAGGATCCTTTCGGGCACTCGCCCTTCCAGGATTTCCCGTTGATGCGGATCGAGGCGTCGTCGCACCAGCCGGGGATGCGCAGCTGGAAGGGTATTTCGGCCTTTCCCTTCATCGAGAATACGAATTCGATCTCCCCGTCGAAGGGATAGGCGGTGCGCTGCTCGATGCGGCAGGTCCGGCCGTCGGGGAGCTCGAACTCCCCGACCGAAGGCCCGTAGAGGGCCGCGGCGATGGCACCGTCGTTGCCGCGCAGCCACATGTAGGTGACGTAGTTGGGCATGAAGCGGTGGACGTTTCCGGAGCAGCACTCCGTCTGGTGTGTGGGGCGGAAGGCCATCCAGGTCGATCCGTGGAAGAAGTCGTTGTGGTTCGAGCGTCCGGTGGCGATCACCTGGTTGACCGACGAGAAGTATTGCAGGGCCCGGAAATCCTTCGTCACGGCGCCGGCTCCGGCGTTGAACACGGCCTTTTCGATCTTGTCGGCCCACCGGGCGTCACCGGTCGTGAGGAGGAACTGTTCGAGGGTCCAGGAGTAGTCGGAGATGTCGCAGGTTTCGTGGCTGTTGATGACGTTTTCGTTGCCCACGAGGGCTTCGGCGCTGGCCGGGACACCGTCGGGCAGCATGTGGTCGCGGGTGAGCTTGCGCTCGGCGTTGAGGGCCAGATCGAGGTAACGCTGCTTGCCGGTGTATGCGTAGAGCAGCATGGGGAGTTTGAGCTCCTCCATGCAGGTCACGCCGTGCATGGAGAGGCGTTCGTCGCTGGCGGCCACCTCCGGAGTCAGGTCGCCGAATTTCCCGTCGTTGTAGGCGCTTTCGCAGAGGTCGAGCAGCTTTTTGTTTCCGGTTTTGCCGTAGGTCCACAACATGCCCTCGATCGTAACGATGTTGCGCCATTTCTCGATCTCCTCTTTCGGAAAGTTGAGGTAGTGCCGTTCGAGAGCTTCCGGGATTCTGGGATCTCCAGTCCGCTCGTAGCAGGCCTGCATGACGCGGAAATAGACGCACATGGGCCACATGGATTCGATCCGGGCATTTCCGAGTTTTCCCGTGGGGGATGCGTTTTCCAGCGTGTAGCGGATGCCGGCCTCGCCCTTTTCGATGAGCGTCGGATCGTTGAGCAGATACCCCAGACGAAGCAGCCCGTCGCTGTAATAGGCCGTCTGTTCGTACCGCCACCAGTCGCATCCGTAGGTTTCGGTGTTGCGTCCGATCTCCCCGGCCCAGAGGCAGGAGTCGTAGGGATAGGACAGCGCTTCGGGATGTCCGGTGAGTCCGGATTGCTGGCGGAGGAGGAACTCCTCGATCCAGCCCCGGGGCGTGATGTCGACGTCCATGCCGCCTTGATAGGCTGCATGGGGAGGTTGGGCTCCGGCCGTCAGTGCAAGGAGCGTCAGGAGCAGTAGGGAAAACAGTCGTTTCATAAAAGCAACTTTGTTCGGGTCGGTTGTTTCCTTTTTCGGACCGGGGATTCCGTTCCGAGGGCAAAAATACGCAAATGGCGGAGTCGATCGGGATAATAATCGGTAAAAAAAGGAAATATCCGTACCGGCGGACTTTTCGGCTGCGGATGACGCCGTTCGGAATGGTCCCGGGGTGCAGTTGCAGAGACTGCCTCCGGGGTTGTCCGCGGACTGCGGCCCGTGTTGCGGATGCGCGTCGGTCGGGGGCTTCCGCCGTCGCGATCTGTCGGAACTCCGGCTCCGGAGAGGGCGCGAGATAATTTTATGTCGGTTCCGTCGAAAAAAGTTCCGCAGCTTTCCGATATTTCGTTATCTTTGGAGTCGGATTCGGTGCGGGGAGTCTCCGCCCGGTATCCGATCAACCCAAACATACAAAAAACGACCTATGAAAAACCTCTTTCTGACGACTGTCGCGCTTGTCGCCACGCTGGCGGTCTGCGGTGCGGAGAATCCGCCCGCTCTCGTTCCCGTACCGCAACACCTGACCTTTGAACCCGGCCGGACGGTCGACCTCGCCGCCGCGCGGATCTGCATCCCCGGTCAGGAGAAGGAGCTGATCGCTGCCGCGACGCTCTTTTCCCGGGATCTTGCCCGTGAGAGCGACCTTTCGTTGAAAGTCGACCGGAAGGCCGGCGGTGACATCCGTCTGATGCTTGATACCTCGCTCGGCGAGGAGGCCTATCGCCTGTCGGTCCGTCCGGAGGGCGTTGTTGTCGAGGGCGGTTCGCCGGCCGGCGTCTTCTACGGACTGCAAAGCCTGCGGCAGCTCGTGGCGCAATACGGCACGACGCTCCCGGAGGTGCAGGTCGAGGATGCGCCCAGCTTCGGATACCGCGGGGCGATGCTCGACTGCTGCCGGCACTTCTTCACGGTGGAGGAGGTGAAGACCTTCCTCGACATCCTTGCGCTGCACAAGATCAACCGCTTCCACTGGCACCTGACCGAGGACCAGGGCTGGCGCATCGAGATCAAACGCTATCCCGAACTGACGAAGATCGGGTCGCGCCGTGCCGAGACGGTGCTGGGCAACAACTCGGTGGCATACGACGGAATTCCTTACGACGGCTATTATACGCAGGACGACGTCCGCGAGGTGGTGGCCTATGCGGCCGAACGTTTCATCGAGGTGATTCCCGAGATCGAGATGCCGGGCCATGCTTCGGCGGCGCTGGCCACCTATCCGTGGCTGGGGTGTGCCGGCGAGGGCTACAAGGTGCAGACCTGCTGGGGCGTTTTCCCGGAGGTCTTCTGCGCCGGCAAGGAGTCGACTTTCGAGTTCTTGCAGAACGTCCTCTCGGAGGTGATCGAACTCTTCCCCTCGAAGTATATCCACGTGGGCGGCGACGAGTGCCCGAAGGAGAGCTGGGAGAAATGCCCGGCCTGCCAGCAGCGGATCCGCGACGAGCACCTGAAAAACGAACATGAATTGCAGAGCTATTTCATCCTGCGGATGGAGAAGTGGCTCAACGAACATGGCCGCAGCCTGATCGGGTGGGACGAGATTCTCGAAGGCGGTATCTCGCAGAGCGCGACGATCATGTCGTGGCGCGGTGCCAAGGGCGGCATTGCGGCGGCCCGTGCCGGGAACAAGGTCATCATGACGCCCAACACGCACTGCTATCTCGACTACTATCAGACGAAGGATCCGCGGCGTCTCGAACCGTGGGGCATCGGCGGTTACGTCTCGGTGGGCAAGGCCTATTCGCTGGATCCCTACGACCAGCTGACCGAGGCGGAGCGTCCTTATATCCTGGGCGTTCAGGGCAACATCTGGACGGAATACATCGCCGGTTTCGCTCACCTTCAACATATGGTTCTTCCTCGTCTGGCGGCTTTGGCCGAGGTGGGATGGTCGTGTGAGCGTCGGGATGCGGAGGATTTCCGCCGCCGCATGGAGGTCTTCCGGAAGCTCTACGAGCGTCAGGGCTGGCGTTATGCGCCCTATTTCTTCGATGGTACGGACCTCCCGAAGGAGTGACGGGTCTCCGGTTTGACCCGGCCCTCCCCGGCCCTCTCCGTTCTCCCGATTTGACTTGATCCGCACCGAACAGTATCCGAACCGATGAATCCGAACGAACGCCTTTTTTCGCTGGATGCCCTGCGGGGTTTCGACATGCTCTTCATCATGGGCTTTGCGAGCCTTGTGGCGTCGCTTTGCGCCCTTTGTCCCAATGCCTTCACGGACGGACTGGCCGCCCAGATGCACCACGTGTCGTGGAACGGGCTGACCCACCACGATACGATCTTCCCGCTGTTCCTCTTCATCGCCGGTATCTCGTTCCCCTTTTCGCTGGCCAAGCAGCGCTCCAAGGGGTTCAGCGAGGGGCGGATCCTCTACCGGGTGATCCGGCGGGGTGTGCTGCTGGTCTTCCTGGGAATGGTCTACAATGGCCTTTTCAAGTTTGATTTCTCGACGCTGCGTGTGGCCAGCGTGCTGGGTCGCATTGGCCTGGCCTGGATGTTCGCGGCGCTGCTCTACCTCTATTGCGGAACCCGGACCCGGATCGGGATCGCAGCCGTGATTCTGATCGTCTATTCGGCGCTGCTGTGCCTGGTTGCGGCACCCGATGCCCCGCTGGGAGCCGATCCGCTGTCGAAGGAGGGGTGCCTGGCCTGCTGGGTCGACCGGCAGTGGTTGCCCGGACGTCTGATCTACGGAACGTTTGATCCCGAAGGTCTGTTGAGCACGCTTCCAGCTATTGTGACGGCCATGCTCGGCATGTTCACCGGCGAGTTCCTGCGTGCCGACTCGCCGAAGCTTTCAGGGAGCCGGAAAGCGCTCTGGATGGCGCTTGCCGCCGTGGCGCTCGCCCTCATCGGCTGGGCGTGGAGTTTCGTGATGCCCGTCAACAAGATGTTGTGGAGTAGTTCGTTCACCTGTGTGGTGGCAGCCTATTCGCTGGGTATGTTCGCCTTGTTCTACTACGTGATCGATGTCCGCGGCTGCCGGCGCTGGACGCTCTTTTTCCGCGTCATCGGCCTGAACTCCATTACGATTTACCTGGCGCAGCAGATCATTCCGTTCAATCGGGTCGCGAATTTCTTTGTCGGAGGCGTGGCCTCGAAGTGCGGCGAAGCGGTGGGGACGGTGATCTGTGCAGCCGGTTACGTGGCGGTCTGCTGGCTGTTTCTCTATTTCCTCTACCGGAAGAAGACTTTCCTGAAAGTCTGATCGTCCCGCCGTCCTGTTGTCCCGCCGTCCTGTTGTCCCGCCGCCTTGCCGCTTCGGCGCTCCGGCAGGCGGGAGGACGACTCCGGCAGACGGCTGCGCCTCCCGCCGCCCTTCCCTCCACAGCCTTTCTCCCTTCGGTGACTGCCTCCCTTCCCGGGTCGCTCCCGGAACCGAAAAGCGGGCCCCTCCATCGGAGGGACCCGCTTTTTCCATCACCCGAACGCCTTATGCGCGTTTGGTCTTCGTCGTCTTGGCTGCTACGGCCTTGTCCAACTCGATGATGAAATCCGAAAGTACGTTCATGTAGTTGATGAAGGCATCGTAAGCCGAATCGTAGGGGTTGAAGTAGGAGTGTACGTCACCATCCGACAGCCACTTGGTGGCCATGTAGTAGAAGTGGTCGGAGGTCTGCATGAAGCTCCATACGTAATCGAAATCGGGGTTCTTCAACGCCTTGATCTTCTCCTTCTGGGCATAGAGTTTCGAGAAAGCCTCGTTTTGGAGCTCGTTGCCCAGCCATGCCGTTACGTCGCGCTCCTCGTCGGCCCACGACATCACGTGCGGGCAGTGGAGCACGGCCACGGGCTGGTACTTCTTGGCCGCCTCCGTGACGGTGGCGAATTCCAGCCCGTTCTTCTTGGCCAGGATGGCCTTGGGCAGCGAACGCATGAATTCGAAGATCCCGGTGTCGGCGGCCTGGTGCTCTCCGAAGGTCTCGTAGTCCATGAAGAGGTTGATGACCTCTCCGGGCGTCTCCTCCGAGGCGAGCCACTGCACGTACTTGTCGGCGGTCAGCGGCCACTGATCCCAGCTGCGGTTCGAGAAGCGGAAGGCAATGTCGTCCGAGAGCTTGTAGTTGCGCAGCAGCAGGCGCAGTTTCTGGTCGATGGCGTTCGCATAGACGTAGTTGGGCGATTTCCATCCCAGCACGTGCTTGGCACCTTCGGCGAGCATCGTGCGGAATCCCATCCCGGCAACCATGGCGCCGATCTCGTCCGAATAGATGAGCTCGGTGTTCCGGAAGGCGGTCGGTTTTACGCCGAACTCCTTCTTGATGAGGTTGGTATGGAGCTTAACCTGCTCCTCGAAGTCCTCCTTCGAAGCCAGTGCTGCGAGCGAGTGCGAATAGGTTTCGGCGAGGAACTCCACGCATCCGGTGGCCGCAAGCTCCTTGAACGATTCGAGCACCTCGGGAGCGAAGGTCCGCATCTGCTCGATGGCGATGCCGGTGATCGAGAACGAGCAGCGGAACTTGCCCTTGTTCTCCTTGATGAGTTTGAGCAGCAGGGCGTTCATCGGCAGATAGCACTGACGGGCCACTTTCTGCATGATGGCACGGTTTTGGAGGTCGTCCAGGTAGTTATGGTCTTTGCCCATGTTGAAGAAGCGGTATTTCTTCAAGCGCCAGGGCTGATGTACCTGAAAATAAAGGCAGACGGTTTTCATGGTGGTGTTATCTATTTTGATTGTTCTTTACTCTCGTCGATCGCCGCTTCGTAGACCTTCTTGATCTTGGCTGCGGCATCGTTCCATTTGAGGTTCGTGACCTCGGCGAGTCCCTTCGAGGCGAACATCTTGGCCAGGGCCGGATATTCGATCAGGCCGTAGATGGCATCGGCCAGGGCATCGACATCCCAGTAATCGACCTTGACGGCGTAGTCGAGCACCTCGGCGACACCGCTCTGCTTGGAGATGATGACCGGGACGTTCGACCGCATGGCTTCGAGGGGCGAAATTCCGAAGGGTTCCGAGACCGAAGGCATGACATATACGTCCGAAAGCTGGAACATCTTGTGTACGTCCTCCCCGCGGAGGAATCCCGTGAAGTGGAATCGGTCTGCGATGCCGAGTCTTGCGACGCGCCGGATGATGTGGTTCATCATGTCGCCGGATCCGGCCATGACGAACCGCACGTTGGGAACCCGTTTGAGGACCTTTGCGGCGGCCTCGACGAAGTAGTCGGGTCCCTTCTGGTAGGTGATGCGGCCCAGGAAGGTGACGATCTTGTCGGATACGCCGCGTTCGGGTGCTACGGTCTCCTTCTCCGCGAATCGCACGGCGTTGTGCACCGTGACGACCTTCTCGGCGGGGACGCCGTATCGGTTGATGACGATGTTGCGCGTGAGGTTCGATACGGCGATCACGCGGTCTGCGGCGTGCATGCCGGCGCGTTCGATGTCATAGACCTGGGTGTTGACGTGCTCACCGCTGCGGTCGTACTCGGTTGCGTGCATGTGCACGACGAGGGGTTTCCCGGAGACCCGTTTTGCGGCGATTCCGGCGTAGTAGGTGAGCCAGTCGTGCGCGTGGATGACATCGAACTGTCCCTCGAGGTCGCGGGCAACCTGTGCTGCGACGATGGCATAACGGGCCACCTCTTCCATGAGGTTTGCGCCGTATTTCCCGGAGAAGGTGTAGCGTTGTTTCCACGCGTCGGTCGTGGACCAGGTACGCTGTCCCGACTTGACATACTGCTCGTGGTAGTTTTCATACTCTTCGGGGGAGATGTAGGGGACCATATTCGAGTCGATATGGATGAACGACATTTTTTGGAGAATGTCGTCGGCACCGCTGCCGGTGGCACCGTAGAGCGCCTCGACGTCGCTGGCATTCAATACGTGCGTGAATCGTTGGTCCTCGTCGCCATACGCATGCGGGACTACGAAGGTCACGTCTACGCCATTTCGGGCCAGTCCGCGGGTCATTCCATAACAGGCCGTTCCCAGTCCGCCCGCAATGTGGGGCGGGAACTCCCATCCGAACATCAATACTTTCATGTCTTATTCAGTTTTGTCTTGTGTTTCCTTGCGTTTTTATCCGCTGTTGTCCGGCATTGTCGCTTGGCATCGAGTTTTCGGTTTTCCGCTTTTTCCGGTTTTCCGTCAGTTCTTTCCGTTACTCACTCCTTCCCTGCTCACTGTCCCTTTCCGCTCTTTTCCGTTGCGTCTTCTTGCCTTCACTCCTTCTGCTCCGTTCCCTTCTCTCCTTCTTGCTCCCGTCTCTTTCTCACTCCCGTCTTCCCTTCTGCTTGTTCTCTCTCTCGCTCCTCTCTCTCGCTCCTCTCTCTCTCGCTCCTCTCTTTCTCGCTCCTCTCTTTCTCGCTCCCTTCTACTGCCCCCCCCCTCTTGGAGCCGGACCGTCGGGCTGCGGAAATCTATTTCGCAGCCGCTTTTTTGGTCGTAGCCTTTTTGGCCGCAGGTTTTTTCGCGGTCTTTGCTTCCTCCTTTACCGCCGTCTTGGCCGGGGATTTCCGGGCCGCAGGCTCTTTCTCGACCTTTGCTTCGGCCTTGACGGCGCTCTTGCGGGTCGTTTTTTTCTTCGGCTCCGGAGCACCGGCCTTGCGGGCCTGAATCATGGCGTGGATGTCCAGTACGGAAGCGACGCTCCATGCCTGCGAGATCGCACCGCGGGGTGCATAGGGAGGATCGGCATCGAAGAGTTCGCCGATGGATCCGATTCCGTAGGACTGGATGTCCTCGTCGAATCCGGCGAGGATCTCCTCGGCCTCCGGCAAGAAGGCGTCACCGTTGATGTCGAAGCATGCCTGGACGTAGAATTCCAACAGCCACGGCCATACGGATCCGTTCTTTCCTGCGAAGTCGCGCTCTTCGGGGGTACCCTCCTGCGAACCCTTGTAGAGGGGGTTGCGGGGCGAGAGGGTCCGCAGACCTTTGGGGGTCAGCAGGTGCTGGCGCACGGTCTGGATCACGGCGAGCTGCATCTGTTCGTCGAGCATCTTGCAGGGAAGGCCGCAGGCGATGATCATGTTGGGTCGGATCTCCCGGGCGGGGCCTTCGAATCCGACGTAGTCGGCCAGATAGCCTTCGGGCAGGCAGAAGAGTTCGTTGAACGACGCTTTGGTCTTTTCGGGGAGTTTCTCCCAAGCCTTCACGAACTTCTTGTCTCCGTTTTCGGCCGCCAGCCGGAGCGCGTAGCATACGGCATTGTACCAGAGTGCGTTGACCTCGACCTGATAGCCGTTTCGCGGGGTGACGGGCTGACCGTTGATGACGGAGTTCATCCACGTCAGGGGGGTGTTCTCGGCGGAGGCCCAGATGAGTCCGTTGTCGTTGAGGATGACACGCCCGGCGACACCTTGTTTGTAGGCATCGAGGAGTTGTTTCATGGTTTCGCCGTAGCGTTTCCAGATTTCGGCTCCACCGATCTGGGTTTCGAGCTGTTGGAGGGTCCAGAAGAACCACAGCGGGGTGTCGGCGGCCACGGCCGCCGAGAAGTCTCCGCAGAACATGCCGTTGCACAGGTTGCGGACCTGGGTGTCGAGCGCGTCGATGCAATCCTCCTTGTGGTTCTGGCGCAGGGTGATTCCGGGGAGCGAGATGAATGTCTGGCGTCCCGAAACGCCGTGCCACGGGTATCCGGCGATCACTTCGGTCCGGTTTCCGGGGCGGCGGATGAGGAACTGGCGTGCGGAGTGCTCCATGCAGCTGATGAAGTCGATCTTGTGGGTTCGCCGAGCGATCGAGGCGTTGAATACCTCCTCGATGGTCTTCGTGGAGCCCATCTCATCGAGCGATGCGGAGAAGATGATGCTTTCGCCCTTTTTGAGTTCGGTTTCGAAGTATCCGGTCGTCATGAGGTCCTCGTACCCGTCGTATCCGCGGGCGATGTCCTGCAAGTACTCGAAGTTGTAGTACCAGTCGGGGGCGGGCACGAACTCCGCCTCGGGCTTGCTCGTTTGGAGGTAGAGCCACGGGAAGGAGCCGTAGAGGCGGCATTTCACGCCGTTGACGGCGGGATACGAGTGTCCGTCGGCCTCCATGTTGGCATGGGTCAGGGTGTGCTTGTCGCGGAATGCGAGGAAGGGCCGCAGGCGCAGGCGGGTTTCGGAGTGAGCGTCCACGAGCGTGTAGCGGATCATGAGCTGGGTGCGCTTGTGGATCCAGAGCAATTCCTTTTTGAGGATCACGCCGCCCACACGGTAGGTAATCGTGGGGGTCGGGGTGTACTCGAAATCGGTGATGTACTTGTGTCCGCGGGGTTCGTATACGCCCTTGTAGCGGTGCAGGGCGAGGTTGAAGGTCTGGTCGTGCTGGATGATCGTTTCGTCGAGCGCCGACAGGAGGACATAGGTCCGGTCGCTGTTGTCGATCGGAGCCACCATCAGGCCGTGATAGCGGCGGGTGTTGCAGCAGACGATGGTCGTGCTCATGTATCCGCCGATCCGGTCCGTAGCGAGCATCTCACGCTGGAGGGAGTATTCCAGGTTGCCGAGTTCGCTTTTGTCGAAGGTTAATGCTGACATATGTTTAAAAAATGCGGTTCGTCCTTTAAAGATATTCAAAATTTCAAAAAACAGCAAGCGAAATGCCGGATTTTGATATTTTTATACCGTTTTTTTTCGGTCTTTCCGTCCGAATCGGGTTTAAGCCCACTTCACGAGCGCAAAATCCATGCGGTGGGGGAGATTCGGGTTGGAGGGGTATATTCGCAGTGCGACGTCGAAGGTTCCGGCCTCGTCGGGGGTGTATTCCAGGGCGTAGGTCACGAGACTTCCGTCGATCTTGGTTCTTTCGAGCTGGATCGTGCGGGTCACGTTGACGGTCTGTCCGCCGACGATCTGGCGTGCGATGACCATTTCGACGCCGATGTCCTCGGGCCGGAGGTTCGCGATGTCGACCGTCACGGAGAAGAGGTACTTTTCACCGACGCAGACGGCCTCCTTGTCGATCTTCACGCGCTGTACGTCGACGGCATGGACCTGATCCCACGCTGCGGAGACCTTGCGCTTCCAGGCTGCGATCTCGCGGGCCATGCGGTAGGCGTCGTCGGCCATGGCGCGCTTGCGGGCGGCGAGCTTGTTGTAGAACCGCTCCTCGTAGTCGATCAGCATGCGGTTGGTGGTGAAGTTCGAGGCGATGTCGGCCACGCACTTCTTGACCGAAGCCACCCACTCGTGGGGGATGTTGTCCACGCCGCGGGCGTAGTATTTCGGCGCGATCTGCTCTTCGATGGTGTTGTAGATCATCTCGGCGTCGAGTTCGTCCTGGAAGTGCTGGTCGGTGAAGGTGCGCTCCATGGGCAGGGCCCATCCGGCACCCTCCTTGTATCCCTCGACCCACCAGCCGTCGAGCACGGAGAACTGCATGACGCCGTTCATGACGCACTTTTCGCCCGAGGTGCCCGAGGCCTCCAACGGCCGGGTCGGGGTGTTCAGCCATACGTCGACGCCCTGTACCATGCGGCGAGCGAGCTCCATGTCGTAGTTTTGCAGGAAGATGATCTTGCCCACGAACTGCGGCATGGCGGCCACTTCGACGATCCGCTTGATGAGATCCTGGCCGGGCTTGTCGTTCGGGTGCGCCTTTCCGGCGAAGATGAACTGCACGGGACGCTCCTTGTTGTTGACGATGGCGGCCAGACGGTCGAGGTTCGTGAAGAGCAGGTAGGCGCGCTTGTAGGTTGCGAAGCGGCGTGCGAAACCGATGGTCAGCACGTCGGGGCGGATGCCCTCGATGACCTGCAACATCTGCCGCGGCGAGTCGAGCCGCACCTGCTTGGGATCGCTGTAACGTTTGCGGATGTGCTTGATGAGCTTGTTTTTGAGCTTCATGCGCTCCTCCCAGAGTTCGGCGTCGGGAATGTTGTGCACCTTCTGCCAGGCCGGGATATCATAGGTGTGCCCCTCGAACCCGTCGGCGAAGTAGCGGGCGTAGAGCCGGCGCAGGGAGGTTGCGATCCAGGTCGGGAAGTGTACGCCGTTGGTGACGTAGCCGATGTGGAGCTCGTTCTTGAAGTATCCGGGCCACATGTTGCCGAGGATGTCCTTCGAGACCTCGCCGTGGAGCCACGATACGCCGTTGACCTCCTGCGAGAGGTTGCAGGCCAGCACCGACATCGAGAACTTCTCGTTCGGATCGTTGGGGTTGGTCTTTCCGAGGTTGATGTACTGCTCCCAGGTGATGCCCAGCACGTCGGGATAGTGCGACATGTACTGGCGGATCATCGACTCGGGGAATGCGTCGTGTCCGGCCGGCACGGGGGTGTGGGTCGTGAAGAGCGACGACGAGCGGACGACTTCCAGCGCCTCCGAGAAGGAGAGCTTGCGGTGGTTGACCAGGTCGCGGATACGCTCGATGCCGATGAATGCGGCATGTCCCTCGTTGCAGTGGTAGACGTCGTGCTTGATGCCCAACCTGCGCAGGGCGCGGATACCGCCGATACCGAGCAGGATCTCCTGTTTGAGACGGTTCTCCCAGTCGCCGCCGTAGAGGTAGTGGGTCACCTGACGATCCTCCTCGAGGTTGTCCTCGATGTCGGCGTCGAGCAGGTAGAGGTCCGTACGTCCGACCTGGCATTTCCAGATGCGGGCCAGGAGCGTGCGTCCGGGGAAGGCGATCGAGACGGTCATCCAGTTTCCGGCCTCGTCACGCACGGGCGAGATCGGGAGTTTGTAGAAGTTCTGGGCTTCGTAGGTGGCCTCCTGCGCACCCTGTGCCGAAAGCCGCTGCGTGAAGTATCCGTAGCGGTAGAGCAGACCGACGGCGGCCATCGGGACGTTGCGGTCCGAAGCCTCTTTGAGGTAGTCGCCGGCCAGAATGCCCAGACCGCCCGAGTAGATCTTCAACGAGGAGTGCAGACCGTACTCCATCGAGAAGTAGGAGATGGTGGTGGCCTTCGGATCGGGCTTTTCGTTCATGTACTCGCGGAACTGGGCGTAGACGGCGTCGAGCAGGGCGAGGAAGTTCGTATCCTTTTCGAGTTCGCGCAGCCGCTCGACGCTGAGTTTGTCGAGGAAGGCGATCGGGTTGCGGTCGCACTCGGCCCAGAGTGTCGGGTCGATGCCTTCGAAGAGGTCGCGGGCGCCGGGGTTCCAGCACCACCAGAGGTTGCGCGACAGCTCTTCGAGGGCGTGCAGCCGCTTGGGCAGGGTCTTGTCGACCATCATGCGGCTCCAATTGGGCTTCTCGACGAAGAGCTGCTGACGCACGAAGTTGATCTGTTCGGTCTTTGCACCACCGTCGTCCATGGCGCGGTTGGTGCGGACGATCGAGCTCTCGATGGCCTCCGAATAGGCCTGTTCGTAGGCGGCATAGAGGTGTTCCCAGAGTGCGGTGGTCGAGATTTCGAATGCCGAGGTGCGCGTCTCGTTGACGTATTTCTCGTCGAGCTGGCAGAAGCGGAGCAGGGCGTCGGCGATCTTCTCTCCGACCTCACGGTCGTTGAAGTCGTCGCGGCGGATGACCTCCACGCCGGCGTGGTCGCGCTGTTTGTCGACCCAGCGTCCGAATCCGGCGAGCGTCGTGGTGACCGTCGGCACGGAGAAGGCTACGGATTCCAGCGGGGTATATCCCCAGGGCTCGTAGTAGGAGGGATAGACCGTGAGGTCCATGCCGACGAGCAACTCGTAGTAATCCTTGTTGAAGATTCCGTCGGCGCGGTTCAGGTACGTGGGGACGAAGATGACCCTGACCTTCGACCCGGGCTGCGTGAGCGGGCTGTCTTTCAGGGCGTTCACGATGGGATCCCAGGTCGGATCTTCCAGATAGTGGGTCGAGTATTTGTACTGTTTTTCGTCGATGGGGTTCGCCGGGTTGGCCAGATGGGCCTGCAAGTCGACGCGCGGGCCGCGGTTTCCGGCCGGGACGGTGATGTATGCGAGGATTTCGCGTTGGAGCTTGTCCGACTGGGCGAGGATTTTCAGCGACTCGATGAAGACGTCGATGCCCTTGTTGCGGAATTCGTAGCGGCCGCTGGTTCCGATGATCAGGGGGTCGCCCGAGAACTTCTCTCCCAGGCAGGCCTCGGCCACGGAGATCATGGCCTTGCGGGCCTCGTCGCGTTTGGCGTAGTATTCGTCGCCGGACCAGACGAAGTCGTTTTCGAAACCGTTGGGGGTTACGCCGTCCGGTTCGCGTCCGAGGAGGTATTTGCACTCGTTGGCCGTGATGTCGCTCACGGTCAGGAAGGCGTCGTGATAGGTGGCGGCCATCTTCTCGATGGAGTGCTTGGCCACGACGTTGAAGCGGCGGGCCAGCTCATCGGCGTTGAATTTCGTGAGCGAGTTGTAGAGGGGCAGGCGGTTTCCGGCGATGCAGCGGCCCATGACGGTGGCGTGGGTGGTGAATACCGTAGCCACATAGGGCGAATGGTTGCGCAGGTAGAGTCCTCCGGCTGCGGTCTGCCACTCATGGAAGTGTGCGGCGATCTTGTCGGTGGGGGATCCGAACGTCTTGACGTAGGAGGCGATCACGACGCCGGCGGCCCATCCGAAGAGCACGGGTTCGATGTAGTCCCACTGTCCGGAGATGGAGTCCACGTGGTAGGATTCCCAGAGGTTTTTGAGGATCTCGTCCTTGCGGGGGATCAGCGAGGAGAAGTCGACGAGCAGGACTTTGGGTTCGCCCTTGATTTTCCAGTGTCCGGCCCGCACGCGGATACCCTCGTTGTAGAGTCCCTGCCGCCAGGCTTTCAGCAGGTTGGGATCCTCCTCGAATTCGGGGTTCAGTCCCTCATGCGAGAGATCGGGACCGATCAGCAGATACCGGTCGGCGAATTTGCGGGTTGCGGTCTGTGCCTTGGTCGAGATGACGGTGTGGATGCCGCCCACTTTGTTGCATACCTCCCAACTTACCTCGAACAGGAAGTCGGGCGTGTGTTTAGCATTGCTCATATACTTTAAACGCTTGTTTGTTATTCGTGGCGAATGGATTTGAATCCGGCCGCAAAGGTAATACTTATATTTAGATAAAACAATTCCGGGGCAAATTTCTAAAATTATTTAAGAATAACTTAACATTTCTGTTTCACTTGGTTGCGTGTCGTCTTGCGTTTCGAAAAGCTCCTCGATGACGGCGTCGGAGACAAGCATGCGGCGGGGCGGGACGGCCAGCCGGGAGCCTTCGCGCCGGAGCCCTCCGGCGCGGATCCAGCCTTCGGCATGCCGCACCACTCGTGCGGCCTGTTGCGATCCGAAACGTGCCGCCACCTCATCGAGGTCGATACCTTCGGCGGTCCGCAGCCGGGTCATCACATATTCGTTGAACCGGTCGCACGCCGTGAGCGTTTCGGATTCGGCGGGCCGTCCGTCGATATAGTCGCCGACGGAGGCGACGTTCCAGTGTCGTTCCCGTCCGTCGAAGGAGTGGGCGGCGGGTCCGATTCCGAGGTATCGGACGCCGTGCCAGTAGGCGGCGTTGTGGCGGGCGCGGAATCCGGGTCGGGCGAAATTCGAGACTTCGTAGTGTTCGAATCCGGCGTTGCAGAGCGTTTCGTGCACGAGGGCGTACTCCTCCTCGCTGACGGATTCGTCGACGGGCGCGAAGGCGCCGCGCTCCATCCGGCGACCGAATGCGGTGCCGGGTTCGATGGTCAGGTGGTAGGCGGAGATGTGCTGCACGTCGAGTTCAAGGGCCTTTTCGAGGGAGCGGCGGAGCGTTTCGCGCCCGAATCCCGGGACGCCGAAGATCAGGTCGACGGTGATGTTTCCGAATCCGGCCCGTCGGGCGTTCCGGACGGCCTCGGCAGCCTCGGCGGCGTTGTGGCGGCGGTTCATCAGCCGCAGGCAGTTGTCGTCGAACGACTGGATGCCGATCGACAGGCGGTCGATGCCGATCCGCCGCAGGGCGTCGAGGTAGTGGGGCGAGAGGTCGTCGGGGTTGGCTTCGAGGGTGGTCTCCGCCACGTGCGAGCAGTCGAAGATCCGTGCGGCATGGTCCAGCAGCCGGCCCAATATTTCGGGGGGACAGAGCGACGGGGTTCCGCCTCCGAAATAACGGGTCTGGACGGCTTCTCCGCCGAGGTAGTCGCGGCGGGCCTCCAATTCGCGGAGCATGGCTTCGGCGAGGGGTTGCAGACGGGCGGTTCCGACCTCCTTGAAGAAGTCGCAATAGGCGCAGACGCGCTTGCAGAAGGGGATATGGAAGTAAAGTCCGGCCATAACATATCAAAGTTAATAAAAATAATCGGATCGGGCACGGGTTTTCGATTCGAAAACGGAAGTTCCGTTTCAAAACGCTCCGTGGATAGGGTCTTTCGGCCGTCCGGAGCGTTTTTCGGTCCGATTGGCGGGCGTTTTTCGGTCCGGGGTGGGAGAAAATACGGCTTTTTCTGCGTAACGGCGCGGTTTTCGCAGGAGGCAGGTGGGGTTTGATGCCGTTTCCCGGGCTCTGCGGCCTGCCCGGAGCGGGCCGTTCGAGGGTCTCGGGACGGATAATAAAAATTTTTTATAATTTTCACTGTTATTTTTTTCACAATTCTGAAAGTTTTCTTACCTTTGTGCCGTTCGGGAGCATACTTTCCGGAGTCGCCCGAACGTTAGGTTAAGGATTTGGTGTTTAATTCAAAATAAACGATTATGGACAAGATGGATCTGAGAAAGTACGGGATCACGGGCGTGACCGAGATCGTGTACAACCCCTCCTACGACGAACTGTTCCGTGAGGAGACCAAGAAGGGCCTGCGCGGCTTCGAGAAGGGTCAGCTGACCGAGACGGGTGCCGTCAACGTGATGACGGGCGTCTACACGGGCCGTTCGCCCAAGGACAAGTTCTTCGTAATGGACGAGACCACGAAGGATACGATCTGGTGGACCTCCGACGAGTACAAGAACGACAACAAACCCGTCACGAAGGCTGCCTGGAAGGAGTTGAAGAAGATCGCCGCCGAGGAGCTTTCGGGCAAGAAACTCTACGTGGTCGACACGTTCTGCGGCGCCAACGAGAACTCGCGTCTGAAAATCCGCTTCATCATGGAGGTGGCCTGGCAGGCACACTTCGTGAAGAACATGTTCATCCGTCCGACGGACGAGGAGCTGGAAAAGTACGGCGAGCCTGACTTCGTGGTTCTGAACGCTTCGAAAGCCAAGGTGAAGAACTACAAGAAACTGGGTCTGAACTCGGAGACGGCCGTTGTCTTCAACCTCACGGAGAAGATGCAGGTGATCATCAACACGTGGTACGGCGGTGAGATGAAGAAGGGTATGTTCTCGTACATGAACTACCTGCTTCCGTTGAAGGGCATGGCCTCGATGCACTGCTCGGCCAACACGAACGAGAAGGGCGAGACGGCCATCTTCTTCGGACTGTCGGGAACGGGCAAGACGACGCTTTCGACCGATCCGAAGCGCCAGCTCATCGGCGACGACGAGCACGGCTGGGACGATGACGGCGTCTTCAACTTCGAGGGCGGCTGCTACGCCAAGGTGATCAACCTCTCGCAGGAGAACGAGCCGGACATCTGGAACGCCATCCGCCGCAACGCCCTGTTGGAGAACGTGACGGTGGACAAGAAGGGCAAGATCGACTATGCCGACAAGTCGGTGACGGAGAACACCCGCGTATCGTACCCGATCTTCCACATCGAGAACATCGTGAAGCCGGTATCGAAGGCTCCGGCCGCCAAGAAGGTGATCTTCCTCTCGGCCGACGCATTCGGCGTGCTGCCCCCGGTATCGATCCTGACTCCGGAGCAGACGAAATACTACTTCCTGTCGGGCTTCACGGCCAAGCTGGCCGGCACGGAGCGCGGCATCACGGAGCCGACGCCGACCTTCTCGGCCTGCTTCGGCGCAGCCTTCCTGTCGCTGCACCCGACGAAGTACGGTGAGGAGCTGGTGAAGAAAATGGAGAAGTCGGGCGCTACGGCCTACCTGGTGAACACGGGTTGGAACGGCACCGGCAAGCGTATCTCGATCAAGGATACGCGTGGCATCATCGACGCCATCCTGGACGGTTCGATCGACAAGGCTCCGACGAAGATGATTCCGATCTTCGACTTCAAGGTTCCGACGGAGCTGCCGGGCGTAGATTCGAAGATTCTGGATCCGCGCGACACGTATGCCAACGCAGCCGACTGGGATGTGAAGGCCAAGGATCTGGCAGGCCGTTTCATCAAGAACTTCACGAAGTTCACGGGCAACGAAGAGGGCAAGAGCCTGGTTGCTGCCGGTCCGAAATTGTAGTCAGAACGGTAGCGGATCGTTCCGCACCGAAACCCGAACGGGACGGATGGAGTGCCATCCGCCCCGTTTTTTTGTGTTGTATTTCGGACTTTTGGGGTCGGTTCCGGGCCGTTGGGGTATGGCGTGCCGGGAGGGGCATTAACTTAAAAATAACGGACGGCCGGAGCCTGCGCCCCGACCGTCCGCACCATGTGAAGTTGCCGGTAGTCCTTGTTGTAGATGTATTCCCGGTCCGTTGCCGTCTTTCGACGTCCGGATTTGGGATGTTGAATCAGTCGTACACTTGAATCTCGCCCTTTGACGAGGCGTAGCACGGCATCGTGCGGCCGATGCCGGCATTGATGTAGGTCGGGTCGCACATCACGTAATGGCGCCCCTTGTACTGGAACGCATCGCCCTCGACCGTGCCGCGGAACCCGACGGCACAGGTGATGTGGCTCACGCCGTTGCTGGCCGCATTCCCCTCGTAGCGGATGAAGATCACGTCGAGGCCCGTCAGTTCGCGCACCAGCCACGAGAAGACGCCCACGCGGTCCTTGCAGTTGTTGCGGCCGTAGAAGAACGACTCCTCGATGAAGAGCTGCTTCTGCCGTCCGAAGGCCTCCTCGTCGGTGACGTACTCGAATCCGTTCTGCACGAGGTTCAGCAGATATCCCACCGCCTGGGTCTCGCTCTTTCCGGCGATCTTGCGGCGCAATGTCCCCAGCACGGCGTCGGAGAGATCCGCCGGCACGCCCTGCCGGTAGAAGACTTCGCCGTCGACGATCGGATAGTCCATTTCGAGGGCCAGATTCCCGACGTTCATCATCGGTGCGAAGGTTTCGCCCAGCAGGGCGCTCCACCGCGGCACCTCGATCCGGCTCTTCATACCCACCTCCATCGTGCCGTCCATCGCCAGACTCAACACCCGGTCCGCCTCGGCAAAGTCATTCGCATAGGTCCGGTATTCGGCGCTGCGGTCGTGGCCGTAGCTGTAAATATAGTACTTTTCGGCGCCGACCAGCAGATAGGGCACGGCGTAGACCTGCTCCCGGAAGGGAAGCAGCAGCACCAGCCGGTTGCCGCAGACTCCCGCCCGGGCGCGGAACCTCCATTGCGAGAGCAGGAAGACCTGCATGGCGATCCGCTCGTCGGGACGCTCCGCCGGATAGATCGCTTCGCTGACCTTCCGGGCCAGCTGGTAGTATCCCCATCCGTTGAGGCGGTGCTGCTCCGCATATTGGGCGAGGTAGTCGGCCGCGGCTTCGGTCTCTGCGCCCAGCGCACCCCACCAGGCACCGAATCCCTCCTCGCCGACCGTCGACAACCGGGGCGCCAGCCCCCTGGGCCACGGAATGCGCAGCGGGTCGCCGTAGAAGTCGAGCGACAACGCCGCCCCGGACACGGCAGTGGCGGAGCCTCCGGAGACGCTCCCGCCCGTGCTTGCGGAGGAATTCCTGCCGGATCCGGAGCCTTCGCGCTGTCCGGCGCCGTTTCTGCCGGAGGTGGCCGATGTTCCGGAACCTCCGGCGGTTTGCCCGGCGGGTTTCTCCGCCCCGTCGGCGAGCCGCCGGACGACATCGAGGTCGGGTTTCGGCTGCGGGAGCGGTTGCGTTGCGGGTTCGGCGGGCGGCACCTGCTCCGGTTGGGGCATCACGACCCGGATCGGGGCATCGACGGCCGCATTGGGCCGGAAATCCTTCCACTGCTGTTTGAGGAACTCCGCGAAGTCGGCGTTGGCTTTGGCCTTGAAGTCCTGAAACTCCCGGTTCCGCTGCTGCCGGAAGGCTTCGTACTGTTTTCGCCAGTCGCTGTTGCGCTGGGCCGCGGCCGGGCCGAGCATGCCCAGCAACAGCCCCAGAATCAGCCATTTTTTCATCGTTTCGGGGGAATGCACGAAGCGGCGCCTTCCGCATTCGAGAGACGCCGCCCCGCAGGTTTACGATTGCATTATTTCTGCTCGGCGAACCGGGCCATCTCCTCGTCGAAGACCTTCTTGAACTGGGCCTTGTCGAACTCCAATTTCAGGCGGTCGTCGTTGGAAAGTGCATCGGAGAGACCTGCCCCGAGGGACTCGCGGCTCATTTGCAGGCAGACGTGGTAGCGATAGCTGCCGTCTTCCAGCCGGAAGAGCTTCTCGCCGACCAGTTCCACGCCGTTCATCTGCTGGTTGATGACCGTGCGTGCCATCTCCTGATAGAGAGCTTCGTTCTCGTTCTTGGCGCCCACGGCGGCATTCTGTCCGTAGTTTTCGATGACGGCCTTCACCTCATGCTGCACCGTGGCGGCGAGGTCCTGACGGGCGTTCTGCATGGCGACCTTCTTGGCCATGGACATGTCCTTGCTCGTTCCGGTCTGGACGGCGCGCCAGTATTCGGCGTCCGACTGGTATTCGGGGCCTCCGAGCGGGATCGTCACCTCGATTTCGCCGGGAGTCACGGGCGTGGATTTGGAAGCCTTTCTGCTCGACGAGCAGCTTGCGAAGAGAATCGTCAGCGTCAGGACACCGGTCCAGTAAAGCATCTTTTTCATGTTTTTTCGGTTTTAAGGGTTATTGGATTTTGATTTTGTAAGGCAGTGCGAAGCGCACGTCGCGGCTTTCGCCGGTCTGGACGTTCCGCAGCGTCACGACGCCCTGTGCCAGAGCGGCGCGGCGTGCGGAGATCGGGAAGGGTCCGTCGAAACGGAATCCGAGCCGATGGGTGCTCTTTCCTTCGAAACGCGCCATCAGATCGGTGTAGATGCGGACTCCGATGCCGTCGGCCGTGAGATTCAGGGCCGTGACTTCGAACGGAGCCTCGTACTTCGAGCGCAGGTCGAGCCATCCGGTCACGGTGGCGCAGCTGTCGGCGGCGTTGGCATGGGGCGTGAGGTCGAGTTCGAGCGTTCCGCAGGGGATGACGGACATCTTGTCCTGCCGCACGTCGAACGTGAACGAGTGGCGTACGGCCTGCCCGCCGAGCAGATAGATCAGCTCGATGCTGTTCTCCGCATCGTCGGGACACATCTCGTAATTGTAGGTCACCCGATAGAGCCCCTCGTCGGTCGGCGTGACCGTGATCCCCGTGGCCCATTGGCTCCGGACGGTCGGGCGGCGCGAGGTCGTCACCCGGCGATCGTTCAGCGTGAAGCAGAACGTGTGCTCTCCGAGTTCGTTGCCGCACGCCACGGTCGAGATCATCGTGTAGAGTTTGCGGTAGTTGCGTTGGAGGGCCTGGGCCTCGTCGCGGCGCATGTCGTCGAAGAAGTAGGCGATCAGGGGTTCGAGTTCGGTGATCGCACGGTCGATCTCCTCGACCCGGGTGAAGGTGTCGAACCGCTCTTTGAGTGCGGTCAGCTTGGCGTACTGCGCGCGGTCCTGCCGCAGGAACTCCGCGATCAGGGCATTGCGCCGGGTGATCGGGAAGGGATAGCGCACGTGGCAGAGATAATAGGTGCGCTTGTCGCGCTTCACGTAGCGTTTCTCCCAGTAGGTCTCGGCGTCGGAGAGCGAGATGCCCGTAATGAAGGGCAGGCGTCCGGCGACGGTTTTCAGCTGCGACTCGTAGCGGCGGTAGATCTCCGATGCCCCGGAATATTCGGTCTGCTGCTCCGTGAGGGTCTCCTCGGAGCGGATGTTCACGCAGACTGCATTGACGATCGACTGCCGGATGTCGTTCAGACAGCGCTTCTGTGCGGCATCGAGCGTCGTCTCTTCGGCCGAGACGATGATGAATTCGGATTCGGTGGTTCCGATCCAGGCCGGAGCCTTCCTGGCGCTGCTTTCCAGCACCTTTTCCTGTGCTGTTGCCGCGTGGAGGGCCAGCAGGGCCGACAGCGTGATGAAGAGTCTGCGTATCATGGCTTGGCGCGGATGATCAGGTAGACGATGGTTGCCGCAACGAGCGTCAGCACGCCGTTCACGATGATGTAGAGGGTCTGGCCGACATGCAGTCCGGTCAACACGATGTTGAGGATCAGCAGCAGCAGGAAGAGCGTCAGGGCGACGCTCTTCACGAGCAGCGTGGCGCGGGGCTGCCCCTCGACCGAGAGGGCCATGCCGACGACGAGGAACGCCGTGCAGAGCACGCCGCTGACGGCCGTCTGCAAGGCCGGGGCTCCGGCGGCGCAGAATCCGTAGACGATCAGGGCTCCGACGAGCAGCGCGATGACCGCCAGAAAATAGTTGGTTTTCATGGTTGCGGAATGGTTTTCGGGGGTTGTTGGGCTGCGATCTTTTCCCATTCGCCGGCGAGTTCCTCCATCCGGCGGGCGGGGATCCACTCCTTCAATCCGGATTTCCAGACGTAGGTGTCGGGGGTGATGGCTCCGGAGCGGACCCGTTCGATCATCTCGGGCAGTGAGCAGGGGCCTTGCTGTGTGCCGTCGATCATGGCGAAGTAGGCGTTGTTCGGAAGTTCGACCTTCCCGCCCAGTCCGTTCGGGTCGAGCGACTGTTTCAGGTTGTCGATGCTTCCCTGCATGATGTCGCGGCATTGCGGCCCCATCGAGAGTTCCTGGGCCATGCCGAGCATCTGGTCGATCGAAAGTTTCGGTTTGTCATCCATAGGTCTCTGTTTTTCGGTTGCGGATTTCCTGTACGTCCGACCTTACAAGGCGGGAGGAGCCGGCGGCGGAGGCGGAACGCTTCCGAATGCGTCGGCCAGTTCGGGCAGCGACGATGCGGCCGCCCAGCCTGCCATGCCCTGCTTCCAGACGTAGGTTGCGGCGGTCACCTGCCGGTTGGCGATCATCTGCCGGAGTTGTTCCGGGGTAAAGGGCCCGCTCTGCGCCCCGTTTACGGCCACGAAATACTGCACGGCCGGCGGTACGGGAGGAACCGGCGGCTGTTGTCCCATGCCCGGCTGTTGTCCCATGCCCGGCTGCGCCCCGAAGTTCTGGGGTCCGAGTCCTTGCGGTCCGAGGTTCTGCTGTCCGAGCCCCGGTTGCCCGAGTCCCTGCATCATGCCGCCCATCATGCCGGCCATGTGGCCTCCGACGGCGCCGCCCAGCATCATGCCGGCCATCATGCCGGCGGGGTTCAAACCGTCGCCGCCGCCCATGCCGCCGCCCAGTTCGCCGAGGCTTTCGGCGGCTGTCCGGGCCACTTCGCCCTGCACGTCGATCTGGTGTGCCGTCAGGAAATCGCTCTCGGTAGCCAGCCGCTGACGACGCTGGGTCTCCTCGCGGTTGATGCGGAGCGATTCGGCGAGGTTCTCTGCGCCGATCTGCTGTTGGTCGAGGATGTTCCGGCTCGTGGCCTCGCCCGTGGCCGCGAACTGCTTTTCCAGAATGTCGGCCTGCGCCAGACCCTGATTCATCAGTGCCTGATAGCCTTCCGATTCGGTGTCGAGCGAGATGTCCGAGATGTCCACCCGGCGGAGATTGACCGCAAAGTCCTCGGCCAGCGGATCGCGGAGTTTGGCCTGCACGGCCTCGCTGATCTGGTCGATGCCGCGTTCGATCTGCACGACCGGAATCCCCAGCTGATAGGGGGCGTTCGTCACGGCGGATTTCACGTAGCGTTCGACCATGTCGCGGATTTGGAGCGAGAGGTCGTCCATGCTGTACCCGGCCATCTGGTATTTCGAGATGAAGGCCCGGTAGTCGGAGATGTTGAACGTGATGGCACCCTTGACGGTTGCGGGGACGAAGAGCCGCTGCTGCCACTGCTCGGAGAGCGAGATCTTCTTGACGAAGAAGGGCAGGCGGATCGTTCCGGCGCGGTTGATGAAGAAGACCTCGGCCTGGAAGGGCGATGCTCCTCCGAAGGCGCTGCCGACGATCGACGACAGGACGGGGAAGTTGGCGGTTTTGAGCACCTCGTCCTTGAATCCCTCGATGAAGTCCATGCCGCCCTCCTTGTCGTAGACGAAGACGGCGACTTCGCCCTCCTTGACGCGCAGGCGGCTGCCGTAGCGGATGGCGTTCATTTTTTTCGAGGGCTCACCCGAGGGCGACCATTTCCAGATCAGGTAATCGCTCTGATCGCAGCGGATGACATCGAGGATGCCACCCTCCTTTTTGCTTCCGAATAATCCCATGGTATCAGTTCGTTAGGCGTTTTTTCAATTTGTTCCGGTCCGAGTTGTACCGCAGGTCGCAGCTTCCGACGAAGCGTTCGGCGGCCTCGCGGTCGCCCGTCTGCAAATAGCGGTCGACGATCTGCACGGCGCAGTCGTAGTCGCCGGGACGTCCCATGCAGTAGCTGCGGAAGAACTCTTCGGCGGCCGTTGTTTCTCCGGCGGCGAGGATCTTCGCGAGCAGAGCCGAGCGGGTCTCGATGTCGTAGTCGTCGACGACGCCCGCCGCGCGGAAGGCTTCCAGCTCCTTCTGCCATCCGGTCTCCTCCTGTACGGCGACGGCCTTGTCGACCGACCGTACGCCCATGCCGGCCAGAATGGCTCCGACGAGCAGGATCGCCATCCAGATCATCAGGTTGCGGCGCGATGCGCTGCGACGCTCCTGCTCGATCTCCCGGATGCGCTCCGTGATTTCGGTCAGCAGGTTGTTCACCTCGCGGCTCTTTCCGAAATCGCGCCGGGCGATGCGGGCCGTGAATTCGAAGTTGTTTTTGAGTTCGGCGAATTCGCGGTCGGCGCGTCCGTTTCCGATGCGTCCGCAGATTTTGAGGATGATTGCCGCGATGCTGCCCAGTGCGAACAGGATGGTGGCGATCCAGAAGATCCCGGCCTCGCTGATCAGGGCTGCAAGGAGCAGGAACAGCGTCAACAGCGGCAGCATCACGACCGACAGCTGACCCATGCTCCGGCTGAACGACGGCGCCGGCAGCGACCGTGCGGCGAGCAGGATCTCTTCCAGCGTGTCGGCGAGTTCGGTGGCGCTGGGTCGGTTTTCGTCTTCATCGGCGACGTATCCGCAGACGGGGCAGATGCGCGACAGGAGGGGCATCTCCTCCTTGCATTGGGGACAAATCATGGCGCGTATGGAATTAGTTGAGTTTTCCGAAAAGCCAGCTCTTCAACGCCGATTGCGTTGCGGCGTCGGACGCGGAGGCCTGTTTCTCGGCTGTTTTCTGCGAGGCTTCGATCTGCATGCGGCGCAGCATCACCTCGTCGTCGTGCATTTTCAGCGCCAGTTCGCGCTGGGCCTCCATCTGTTCGAGACGGGCCTGCATTTCGGCCTGCTCTTTGGCGTCGATCGTGCGCTTGATCGAGTCGACCATGCGGCAGGCCTCCTCGAAGCGCGTGCTCGACGGATCGACGTAGAGCAGGGCGTCCAGCGCCCCCTCGTAGTCGCGCAGGGCGATCTTGCTCTTGGCCTCCTGGATCGACACGGTGGCGAACTTGTCGACCATCTGCGTGTAGACGGCGGTCATCTTCTCGGCGACCATCGGATAGTCGTCGAGCGATTCGGGCACGGCGGCCAGCGCGGCCAGCGCCGCTTCGTAATCGCCGCGGTCGGCCAGCGACTGGGCCTTGGCGATGATCGTCGGGACGCGCGTGGCGTAGTAGTCGACGATCTTCTCGCGGGCCGAGGTCATGAACTGCCGCACGACGGGCGTCCGGGCGTTGATGCGGTTGATGGCGCGGATCACGGCCTTGTTTTCGGACGACTCGATGGACTTCACGACGAACGACGTCTCGGCGGCCAGCAGCTGTTCCTGCAAGTTGACCACATAGACCGAGACTTCCAGTTCGACGATGTACTGGGCCGGGGCCGTAGCGGTGACCTGTTTGTCCACCGTGCGGACGTCGGCCGTGAGGATGAAGGGTCCTCCGGTTGCTCCGAAGCCGTTCTGTGTGGTCATTTGGAGCAACTTGCGGTTCAGGGCCGCGCGGGCGTCGGCCGGGAGGTCCAGAGCGTCGCACACCATCGGCGTGATGGCGATGCGCTCTTCCTGCTGCGTCTGTCCCGTGAGTAGCCACGGGGCACAGCAGGCGGTCAGGCAGATCAGCAGTTTGCGTATCATGTCGGTTCGTATTGGTTATTTTTCACCCAGGAAGAGCCATATTTCGCCCAGCCCCTTGGGAACAGTTTTCACGACTACGTTGTAGGGGTCTTTTTTGAGCATGTTGGCCAGCGGGCGTGCGAAGGCCGTGGCGTCGATGGCCACCTCGCGGCCCGAGAGGCTCTTGCCGTAGAGCGGGATGCGCACCTGATTGTATCGTAGTATGTTGGTCGAACGCTCGGCTTCGGAGAAGCGGCCATTGAGCGTGTTCTCCTCGAACCACACGCCGATGATGTCGGCCAGTTCGGCGGTCTGCCCGTTGTAGTCGAATTCGGTTTCGAAGTCGATCGGCGAGCTGTCGAAGCACTGCATGTAGACGGTTATCTCGCGTCCGTTGTTGAACAGGTCGTCGAAGTAGCGCAGCAGTCCTGCGATGAAGTTGTCCTTGAAGCTCAACACGGCCTCTTGCAGGAGAGTTTCGATGGCGGCTCCGCTGCTGCTGCTTCCGACGCCGGTGTTTCCCGAGATGATCTTCGAGGAGTAGGCGTCGATAGCCGTCAGGTTGAACGATACCTGACGTTTGGGTCCAATCCTGCGCACCTCGAAGTCGAGGTCGAGTCTGATATCGGGCTTGGCTCTGCGGATGATTCGCTCATAGTCGTTTTCAGTAACGATGGCCCCGGTCTCCTTGCCGGTTATAACGGAGAGATCAACTTCCTGGTTCTGCAAGCGTTTGAGCTCCTGTTCGAGCGACTGGATCGGGAAATCCTGCTGGGCCATGAAGTCTCCCATGGCCGCGACCAGCGTCCGGATGTCGGCGTTGTTCTGCATGGCGGCTTGATAGTCGCAGACCTTCTTTACGACGCCCTGGTCGTTGAATTCCTGAATGAAGCCGTTTCGGATGCACCACGCATCGCTGGGTACGACCATGATGGTCGGTTTCTTCGCCTGGGCGAATACTCCGCAGGCTACGGATGTAGCCAGGAGGGTCAGAATCAATTTTTTCATGATGGATTTATGCTGTTCGTTTTTCTCTCAAACCGTGTTGCCGGCCGTTTGTCGGGCCTGTAATCCGGAACACCTGTTTCCGGGTCTTGTCTTCCGGGGAGACGCCGTGCCGATTGCGGGCTTTCGGTGCGCGGTCCGGGGTTTTTGCTTTCGGGCTTTGTCTCCGGGAATAGCTCCGCCCCGTTTTGCTTCGCCCCGTTTTGCTCGGTTCCGTTTTGCTTCGTCCCGTTTTGCTCCGCCCCGTTTTGCTTCGTCCCGTTTTGCTCGGTTCCGTTTTGCTCGGTTCCGTTTTGCTCCGCCCCGTTTTGTGCGGCTCCGTTTTGCGCGGGGTGGGAATATCCCATCCGGCCCTTTTTTCAGCTCCTTCCGTATTTGCGGCAACGTCCGGAAGCGGGGAAAACTCCTCACTTCCGGCGTTTTGCCGCGATTTCCGGACGGCGGGAATTCAACCGGCGGCCGGTCAGAATCCCGTACTGAGTTTACGGACGATACCGTCGGCCTCCATCTTGTCGCGCAGGTTGTCGTACATCACCTGCACGTAGATGGCGACCTTGTAGCCGCCCTTGATCTTCATGCGGTCCTGTCCCGACGGCACGCCGTCGGTGGTCATGTTGATGTATTTGAGGTACTCGCCGGCCGTTTCGAAGAAGTCGGTGAAGTAGGCTTCGTGAGCGGTCAGCGTGGCGGGATCGGGGCAGATGGCGGGCGTAGCCATGGCGACCTCGTTTCCGGGGAGTCCGCGGAAGAGGCATGCATGCACGGCGTTTTTCTTGGCCTGCACGACGGCCTGATCGACATCCTTTCCGAAGGCCCATACCTTGATGAATTTCGTACCGTCGGTTCCGACCTTCTGGGTGGCGACTTCGTAGTTGTTCCAGCTGCTGAACAGCGCCTTGCGGTCTTTCTTTTTCTGGGCAAATGATGTTGCCGGCGCAACCGCCAGCAACACCATTACCACCGCAAACAAGAGTTTCTTCATCTTATTTCCGATTTTGTTGGGTTTCGTCCGTTAGAAGGTCCACTTCACGCCGGCCATAATGCCGAACGAGTTCTTGTGGCCCAGATCACCGACTTTGAGAAGGTCGTTGAATGCTTTATAATACGATCCTTCTTCGATAAGAAGCGTGTAATCTGCCTGGATGAAGAGTTGCAACGGATACTTCACATTGAAGTTGACCCGCAGACCGGCATTTCCATACCATGCGATTTTCTTCGAGAAACTGTCTTCTGTCTCTTCACCTGCATCTTCTTTGAGGAAATCATTGTGGTTCATCATATAGTCTCCACCACCCATGATGAAGGGCATCAGCTCGACGTGGCGGATCGGACGGATACCGAATCCATAGCCGATACCGAAATTGATATAGGAAATTCCTCCGTCAGTCAATCCGGTCAGGTCGCCAGCATCCAAATATTTACCTACTTTGTCGCCGATTTTCGAACCGCTGAACATGTCATATCCGATGTTGAGCAAGCCGTAGTGCGAGAAACCTTTGGTGTTGATGCTGGCCAGATAGTCAACCGTGAGGTTGTAGGGAGCCAGACCGCCGACCTTATAGCCGAGCGATACGCCCATGCCGAGGTCGTTCTTCTGCTTGATGGTCATACCCTCGTCGATCTTGCCGCCGGAGATCTGGTAGAACTCCGTGAACTTCGTGCTCTGGCCGGTGGCCATGCCGCGGTTGTCGGCGACGGTCGTGGCACGGATATAGCCTTTGGGTACCGTATAGGGGTTTCCGTTCTTGTCGCCCTTGACCAGATAGGCGCGGAAGCGCATGCGGTTCTTCACGCCCTCTTTCGTGCCGATCTTGGCGCGCAGCGGATTCCGTTTGGCGATTGCGGTGGTCACGTTCCAGGCCGGGATCTGGTTTTCCAGACGCAGCAGCGTCTCGCCGTAGCCCTCCACGATGGCGGCACGCACGCCTCCGTCAGCCTCTTTGGCCGAGGTGGTGTAGGATACCGTGGCCTTGGGGCTCATGCCGACGAGGATCTTGTCGTAAGCCTCGTTCTTTTGGGCGATGGCCTCCGGGGTGTCGTCCTCGTAGACCCAGGCCTCGATCACCTGTGCCTCGATGTCCTGCGAGTAGTCGATCTGGTAGACATAGGCGTTGGTGGTCACCGACCAGGAAACCTCCTGCTTGTCGTTCTTCGACGACGTGATGCCCGAGTAGTCGAGGATCATCACGTAGCTGCCGCTGACGAGGGCATACCCCGTATCTCCGAGCGATTCGGGGCCGACCTTTGCGGCGCGGGCATTGAGGACGTCCTGATCGTCGGCGTTGTAGTTGCCGCGTTGTTCGAGACGCTTGGCGTTCATCGTGCCGTCGGCCTGACGGTCGAACCAGTAGGAGAGGATCTCCTTGCCCAGGTCGGAAGCGTTCACGGCTTTGCCGACTTCGATACCGCCGACGGTGTTGGCACGGTTTCCGGAGATCGTGATCCGGTTGGTCGGGATGAGGTTCAGGTCGAACTTGTCGCCGAGATTGATCGAACGCACGGCTTCGAATACCGTGTCATCATAATTGTCTCCGCGATCCACAACGATGATCGACAGGCTGTTGCGCTTGTAGTCGTCCTGTACGTTTTCCCGGACTTTCTCCTGGGCGGAAACCACGAGGCAGCCACAGAGTGCCAAAGAGGTAAACAATTTTTTCATACGAAAAAAACAGAGTTTGAGTGAGTAATTAATTGTTTAATCTCTCCATAAGAGAGAGACAATCGTTTTGTGCAACATTTTTCCCGTCGACGGAAAGATCGTTGTTCTAATCTCTCCATAAGAGAGAGAATGGTTGAACAAATATAATAGTTTTTTATTCAAAATGGCTATATACGTCCTGTTTTTTTACACATTTTTAATCCGAATCCGATTGTCCGAATTGTAAAAAAAGGCATAAAGCATATTCAATATGTTGAAGATCAGTGCGTTTGAAAATTTGCCACTGGAAATATTTTGCAAACGCAGCTATATCTGTCAGTGAAACAGACTCTTGTGGATCCTTTGCTTTCGGGGAAACGATTGCCGGATCTTTTCTGTGAACGAATTTGTGGCAGAAACCGTGTCGAAAAATCCATACGGCGGGATTTGTAAATCTCTTATGGAGAGATATTAATCAATAAGTCCGATTTGTGTTGGTTTTCGTGTTTCGACTCTGACCTTTTTTGTGTATTCCACCCGTTTCGCGGGCAGAACCGGCCGGAAAATGAGAAACCCGGACCTTTCGAGGTCCGGGTCGGTAGTGTCGGGCAGAACCGGCACGGTCAGTTGACCACCACCGTCGGGAAGTATTCCCGCAGCAGCGCCGCTGCCCGGTCGATCTGTTCGGGGGAGTTCTCCCGCACGTCGCGCAACTTGTATTCCCAGCCCAGGGCCTCGTACTTGTGGACGCCGAGCGTGTGGTAGGGGAGCAGTTCGACCCGCTCGATCGAGCGGTACCCGCCCAGCCGTTCGCCCAGCGCGCGGATGTCGGCCTCGGCGTCGCTGTACCCCGGGACGAGCACATACCGCAGCCAGAAGGGTTTGCCGTGGGCTTCGAGCCACGCCGCCGTGCGGAGTGTCTGCGTGTTTTCGCGTCCGGTGAGGAGCCTGTGGCGTTCGGGTGCGGCCTGCTTGACGTCGAGCAGCACCAGATCCACCAGTCCCAACAGCTCCTCGACGGCCGGATTCCACACCCCGCCGTTCGAGTCGAGACAGACGTGAATCCCCGCCTCTTTCAGCGCCCGGACCAGCGGAACCAGCTCCGCGGCCTGGAACGTCGGCTCTCCGCCCGAGAAGGTCACGCCGCCGCGCCTTCCGTAGAAGGGCTTCTGGTCGATGGCCATGCGGAGGATTTCCGACGCCTCGGTGGGCGTGCCGCCGCAGGCCTCGATCGTGTCGGGGTTGGCGCAGTAAAGGCAGCGGAAATTGCAGCCTTGCAGGAAAACGACGAGCCGGAGTCCCGGCCCGTCGAAAGTTCCCATCGATTCGTAGGAGTGTACGCGAATCATCGGTGGTTTCGGTTTTGAGTCATACTTCGGTCGGCGGTTGCCGGGAATCGGGACGCGTTGCCGCGGTCGTTTCCGTTTCTGCCGTTCCGGAGGTTACATCCGCTCATGAAAACTGCGGCTGATGACCTCCAACTGGTGTTCGCGGCTCAGCTTCGTGAAGTTCACGGCGTAGCCCGACACGCGGATCGTCAGCTGCGGATACTTTTCGGGGTGCTCCATGGCATCTTCGAGCATCTCGCGGTTCAGGACGTTGACGTTCAGGTGGTGGGCACCCTTCGTGAAGTATCCGTCGAGCATCGTCACGAGGTTCTCGACCCGCTCCTCGGGCGTGGGGCCCAGCGATTTCGGAACAATCGAGAAGGTGTTCGAGATACCGTCCTGCGAGTCGCGGTAGCGCAGCTTGGCCACCGACGAGAGCGAGGCGATGGCGCCGCTCTTGTCGCGTCCGTGCATGGGGTTGGCTCCCGGAGCGAAGGCGACGCCCTTGGCGCGTCCGTCGGGCGTGGCGCCGGTCTTTTTGCCGTACATCACGTTCGAGGTGATCGTCAGCAGCGACAGCGTCGGGCGGGCGTTCTTGTAGACGGGCAGTTTTTTCAGCTCCTCGCTGAAATAGTAGACCAGATCGACGCCGAGGTGGTCGACGCGGTCGTCGTTGTTACCGAAGCAGGGGAACTCGCCCTGGATGTCGAAGTTCTCCGTGAGGCCCTGTTCGTTGCGGATGGGCGTCACCTTGGCATACTTGATGGCCGAGAGCGAGTCGAGAGCGATCGAGAGGCCGGCGACGCCGTAGGCGAGGTTGATGCGCGGGTCGGTGTCGACGAACGCCATCTGGGCCTTCTCGTAGTAGTACTTGTCGTGCATGTAGTGGATGATGTTCATCGCCTCGTTGTAGACGCGGGCGATCTCATGCAGCACCTTCTTGTAGTTCTGCATCACCTCCTCGAAGCGCAGCGGACCCTCGGAGAGCGCCGGGATACCCTTTACCATGACCGTTCCGGTGTTCTCGCAGCGGCCCTCGTTGATGGCCAGCAGCAGGGCCTTGGCCAGGTTGCAGCGGGCGCCGAAGAACTGGATCTGACGACCGATGTCCTGATACGACACGCAGCAGGCGATGCCGTAGTCGTCCGAGTGGCGCACTTCGCGCATCAGGTCGTCGTTCTCGTACTGGATCGAGCTGGTGTCGGACGAGACTTTGGCGCAGAAATCCTTGAATCCCTGCGGCAGGTCGGGGCTCCACAGGATCGTGAGGTTGGGTTCGGGCGAGGGGCCGAGGTTGTAGAGCGTTTGCAGGAAGCGGAACGAGGTCTTCGTGACCTTCGTGCGACCGTCGTTGAAGCGGCCTCCGATGGCTTCGGTCACCCACGTCGGGTCGCCGGCGAAGATGTCGTTGTAGGACTGCATGCGCAGGTGGCGCACCATGCGGAGCTTGATGACGAACTGGTCGATCAACTCCTGTGCGAAGGTCTCGTCGATGAGGCCGTGAGCGAGGTCATACTCGATGAAGATGTCGAGGAACGACGAGACGTTTCCGAGCGACATGGCGGCCCCGTCCTGCTCCTTGACGGCGGCCAGATAGGCCATGTAGACCCACTGCACGGCCTCCTGTGCCGAGTGCGCCGGGCGGGAGAGATCCAGTCCGTAGTATTCGCCCATGGTGCGGATGTCTTTCAGGGCCTTGATCTGCTCGGCGACCTCTTCGCGCAGGCGGATGCGGGCTTCGGTCATCGGGCCGGTGAGGCTGCGCAGGTCCTGCTGCTTGGCCTCGATCAGGCGGTCGGTGCCGTAGAGGGCCAGACGGCGGTAGTCGCCGATGATGCGGCCGCGGGCGTAGTTGTCGGGCAGACCCGTCAGGAATCCGAGCGAGCGGAACGAGCGGATCTCCTCGGTGTAGACGTCGAAGACGCCGTCGTTGTGGGTTTTGCGGTAGTGGGTGAAGATGTCGCGCACCTTCTCGTCGACATCCACTCCGTTCTCCTTGCAGGCCCGCGATACGACGTTGATGCCGCCGAAGGGTTTGATGGCGCGTTTGAGGAGTTCATCGGTTTGCAGGCCGACGATGAGTTCGTTCTCGCGGTCGATGTAGCCGGCCTTGTGGGAGGTGATCGTCGAGACGGTCTTGTTGTCCAGCGAGCGGATGCCATTGTTCTGACGCTCCTCTTCGATGGCTTTCAGGCAAAGGTCCCAGATGTGCCGGGTGCGTTCGGTGGGTCCTTGCAGGAACGAAGCGTCGCCCAGATAGGGGGTGATGTTCGTCTGCACGAAACTCGTGACGTTGATCTCCTTGCTCCAAAGCCCGTCGATGAAGGTTTTGTTCAGTTCCATAGATGCGTTATTGTTCGTTTTGGGATTAAGATTGTCTCCTTTCGGCGCACAAAGATAGGTTGTTTTTTTCACTCGCGACGAATTTTGCTTACAAATTCCTATAAAAATTTAAAAAATACCTGCATTTCGGTATCCTGAGGGGGTTCTGGGTGCATTTTCCGAAGTCGTGGAAAATGCGTACCTTTGCGGCAAACGTTTTCGTTCAGTTAGTTATGGAAGAATTGACCCTGACCACTCCGGCGCTGCTGTTTTCGGCCGTCTCGCTGATCCTGCTCGCCTACACGAACCGCTTTCTCTCCTATGCGCAGCTGGTTCGCACGCTCAAGGAGCAGTACCTGCAGCACCCTTCGAAGGTGACGCAGGCGCAGATCGACAACCTCCGCCGCCGGCTCCACCTCACCCGTACGATGCAGGCGCTCGGCGTGTCGAGCCTGTTTCTCTGCGTGGTGACGATGTTTCTGATCTATGTCGATTTCTTCACGCTTTCGGCTTGGGTGTTCGGGGCTGCGCTGCTGCTGCTGATCGCCTCGCTGGGGGTTTCGATCTGGGAGATCCAGATCTCGGTCCGGGCGTTGGAAATCCATTTGAAGGATATGGAGAAATAGCCCCTCGGGAGGGTTGCGGCGGGATCCCGCCCTCAAAAAAACGAAGATGCCGCGACATCGCGTCGCTGCATCTCCCACTAACCTGCTTGTGTAACCTAAAACCAACTTGTGAATCCGGGCTTCCGGTTTTCACGCTGCAAAGATACGGGGCCGTCGTTTCATCGGAATGACGGCCCCGTTGCATTTGTGTGAAGCGCGACGGCTATTGCCTTGACGGAGCGATTTCGTGCTGCGATTCCAGGAAGTAGTGCTGGGATTTGAGCAGATTGCGCGATTGGAGCACCATGGTCTTGGTCTCGTTGAGGATCGTCAGGTAGAGCACGCTGGCGCGCGTCGAGGTCGAGGGGTTGCTGTTGATGCGCCGCAGCTGGCTCTTGACGGCCTCGACGATCGTGTCGAAGAGGCGGTCGCGCATGTCGAGCACCCGGTCGAGGTCCGTGAAATCCTTCGAGGCGAGCATCTCGTTGATCTTGTCGAAAATCTCCTCCACCTGGTCGTTCACGCGCATCAAGTCGACGATCTGCTCCTTCGACATGCCCTCGTGGTTGTTGTCGATGTGTTCGAACGAGGGGCGCGTGATGTGGATCAGGGCCTTGGTCACCTCCGAGAGGTAGTCGACCACCTGGACGTAGAAGTGCCCGGTGTCGATGTCGCACTGCTGCAGGCGCCGCAGCGTGGGCATGATGTTGTACTTGCGCTCACGGGCCTCCGAGAAGAGGCGTTCCGAGTCGCGGACCATCTCCTTGAGGACCTTGCGGTTCTCCTTGAAGACGGCCACGAGCGTGCGGTTGTAGATGCGCGTGACCTCCTGCATCGTGTTGCAGACCTCGCCGATGCAGGCGCAGAGCACCTCGTCGGGGGTTTCGGCCTTTTCGAGGGGCAGCAGGGCCTTTTCGGCCTCCTCTTTCAGTGCGGGGGTCTTTCGGTGGCTGCGAATGAGCAGCCAGGCGCAGAGCACCGTGAGTACCACGACGGCGATCCATCCGCCCCAGAGCAGCAGGGCCGTGACGGCCAGTGCGATGAGGAACCCGCCCAGTGCGGTGATGAACCACCCCGAGATGACGGCCATGACGCCCGTAATGCGGTAGACGGCGCTTTCGCGTCCCCAAGTGCGGTCGGCCAGCGACGAACCCATCGCCACCATGAAGACGACGTAGGTGGTCGAGAGCGGGAGTTTGTAGGAGGTACCGATGGCGATCAGGATCGAGGCGGCGGTGAGGTTCACCACGGCGCGGATCATGTCGTACTGCGCCGAGGCGCGCTCCTCGACGGGCAGGGGCTCGAAGCGCCGGTCGATGGCCTTCTGCATCCGTTTGGGTACGAAGCCCGACCAGAGGTGGTTGGCCATCAGCGTCAGGCGCACCAGCCCGCGCGAGAGGAACGTCGAGCCGAAGCGCTCCTCCTCTTCGTGCTGCGAGGCGAGCGAGAGTTCGGTCTCGGCCACGTGCTGGGACTTTTTCGAGAAGAAGAGCGTCAGCACCATGACCACTCCCGAGGCGATCAGGATCAGGAAGTTCGCGCGGGCCGGGGCTTCGAGGGCTCCCATCATGAGGGTTTCGCTGCCGGCCTCGCGGGCGATCTGCCAGGCGTCGAAGCTGGCCAGGGGCACGCCGATGAAGTTCACGAGGTCGTTTCCGGCGAAGGCGAGCGCCAGGGCGAAGGTTCCGGAGAGGATCGTGATGCGGATGATGTTGAGCCGCATCCGCTGGAAGAGCCACAGCACGATGGATGCCACGGCCCAGAAGGCGAGGAGCGTGAGCAGCACGTGGTCGGTGACGTACTCCGAGACCGACGTGGGGATGAGCCCGGAGCTTTTCAGCCCCTTGAAGAGGGCGAAGTAGAGGATTCCGGAGAGGGAGATTCCGCACCATACGGCGCCCCAGCGGCGGAAGACGGGGGCGTAGCGGAACGAGAAGATCAGGCGCGAGACATACATGTAGAAGAGTCCGGCGACGAAGGCGAAGGCCACGGAGAGGAGGATGGCGGCGATGATGACCATGGCCTTTCCGGTGTTGATGAACTGCGAGAGGTCTTGCAGGGAGAAGGCCGGATCGCCGGCGATGCGGAAGAGAGCCGTGGCGACGGCGGCTCCGAGCAATCCGAAGACCATCGAGACGGTGGTCGAGGTGGGGAGTCCGAGCGTGTTGTAGAGGTCGAGCAGCAGGACGTTTCCGAGCATCATGCCCAGGAAGAGCATCATGATCTCCGGGAAGGAGAACTGCGCCGGATAGAAGACGCCGCTGCGGGCGACCTCCATCATGCCGCTGGACGTAAGCGTTCCGACCAGAATACCGGCGGCGGCGATCCAGAGGATCGTGCGGCGCGGCGCGACTTTGGAGCCGATGGCCGAGTTGAGGAAGTTGATGGCGTCGTTGGCGACACCCACGACAATGCCCATCACGGCCAGGATGGCCAGAATGATGACGATGGCGGTAAACAGGGGAGACATGGTGAATATCTGACGGTTTTTGTGAATTTCCCTTGCGGGGCAGCCCTCTTCGGGGAGGTCGACGCGTGGCTGCCGTTGCAGGATCCGCCGCGGGGCGGGGCTTCGGCGCCGTGCCGGGGACTTCCGGAAGAATTGCGGCTTACCGGGAGCAAAGGTCCGAAACAGATATTACAAAACCGTTACAGGGATGTTGCGACGTCGTGAAACATGGGCGGTCACCCTCTTTTTTTCAGCGAGAAACGGAATTCCAGTCCGCCGCGCTCGCGGTTGCGGGCCGTGATCGTTCCGCCGTGGATCATCACGGCGTTCTTGACGATCGAAAGTCCGAGCCCCGTACCGCCCAATTTGCGCGAGCGGCCCTTGTCGACGCGGTAGAAACGCTCGAAGAGGTGCGGGAGGTGCTCCTCGCCGACGCCGATTCCGTTGTCGGCAAAGAGGAGCGAGCACTCCTCGGGCGTGTCGTCCAGCAGGCGGATGTAGATGTCGCGTCCCCCGGAGTAGGCCGCGGCGTTGTCCGCGAGGTTGCGGAAGATCGAGGACAGCAGCGCGGGGTTGCCCACGACCTCGACCCGCTTCGGGACGTCGACGTTTACGCGCAGCCGTTGTTCGGCGGGTTTCAGTGCCATCTCTTCGGCCACCTCGGCGATCAGTTCGTTCAGCACGACGGGCTCCTTCCGGATCAGCTGACTCGCTTCGTCCATGCGCGTGATGGTCGAGACGTCGGCAAGCAGGCGGCGCAGGCGTTCGGTCTGCGCGACACTCTTTTCGAGGAACTCCGTACGTTGGCTGCCCTCCATCCCGGGGTTGGCCAGCAGCGTTTCCAGATAGCCCTGAATCGCCGCCACGGGGGTTTTCAACTCGTGGTTGATGTTGTTCGTGAGCTGTTTCTTGATGCGGATCTTCTCCTGCTCCTCGTGCAGCGCCAGCGCATGCTCGCGGTCGCGGTCGGCGGTCGTGCGCTGCAAGCGGGCGTAGAGGCGGATGATGTGGTTCGAGATTTCGCCCAGCTCGTCGTGCGGGAAGGGGGCGATGTCGTCGATGCGCTCGCCGCGTTCGGCCCGTTGGGCGAAGTCGTTCAGCCGCGTAATGTTGTGTCCCAGACGTCGGGTGGCGAAATACCCCGCGATGCTTATCAGCAGCGTGACGCCCAGCATGAACCAGAGGAACTCGCGGTCGGCGGCGAGCACCTCGCCCAACGGCACGGAGTAGGGAACGGCCGAACGGACGATGTGCCGGTCTCCGCACATCGCCGAGTAGAAGTAGTTGCGGTGGGTGCTCTCCGAGTGGCGGCGGATGATGTATCCGGTTCCGTGAGCCAGTGCGTCGGCGACTTCGGGGCGGTCGAGGTGATTGGCCGCGGGGAGCGAGTCGAGCGAGTTGTCGAAGAGGACGTGCCCGGAGCGGTCGATGAGCGTCACGCGCAATGCCTCGAAGGACTCGTCGTGCGAGGCGATGAAGGCGGCGGGGTCGGCGCCTTCGTCCAGAGCGTCGAGCATCCGCAGGTTGAAGAGTTGCAGGCGGGCGTTGAGCCGCTCGGCCTTGAAGTGCTTTTCGCGCCCGTACTGGAAGAGCACGAAGCACCCCACGAGCGTCCACGAGAAGGCCAGCAGCAGCAGGAAGAGCCGCCGGTGGTAGGAGAGACTACTCCTCAAATCCATAGCCATATCCGAGCCGGGTTACGATGTGCTTGCCGTAGGGTCCGATCTTGCGGCGCAGGCGGGTGATGTTGACGTCGATGGTTCGGTCGAGGACGATGACCTCGTCGCTCCAAATGCGGTGGAGGATCTCCTCGCGGGAGAAGATCACGCCGCGGTGGGCGATGAGCAGGGCGAGGATTTCGAACTCCTTTTTGGTGAGGGCGAGCTCCTTCCCGTCGAGGGTGCAGGCCTTGCGTCGGAGATCCATTTCGAGCCCCTCGAAGGCGATCGTCTCGTGTTCGGCTTCGGCGGTTGCGGTGCGCCGGAGGACGCTGCGCACGCGGGCCAGTACCTCGCGGATGGAGAAGGGTTTGGCGATGTAGTCGTCGGCGCCGAGGTTCAGCCCGGCGACGGTGTCGTCCTCGGAGTCCCTGGCGGTGCAGAAGATCACGGGGACCTGGGCCGTTGCGGGATTCTCTTTGAGGATGCGGGCCATGCGGAAACCGCTCGTCTCGCCCATCATGACGTCGAGCAGGATGAGCGAATAGCGTTCGGGGTGCATGCCGAGGGCCTGTTCGGCGCTGTACGCCACGTCGACGTCGTATCCTTCGACTTCGAGGTTAAACTGGAGGATTTCGCACAGCGACTCTTCGTCGTCGACCACGAGGATTTTGTGTTTTGCCATAGCTTCGGGGTTTGAATCCGTGCCAAATTTACACAACATTCACGGATGTTACACGCCCGGCGTCCGACATTTCACGGAAATGTAATAAGCCCTTTCTGGCTTTTCAGAAAGATTGAACCAGTCGGATGTAGTTCTTGTTGCTGTAATCGCGCGAGATCTCGAATCCGTTGGAGGCGATTCTTTCGTTGCTTCTGCTCCCTTTGTTCGCTGACCAGTAATAGACCCCGGAGCGGATTTGTGAACCCTTGTTTTCTCTTAAATATCGGTTTATTTTCTCTTTGTTGGATTGGATGTAGTCCAACTCTTTCCGAGTGGGCAGCCTCCATCCGTTTGTGTTTGCATAATATCCGGGCCAGGAACCGAACATGTCGCTCATGCCGATGACCAGCATGCCTTGTGTATCGAGTCTGATAACTACTCCCTTGTCGTCCCCATCTACGAACAAATCCCCTTCTTTGTATTGGGAAAGCATTCTTTGTTTGGCCTGCCATTCCGCCTGTTGCCTTTCTCGATATTCTTTTTCCGCTTTTTCAATGGCGATTCGTTTTTGTTCCGCCAGAATTCGTCGTTCTTCGGCTCGCCTTTGTTCGGCGATACGCTCCTCTTCGGCGGCCTTCTCGGCTGCGAGGCGTCGCTCTTCGGCGGCCTTTTCTTCTGCAATCCGCCGCTCTTCGGCAGCCTTTTCAGCCGCGATGCGCTGCTGCTCCCGTCTTTTTTCTTCGGCCAGACGCCGTTCTTCGGCGGCTTTTTCTTCCGCGATCCGCTGTTGCTCGGCTCGGAGTTCTTCCGCGACGCGCTGCTGCTCTGCGGCGATACGCTCCTGTTTCAACCGGTTTTGCTCCTTATAATAGGAGTATCCTCCGACGCCGATACCGGCCAGCACCAGAATGGCAATAACGGCGAATACATACGGGCGTTGCTTTTTCCATGCCACCGCACGGCGCTCCGCCTCCTCCTTTTTCCGCTGCTCTCGGGCGATACGCTCCTCTTCGGCCTTCCGTTCCCGTTCAAGACGGGCGGCTTCGGCCTCCCGCTCCTGTTGCTCCTGCCGGATGCGGTCGCGTTCGACATGTTCTTGCGAGCAGGCATAGATCAACTCTTCGGCATAGAGTTGCGGGTGGGCGAGAATCTCTCGTATTTTCGCGTCGTCCATGGCTGCCACCATCTCGGCGAAGGAACTGCTTTTTTCGCGGATCTCCAACTCATGGCGGCACTCCTCGACCAGCGATGCCCGATACATCGCGGCATGCGTAACAATCTCTTGGAGCTGAACCGTGTCGAATTTGCGGACTTCGGGTTTCTCTCCGGAGATCGAAACTCCCTCTTCGAAACGGTCGGGGTCGGATTCCGGGTCGGATTCCGGGTCGGATTCCGGATCGGATTCCTGGGTGTTCCCGGCCTTGAACGCGGCGACCGTGTTTCCGGCCTTGACGCGCTCAATCTCTTCGGCGACGGCCTTTGGGACGCAGACCTTGTTGACGGGCATGAAGATGGCCGGCAGCGTCTTGAACCAGACAATGCCGCACGGAATGCCGATGATGCTCAAGAATTCGCCCAGCATGGTGAAGAGGGCCCCGGCCGCGGCAAGGATTCCGAACGGAATGTAAAGCACGGAAACGAGGGTCGAATAGGCCATTGCCACCGTGCTTTGCTCGGACGGCTGGATCAGATCGAGGTCCTTGCGGGATACTAACGCCGATGAGAAGGGCGAGAGCAGGAATTGGGCGATTTGGAAAAATCCCAGTCCAACGGGATAAAGAATGATCGTGCAGCAGAGAATCACGCCGAGTATCGCGTACAGGAGGGCATGCAGGAATCCGAGAAACGGAAAATGCCAAAGGATGTTCAGACAGCCGTTCATTTTGGGGTTTTTGAGGGTTGTTTTCAGGTAGGGATAACAAATTTATAAAAAAAAGACGATTTGACAAAAAAGAAGGTCGATTTTTTTTTGAAAATCAACCTTCTGAACAAGGAATCCGTTTTTTATGCGGGCCCCCAAAAAAAACTTACTTCCCCAGGACCTCCATCTGCTGACGGACCGACTCCTCGTGGATGGCTTGCAGCACCGTGCGCATGAATTCGCGGTCCATGCCCAGCTCCACGGCCTGCGCGGCACGCCGCGCCAGCAACTCCTCGTAACGCTGCGTTTGCAGAATCGGCATGTCGTGCTCCTTCTTGTACTGTCCGATGTCGCGCGAGACGCGCATCCGCCGTACGAGGAGTTCCAGCAATTGGTCGTCGAGCTTGTCGATCTGGGCGCGCAGCTCGTTGAGATTCTCGGTCGTCGTGGTCTGCTCGCGGATGACCAGATTGCGCAGGATGTAGGCCAGCGCATCGGGCGTCACCTGCTGGGCCTTGTCGCTCCATGCCGAGTCGGGCGTGCAGTGCGCCTCGATGATCAGGCCGTCGAATCCGAGGTCCATGGCCTGCTGCGAGAGCGGTGCGATCAGTTCACGCTTGCCGCCGATGTGGCTCGGGTCGCAGAAGATCGGCAGCGACGGCAGACGCCGGTGCAGCTCGATGGGGATGGCCCACATCGGATGGTTGCGGTAGAGGCTCTTGTCGATCGAGGTGAATCCGCGGTGGATGGCGCCCAGACGGCGGATTCCGGCGTTGTGAATGCGTTCGATGGCTCCGATCCAGAGTTCGAGGTCCGGGCTGACGGGGTTCTTCACCAGTACCGGGATGTCCACGCCGCGCAGGGCATCGGCGATCTCCTGCATGGCGAAGGGGTTGGCGGCCGTGCGGGCCCCGATCCAGAGCAGGTCGATGCCCCCTTTCAGGGCCGTCTCGACATGCTGGTGCGTGGCGACTTCGGTGGCGGTGTACATGCCCGTTTCGCGCTTTACGCGCTGCATCCAGGCGATTCCCTTCTCGCCGACGCCTTCGAATCCGCCGGGTTTCGTGCGGGGCTTCCAGAGCCCGGCGCGGTAGATGCGGATTCCTTCGGCGGCCAGTATGCGGGCCGTGTTGAGGAGCTGTTCTTCGGTTTCGGCGCTGCACGGACCGGCAATGACCAGCGGCCGGCGGGGGTCGACCCCGGGAAGTGCGATGGGTTGAAGATCGTTCATGGTGTTTTCTATTTTTGATTGTTCGTGACGGATTCGGGAATGCGATCGGGTTTCAGATCGCGGGGTTGGGGCCTTCGGCATATTCGCCGAGGATGCGGAATCCGCTGGTCAGCGGACGTGCCGCATCGACGGCCTGCCGGTAGCGGAGGGAGTCGTCGAACGTTACGTCGACGTAGAACTGGTACTCCCATTCGCGTCCGATGATCGGCAGCGACTGGATCTTCGTGAGATTGATGTCGTAGAACGAGAGGACGGTCAGCACCTTCGAGAGGCTCCCCTGCGTGTGGCGGAGGGTGAAGACGAGCGAGGCCTTGTTCGTGCGGGCGGGATCGTCGAACTCCGCGGCGCGCGTTTCGTCGGCCAGGATCAGGAAGCGGGTGAAGTTGTGTTTGTTGGTCTCGATGCCGCTTCGGAGGATTTCGAGACCGTACATCTCCGCGGCGTCGGCCCCGCAGATGGCGGCCGTTCCCGCGAGGTGTTCTTCGGCGATTTCCCGGGCGCTTCCGGCGGTGTCGTCGCGTTCGACGACTTTCAGGGCCGGGCGGCTTTTGAGGAACTCGCCGCACTGCATCAGCGCAATGGGGTGCGAATGAACTTCGCGGATTTCGTCGAGTGTCTGCCCGGGGAGCGCTGCGATGACGTGGGAGATGCGGAGTTTCTGCTCGCCGACGATGCGGGCGCGGCTGCGTTGCAGGAGTTCGTGGTTGGGGAGCAGGCTTCCGGCGATGGTGTTCTCGATGGCGGCGATTCCCAGCAGTTCGGGATCTTCGGACATGCGGGCGAAGAGCGCATCGAAACTCGAACAGGGCAGCACGTTGAGATCCCGGTTGGGGAAATAGCGCCTTGCAGCGGTTTCGTGGTAGCATCCGGCGATGCCCTGTATGGCGATTCGATCCATGGCGTTGATGATTAAAGAAAAATCCCGCACTGGGTTCGGTGCGGGATTTTCGTGAATTTATGCGTTTGTTTTCGATTCAATTCAAGGTATCAGATGCATACCGTCCCGCTTTCTCTTCTGGCGTGAAAGAAAAAGTAATAAAAGAAGTATGCAAATCCGTGAAGTCTCATCGTACTGAAAACTCAATAACCTTAACCGGCTACAAACATACTGAAAAATTTTGAAAAATCAAATCCGGAGGTGTGTTTTTTTTGAGGTGTTGATTCCGGATTTTTTCAGCGGGGGGATTCGGCTTTTGGCCGGTGTCGTGTGAAAAAGAGCAGCCGGCGAAACGAAAAAAGCGGAAGCAAATATTTGCAACCGCCTGATTGATGAGCTGTTGACGAGGCTTGAACCTACTTCGTCCATCTCTTATGTATCAATTTGTTGCGCCTCTTCACGATGAGTGGGTCACTAGTTTGTCGGGCCGATTTTGCGCCTTAATACTTTCCCTTGCTACAAAGCAAAGATACGTTATATATTTCTTATCTCAAAATAAGAACCAATAAATTTGATCTCCAACTCGCGGGAGCGTTGCGTGTAGATTGACCATTGGGGGTAGTCGCAGTCGACGACCAGCACCTTGCGTTTGCAGATGTAGTGCAGATAGCTGGCAAGAAGCGTTGTAAGGGCCGACTTGCCGACACCTCCCTTCTGATTGCAGATGGAGATGTTCCAGGAACCGGATGTTTGTTGATCGGATGTTTTCATCGTTTGAAGATTTGAGGGGTTGATGATTGGTCGTGTTGGATTTTCAACTCTATATCTATGAATGTGCATGAATCTCCGTTCGGGTGGATATTTCCAGAAATCCAGAAATCCAGATTTCCGGAAATCTGTAAATCCGGAAATATTTATTTGGAGAAATCTCTTTTCAATCGAATATCCATGCCGTCATGTGTCGGTTTGAATCCATCTGTCCGCAAGGTAATGCGGTTTCTGGGGATTGGTTCCCGGTGTCCTCCGGAGGCCTTGCATGGCCGACAACCGCGTTTTTTAATCCCTGAAGATCCTCGTAATATTGCGGTGGAGAATCCGCACGTGTTTTTTTGTTTCGGGGATGCTCTTTCAAGAGCGTAGACGCTCTTTTTGGATGCCAAAACTGTACCCGTCGCCTGACGGGAGCGAGGTGTGCCTTTGTCCGACAACCGGCGGTTTGTCCGACAAAGGTCCTCGCTCTGCGAGGCGGGTGAGGTTCTCCCAAGTCGAACCCCAAAACTTCTATTGAATGACCCGTCCGCGAAAACACAACCCCAAATTCCCGATCCCGAGTTACATATACTTGTCCTGTCTCAGCGAGGAGTATTGCGAATATGAGGTTGGGGGCGACCGCCGCTTTTCATTTCATTGGTCGTATTACAGTCGGAAGTGTTTGGGTAAAGGAGATCTGGACATATGGACCGTCGGGAGTCGGAATACGGATGGATGATTCGCTTTGGGACGGTTCAAGTTGCGTCTCCGAGGCGATCTGGGCCGCATTTCGGTATTCCGATTCGGCCAGCGGATAGATCACTTGCAGCAGAGACCGCGGTTTCAGATCCTTCACGCGGGTCGTCGAGTAGGTCGTATGGAATGATCGATAATTGACGCGCTGCTCCGCTTCAAGCCGATAGGCGTGCATGTAGCCCGGGACGAACTGTTTGTGCCCGCACTCCATGTCGGTCGGCGAGAGATACTTCACCAGCATGCAGCGTTTCTCGCGTGCCCGACCGTCCGGTTGCGGAAACCGCCCGTCATCAAAGGCGACAAAATAGTCCCGGCCACGCTCCTTGAGCGTGTAAAGCTGCCAGAGCTGGCCGACATCCATCCCGATGCAGCGTTCCGTGGGGTGGAACGTGTCCCGGATGACGAGTATGCCCTCCCGGGTCAGAACGATCTCCCGGGTCAGTTTGGCCCCCGGCTCCATGTAGTTGTCGTATTCGATCCGTGCATAGGCATCCTGCCTTAGTTGTTTGACGATCGCTCCCCGGACTTTGCACGCCAATACCGCGCAACCCATGTCCAATTGCCGGGCGCACCAGCCCCGGAAGTGAAAACAGGGCAGCGGCCCCTCGTACTTGTAGTCCAGACAGATCCGGTCATACCGCTTCGGATCGATCTCCATCTCCATGAACGACTCGGGGAGAAGCCGGCTCACCACCTCGTTCGTAAACAGATTCCACTGGATTTGTTGTGCCCTGTCACCTTCGGTGCGATCTTCGACGCTTTCGATCCTTACGGCCGGATTGTGTTGCAGCAGATTGCGATCCCAGAGTTCTGCTGTCTCGAATCCGTCGATCAGCAACGTATCCTTGGGTCCGACCAGCCGGAGATTGTCGAAGACGATATGGTTCAGATCCTTTTGTGGAAAGGTTCTGAAATCGAGCTTGCGACTGCCGAAAATGTATTTTTCACCTTTGGGTTGGAGCCGATCTATGGGAATTGTCATGGTATTCCAGACGTGTTTGGCCGGATGCCCCGGAAAGTTTCCCGCCGGTGTCATCCAGAAGAGGTTGGCGAAGTTGGCTCCCGAGGTGCCCCGGCGTCCCAGACTATGGAAGAGCGGGACCCCTCCTGCTTCGTAGTAGAGGATGGCCGATTCGCGGAATTCGTGCGCATGGCTCCCCCGGCAGTAGAGATCCATGGCGATCATGGCATCTCCGGGGCGGTTTCCCGTTTTGAGGACCAGCTTGTCGAAAGTCAGGGCTCCGGAATCCAGACGCCGCTTCGAGATAAACGAAAGACCTCTGTCCGAGGCGTGTGAGGGGGAGGAAAGCTCCAGTTCGGCCAGCAGCAGCGAGCGGAACATCTGATCGTCGCTGATGATGGCCGTATGGCCGTATGACGACATGATCCTTTGCGCCTCGTCGGAGAACGACGCGTCATTGAAGCTTCCGGCCGCCACTTCCATCATCAGAACCAGATCGAGCGGCAGTTGGTTGTGGTAGAAATAGCTGTCGCCGAACTCGGGCAGCATGATTGCCGGGCTCATCATGTCGCGCCACCGCAGAAAGTAGTCGCGGAATCCGGGCGTGGAGAGTCGCTCCATCCGGTTGTCGAGCCGGAGCAAGTCGTAAAAATAGGCGGCGCCGAGTGTCGAGTAGTTGCTGGCATTCTCGTTGAGGTCGCATTTCCGGATGATGCGGTTGACTACCTCGTTGCAGAGTGAGTCGGCCTCGGTCTGTCCCGGCAGGTCGGGGAAGGTCAACGACAGTGCTCTGACCGCTACGTAGGTGGCCATGTGGATATTGTGGTCCCACATCTCCTCGAGGAAGACCCTTGCGACAGAGTGACGGGGTGAGAACCAGTGCATGAACCCTTCGGCCAATTTGCGGGCGCGTGTGCGGCGGTCTCCGGTCAACAGGCCCGATGTGTCGAGACGTCGGGTCATAAGGGCAAAGGGACGATAGGCGTGGAAGTCGGCCGTCAGTAGCTTCCCATCCACCTGATCGAGGTAGCAGTCGTACATTTTCAGGGCGACATCTACATATCGCTTCTCTTCGTCTGCAAGGCCGACCACGTAGCACAAGTATCCCAGATTGATCATGCTCACGTCGCCGTTCCAGGGCGATTCGCGGCGGTCATGGCCGGTTTTCCCCCGCTCGAAGGCGGCAATGGCCCGGTCGGCCCGCTCGCGGAAGAGTTCCGTGTAGCGGTTGGCGGCCGCGCCTTTGCCTCCGGAGAGCAGCAACAGCAGCAGAAGCGCCGCAGCAAGTCCTCGTTCGAAAAGCCGTGTCATGGTGTCGGACGGTTAGCGGACATCATCCCAGTTGTCCGAGCGGAACGACGATACCGGCAGTCCGTTCGAACCGTAGAGTGATCCCCGGATATACCCCCTGAAGGCGTAGCGCACCGCTACGGGATCCGGAACCTGGGACGACTCCACGACAATCTTCCCGTTGACAATGGCAGCCGTTGCCGGATGGAAAACCCGATCAGCGCCGGCAAGTTCGAACCCGGTCAGCGGTTGCCCGAACGAGGTGAATCCGCTTCCCGTATGATCGAAGATGAGGGTGGCTTTGCCGTCGGCGTACTCCGCACGGCGGAATTCCGGGGCACGGTAGGGCAGATTCGGGAATCCGTAGTTGCGGGCCAGTGCGATATAGGCGAGACGTTCGCCTGCCACCTGTTTGTTGGCAGGGTGGATGCAGTTCTGTTCACCCGTATCCATCAGAATAGCGATACCCGTGTCGGGCTGGGTTTGGGCAATTTTCATTTGTGCCTCCCGCAGAAAGGCATTTCCAGCCTGATCGCTGAATCGGAACGGTGCAATCTGACACAGATAGATCGGGAATCGTTTGCCTCCCCAACGCTTGGTCCAGGCATCATGCATGGCGGCAAACATCCGGGGATACTCCTGGTATCTCCCTACGTTAGCTTCTCCTTGATACCATATGGCGCCTCGGATGGCATATCCGGCGATGGGATGGATCATGGCATTGTAGAGGACGGTCGGGACAAGAACTTTTTTCTTTTCTCGGGAGATGTCGTTTGGAATGGCGATTTTCGGGAACTCACGGGTGAAGGCCTCATGCGGGATCCAGGCTTCGATGGCTGATCCGCCCGCGCTGCTGTGGATGATGCCGACCGGGACATCGAGCACCTCTTGCAACAGGCGCGCGAAATAGTATCCCGTGGCCGTGAACTCTGCAGTCGTATTGGGCGAGGCTGACTCCCAGCGCCCCGTGCAGCTCTCCTGCTCCTGAAGAGTCATTGCCTTGCCGACGGTGAAGCAGCGCAGGAAGTCGTTCTTCGAGTGGACGATGGCATCCTGTCCGCCGAGAATCGGCTGCGAGGAGTAGCCTTTCATGGGCATCTCCATGTTGGACTGTCCGCTGCAAAGCCAAACTTCACCGATTAGAACGTTGCTGAAGGTCCGGCTTCGGCCGTCGGCGCTGACTGTGATCTGTTGCGGATCGTATGAGGCTCCGGGTGTGGGGATGACCAGGCGCCAGGTGCTGTCCTTGCTGACCTTCGTTTCGATGGCATTCTCCTGCCAGCTGACTGTTACGGAGATGGTGTGTCCCGGCAGGGCTCGGCCCCAGATCGGAGCATCGGTCTGCTGTTGCAGCACCATGTTGTCCTTGAAGATGGGGGCAATCTGCACTTGGGCATTCACATGCAGGGCACCTGCACAAAGTGCAAATGCGGAGAGCGTCGAAATGAGTTTCGTGTTCATGGTTTTCATCATTGGGTTTATTGGATATGTATGAGAATCGGATGGTTGATAGCCTGCGCATAGCGGTCGATCATGTCCAGAAAGTAGGATCGATCCCGGAACCGGGGATCACGATGCTCCCACGCGGCGCAGACCCGGTATTGATAGCGCCCGTTCGCATCGGGCCGCAGTGCCATGCACCATGTTTTGCGCAGATCACCCTCTTCTTCGGGACTGTGGAACGATCCGGCCGCATTTTCTGCGGGCAGAATCAGCCCCATACCGATATAGTACTCCTTGTTGTAACTTTGCAGATCGTGGGTCGCCATCGAGACCAGTCGGTCTTCGTGTGAGTGTTCGACATAAGGCTGGCTGTTTCGACTGGCGACGATTCCTGTTACCAGCGAACTCCCGGCGGGAAGTTCCGAAACGGTCATCATCTGTTCATACCCGTAATATCCGCCCCAAATGGTCACTTCCTGATGCAGGTGCCCGATTGTTGCTCCTGCAGCGTGCCAACCGTAGAAATCGAGGGTAAAGCGCGAACGGACCGGTCCCTCGAAGAGAAGCGTGAAACGGGTGGAGTCGACATTGTCGGTCGTACACTCGGCAGGGACTCCCAACAGGGTCAATCCTTCACCGGAGCGCAGGGCTACGCCGCCCAGTCCGAACGACTGGGCCGCACTCAGGATGTCGCGCCCCCAGTCGGCCCAAACATGATAGGTGTCTCCGGGTTTCCCGTCGGGCTTGATTCCGACGCTGTCCAAAACCATTTTCTCAGTTCGCTTTCCGAACAGATCGCGACAATTGCGGCCGTCGAAATAGTGGCGGAACCCCATTTTATCGTTCTCCCAGGCTGGGCCGTCCATCTGATAGGGATAGGTCGCGGCATCGCGCGGCAAGCCGTATCTCCCGTGTATGTCGTTTGTCTGTTCGTGGATATGTCCGTCTTCCCCGACCTTCCCGTAGCGGATGTTCGTACGGGATGCGAAATGGGGGTATTCGGACGGGTCGATCCATTCGAGGCCGATCGTCATCCGTTGCTGCGGGGCGAATGAACAGAGGAATGCCACCTCGTCGGGGTGGCCGTCAGCGTCGAGATCATCAAATTGACAGGGAATGATCTCTCCCTGTTCGTTTTTCAGCAATGGCATGGCATTCCGGCAGTCTCCCAATCGGGAGAACGCGATTGCAAGGGACTCGTCCTCCCGAGTGAATGAAAGCGGATTCTCCAGGATCAATTGTTTGGCCCGTGGCGTGGAGGTGCAGGCACTTAGAAACAGCAGCCCCCAGAAAGGTAGTAGGCGGTTCATGGCTCGGAGGGGTAAGTTTTCTTGGGTTTTGTTATACAAAGGTAGGCTGAATCCCTCGTTTTATCCCCTATTTTTGTCTCATCTGCGGGTAAAATAATCCGGAGAGGAGTGGATTCTCCCGTATATGTCACCCCTTTCCGGGGGTACAAATCTCGTTATTTTGAGATTTTTCTACCTTTGTCTCTTGTTTTTGATGGCTACTTTTGCAACGAAAACCTAAAATCGACCGATTATGAAGAGACACTTTTCGGGTGCGATTCTACTGACGACCATGGCCATGTCTGCGCAGGCGCAGGTGCCGTTCGATGGTCAGGAGAACTATTACACGCCACCTTTGACCGTCGTTCAATCCGTTTATGAGAATCCATTGATCACCTCACTGGAGCGGGAGCCCTACGCGGCGACCTCCATCTCTTTCCCTGATGAACAAAGCGCGCTCGGAATCGATATTGAGTCCTCTCCGCGGTACAAAAGTCTCGACGGAGAATGGGACTTCAAGTTTCTGGAATCCTGGAGCCGGTACGACAGCACCTTCTTTCGGCGGCCTGCCGGAGCGGATTGGGACCGTATCCGGGTTCCCTCGACCTGGGAGGCGCTCGGGTACGGCGAGCAGGTCTATTGCGGCGGAGGTTATGAGTTCCGGCCCGTTAACCCGCCGTTCGTTCCCCGTGAAAAGAACAACATGGGACTCTACAAGACCCGCTTTACGCTTCCCGACGGGTGGGAGGGCAATCGGATCCTGCTTCACTTCAAGGGGATCCGCGGCGCCCACTTCGTCTATCTGAACGGAGTGCAGATCGGTTACAACGAGGACGGAGCCCTGCCGTCGGTCTTCGATGTCACGTCATATGTGAAGCGTGCGGGCGAAAACGACCTGTCGGTTCAGGTGCTGCGGTGGAGCGACGGCTCCTACCTGGAGGATCAGGACCACTGGCGGTTCCACGGGATCTACCGCGGGGTCTATCTCGAGATGAGCCCAACGTTGTTTCTCCGCGACTTTGCCGTTGAGACCCAATTGGATTCGGCCTGCCGGGATGCCGTGTTGCGTATTCGCCCCGTGGTAGCCTCCACCGAACGGATGACACTCGACGGCTATCGGATCCGGGCACGGCTATACGGTGAGGGCGAGGAGCCTCTGGCCGAGATGGGCGACGGATTGTTCAAATATGCCACCGAGAAGTATCAGCACAACTACCATCTGGGCAAGTATCTGGAGATCCCGGTTTCGGCTCCGCGGCTCTGGAGCGCCGAGACGCCGAATCTCTACAAGTTGACGTTGACGATTCTTGCTCCCGACGGCTCGACGGTTGAGTCGCGTAGCTGCAACGTCGGCTTCCGCAAGATTGAGTTCATCGGCGGTGAACTCTATGTCAACGGCAAGCGTGAATTCGTCAAGGGGGTCAACCGCCACGAACACAGTGCCTGGAATGGAAAAACCGTCTCCAAGGAGGAGATGATCCGCGACATCGAGTTGATGAAGCGTCACAATTTCAATTCGGTCCGCACGTCGCACTATCCCAATGATCCGCGCTTCTACGATCTGTGCGACCGGTACGGACTCTACGTCATGGACGAGGCCAACGTCGAGACGTGCGGGGCCGATGCCGAGCTGTCGAACAATCCCGTTTGGCTCCACTCCCAGATGGAACGTGTTGCCGGCATGGTGATCCGCGACAAGAATCATCCGTCGATCATTTTCTGGTCGCTTGGCAACGAATCGGGCTTCGGACCCAACCATGCGGCACGGGCGGCATGGGTCAAGGAGTACGATCCGACGCGTTTTATTCATTTTGAGGCCTATCTGGCCAACGGAGGTTCGAAACAGTACGGCTATGGTCGTGACTTCATGCTGACGAATCGTCCGAAGGTTAACCCGCGCGAACCGATGGCTGTCGATCTGATCAGTACGATGTATCCTTCGGTGGAGGGAGTGATCGAGCTGGCGACGCAGACCTTTGAGAGCCGGCCCGTCATCATGTGCGAATATGCCCACGCCAAAGGCAATTCGGTAGGCAACTTCCGGGAGTACTGGGAGGCCATCCGCAAATATCCCCGCCTGATCGGAGGGTATATCTGGGACTGGAAGGACCAGAGCATGATCCGCTACGATAAGGATGGAAATCCCTACTTTACAGCCTTGACGGCTACGAACGGCCTTTTGTGGGCTGACCAGCGGCCCAAACCGTCGATTCTGGAGTGCAAGCAGGTTTGTCAGCCGATCCTCTTTGGCTGCGATCCGGTGGCGGGACGTCTGACGCTCAGAAACGATCATAACTATACGGATTTCTCCGACTATGCGCTTGCGTGGGAGCTGCTTTCGGACGGACGGACGGTGGCGCGGGGAGACTGGCCCGTCGTTGAATGTGCGCCGCAGGACTCCGTGACGCTGAAGCTGCCGTTCGATCCGGCCGGGTACGACGGCGAACTGCTGCTCCGGCTCTCGGCCAGAACCCGTTTTGATCGGATCTGGGCGCCGGCCGGCTTCGAGGTGGCGTTCGAGGAGTTTATGTTGCGGGAGGATCGGGTCGTACCGCCCTTTGCCGGAGGACTCCGCGCGAAGGGGCGGCTCACGCTCGATCGGGATGGAGCACAAGTCACCGTTGCCGGCCGCGGCTTCACGATCGGTTTCGATGCCGCACGGGGCACGATGACCTCGTGGCGTGTCGGCGGCCGGGAGCTGCTGAAATCGGCCCCGCAGTTGAATCTTTGGCGGGCGCCGTTGAACAACGACGGCGACTATCTGCCCCGCATGCGGCGCCCGATCGTCAAGCAGTGGGCCAAAGTCGGCCTGGATTCGCTCGAATACCGGTTGCTGGATCTGACGACGGCCGAACGGGACGGGGCGGTGGTTGTGACGGCCCGCAAACGCGCCCAGGCCCCGGGCAATGACAATTGGGTGGATTATGTCGAGACCTATACGATTCATCGCAACGGGACGGTGGACCTTTCCGCTGATCTGACTCCGGAGGGAGACGACTGGGTCTCGTTCGCCCGCGTGGGTTACCTGCTGACCATCGACGGACGCTATAAGACGATGAGCTGGTATGGCTACGGCCCCGAGGAGGCTTATGTGGATCGTCACGACGGTGTGAAACTGGGTATTTATTCCGGACCGGTTGAGGAGCAGTTTGTCAACTACGTCTATCCGCAGGACAATGGCAACAAGTACGGCTGTCGCTGGGCGCAGCTCACGGAAGAGAGAAACGGTATCGGAGTCTATTCGAAAGAGGGGCTGATCCAGACTTCGGCCATGCACTATACCCAGGAGAATCTCACGCGGGCCGTGGACGCAAGCCAGCTGGAGCGGATCCCCGACATCGAGTGGCGGATCGACAGCCGGATCTACCCGATCGGAAACCGCAGTTGCGGACCGCCGCCGCTGGACAAGTACCTGCTCAAGGCGGAGCCCTGCCGGATTTCGTTTACCTTGTGCCCGTTTTGAAACCGGAGGGAGAGCTCCCCGAACATTGGGGAGCTCTCCTTGTCCGAAGCCTGTGAACATTGATACGAAAATGGTCGGATCTGCGATTTTTTTACCGGTTCATCCACGTGCCAACCCTTAAATTTGTTTCACAACTTCGGATTATTAACTCAAATCTCTAACCTATGACTTTAAAACTACTCAAAATCGCAATAGGGGTTTTTCTGACCTCTTTTGCCCTTCAATCCGCAGTAGCTCAAAACTCCTGGAAGGTGAGTGGCGTGGTCCGTGACCCCTCGGGGAATCCGATCGTGGGAGTGACCGTCTACGACAAGAACAAGCCTTCGAATGGCGTGGCCACCGACAAGGAGGGTAAATACACCCTGCCCGTCACGGGCAAGAGCATTCTGGTCTTCTCCTGCCTGGGCTACGAGTCCCGGCACGAGGCAGTCAATGCCCGGACGAGTCTCGACGTGGTGCTGGACGAAGAGGTGAAGGCCGTCGACGAAGTGGTGGTGGTCGGCTATGGAACCGTTGCCAAACGCGATCTGACGGGCGCCGTGGGGCGGGCAGATGTCGAGGCGATCCAGAAGACTGATGCGGCGAATCTTTCGGAAGTGCTTGGCGGCCGGATCGCCGGTCTGAACATTATGGCCACGGACGGGGCTCCCGGTTCCGAGGCCTCGATCTCGATCCGCAGCGGCGGCTTTTCGCAGGATTCTGCTCCGCTCTTTATCATTGATGGCTTCCCGATCGAGAACTTCAGTCTCAATACGCTTGATCCGCAGAGCATCGAGAGTATCGACGTGCTCAAGGATGCCTCGTCGATCGCCATCTACGGCTCCCGTGGTGCCAATGGCGTGGTGATTATCAACACGAAGCAGGCTTGGGCTGGACAGCCGCGCGTATCGTACAACTTCAACGTGAATGTCTCGCTGCGTCCCGACTTCATCGACATGATGTCGCCCTACGACTACGTGAAGCTGCAACTCGATCTGGAGTCTCTTGAGGAGAACCGCACCTACATGCGCGATCGCTATCTGGGTTCGCCCGACGAGAACGGCGTGCGCCCCCGGACGCTGGACTATTACAGAGATGAAAAGGGTAACGACTGGCAGCGGGCCATCACCCACAATGCCTTCTCCCACAGCCACAACATCAATATTTCGGGCGGGAATGCCGGCACGAAGTACAACGCCGTGTTCGGGTATACGGATCAGAACGGTTTGGTGATCAATACCGGGATGGAGCGCTACACGGCGAAGGCCTCGTTGGAGCAGCAGTTCGGGCGGCGGTTCAAGGTCACACTCATGGCCAACCACTCGTCGACCGTCACGCGCAGCAATACGGCCTTCAACCAAGCGCGGCAGTTCTTCCCTACGACGGGATTTCTCGATGTGAACAGTTTCATCGAGGAGATGGAGCAAATGCTGGCCGAGGGGACGCTCGATGAGTCGGGCATCGACTACGGAGCACTCATCACGCCGCTCCAGCAGGCCGAGAACGAGTATGACAAGCGCATTCAGCGGCAGACGATGATCAGTGGCAAGGTTGAGTGGAAGATCACCGATCATCTGACCTTCACGCCGTCGGTCGGACTGACGATGACCACGACGCGTCGCGATCAGTTCTACAACAGCCAGACCCGTCAGGGCATGATCTTCAAACGCTACAACGGGGTGATGGTCAACTCCAAGGGGATCAACGCCAACCGGAGTGTCAACGACGTGAAAAGCCTGCTCAACGAGAATATCCTGCGCTATAACCGGACCTTCAGCCGCGATCACAAACTGGAGGTCATGGCCGGTTTCACCTACCAGTACAGTGAGTGGAATCCCTATGCCTTCAGCGTCTCGAACATCCCGCAGGCCTTCGAACACCTGAAGATGGATCGTCTCGATCTGGGAACGCCCTACGGCAAGATTACGTCCCAGAAGTCGGCCAATCAGCTGGTATCACTGCTCGGGCGTGTCAATTACACGTTCCGGGACAAATACCTGCTCACGGCGTCGATCCGTGACGACGGCTCCTCGAAATTTGCCAAGGGACACCAGTGGGGTATCTTCCCTTCGGGTGCTTTTGCGTGGCGGTTCACCGAAGAGCCCTTCATGCAGTGGATCACCCCGGTGATGTCTTATGGAAAACTCCGACTGACGTATGGGTCCGTCGGTAACAACCGTAACGTCATGGACTATGCCTATGCCATCGAGTTCAACGCTGGAGACAACATGTACGAGTATCCGACTGATGCTCTTTCGCAGCAGACAGGATACGGCGTCGTCCCGTTCTTCTACGCTAACAAGGAGCTCACGTGGGAGAAGACCCGCGAATTCAATGCCGGTCTGGACCTGACCTTCTTCAAGGATCGGATCTACCTGAGTGTCGACGCTTATGTACGAAATGTGACCGACATGCTGATTCCCAAGTCATTGCCTTATTATATGGGCTACATGAACGGAGCCAATACCCGGGTTGAGAATGCCGGCTCTATGAGTATCAAGGGCTTGGAGATCACACTCAATACACTCAACGTCAAAAAGGGACGTTTTTCCTGGAAGACGGACTTTACGCTGAGTTACGTGAAGAGCCGCATCAAGAGTTTCGAGCGTGGCGCCGATCTGATGACTTATATATACAATGGATTCAGTCCTAATCAAATCTGGCTGGCGCAGGCTGGGGCCTCCTCGTCGCAGTTCTACGGATTCGTTTTCGACGGTCTCTATCAACTTAATGATTTTGAACAGGATGCGCACGGCAATTATCTGCTTAAACCCGACGTTGTGGGCTTCAAAACCGTGTCGGGAGGTTATCGTGTACAGCCTGGCGATCCGAAATACCGTGATTTAAACGACGACGGTGTGATTGACGACAATGACCGGACGATTCTGGGCTCGCCGCTTCCGGTGCTGACCGGAGGCTTCTCGAACACCTTCACCTACGGGAACTGGTCGCTGAACGTCTTTCTGCAATATAGTTTTGGCAACAAACTTATCAATTACAACAAGGCTGTTTATGAATCGACGGGAAGTTACAACCGTTACTCGAACCAATACGCCGGTTATGCGAATTATTGGACACCGGAGAATCCCGATACGGACATTCCGCGACTGCTTCGCCCAACGGCCAAGGGTGATGTAGGCAATATCAGTTATGCACGTCTTTCAACCCGATTGATCGAGGATGCATCGTTTGTGCGCTTGAAAAACGTGGTGTTGAGCTATCGACTGCCTAAAAAATGGCTCAACAAACTGCGGATTCAGGGTGTTGCACTGAATCTCTCGGCTCAGAATCTTTTTGTCTGGACCAAATATACGGGTCAGGATCCCGAGGTCAACTCCTTCTATGGCGGAGGCAATGCCGCCGACTACAAGGGATTGGGATACAATACGATCACCAATTCGTCTCCCTATACGAGCCTCTCGGCAGGCCTTGACAACGCCCAGTATCCGAAGGCCATCGTTATCAGTCTGGGGGCCAACATCACCTTCTAAACCAATTATGTTACGGCAATGAAAGCTATTCTGAAAACGATACTGATCCTGGCAGCCGGGGCTTCGACGGCGTGCGATGCGCTGTGGGATCTGAACATGGAACCCGGCAAACCAGTCTATGCCGACCAGGGTATGAAAGGTACGGTTGAGGGAAACCTCACGGCTGCATACAGCATGTTGCTTTATGCCGAAGTGATGGGTGAATACTATTGGGGGCAGATCGGCGGCATGGATACCGATGAATCCTTCCGTTACAATGTCAGCAACCAGAACAACATACCGAATGCCCATAACATTGTCCCTTCGTCTACCTCCGTGCGGGAGTTCTGGAAGAATCTTTATAAGATCAACGAGTTCTGCAATACGGCCATCATGATGGCCGAAACGGCTTCGGATATGACGCAGACCGAGAAGGATGATGTTTGCGGACAGGCCATGGTGCTCAAGGCGTTCAGCCACTTCACGCTGGCTATGAATTACGGCCCGGTTCCCATCAAAAGCGTGGCCTCTTATGAGATGGGGCTCGATACCGGGTTGGAGCGTGCTCCCCTCAAGGATGTCTGCCAGTATGCGCTCGATCTGTGCCGCGATGCCATTCCGTTGCTCAAGTCCCTGGATCAGACCGGTAACTGCGGAGTCATCACCAAGTCGGCGGCCGAGGCGCTCTCGTATCGCATCGCACTGTACATGGCCTCGCATCCCGACATCCAGGATACGGACAAGTACAACGACGTCATCAAGTGGGCCGACGAGTTCATCCAGAACGGTCCCAACCGATTGAATACAGCTACGCTTACGGTGAACAACGAGACGCTTCCGGCCTATGCGCGTCTGTTCGTGAACAACATGCGCAGCGATGCCACCTGGAACAGCGAAAACCCCGAGGGAATCTGGTCGATCATGTTCTTCGCCAAGTCGGTCAATTCGGGCGAGTATCAGGGTGGGCGTTACAAGACGGCGCAGCGCCTGGGCAGCCAGATGGGTATTCCCTGTCCGGACCGGACGGCCAATTCGCCGATCGGCTACGCCGACCTGACCTATCGGGCGCTGAACAACCTCTACGACAAGTATGTTGGGTCGGATTCGAAACCCTATCCGGCCGGTGACTTGCGCCGCGACTGGAACATTCCGACCTTCTGCTACAAGAATGTCAGCAGCGACGAGCTGGCCGACGGCTATTCGGCCACGACCCGCTACGCCTATTTCAAGGTCTACATGCCGGAGGGGATCACCTGGGACCGGGAGGCGGTCTTTCTGCCGGTCATCGATCGGGAGACCTGGACCTATGGGTCGGGCAACCTGAAGACAATCCAACTCGAGGAGGGGGGCAGTGGATACACCAATGCCGCCGGGCAGACGACCTTTACGGTCGAGATTCCGCGCATCTCGCGTCCGCAGACCATGGCAAGCTTCAATAAGTCCGTGGGTGGTATCATCGGTTACAAGGCCGGCAATTCGCTCGATGCGACGACCGGCATGCAGCGGATCAACGCCTGCAATCAGAACGACGGCGTGCGGATCGAAGTTGTGGACGGAGTTGTCACTTCGGTTACGCGGCTCAACCCGTCGGCCGCCAACCTGGGAACGGGCTTTGCCATGGTCACCGAACGGGGAATCGGAAAGTGGCGCCGCGAATACGAAACCGATCTGCCGCCGATCCGCGAACAGTGGGTGACGGCATGCCATTTGCCCGTACTGCGTTTTGCCGATGTGTTGCTCATGGCTGCCGAGGCCCATCTGATGGGCAGCGAGGGTAATCCGGCCAAAGGCCTCGAATACCTGAACCAGGTTCGTCGCCGCGCCTACGGTGTGGATGTGAATACGCCGAATCCCGAGGTCGACTTTGCAACCTATGATCTGGAAACGTTGATGGACGAACGCTCCCGGGAGTTGTGTTTCGAGGGAATCCGACGAATGGACCTGATCCGCTGGGATGCCTATGTCGGATCCTACAATGCTGTCGGACGGGTGATTGAGAGCAATCCCAACCACTCCTATATCAACTATGCCATCGACAAGTTGGGCAGCGATTACGCCAAATACAGTATCCTGCCCATTCCTTCGGATGAAATGGGGTTAGCGGCCGATACGTTCTATCAGAATCCCGGATGGTAATCCAAAATCATGCAAAAGCAACCATGAAAACACTGATCCATATTCTGTGTGCCGGAGTGGCCGGCATCGTCTGCTGCTCGTGCAGTGACGAATATAATGTCGATCCCATATCGGCAGTCAATCTGGATATCTCGGTTGACAATGACCTGCGCTTTGATGAGATAAATCAGGCTTATGTCACCCATCTGAACGATCCTGTCTCTTTCTCCTTTCGGGGCGATCTGGTCGATAATATTCTTTTCTATTCCGGTGAGATCGGACACGAGTACCGCTATCGGGATCGTGTGTATGCCGATCCGCAATGTGATCTGAAGCCTACGATCCTCATCCGGACGGGACTTTCGTCTCCACAGGCTGAAAAGAGTGCACGCTTCCGCTTTTTGGTCTCCCACGATTTGGAAGAGTATTCCGATCGGGCGGTTTCGCAGGCAACGTGGCTCGATGTGGGAGAACTCGATCTGCGGGACGGAAACAGAACCTCGTCCGATGTGACGCAGTATTATTATCCGACACTCGGCATTCAGAATGAAAGCGGGCTGACGGATGACTATACGGAGTGGCTCTCCGGTGAGTATGTTGTCTACGGAATCCAGGCCAAGAGCAATGAGGCTCAATATAACCGCTTGAAATTGCGCCAGTTTGATGTTTCGAACGTGGAGACTCGCGATTACAGTTTTACACTCGACGGCACTGAGGTCGTGGTCAAGAAGAGCCTCTCACACCCGATCTTTGAGGCGTTGTCGCCGTTCGATTCCAGTTTCAAGGTTACCAACGATGAGACTCCGGCCTGCTGGGCCTCGTATACCCCTTCGACCACCGTTCCCGAAGGAACCTCGGAGGTGGTTCCCAATTCGCAGCTCTACCGATGGAACGTAGCGGAGATGGGCCTGAAATACGGCGAAGGATCCGGTTATCCCTGGGTCCGGACCAATGCCGTGGGGCAGGATATCAAATGTACGTATGACACAGAAGTCTGGGAGCCCAACAAGAATATCGACCTCGGAAACGGCGTCATCGCCACGACGCCCACCGATGCGATGAAAAAACAGCCCAGCGAGTCGTGGTTGGTTTCACGGCGTCATCATGTTCGCCAGGTAAGCCGCGACGAGGTTTCCAGTTACGTGAAAATCAAGTCGATGAGCATGGTCTGGAATTTCAGCCATACATTCTTGGACAAGGGCCTTTATACGGTGACGTTCGTTCTCAATAACCAGAATCGGAACGAAACGGCAGAAAAGGTGGTGGAATTTAAAATAATTGTCATAGATTAGGACCGTGAAATGCCTCCGTTCGAGATGATGAGATCCCTTTTTGCCCTGCTTTTGTCTTTTCTGATCGCAGTTCCGGTTTGTGGCAGCACGAACTATTCGGTCAGCGACGGACTTTCGAACAGTTCGGTCAAGGCCATCTATCAGGACTCGATCGGTTACATGTGGTTCGGGACCAAAAACGGGCTCAACCGGTTCGACGGATACGAATTCAGAACCTATCACTACCGGCAGGAAGGGGAGCGTCAGAAGAATGATATCGTCAGCATCCAGGCTGACCGTCGGGGCCGTATGTGGATCGGAACCTTCAATGGCATCACGCTCTTCAATCCCTACACGGGGACTTTTGTCGACTTGCGAAGCCAATACACGGGCGAACTGCCTGTGGGCGTGGTTGTGGGAATCTGGATTTCCGGGGATGACGAGATTTGGGTGGCAACCAAGCGGGGACTTTTCCGCTTCGGGAAAGAGCGCTGTGAACCGGTCGAACGGTTCCGCAATCTCTATATCAATTCAATGTCGCACTGCGGAGGGAGCGATATTATTCTCGATGTGATTGGCGAAGGCCTGTTGTTGTACGATACCGAATCGGGTGAGGTGCGGCCGATCTCCGAATACGGGGGCGATGTGCGGCGCGATCCCGTCAACTGCTGCCTGTACGACGGAGATGCGACCACCTGGCTTTTTGTCGAAGCGGGACATGTGCTCCGTTATGATCTTCATACCGGAAAGACCCGGAAAGTGCAGGTGAAAATCCCGGAGAAGCGATGGTCCGGGAACAACCAGGTGCACGCCGTGATCAAACTCAATCGCGACTCGCTGTTGTTGGCCGCCGACGCCGGGGTGATGGTCTTCAATACGCGGGACAGCATTGTGACCTGTTATTCTGAACACAATCCTCGGGGCGATCTGCGTGAACCCGATGCACAGGGCCGTATCATGTCGATATTTCGGGATCGTGACGGTTCGTTGTGGATCGGAACTTTTGAGGACGGGATCTCGTTCTACAATCCACGCCTCTATTCAATCGGATTGATTCGCCTGCGGGATGACGGGACCGACAATCCGGTTCGTGTCATTTCGGATCTTGTGGAGGTGAATCGGAAGTTGATCGTCGGCTATCGTCGGGGGATTTCGATAGTCGATCTTTCCGACGGGCGGATTTCAGACCTCGATCTGACCCGACTCATTCACAAAGAGGGGGCTGAAAGCGAATTGTTTCACCTCGCGGGGTTGTCCGACGGAACCATCCTGATTTACATTCTCAATGTCGGGATCTTTTCGTTCGATCCCGATCGACAGACTCTTGTTCAGGTTTATGAGGGAATTTCGTCGACCTCTCAGATCCGGACCATCGAGGAGGATGCGGAGGGTAATCTGTGGTTTGCGGCCGATGAGTTGTGCCGGGTCGACCGCCGTTCAGGAGCAATATCCCGCGACCTGTCGACGAACTACAATGGATATACACGTTACATGCTCACGCAGGATATCTGTCGTGAGAAGAATGGCGACATGCTGGTGGGAACCCGGAACAACGGACTTTGGAGATATCCCTGTCAGCGAGGCTCAACCCCCGTATATTTCGAGACTGAACGAGTAGATCCGTCGATTCCCGATGACGCCAACATCAGCAAGATAGCCGTGGATGGACAGGGGCGTATCTGGATTGGGACTTATGATTCCGGCCTCTACATGTATGACAGTCGGAAGCGAAAGACCTGTCTGTTCAACGAGGAGAATGGACTGCCGCATAATACCGTGTATGGAATTGCCGAGGATGGTGATGGCCGCGTTTGGGTTTCGACGCTCAAAGGACTGTCGTTCATTGATGCAGAACGGCTTTCAGTCGTCTCCTATACGCAGGCCAACGGATATCCGCTTCGAGAAAATTCGAATCAGGCGATCCTGATGGCCTCCGATGGGAATATGTATGTTGGCGGAAATGGTGGTCTTGCCGTTTTTTCACCCCGGGAGTTGACCTCTTACAGGGAACATTCACCCCGGGTCTTTGTGTCTACGATCGAATCATTGAAGGGGGTGGATGATCGGGATCGGGCAACTTATGACAGTCCGGAGCAGCTTCTTAGGGTGCGCTTCCGGCATGCCAACACCTCGATCCGAATCAAGATCTCGACGTTAAACTACCTGTTTCAGTCGGCTTACCGTTATGCCTATCGGGTAGAAGATGTGGATGACGACTGGAACTATACGGACCGAAACGATCTGATTCTGTCGAATCTTCCCTACGGGCGTCATCTGTTGAAGATCAAGGCCTCGGACGAGTATGGCAATTGGAGTGACGTCGTTACCAAACAGGTTTTCGTCATCGTGCCGCCTTTCTGGCTCTGTACGGGGGCCCGGATCTTTTACGGATTTTTGAGTTTGACACTGTTGTTCTTCATTTTCAAATATCTGAATGACCGTCGCGCGTCGAAATACAAGCGGCTGATCGACCAACTCGAAAAGGAGAACATTGAAAAGGCCTACAAACTCCGCATTGATCTTTTTACGCAGTTCTCTCACGAGTTGCGGACGCCTCTGACGCTGATTACGGCTCCCACGGAGGATCTGCTCCGCGACGAATCGCTGCCCGAGAAGTTCGTCTATCCGATCCGGCAGATCGATAAGAATGCGAATCGGATACTTCTGCTTGTCAATCAGCTGCTCGATTTCCGGAAGATCGAAAACGGCAACATGAAACTGCGGTTGACGAAGATCGATTGCCGACAGTTTCTCACCGAAGAGCTCGAGAATTTCCGTACGGCCGCCGATAAGCGCGGTATTGGTTTGGATCTGGAGGAGGGGTATCTTCCGGATGACTTCTGGGCCGATGCGGATCTGCTGGACCGGGTGGTTGCGAATCTGCTTTCAAATGCAATCAAACATTCTCCGGACAATGCCCGGATCGAGATTGGAACCTGTTGCTCTGAAGAGGGGCTGTTGCGTATTTATGTCCAGGACTACGGCGAAGGAATTGATGAAATTGACCAGGAGAAGATTTTCGAACCGTTCTATCAGGTCCCGACGCCTCGCAGGCTTCGCAGTTTTGGCAGTGGAATTGGACTGACACTTGTCAAGTATGTGACGACTCTTCACAAGGGTCGGGTCTGGGTTGAGAGCCGGAAGGGTGAAGGAAGCCGGTTCGTGCTGGAGTTCCCGCTGGGCTATGTACACTACCAACCCGACGAGTTGTTGTACCCTGTTCCGGATATTGATTTGCGTGAGACAATTCAGCCGATTTCACGGAAGGAGGAGATCCAACCGGTTCCGGCAGAGGATCCAAAGTTGATAGAGGAGGTGGAGAAGAAAGAATCTCCTGTTCTGCTTATTGTAGAGGACGACGAGGAGTTGCGGAACTATATCCGCCGCAAATTCGAGAAAAACTACCGGATTCTGGAGGCGGCCGACGGCGTGGAGGCCTTCGAACTGGCGCGGGCCCATATTCCGGATCTGATCCTGAGCGATGTGATGATGCCCAACATGAATGGGGTCGAACTTTGCCGCCGAATCAAGGAGGAGCTGACAACGGCCCACATTCCGGTGATTCTGCTGACCGCCAAATCGGAGAAAGAACAAATCGAAGAGGGATACCAGGCCTTGGCAGACGACTATGTGCTCAAGCCTTTCAGTAGCAAAATACTTCGAGTAAAGATCGAGAGTCTGATCGCCAATCGGGCGAGATTGCGGGAGCTCCTTTCGGCAAGTCTCAAACAGACGGATTCAGTCACGGCAGAGACTAAAAGCGAGGACCCCTTCTTTCGAAAATTGGTCGAACTCATCAAGTCACGGGTTGAGATTACGGACCTTTCGGTCAATGATCTCTATCCGGAGATGGGCATCAGCCGGGCACAGTTCTTTCGTAAGGTAAAGGCTATTTCGAATCTTTCGCCGAACAGGCTGATCGTGAGTATCAAGATGAATATTGCGGCCGATATGTTGCGTGAAGGCCGGCTTACCGTTTCCGAGGTGGCCTACAAACTCGGATATACCGATCCGTCCTATTTCAGTAAGGTTTTCAAGGGTACCTATGGTATCTCTCCTTCGGATTACCTCCATAAAAATGCCTGAAAATACGTCTTGACCGGTCGATTGAGACGGAATTACCCGGATTTGATATGAATTCAAGGATTCCAAGGCGTCCGATTGTGTAGCTTTGTTTCGGAGTCCAAACTACTACCGTCATGCAGAACCTATTCTATCGGCATTTTGTCGCTTTGGGGTTGTGTGCCCTCGTCGGGATCTCCTGTACCAAGGCTCCGGAGGATGAGCCGGGAGCACCGGCCTCGGGAGAAAACTATCCAGACAAATACATCTATACCAATGCCGTTTTTTCGATGGACGAGGTGCCGTCGGACGAGCCTTCGTCTGATATTGCAGCCCGGGAGAGCCGGCTTGTCGCCCGGAAGACGACCTTTTTCGCTAATCTCGACCAGGCTATCGCCAACGGAACATTGAGTCAGTGGCTCTCGACCTATCACAAGGAGTTCACATCGGAGACCGATGCCGCAGAACCCTATACAGTGTTGGCGCAACTGCTGTCGCGGATGCCGGAGTACACCCCGGCGCTCAAGCCGGCACTGGTCGAGTTGCTTCGAGCAAAGATTCCGCACAATATAGAGGTCTATGAGGCGGAGGCCGCCAAGGATCGTGCGGCGGGCTACGACGGCTATCCGCGTGATCTCAATACGGTCCATCCGGTGCGTTATGCACTGGAGAGCGCTTATGCGCTGAAATTGCTCGACTGCTACGATGCAGAATCAGAAGCGTTGGTTAAGCAGTTGATCGAGGATTGTGTCGAAAACCGGGCCTACTATTTTGACGGGACCTACCTGACGAGCGGTTACAACAAGGAGATTTTTGCCGTGGATATTGCTTTTTGGGTCAAGATGCTTTACGGCGATCAAACCTATCCGCTGACGGTGAAGACCTTCGAAAATGTCTGGACGAACGTGACCGTCACCTCTTACGACGGCGATAATTCGCCGCACTACGATTCGACCACGGGTTTCTATCTGATTCTGCGTTGGGGTCTGCTTCTGGGCCGGGAGTATGATCTGGCTGCATCGCCCCATATCCGGCGGATCATGGACCGGATGGCGAAGACCGTGATGAACTCGGGACAAAGCGGCAAGTTCGGCAAGTCGATGGAGAATCTCTATTCCTCGAACAAGGAGCTGGCTATCGACGGAGGACGGCTCTTGTCGTGGGATCTGAAGGTGGGTTACCGCCTTTATAATGATCCGAATTACCTTTATATCGCCCGTAAATACGAGGATCTGCGTTTCAATTCGCGGAATGTCTCGCGCTGGAAGGGGAGCATCTATGACCTGTGGCCCGAAGGAATCAACTACGAAGGGCAGACGGCTCTTCCGACATCGGATTTCGGGACGGTTCATGTCACGGAGCGGATCACCTCGCAGAACGGGGTGATGCTGGGCCGTGGCGACGCCAACTACAAGACCGTGCAGGACAAGATCATCCTCTCGACGGGCCGCCACCCGAACTCGCCGAGTATGCTCATCGACATGAGCTATACGCAGTCAAAGGCGGCCTACGACCACCGGATCGGCATCACTACCTATCAGTTCATGTCGGCGCACATGGCGACTGTGCTGGGGCGTCCGGGCGAACCGTTCCGGATCAACCGCCCGATGGTCGCACCCGTTTCGGTTGCCGATTTTCCCGTGCTGAAGGTCGAGCAGGGCGATGTCTGGCCCTCGTCGGCTTACAAGGCGGTGATGGGTTACGATGAAAAGACCGACTATGCGATCGGCGATTACCGTGCCGCGGCAATCTGTTCCTATGCGGCCTGGTGCGATATAGCCTATACTAAATTCGAGTATGAGGGGGTGAGTGCGCGTCGGCAAATCGTTTTGTTGAACAATGGTATGGCAATCGTTTTCGATCGCCTCGAAAATCGCAGCGGAATGCCGCTGAATGCGGCCGTGACCTACAACCTGTGGCCTTCGATCGAACAGCAGGGTGAGCGTTGGGTGATGCAGACCGGCCATGTGCCGACTACGGTTTCGGTGCCGGCCGTTGCGGAGATCCCGACTGCTTTCTTCTTCCCGCAGACTGCCACCTCGACGCGAATGCGGGTCGAGACCGATGATTTGTGCTCGAGCTACGAGCGAGGTAAGACCCGGATTCTGGTGCTGGAATCGACCGAACCTCTTCAACCGGGAGAGACCGCTGAACTGTTGGCTCTCATTGTCCCCGTCAAAAAAACGGAGAGTATCGGCGCATTCCTCGACAATGTCGAATGCGAGGCTGTCGACGAAGGGTATCTGCTCTACCTGCCTTCGCCGGCAGATAAGGCCGACAAGATCGTTTTGCGCCGTGACGGAGCCCCCGTAGTCAACGATATGATCGTCGTGCAATGAGACGATCTGACCGGAGATTGAGATTTTTTGACCCGGAGTCACCGGGATACGATCTTAATTTTGTTCTGGTGAAAAGACATATATTACTTACCTAAATGTTTGACATATGAATCTCAGAAAATTGTTTTTTACAGCGGGTGCGCTGGGCATGTTGCTGCTGGGCGCCGCTTGTCAGGACGAAGAGACCGAGGTCCCGAACGACAATATACCGCAGGAGCCCGGTGACGATACGCCGTCGACTCCGACAGAGGAGACCGTGCCGTTTACCTTTTCAGTGAGCAATGCATCGGATTTGAAATCGGAAAATCTCGGCATCCTGTTGTTTTATGAAGATGGTACACAAGTCAATGAGACGTTGATCCAAGCCGAACCGGATCCTGAACAATCCGGATTCTATGAATTCGAAGCGGAGGTCAATTCGGCTAAGAAGGTGGATCGCATGCTGGTGATTGCCCCCTGCAATTCGGCGCTCGAACTGATGGAGGAACAACACTCCTTCGGTCAGATGATCCCGACAGTTCAGCAACCCGCCGCCGATGCCTGCGATGCGGATGCGGATGTGCTGGCCGCTTGGGCCCCTCTCGATGACGGGCAAATATCCGTTGAACTGAACTCGGTAGCCACCCCTGTCGAACTCTCGATTCAGGGACTAGCCGACGGGGAGAAGATCCGTTCGGCAGGGCTCTCCGGCTCGGCTGCCCTTTCGGGTTTTGCGCTTGTCGACTGGATGCAGGAACCGCTTGCCATTTCTGGTTTTGCAGCAGATCGCTCTTCAACCAGTCTGACGGCCATTTACCCCGAAGGCCTTGCTGCAACGACTATCCATCTGCTGACGGCCTCGACCGGTCTCGTCTCTCCCGATGTGTTTGTCATCACCGACAGCCGTTTGGTGAAGATCGCTGCGGGATCCGTCACCTTTTCCGGGAGCGACAAACTTTCGGCGTCGGTTGATCTGAACCAAGCGGAGTCGGAACAGGCGCTGACGTTTGATTTTCTGAAGAGCGACGGCACGCCGGCCGCAACGCTTGACGGCGAAGCGTTCACGCTGGTGGGCAGCACCGGGGGAACGACCTATCGTTTCAATGCCCCGCAGTGCAACTTTGATGCGGAAACGGGCCTTTGTATGAAGGGTGATATGGCTACGCCGGGCGCCCTCTCCATTCCCAATATCGATGGCCGACAGGTAACACGTATTGTACTGTCGGTGGATACCCGCCCGGAGATGGCGGCACATGCCCTTTGGTTGGAGACGTTCAACGGCGAGAGCTGGGACAAGATCGATGGTACGGACAAGAGCGTCAGCCTGGAGACGGCCTTGCAGAACGGTGGGTACATCGAATTCGAGATTCCCAAGAAGAGTGTTTCTGCTATCGGGCAATTCCGGATTGCCAAAGGCGTGGAGGGGGTTCCGACCTATGTCCGTTCGATGACTCTTGTCCATGAGGAGAAATCCTGCACGTTTGATCCGGCCAGTGTCATTCCGAACGGCTTTGAGAGCGGTTGGAGGCGCTATGGAACGTCAAGCAGCCCGGACAACAATTACGATCAGGAGAAGGTGTTGGTAATTGATCCGGAAGTGTCTCATGTCGACGATGGCACGGGCTCGCTTCGAATTGGGGGTGTTGATTGTCTCAACAACTGGAAACCCTGGCAGTCGTGGGCTTACCAAGACATCGAGGTGGAGGCTGGTGCCACTTATAGAATCAGCGTCTGCATCAAGACCGAGAATATGCCGGCAACGGCCAATGTCTATCTGGGGTTGGGCTACAAGGACGCCAACAACCAGTGGATGAAGGGTTGGATTGAGGGAAATGATAACTTGACGGCTTATAATCATGTGACCTCACCCTGGGTGGACAAGGAAAAGGGCACGCACGACTGGATCACGCTGACGGCCGAAGAGACGGTTCCGGAAGGGGCCGTCAAGATGGGCAATCTTCAGGTTCGTCTTGACAATGTCATCACGGCTCCCGATGCCTATGTCTGGTTCGATGATATCCAGATGGTCAAAATCAGCGAATAATTTATTTTGAATAACAAAAATTTGAAGACAGCAGCTATGAAAAAGATATTTTTGATTCCGGCCGCACTGACGGCTCTCGTTCTTTGCTCGACGCATGCCCTGGCACAGGAGACTCCGGATGCCGGGCAGATCAACATCCTGGAAAACGGACAGATCGACGGGCTCACCGAATGGGTCATCGTCGGGGTAGCCGACAAACCGGAGAACAACTATGTCAAGGAGCAGATTCTTGCTTATGATGCGAACGAGTCACACGGCTCCGATTGGTCGGGGTCACTCAAAATCGGGAATATCGATCTCAAGAATGGGTTCAAACCGTGGCAGGCGTGGCGCCACCGTGACATCCTGATCGAGCCGGGGGCCACGTATGCCATCAGCGTATGGGTCAAGACGGCCGATATGCCCAAGACGGCCAACGTCTATCTGGGTTTCGGTTTCAAGAGTGAAGACAACAAGTGGCTGACGGGCTGGATTCCGGGATCTCCCGAGAAGAACAGCATCGATCACCGTACCTCGCTGTGGATCGACAAGACGAAAGGAACCCATGACTGGGTGGAGCTTACCGGAACAGTGACGGCCCCCAAAGATGCAGTCAAGATCGGTTATTTGCAGGCTCGTGTCGACAATATCATATCGGCTCCCGAGGCGAAAGTTTGGTTCGATGACTTCAAGATTGTCAAGGTAAAATAGCCTGCGGACCCTACACTCCGATGAACCCGTAATACTATTACGGGTTCATCTTACTCCGGAAACAACACATGAAATTCAAGTGACAGAAGGAAAATGAAGAGACTGTTTCTTGCCGCTCTGGTTTTGGCGTTCGGATTTGGAGCGCTGAGTCCGGTCCGGGCAAACGCCCTTGTGCTCGAAAAGAACGGGCATTTGGATTTTACCCGAAAAGACAATCTTGCCCTGCCGACTTACAATTGGCCGAGGACATTGCTGTGCTATCCGGTCGATTTTGAGGGTGGAATCCGGAGCGCTGCGGAACTGACGCTGATCGACAACCGCACCTCTCGCCCCGTTCCTTTCCAATTGGCTCGGGTGGTGAAGTCCGGAGAACGGATTGTGACGGCGGATCTTCATTTCTTCGCGTCGCTTCCCTCCGGAGGAGACTACTCCTTTACGTTGAAGCGTGAGGCCGCGGGCCCCGTTGTAGAAACTCGGCCCGTGATTTCGCAGAACGTCGGTGGTCGGCATACGGTCTCCAATGGAATACTGCGGGTTACCCTCCCGGTCTCGGTTTCGCTCGATGCTGACCGTGCCGAGGCTCCGGTTTTTGCCAAGGATGCCGCGACGGGAGCCCGCAGTGTGGGGCAAATCGTCTCAAAGGGGCCCCGGATCCGTTCCGTAGATGTTTCCGAGGTGGAGAGCGGTCCTCTGTTTGCACAGTATGCCATGACCTACAGATTCGGAAACGATGCGGCTTATCGGCTCGATATCAAGGTGGTGAGCGGTTATCCGTTCGTTATCCTCGACGAGCGGATCGAAGGCCTGACGGTGCAGGACAGCGTCCGAATGGAGTTGACGTGGGCGGATTTTGCCCCGGTCTACCGCTATCCCTTGCAATGGGATCGGACCTTCGACAGTCGCTTCCCGTGGTATCGGATCGATGAGCCGGTCTATACGAACTATTGCCGCGAAGATCCCGCCTGGACGGGGCGCGGTACGCTTGAAAACGTAGCCGAACGGATGTTGTTCCGACTGACCCCCTTCGGCGGGAACTCCGTGCGCGAACAGGTGCCGTTGATCTCTTTTTGGGAGGAGAAGGGCGATGAACTCGGCATATTTGTCTGCGACCATGAACGATGGGATGATGGACAATATGGTATTTGGCAACAAGGCCCCGATCTGTCAGTGGGCTTCCGGTACCGGGACAAGCAGCTCGGATTTCTCTATCCACTGGTGAGCGGCACCCGCTCTACGGCTATCGCTCTCTACGGGGTGGATGAAGGGGAACGGGCCTGCGAGATGTTCGACCGGGCGTTGGATGCGATCGGAGGGTCGATGACCGGGAAAAATACGGCTTACCGGTATGCAACGCTGCTTCACAGTCAGTATGCGCTGTTGAATCTCGATCGGGTCAAGAACTGGCAGTTGGAATATCCCAAAGAGGGCGCCCGGGGGAAGATCCCCTTCCAAAGACCGCTTCCGAAGAGTTCGCCCGAAGAGTTCCTCAAAGAGGTGAAGCGTTCGTGTATGGCCTACTATATGATGGGGTTGAACGGTTATCCCGGCGTGCATTCGATCGAACATCGCAACTTCTACGGGCGTCTGACTCAAGGGTATCTGGACAATTATCAGTTGCTGGACAATACGCAACGTCGCCAGGTTGAGGCACTGCTTCTGCTGGCCGGATATGTCAACATGACCGAGGCGATGAATGCCATCCGGACCTGTCTGGCCGGTACGGCCAACATGGCTGCCGATGGATGGTCTGTCACCGGCGTGCTCTCGGCACTTTTCCCCGAGCATGAGATGGCACGCACATGGGCCGATTTCTTCGCCAAGAGTCTCGAAATTTACGGAATCTTCTATACCCGGCCCGATGTACCCCGTTATGAGTCGTTCGGGGGACGCTGGGTCGAGAGCCTCGGCATCTACAACTGGGCCTACTTCAAACCGACCGTTGCCGCCAATCTGGCATTGTGGTCCACACGGGGCGAGAACCGTTTCCCTGGGCTACAGATGGCCCGGCGGGGGCGTTGGATGACCGACATGCTGACGGCTCCGGTGCGGGTTCGCACCTCGGCGGATTCGACCGAGCGCTTGCAGCGGGTCTATACGGCTCACGGAGCCCATTCGGGTGGACGCTTCGTCGAGCAGTACTCGTATGTCTACCAGTTGGCCCGCTTCCTGGAAAATTACGATCCGATGCAGGCCGAACACCTTTATTGGGGGCGTGACATGGGTCGGGCCCCCGAAGGCAAACCCAACGACAGTTGTTGGGACGATGTCTTTGCCGCCTGCTCCGAGACCTCGAACAACGGAACCGACCCGCATCTGAAGAGTGTGAAATATACGGGGCACGGCATTATCCTGCGTGCCGGAGTGGGGACTCCGGAGGAGCTCTCGATTCATCTCGACCAAGTGGACAAGGGGCCGAACTACCGCTGGGGTAACCAGGGCAGCGGCCACTCCGGCGGACTCTACTTCTATGCCGGCGGGAAGATCTACTGCGGACACGAGAACGAAGCGGCTGGCGACCATACGCAGAACGATACGGACGGCGTGACGAACTTCGGGGTCATGAAGGACGGAACCTTCCGGACGGTGGGATACAATGAACTTACGGCTCCGCTCTATGATTTGGACATTGCTCAATATGCCGAGGTTCGCTCGTCGGAGAAGGATGGCTATTCGTGGCCGGAGTACCTGTCGCGGAGCATCCTGCTCGTTGGTACCGATTATTTCCTGATCTACGACCAGACCGGCACGAACTGGCGGGCCTACCACCGCTTTTCGTGGTTCGTCCACAAAAAGGACCAACTGCCCCGGATCTTCTTTTTCGGGGCGCCGGCCCGCAGGGATCACTGGTATACGGCTCAGACGGAGAATTCGCGGGGCTTTTACCGGGACAACTACGGATCGTTGCTGACACTGGTTACGCACAAGGAGGGGGTGAAGCCGCTGGGCGGACGACTCCAGAAACCCTCGCTACTGGCCTCCGAAGAGGTTTACGAGCACCGCAGTGACCGTCGGGGTATCGAGTATGAGGGGATCTGCGAGATCGCAACGCCCCGCAGCCGGGATATCATCTTCCGCAACGGCCGGGGGCTGCATTGCCAGGAGCCCAATTATGCCTTCGAGGGCGAGGCGGGGCTGATCCGGCGGATGAACTCCGGAGAGATTCAGATGGCGCTCTTCCGCGGCTCGAAGATCGCATACGGTCCGCTGGCCATGGAACTCGAGGCGCAGGGGGATTGTGCCGTGGCGATGACGTTCCGGAATCCTTCGTCGGCCACCGGCCGCTACAAGAGTTATGGCGCGGCGACGTTGCGGATCCGAGGACTCAAGGGCGGTAGGCTTCATATCGACGGCGTTCCGGCTACGCTTTCCGGGCAGGAAATCGATCTGCCTGTCGGCGAACATGTGATCGAATATACGCGGGAAGAGGCCGTCCCGATGCCGTCGCTTGTCGCCTCGGCGGAGTATACGCCGCGCGGGGCCGAACTGGTGATCGGGAAGGCCCCGTCGGCTCGGGAGGTAGTCATCGAACTGTCGGACGACGGCGGTAAACAGTGGCGGGAGGTTGGCCGGTGCGACGGCAATACTTTCGCATTGAAACATCTTCGTCCCGGCAAATACCACGTCCGGGCCGTATCGCTCAACGGCGGCAAACGAGCCGACTCGGCTCCGGAATACCCCCTCTATGTCGACGAGCGCAAACCGCATGCCCCCGAAGGGGTGAGGTTGCGATTGGGGGAGCGAAGTGCTACCCTTTCGTGGGGAACAGTGCCGGGCGTGCGTCGTTATGTGCTCTATCGGCAGAATCCCGGTTCGGGCCGGTTCCGGGTCGTCTACGAGGGGGAGGCCACGACCTTTACGGACCGGAATCTGTCGGGAGTGCGTCCTTGTGACCGGTATCCGTCGGATCGTCCGTTGGAGGCAGATCGGTCGGCTTTCTACAGATATTGTGTTGTGGCCGTTAACGGACGGGGCACGAGCGAACGTTCGGCGGTCGTCGATACGGATCCCGCGTCGTGGGCCAACTGGTATCCCGCCACGGAATTGCGGTTCAAACGTCGTTCTGCCTTCTGGATGGAGCCCTATGTCCCTATGGACGAGGAGTCTGCCCCCTATTACCCGGATTGAAAACAATATTAATACTACCAATATGAATTTTCGAAATACGTCGATGTCGATCTTCGTATGGATCCTTTTTCTGACCGGTGTTTTTGCCGTAGGATGCAATGATCGAGAGTGTACAGACCTTTCGGCCGGATCTTTCCCGGCGAAGGCTGATCCGGTTGAGATCGGGAAATTACTTACCCGTCGGTTTATTGCCGATCCCTATTCGCAATACGGAAGTCCGCTCCGAATCCATGAGCCGCGAACGCAGGTCACTTATCCGGATGTCTGTGCCTGGCTCGGAGGTCTTTGGTTTGCCCATGAAATTGGAGACAGGGAGTTGAAGCAGGGGCTGATCGACAAGTTCGAGCCGCTGTTTTCGAAGGACTCCTGTCTGCAGCCTAAACCCAACCATGTGGACAACAATGTCTTCGGAGCGGTTCCGTTGGAGATCTACATGCAGACGCATGATCCGCGGTGCCTGAAACTGGGTATGATGTATGCCGACAGCCAATGGACCCTACCCGCGGGGTGGTCGCTCGATTCGATGCATGTCCAAAAGAGTTCGATGTATGGCGATTTTGTCGATGCCGGGCTTTTCTTGGCACCGCAGAAAGAGTGGGCCGACCGGGGTTATTCGTGGCAGACCCGCTTCTGGCTCGACGACATGTTCATGATCACGGCGATTCAGTCGCAGGCCTACCGGGTAACGGGTGATGAGAAATACATTGATCGCGCAGCCCGGGAGATGGAGCTTTATCTGGATTCGATCCAGCGTCCGTCGGGTCTTTTCGATCATGCTCCGGGGGCGCCGTTCGCATGGAGCCGCGGCAACGGATGGATGGCTGTCGGGATGGCTGAATTGCTGCGGGTCCTGCCCGAGGATAATATGCACCGTGAACGGATCATGACTGGCTATCTGAAGATGATGCGGACGCTGCTCAACTGTCAGAGCAAAAGCGGCATGTGGCTGCAGGTGGTCGACGATCCGACGATGTGGGAGGAGTCGTCGGGTACGGCGATGTTCACCTATGCGATGATCGTCGGCGTGAAGCGGGGGTGGCTGACCGATCCGGCCTATGCCCGGGCGGCCCGCAGGGGATGGCTGGCTCTCTGTGATCGCATTACGGCAGATGGTTATGTTGAGGACGTTTGTGAAGGGACCATGCTCGGTACGACCAGTGACCATTATCGTAGCAAAAAACGGCTGACGGGCGATGTCCATGGACAGGCACCTGTCCTTTGGTGTGCGTATGCCTTGATTGCGGAATGATATCCTGATGAGGGTTCCTGTCCGGAGGCCCCGAGCTTGAAGTCGAAAACAGCGTGATGGTTTCAGATCGGCGGGTTGATTGGTTTGAGAGGGAGATTGTCGGCCGTGAGGTTCTTCTCGATCTCGATTCACTCTTCCGGTTGTACAGATTCAGGCAACACCGTATCATGGTCGCCCTTTTGTCCTCGTTTTTGGACCGGGACGAGTATTTATGACGGGAATTGGAGCTTGTAGTTGGATTCTTGTTGATGGACCATTCGATAGAAAAGTTTGGGTTTGACTTGGGAGAACCTCGCTTTGCGAGGCAGGCGACAGGTATAGTTTCGGTATTTGTAAAGAACAAGTCCACTCCAGAAAAGACACCTCCGAAACGATAAATCACGGGCAGATTCTCCGCTGCAATATTACGTGAATCTTCTGGGATTAGAGAATGTTGCTGTCGGTACAGAAAGGCCTCCGCAGCCCTCTCCGTTGTCTTGCAAGTAAACGACCAACAATCCATTCATGAAACTGCTGTCGAATTTATCCATCAATCCTGTTTTTCAGGATTTCGGGATCAAGCTCCCATCATCTGTTCTTTCGCGATGAGATACTTTCCATTGTTTGTGCAGGATCCTTTTGGATACAGTAAGAAAAGCGGCCCTAGAATTTGGGGCCTACTTTTCTGGAAAAAGGGATGGTTTCGGTATGAAACAAAATTCTTCTGTATATTTTTATGAACGCAAACGGTTGAAAATGAGTTGTTGATGGAAATAATGCGCCCTGTTTTAGTTGCAGATTCTGAAAAAAATAGTAAGTACTTGATAACCAATAGAACCTGAAGGAAAATAGCCGTAAATACATTGTGGCCTGTTCGGTGTATTGCAGTCAGGTGAAAGCTTTAGTATATTGATATATTGAGTGTTGCTTAATGGATTCAGCTCCCTCGCTATACGAATATCTCCCCGGCCCGTTACATGCAACAGTTCCGTTTGCAGGACGCTTGTTGTTTGTTACTGAGTACAGCTATGAGTATCAATAAAATTGCTTTTCGGGTCAATTATAGAGATGCCTACTACTTTTCGAACATGTTTTGTCGCAATCTGGATATGATTCCGCTCGAATATCGCAATCATTTCGGAGGCGAGAAATAAAAGAATTAACTTTCCCTATGTTCTGTAAATTAATAAATAGGAGTATTTATTGATTTAATGATTATCTTCAAACTCGCAGAACCACATACCATTTATCTATTATTTATTCTCATTACTGTCCCGTAAAAGTGGATAAATAATTCTTTGAAATTATTGAAATATAGTCAATTACGTGTTTTCTTGAGATGAAACGGACTTGATTTTGCAACTTTGCAGTCTAATACAAATGGCTGCTATGTTCCAAGACAAATACGTATTC
>NZ_NFHT01000010.1 GCF_002161445.1 Alistipes sp. An66
GCGGAAAGTGAGGGATTCGAAGGGCGAAGCCCTCGCGGGGTTACCGCTGAAAATAAACGCCTGTAACCCCGCAACCCCCGACCCGTGAGAACCCGGTCCGACGCGCTGCAAGGGATGACTACGGCAATCTGCCGGAAGATGTTTTCCGGAGGTGCCCGAAATTCATTTCGAAGGACCTCCGGAAAACAACGAAAACGACGGATCCGAAGATCCGTCGTTTGTCATCCCGCGCATTGTGCTGCGTGCCGGCGGAAAGTGAGGGATTCGAACCCCCGGAACCTTGCGGTTCAACGGTTTTCAAGACCGCCGCGATCGACCACTCCGCCAACTTTCCGGAGACAAAAGTAGCACCGATTTTCCATTCCGCCAAATCTTCTCCGGAATTTCAACGCCGTACCGGACCTCGAATGTCAAAAAAACAGGGGAATTTTTCGCTTTATTCAAAATTTCCGTATCTTTGTCAACAGGTTAGGTTACTCCCATCACGCACCACGTCATGAACAAAGCCCAGTTTGTCGAGGCCATCGCCCTCGACGCACACCTCACGAAAGTCGAAGCCCGCAAGGCTGTCGATGCCATGATCCGGGTCACGGTTCAATCGCTCCGTGAGGGCGAACGGCTGACGCTGACGGGGCTCGGGACGTTCAGCGTGCAACAGAAGGCCGAGCGCGTGGGCCGCAACCCCCGAACGGGTGCCGCCGTAAAGATTCCGCCGCGGAAGGTCATCAAGTTCCGTCCGACGGTGGAGATCGAATGACCTCCCAGCAAAAAGAAAAAACAGAAATGCCGCAGATTTCACTTCGGGCCGAGCAGATGCCGGCCTCCCCGATACGCAAACTCGTGCCGCTGGCCGATGCCGCCCGGGCACGAGGGATCAAGATCTACCACCTGAACATCGGACAACCCGACCTCCCGACCCCGCAGGTAGGACTCGACGCGCTGAAACGCATCGACCGCAAAGTATTGGAATACAGCCCCAGCGACGGCTATCGTTCGCTGCGTGAGAAGCTGGTCTCCTACTACGACCAGTACCAGATCAAACTCACGCCCGAGGAGATCATCGTCACCACGGGCGGTTCCGAAGCGGTTCTGTTCGCCTTCATGACGTGTTTGAATCCGGGCGACGAGATCATCGTCCCCGAACCGGCCTATGCCAACTACATGGCCTTCGCGATCTCGGCCGGAGCGGTGATCCGCCCGGTGGTGTCGTCGATCGAGAACGGCTTCGCGCTGCCCCCGATCGAGGAGTTCGAGAAACTGATCAACGAACGCACGCGCGGCATCCTGATCTGCAACCCCAACAACCCGACGGGTTACCTCTATACGCGGCGGGAGATGAACCAGATCCGCGATCTGGTCAAGAAATACGACCTGTTCCTCTTCTCGGACGAGGTCTACCGCGAATTCATCTATACGGGTTCGCCCTACATCTCGGCGTGCCATCTCGAAGGGATCGAGCAGAACGTCGTGCTGATCGACTCGGTGTCGAAACGCTACTCGGAGTGCGGCATCCGCATCGGGGCGCTGATCACCAAGAACCGGAAGCTGCGCGACGCGGTGATGAAGTTCTGCCAGGCGCGCCTCTCGCCGCCGCTGATCGGGCAGATCGTGGCCGAAGCGTCGATCGACGCCCCGCGGTCGTACAGCACGGAGGTCTACGAGGAGTACATCGAACGCCGGAAGTGTCTGATCGACGGTCTGAACCGCATTCCGGGCGTCTACTCTCCGATCCCGATGGGAGCATTCTACACGGTGGCACGGCTGCCGGTGGATGACAGCGACAAGTTCTGCGCCTGGTGTCTGGAACACTTCGAATACGAGGGCGAGACGGTGATGATGGCTCCGGCGTCGGGCTTCTACTCCGATCCGGGCTGCGGCCGCAACGAGGTGCGGATCGCCTATGTGCTGAAAAAGGAGGATCTCGAACGGGCCCTGTTCATTTTGAGCAAGGCGCTCGAAGCCTACAACAACCGGGCATAGCGGGGGGGGGTCGGACACGCCGGATCGACCAACCCCGACGGCACACCGGATCATAGCAGCGGACCGCTCCCGACCGGCCACAGCCGAATCCCCCGACTGGCAAAACCCCAATGCCCCCAGGCGACATCCGCCTCCCCACAACCGATATAGAAACGGCTTCCGAACAGGGAAGCCGTTTTTTATTGCGGGAGCAATTCGCCAAATCGTCCAAAACTATGCCATATATTCCAATTTTTACGAATTTCAGACCAAAAAGTTTGGCCCGCGGGGATAGTTTTTATACTTTTGCCCCCGATTTTGCGTGTCGTGAGACCCGCCAGGTATAAACCAAACTTTTGATTATGAAAAAAATTCTCCTTGCATTGGCAGCCGCAGGCATGACCGCCGGGGCATTCGCCGAAGGGTATCAGGTGAACAACTTTTCGGCCCGTCAGGCCGGAATGGCCAACGTCGGAACCGCGATGAAACTGGGGTCCGAATCCATCTACTTCAACCCGGCCGCTGCCGCATTCCAGGAGTCGAAATTCGACATCTCGCTCGGCGCCACGGGCATCCTTTCGTCGGTTACGGCCTCGACGCTTCCCACGGCCGCCAATGGTTACAAAAGCGACTTGCAGGAGACCTCCGACAACAAGATGTCGACGCCGCTGCACATGTACATCAACTACAAGCCGTCGAAACGCTGGTCGGTGGGTCTGGGCTTCTACACGCCGGACGGCTCGTCGATGAACTGGGGCAGCAACTGGTCGGGAGCACACCTGATCCAGGAGATCAACCTGGCGGCCTATACGGTACAGCCGACGGTTTCGTTCAAGATCTGCGACCGCCTGTCGATCGGTGCGGGTCTGATGATCACGTGGGGCAACTTCGACCTGTCGCGTTCGCTGCTCTCGCAGGCGACCCGCCAGGGACTGATTACCAGAATGCTCGATCCAAAGATCACCCAACTGACCGCCGCAATCGGCAGCGGAGCCCTCACGGGCGAGGAGCTTGCCCAGGCTCAGGCTACGCTGCAAATGCTCCAGCAGGGAAAAGGCTATCTGGAGAATACGATGGATCAATCGATCGTGTCGGCCAAGCTCTCGGGCAATGCCAATGTAGCCGTAGGCGTGAATGCCGGTATTCTGTGGGACATCAACGACCAGTGGTCGCTGGCGATGAGCTACCGCTCGCGGATGAACATGAAGGTGGACCGCGGCCGCGCCGTCATGAACATCGCTCCGGAAGCTGCGGCGCTGATCGAACAGCTCGGACAGCTAAGCAGCAATACGCAACTGATTCCGGCTCTCGACAAGGGGACGTTCCACACCGAGCTGCCGTTGCCGACGACCGTGACGTGGGGCGTGTCGTACCGCCCGAACGCCAAATGGCAGATGGCCGTCGACCTGCAATGGATCGGCTGGTCGGCCTACAAGGATCTGAACGTCGCATTCAACGAGACGGAGCTGGGGATCAAGGACATCTACTCGGTGAAGAACTACTCGAACACGTTGTCGGCACGCTTCGGAGCCGAGTATCAGGCGCTGAACTGGCTGACGGCCCGCGCGGGTATCTACTTCGACGAGAGCCCCGTGGACAGCAACTACCTGAACCCCGAGACGCCGTCGATGACGAAGATCGCCTACTCGCTGGGTGCGTCGTTCCGGCTGGCGCGGAGTTTGTCACTCGACCTTGCATACTGCTACGTTTCGTCGGCGGATCCCGAGCGTACGGGCTCCTACCCGATCTACGGCTATTCGAGCGGCCAGCTCGAAGAGGTCTTCACGCGGAACTACAAGCTCCACGCACACGTGGTTTCGTTCGGCATGCGGATCAGTTTCTGAAAGTTTGCAAAAAATTACTATATTTGCGGAGCGCTTTGCAGGAAGTGCTCCGCAAATATTTCGGCCTCATAGTTCAAGGGATAGAACGAGGGTTTCCTAAACCCTAAATTCGCGTTCGAGTCGCGGTGGGGCTACACAAGGGGGGGGGTGAAAGCCACCCTTTTTTTGAATGCGGAGCGGGCGTTCCCTGCGCCGCGACAGATCGCTCTACCCCGCGGCAAGGAACAGAAGAGAAGGAAAACGAACGAATATGGAATCGCTGAAAGAACTCTACAAGATCGGTAACGGACCGTCGAGCAGCCACACGATGGGTCCGAAACGGGCGGCGGAACGCTTTGCGGAGCGCTGCCGGGAGGTCGACGCCTACCGCGTCACGCTCTACGGATCGCTGGCCGCGACGGGCAGGGGCCACCTCACGGACGTGGCAATCCGCTCGGTGCTGGAACCCGTCGCCCCGACGGAGATTGTCTGGAAGCCGGAGATCACCCTCCCCTTCCACCCCAACGGGATGCTGTTCGAAGGGCTGAAAGGGAGTGAGCCGGTCGATTCGTGGACGATTTACAGCATCGGCGGCGGAGCGCTGGCCAACGAGACATCGCGGTTGGAGGTTCCGCGGAGCATCTACCCGATGTCGACGATCGCCGAGATCAAGGAGTGGTGCTACCGCGAAGGGAAGACCTACTGGGAGTATGTGAACGACTGCGAAGGGCCCGAGATCTGGGACTACCTCGATACGATCTGGACTTCGATGTGCGAGACGATCCAGCGGGGGCTGAACAACGACGGGGTGCTGCCGGGCGGTTTGAAGGTGGCGCGGAAAGCATCGACCTATTTCGTGAAGTCGAAGAGCTACACCGGGACGCTGGCCTCGCGTGCGAAGATCTACGCCTACGCACTGGCGACCTCCGAGGAGAATGCCTCGGGCGGCATCGTCGTCACGGCTCCGACGTGCGGATCGAGCGGTGTGGTTCCGGCGGTTCTCTATCACCTGGCCACCTCGCGGGACTTTCTGCGCATCCGGCTGCTGCGGGCGCTGGCTACGGCAGGGCTTTTCGGCAACGTGGCGAAGACGAACTCCTCGATTTCGGGGGCCGAGGTGGGGTGCCAGGGCGAGGTCGGCGTGGCGTGCGCCATGGCGGCCGCCGCGGCGTGCCAGCTCTTCGGCGGGACGCCGTCGCAGATCGAGTACGCCGCCGAAATGGGGTTGGAACACCACCTGGGTCTGACCTGCGATCCGGTCTGCGGGCTGGTTCAGGTTCCGTGTATCGAGCGCAATGCCATCGCGGCGGCCCGGGCGCTGGATGCGAACATCTACGCGACGCTGTCGGACGGTGCGCATCTGGTCTCCTACGACAAGGTCGTGGAGGTGATGAACGAGACGGGCCACAACCTGCCGAGTCTCTACCGGGAGACGGCCGAAGGGGGTCTTGCCAAGCGTTACGACCGCAAATAATGGAGGCCCGGAACGGAAAGGTGCTTCTGAAATCGGCAGCCGTCTGGCTGGCCATCGTTCCGTGCGCGATTCTCAACGGCGCCTTGCGGGAAGGCGTGCTCCGTCCCATGCTGGGCGAATCCGTTGCCCTGCCCGTCAGCGGGCTGTTGCTGATGGGCATCATCCTGCTGCTCTCCTGGCTGTTTATCCCGCGTCTGGGCACACAAGGCCATCCGATCCCCGCCTGGCGAATCGGCCTGTTGTGGTTTGTACTGACCGTTGCTTTCGAAACGGGTGCGGGCATTGCACAGGGAGCCGACCTCTCCGCGCTGCTCCACAACTACGACATGAGCCACGGCAACCTTTGGCCGCTTGTCGTTCTGTTCACCGGATGTGCCCCACGCCTGGCTCTCTGGCTCCGTCGTTAAACCGCCCCACCCTCCTATCGCGCCGACCCGGGTCCTTCAGCCTGGCCCTCATCCACGACCCCACGGCATCCCACCCTCCGAATCGGTTCCTGAAACCGGGCCTTTTCGCATGGTCCGTCCACCACCATCCTTGTTTCGTAACCTTAACCACACAAAAAATCCCCTCTCGAATCGAGAGGGGATTTTTTCATGCGGGCAGAAACCGGAAGCGCTCTCCGCTGGAGAGCCTGCCTCCAGTCACGGCCGTTACTGAGCCATCTGGAGCTTCTCCAGATCGGACTTGGCACCGACCACGAGATCGTCGTACTCGCGCAGACCCGTACCGCCGGGGATCAGGTGTCCGCAGATGACGTTCTCCTTCAGGTTTTCCAGCGGGTCGACCTTCGCCTGGATGGCAGCCTCGTTGAGGACCTTGGTGGTCTCCTGGAACGAAGCGGCCGAGATGAAGCTCGAAGTTTGGAGTGCAGCGCGGGTAATACCCTGCAAGACCTGGGTCGAGGTTGCCGGCACGATGTCACGCACCTGTACGGGGCGCAGATCGCGGCGTTTGAGGCTCGAATTCTCGTCGCGGAGTTTGCGCAGCGAGACGATCTGTCCGGGTTGCAGCGCCGTGGAGTCGCCGGCGTCCGTTACGACGACCTTGTCGTAGAGTTCGTCGTTGACATCCATGAACTCCCACTTGTCGACGATCTGGTCCTCGAAGAAGCGGGTGTCTCCCGGATCCTCGATCTTGACCTTCGACATCATCTGGCGGACGATCACCTCGAAGTGTTTGTCGTTGATCTTCACGCCCTGCATGCGGTAGACCTCCTGGACCTCGTTGACGATGTACTCCTGCACCTTCGTCGGACCGAGGATGTTGAGGATGTCGCTCGGCGTGATGGCGCCGTCCGAGAGCGGGCTTCCGGCCTTCACGTAGTCGTTCTCCTGCACGATGATCTGGCGCGACAGCGGCACGAGGTAACGCTTCACATCGCCCTGCTTCGAGGTGATGATGATCTCGCGGTTACCGCGCTTGATCTTGCCGAAGGTCACCTCGCCGTCGATCTCCGAGACAATGGCGGGGTTCGACGGGTTGCGGGCCTCGAAGAGCTCCGTGACACGCGGCAGACCTCCGGTGATGTCGCCTCCGGACTTGCCGACGGCGCGCGGGATCTTGATCAGGATATCGCCGGCCTTGATTCGGGCATTGTCCTTGATGACGATGTGCGCCGAGACGGGCAGGTTGTACTGCTTGACCTCCTCGCCCTCCTTGTTCTGGATCTTGATGACGGGGTTCTTGGTCTTGTCCTTGGACTCGATGACGACCTTCTCCGAGAGACCGGTCTGCTCGTCGCGCTCGTCGCGGTAGGTGACGCCCTCGATGATGTTCTCGTAGACGGCGCGTCCCTCGTACTCCGAAATGATCACGGCGTTGTAGGGGTCCCACTCGCAGATCAGGTCGCCCTTCTTGACCTCGGCACCGTCCGCCATGAAGAGCGTGGCGCCGTAGGGCAGGTTGTGCGTATAGAGAACGATCTCGGTCTTGGGATCGACGATGCGGAACTCCGACTGACGCGAGATGACGATGTCGATCGCCTCGCCGGCGGCGTTCTTGCCCTTGACGGTGCGCAGTTCGTCGATTTCCAGACGGCCCTCGTACTTCGAGATGACGTTGGTCTCGACGGCCGTACCGCCGGCCACGCCACCGACGTGGAACGTACGGAGCGTCAGCTGCGTACCCGGCTCGCCGATGGACTGTGCGGCGATGACGCCGACGACTTCGCCCTTCTGGACCATGCGGGCCGTTGCGAGGTTGCGGCCGTAGCACTTGGCGCAGACGCCGCGACGCGACTCGCAGGTGAGCACCGAACGGATCTCGACGGATTCGAGCGGCGACTTCTCGATGGCCTCGGCGATCGACTCGGTGATCTCCTCACCGGCCTTGCACATCACCTCGCCCGTCAGCGGGTGGATCACGTCGTTCAGGGCCACACGTCCGAGGATGCGGTCGTAAAGCGTCTGCACGACATCGTCGTTGCGTTTGATGGCCGTAGCGGTCAGACCGCGCAGCGTGCCGCAGTCCTCCTCGTTGATGATGACGTCCTGTGCGACGTCGACCAGACGGCGGGTCAGATAACCGGCGTCGGCCGTCTTCAAGGCGGTATCGGCCAGACCCTTGCGGGCACCGTGCGTGGAGATGAAGTACTCCAACACCGAAAGTCCCTCCTTGAAGTTCGAGAGGATCGGGTTCTCGATGACCTGCTGGCCGCCTTCGACACCCGACTTCTGCGGCTTGGCCATCAGACCGCGCATACCGCTCAACTGACGGATCTGCTCCTTCGAACCGCGGGCTCCGGAGTCGAGCATCATGTAGACCGGGTTGAAACCGTCGTCGTCCTTGACCAGCGTGTCGATCACGGCTTTGGTCAGTTTCGAGTTGATGTTCGTCCAGACGTCGATGATCTGGTTGTAACGCTCGTTGTTGGTGATCAGACCCATGTTGTAGTCCTCCATGATGGCGTCCGACCGGTCGTATCCCTCCTGCACGAGTTTCTCCTTCTCCTGGGGGATGATCACGGCATCGAGGTTGAACGACAGACCGCCCTGGAATGCCATCCGGTATCCCATGTCCTTGATGTCGTCGAGGAAGTTGGCCACCTTGTCGGCACCGGCCTTCTTCATCACGACGGCGATGATGTCACGCAGCGAACGCTTCGTGAGGACCTCGTTGATGTATCCGACCTCCTTCGGTACGACCTGGTTGAAGAGGATGCGGCCGATGGTGGTCTCCTTCAACACGCGCACGGGGTTGCCCTGCTCGTCGATGTCGTCGACCAGGCACTTCACGATGGCGTGCAGATCGGCGCGCTTCTCGTTGTAGGCGATGATCGCCTCCTCCGGGCCGTAGAAGACCTGCCCCTCGCCCTTGACGCCCTTGCGGGGTTTGGTGATGTAGTAGAGTCCGAGGACCATGTCCTGCGAGGGCACGGTGATCGGGGCTCCGTTGGCGGGGTTGAGGACGTTGTGCGACCCGAGCATCAGCAGCTGGGCTTCCAGAATGGCGGCATTGCCCAGCGGGAGGTGCACGGCCATCTGGTCACCGTCGAAGTCGGCGTTGAAGGCCGTACAGGCCAGCGGGTGGAGCTGCATGGCCTTGCCCTCGATCAGCTTGGGCTGGAAGGCCTGAATACCCAGACGGTGCAGCGTCGGGGCACGGTTCATCAGCACGGGGTGACCCTTGATGACGTTTTCGAGAATGCCCCAGATGACGGGATCCTTGCGGTCGATGATCTTCTTGGCCGACTTCACCGTCTTGACGATGCCGCGCTCGATGAGCTTGCGGATGACGAACGGCTTGTACAGTTCGGCGGCCATGTCCTTCGGGATACCCATCTCGTGCATCTTCAACTCGGGGCCGACGACGATGACCGAACGGGCCGAGTAGTCGACACGCTTACCGAGCAGGTTCTGACGGAAACGTCCCTGCTTTCCTTTGAGCGAGTCGGAGAGCGATTTGAGCGGGCGGTTCGATTCGTTCTTCACGGCGTTCGACTTGCGCGAGTTGTCGAACAGCGAGTCGACGGCCTCCTGCAACATGCGCTTCTCGTTGCGGAGGATGACCTCCGGGGCCTTGATCTCGATGAGCCGTTTCAGACGGTTGTTGCGGATGATGACGCGGCGGTAGAGGTCGTTCAGGTCCGACGTGGCGAAACGGCCGCCGTCCAGCGGCACCAGCGGGCGCAGCTCGGGCGGGATCACCGGAATGACGCTCAACACCATCCATTCGGGTTTGTTCTTGCCCTGCGAAGCGCGGAACGACTCGATGACGTTCAGGCACTTCAAGGCTTCGGACTTACGCTGCTGCGAGGTCTCGGTCGAGGCCTTGTGACGCAGGGCGTAGGACATCGAGTCGAGGTCGACCTGTTTCAGCAGCGTGTAGATGGCCTCGGCACCCATCTGCGCGACGAACTTGTTGGGATCCGAGTCGTCGAGGGCCTGGTTTCCCTTCGGGAGGGCAGCCAGCACGTCGAGATACTCCTTCTCGGAGAGCGTGGCCAGACGCTCGATGCCCTGTTCCGATGCGGCACCGGGGTTGATGACGACGTAACGCTCGTAGTAGATGATAGCTTCGAGCTTCTTGGAGGGGATCCCGAGCAGGTATCCGATCTTCGACGGCAGCGAGCGGAAATACCAGATGTGCACCACCGGCACCACGAGGGAGATGTGTCCCATGCGTTCGCGGCGGACCTTCTTTTCGGTCACCTCGACACCGCATCGGTCGCAGACGATCCCCTTGTAGCGGATGCGCTTGTACTTGCCGCAGTGGCACTCGTAATCCTTCACCGGGCCGAAAATCCGCTCGCAGAACAAGCCGTCGCGTTCGGGCTTGTAGGTGCGGTAGTTGATGGTCTCGGGTTTCAGGACCTCGCCGCTCGACTGGGCCAGGATCTCCTCCGGAGAAGCCAGGCCGATCGAGATCCGGCTGTACCCGTTGTTCAGTTTATTGTCTTTGGTAATTGACATATCTGTTTTCGTTTATCTTGTCCTCTTGAACACACCTTATTCGAGTTTCACCGAGAGTGCCAGACCGCGCAGCTCGTGCAGCAGGACGTTCATGGCCTCGGGGATACCGGGTTTGGGGAGGTTTTCGCCCTTGACGATGGCCTCATAGGCCTTGGCGCGTCCCATGACGTCGTCGGACTTGATCGTCAGGATCTCCTGCAGGATGTTGGCGGCACCGAATCCTTCGAGGGCCCAGACCTCCATCTCACCGAAACGCTGACCGCCGAACTGGGCCTTACCGCCGAGGGGCTGCTGCGTGATGAGCGAGTACGGGCCGATCGAACGGGCGTGCATCTTGTCGTCGATCATGTGGCCGAGTTTGAGCATGTAGATCACGCCGACGGTTGCGGGCTGGTCGAACTTCTCGCCCGTACCGCCGTCGTAGAGGTACGTGCGGCCGCTGTGCGGGAGCCCGGCCTGCGCGGTGTACTCGTTGATCTGGTCGAGCGAGGCGCCGTCGAAGATCGGGGTGGCGAATTTCAGCCCGAGTTCGCGTCCGGCCCAGCCGAGGACGGTCTCGTAGATCTGCCCGAGGTTCATACGCGAAGGCACGCCCAGCGGGTTCAGACAGATGTCGACGATCGTTCCATCCTCGAGGAACGGCATGTCCTCGTCGCGCACCACCTTGGCCACGATACCCTTGTTGCCGTGCCGTCCGGCCATCTTGTCACCGACTTTCAGCTTGCGTTTCTTGGCGATGTAGACCTTGGCCATCTGGATGACGCCCGTCTGCGGGAGTTCGTCGCCGTTGGTGAGGTTGTACTTCTCGCGCTTGATGGCGGCGTCGGCCTTCTTCCACTCGATGGTGTAGTTGTTGACCGTAGCCTCGATCAGCCCGTCGACATGCGCGTCGCCGGTCCAGTTGCAGGATCCGAGGTTGAGATAACCCATCTCGACGCCGGTCTTCTCGTCGGCCGACTTGCGGGCGATCTCTTCGAGCATCTTCTGCGAGAACTTCGTGCCGGCGGGATAGAGTTCCACACCGAAGTAGTCCGTAATTCCCGTAGTGGTCTTGCCCTGGAGCAGCGTCCAGAGTTTGCCGACCAGACGCTTGGTGAGTTCGGCGATCTCGGCGGCGAACTTCTCGTCGAGTTTTTCGAGCTGTGCCTTTTCGGCGCTCTTGCTCTTCTTGCCCTCCTTGTTGGCGCGGCTGTACAGCTTGGTGTCGATCACCACGCCGTGCAGCGACGGCTGGGCTTTCAGCGAAGCGTCCTTCACGTCGCCGGCCTTGTCGCCGAAGATCGCACGCAGGAGCTTCTCCTCGGGCGACGGATCGCTCTCGCCCTTCGGGGTGATCTTGCCGATGAGGATGTCCCCCGGGTGGATGTTGGCCCCGATGCGGACGATACCGTTGGCATCGAGGTCCTTCGTGGCGTCCTCCGAGACGTTGGGGATGTCCGAGGTCAGCTCCTCGACGCCGCGCTTCGTGTCGCGCACCTCCATGATGTACTCGTCGACGTGCACCGAGGTGAAGATATCCTCACGCTGGATGCGCTCCGAGATCACGATGGCGTCCTCGAAGTTGTAACCCTTCCAGGGCATGAAGGCCACTTTCAGGTTGCGGCCCAGGGCCAGTTCGCCGTGCTGCGTCGAGTAGCCTTCGGTCAGGATCTGACCCTTGGTCACGTGGTCGCCCGTGAGGACCGTCGGTTTCAGCGTCACCGAGGTGTTCTGGTTCGTGCGGCGGTAACGGGGCAGCTCGTAGGTCGTGATTTCGGGATCGAACGACGCGAGGATCTCGTCCTCCGTGCGCTCGTACTTGATCTGGATCTTCGTGGCATCCGCGAATACGACTTCGCCGTCGCCCTCGGCGACGATCTGGATGCGGCTGTCGGAGATCATGTCCTTCTCGATACCCGTGCCGACGATCGGGGCTTCCGAGGTCACCAGGGGCACGGCCTGGCGCATCATGTTCGAACCCATCAGGGCACGGTTTGCGTCGTCGTGCTCCAGGAAGGGGATCAGGCTGGCGGCGATCGAGGCGATCTGGTTCGGCGCCACGTCCATGAGGTTGACCTCATCGGCGGTCACCACGGGGAAGTCGGCACCCTCACGCGCCTTGACGCGGTCGGGCTCCAGGAACGAGCCGTCGTCGCCGAGCGGAACGTTCGACTGCGCCACGATCTTGCCCTCCTCCTCTTCGGCCGAGTAGTAGCGGATGTGCGAGTTGTCGAGATCGACCTTTCCGTTCTCGACGGTGCGGTACGGGGTCTCGATGAATCCCATCGGAGAGATCTTCGCATAGACGCACAGCGAGGAGATCAGACCGATGTTCGGGCCTTCCGGCGACTCGATCGGGCAGAGACGTCCGTAGTGGGTGTAGTGCACGTCGCGAACCTCGAAACCGGCGCGGTCACGCGACAGACCGCCGGGGCCGAGGGCCGAAAGACGGCGCTTGTGGGTGATTTCGGCCAGCGGGTTGATCTGGTCCATGAACTGCGAGAGCTGCGAGGTCCCGAAGAAGGAGTTGATCACCGACGAGAGGGTCTTGGCGTTGATCAGGTCCACCGGGGTGAAGACCTCGTTGTCGCGCACGTTCATGCGTTCGCGGATGGTCCGTGCCATGCGCACGAAGCCGACCGAGAACTGGTTCGAGAGCTGCTCTCCGACGGTGCGCACGCGGCGGTTCGACAGGTGGTCGATATCGTCGACGTCGGCCTTGGAGTTGATCAGCTGGATCAGGTACTTGATGATGGCGATGATGTCCTCGCGCGTCAACGTGCGGATGGCCGGATCGATGTCCAGATCCAGCTTCTTGTTGATGCGGTAGCGGCCCACGTCGCCCAGGTCGTAGCGCTTGTCGGAGAAGAAGAGCTTCTCGATGACATCGCGGGCCGTGGCCTCATCGGGCGGCTCCGAAGCGCGCAACTGCCTGTATATGTAAACCACAGCCTCCTTTTCGGAGTTGCAGGGGTCCTTTTGCAGCGTATTGTAGATGATCGAGAAGTCGATGCCCGACTGGTTCTCCTTGTGGAGGAGGATGGTCTTGGCGCCGCTTTCGATGATCTGGTCGATGTGCTCCTCTTCGAGGACGGTTTCACGATCGACGATGACGTTGTTACGCTCGATGGAGACGACCTCTCCGGTATCCTCGTCGACGAAGTCCTCGACCCAGGTCGAAAGCACACGGGCGGCGAGTTTGCGGCCTACGGCCTTTTTGAGCGTAGCCTTCGAGACCTTGACCTCGTCGGCGAGGTCGAAGATTTCGAGGATCTGCTGGTCGGCCTCATAACCGATGGCGCGCAGCAGCGTGGTGACGGGCAGCTTCTTCTTGCGGTCGATGTAGGCATACATGACGTTGTTGATGTCCGTCGCGAACTCGATCCACGAACCCTTGAAGGGGATGATACGTGCCGAGTAGAGTTTCGTACCGTTCGTGTGCATGCTCTGACCGAAGAAGACGCCGGGCGAACGGTGCAGCTGGGAGACGATGACGCGCTCGGCGCCGTTGATGACGAACGTACCGCGTTCGGTCATGTAGGGGATCGTCCCGAAATAGACGTCCTGCACCACGACCCCGAAATCCTCGTGTTCATCGTCCGTGCAGTAGAGTTTCAGCTTGGCCTTCAAGGGGACGCTGTACGTAAGTCCCCGTTCGAGACACTCCTCGATGGAGTATCTGGGTGGATCTATATAATAGTCGATAAACTCCAGAACGAAGTTGTTCCGGGTATCCGTAATGGGGAAATTTTCCTGAAAGACCTTGTAAAGTCCCTCGTTCTTACGGTTTTCGGCCGTCGTGTCCATCTGGAAAAAGTCCCGGAATGATTTGAGCTGCACCTCCAGCAGATCGGGATAAGGCACCCGGTTCTTGATGGAGGAGAAGCTGATTCTCTGTTGTGTTTTTGGTGCGGACATCGTAGAATCCAAATTAATTGACTTGTAATGGGTTACCGAACCCAAATAAGCGGGTTACCATCCCGTCAATGCTCCCGTGTGGAGGGCATGACGCCCCGGGAGCATTTCAACATCCAAGGAACGGACACAGCTCCGACTCGGCACTTCCGATCCTTAGACCAAGAAAAGGCATAGAGCCTACACTGGGTAAGCCCTATACCTGTTCGTCATCTGTCGAGCTCAAGCAGCAATGCTACTTGAGCTCAACTTCTGCACCTGCCTCCTCGAGCTGGCCTTTGATCTGCTCGGCCTCCTCCTTGGAAACACCCTCTTTCACGGCCTTGGGAGCACCGTCTACGAGAGCCTTTGCATCACCGAGCGAGAGACCTGCGATATCCTTCACGGCCTTGATGACCTGGAGTTTAGCCTGGCCGGCGTTCTTCAGGATCACGTCGAAGGTCGATTTCTCGGCAGCAGCGGCCTCACCGGCACCGGCAGCGGGAGCTGCAACGGCAACAGCGGCAGCAGCCGGCTCAATGCCATACTCCTCCTTGAGGATCTGAGCGAGTTCGTTAACCTCGGTAACCTTCAGGTTTACCAGTTCTTCAGCGAGTTTCTTTACGTCTGCCATAGTTGTAAGCTTATTAATTTGTTTTTGATTCTTGTTTGTGAAATTAGTTGTTTCTGGATTCGAGCGTCTTCACGAGGCCCGCAATCTTTTGGCCTGCATTAGCCTGCAATGCAGAAATAACATTCTTGGCCGGGGACTGCAACAGCGCGATAACGTCTGCGATGAGTTCCTCCTTGCTCTTGATGTTGCAGAGGGCGTCCAGCTGATTGTCGCCGACATAGATGCATCCCTCGGCGAAAGCGGCCTTGAGGACGGGTTTGTCGGACTTCTTGCGGAACTCCTTGATCAGCACGGCCGGGGCTTTGGCCACGTTCGCGAACATGATCGAGGTAGGACCCTCCAATACTTTTACCAGATCAGCGTCGGCTTTCTCCACCTTTTCGAGGGCTTTGCCCAGCAGGGTGTTCTTGACGACCACCAGTTTGACATCGCTTTCGAAGCACTTGCGGCGCAGGGCAGCGGTCTGCTCGGCGTTGAGCGAAGCGATATCGGCGATATAGAAGTGAGGATAGGCCTGGAGCTGCTCGGCGAGGCTGTTGATTACAACCAGTTTTTCTTCCTTAGTCATCTCTGTTATCCTCCTGTTATTTGGTTTCTACTGATTTGGCATCAATCTGCACGCCGGGGCTCATGGTGGTCGAGAGGTAGATACTCTTCACATAAGAACCTTTGGCAGCAGCCGGTTTGAGTTTGATGATGGTGCCGAGCACCTCCCGGGCGTTGTCGACGATCTGCTCCGGAGAGAACGAGATCTTGCCGACCGTCGTGTGGATGATACCGAACTTGTCGACCTTGAAGTCGATCTTACCGGCCTTGACCTCCGTAACGGCTTTTCCGACCTCCATGGTCACCGTACCGGTCTTGGGGTTCGGCATCAGGCCACGGGGACCGAGGATACGGCCCAGGGCACCGACTTTGCCCATCACGTTGGGAGTACAGATGATCACATCGACGTCGGTCCAACCGCCCTTGATCTTGTCGACGAATTCGTCCAGTCCGACGAAATCGGCACCGGCAGCTTTTGCCTCGGCCTCCTTCTCGGGGGTGCAGAGCACCAGGACGCGGACGGTCTTACCCGTACCGTGGGGGAGCGTAACGACGCCGCGGACCATCTGATTGGCCTTGCGGGGGTCTACGCCCAGACGTACGTCGATATCAACGGAAGCGTCGAATTTCGTGAACGTAATTTCCTTCAGAAGAGCGGCAGCCTCCGAAAGTTTGTAAGCCTTACCGGCTTCCACCTTGGCGTAGGCGATCTTTTGATTCTTTGTCAACTTACTCATCTTCTTCTGCGATTACAAGTTAGGAAATTCTCCGACGACATTGATACCCATACTGCGCGCAGTACCGGCTACCATTCGCATAGCGGATTCCAGCGTGAAGCAGTTCATGTCGGACATTTTGTCCTGTGCGATCTCACGGATCTGCTCCCACGTAACCTGACCGACCTTGTTGCGGTTAGGCTGTGCGGAGCCGCTCTGTACTTTTGCTGCTTCCTTGAGCTGGATAGCTACGGGCGGCTGTTTTACAACGAAATCGAAAGACTTGTCGCTGTAAACCGTGATGATGACCGGAAGAACCTTGCCGGCCTTGTCCTGGGTGCGAGCGTTGAATTGCTTGCAGAAGTCCATGATATTGACTCCCTTGGAACCCAACGCGGGACCAACCGGGGGCGAAGGATTTGCGGCACCACCTTTGATCTGCAATTTAATAAATGCAGCAACCTCTTTTGCCATAGTTTTCCTTGGTTAATTATTCTTTTTCAACTTGTGTGAAACCCAACTCCATAGGAGTTTTGCGCCCGAATATCTTCACCGATACCGTGAGTTTCTTGCGCTCGTTGTCGACTGCCTCGATAGTACCTTGGAAGCTCGAGAAAGGACCGTCCGTAACCTTTACGGTCTCGCCGACAAAGAATGGTATTTCGTTCTCCTCCTCCATGGCATTCATTTCGTCGACACGGCCGAGGATTCTCGCGACCTCCTGTGGACGGAGAGGCGTTGCGATCATCTTGCGGCTGTCCTCTTTGGTATCGCCGAGGAAACCCAGCACATTGGGAGTATTCCGAATCAGAATGGGGATTTGTCCTACGAAAGCGGCCTCGACCAGGACGTAACCGGGATAGGAAACCTTCTCCTTGGAGACTTTCTTGCCGTTACGGATGGTATAGACCTTTTCGGTCGGGATCAGCACCTGGGAGATATAGTCCTCAAGATGGTTATGGCGGACTTCGGCTTCGATATACTCTTTGACCTTCGCCTCCTTACCGCCGATAGCACGGACCACATACCACTGTTTCTTAATCTCGCTCATTTCTTACGACAGACAATTAACGGCCAAGATTACCCAGGGTCTTGTAGATGACGGCCATGAGGTTCTCGAAAGTCAGGTCCATAGCCAGAACGACCACGGCGAAGATGACCGAAGCCACCATCACGACGATCGTAGAGCTTTGGAGCTGCGGGAACGTGGGCCACGTCACCTTGTTGACAAGCTCGTTGTAGGACTCTTTGAAGTAGTTGAACATAACCTAATCGTTTATTCTGGCAGGAGCAGAGAGATTCGAACTCCCATCAACGGTTTTGGAGACCGCTATTCTACCCTTGAACTATGCTCCTAAAAAGAGGCGGTGCGGGACACCGCCTCGGGAATTATCGGGAAAGATCCTTATTTCACGATTTTGAGGATCTGACCGGCACCTACCGTACGACCGCCCTCACGGATTGCGAAACGCAGACCCTCGTTCAGGGCAACCGGGTAGATCAGCTTCACGGTGATGGTCACGTGGTCGCCGGGCATCACCATGTCGACGCCTGCGGGCAGGTGAACCTCACCCGTTACGTCCATCGTACGCAGATAGAACTGGGGACGATAGTTGTTGTGGAACGGCGTGTGACGGCCACCCTCCTCTTTTTTCAGGATGTAGACCTCGGCCTCGAACTCGGTGTGCGGGGTGATCGAACCGGGTTTGGCAACGACCATACCGCGCTTAACCTCCTTCTTGTCGATACCGCGGAGGAGCAGACCTACGTTGTCGCCGGCCTCACCCTCGTCGAGGAGCTTGCGGAACATCTCGACGCCGGTGCAGGTCGAAGTCAGGGTCTTCTCTTCCAGACCGATGATCTCTACGGGGTCACCGACGTGGATGATACCGGTTTCGATACGGCCCGTAACGACGGTACCACGGCCGGTGATCGAGAAGACGTCCTCGATAGGCATCAGGAAGGGCTTCTCGTTGTCGCGCTGCGGCAGGGGGATGTAGGAGTCTACGGCATCCATGAGCTCCATGACCTTCTCCTCCCACTTGGCCTCGCCATTGAGGGCGCCGAGGGCCGAGCCGCGGATGACGGGAGCGTTGTCGCCGTCGTAGTCGTATTTCGAAAGCAGGTCGCGAACCTCCATCTCCACGAGGTCGAGCATTTCGGCATCGTCCACCATGTCGCACTTGTTCAGGAAGACGACGATCTTCGGCACGTTCACCTGACGGGCGAGCAGCACGTGCTCGTTGGTCTGGGGCATCGGGCCGTCGGTAGCGGCAACGACCAGAATGGCACCGTCCATCTGTGCGGCACCGGTAACCATGTTCTTCACATAGTCGGCGTGTCCCGGGCAGTCTACGTGAGCGTAGTGGCGGTTGGCGGTCTGGTATTCGACGTGGGCGGTGTTGATCGTGATACCGCGCTCTTTCTCTTCGGGAGCGTTGTCGATGGAGTCGAAGGAACGGAGTTCCGAGAGACCCTGTTTAGCCAGCACGGTGGTGATAGCTGCGGTAAGGGTGGTCTTACCGTGGTCAACGTGACCGATGGTACCGATGTTTACGTGCGGTTTCGACCGGTCGAATTTTTCTTTTGCCATAGTATTAAGTTATTTAAAGTATTGTTAAAAATTGCCAAGTTTTAAAATTCATTCCGCAGAACAAGCGGGCGACACAAATCTCCGGCTTGAAGGCCGGAGTCTTTGCATCACACGCTGCTGCGTTGGAGCGGAAGACGAGGCTCAAACTCGCGACCCTCAGCTTGGAAGGCTGATGCTCTATCAACTGAGCTACTTCCGCAAAAATACCGTTGTCGGAGTGACCCGGAGCCGCATCCGGAGACCGGATGCGCCGGACTTTTGCATTCCGAACGGATTTCAGTGGGAAGTGATGGATTCGAACCACCGAAGGCGTACGCCAGCAGATTTACAGTCTGCCCCATTTGGCCACTCTGGTAACTTCCCATATACGGTGCCGGCATCGCAGGGGAGCCGGGGAGATTCCGCGAGAGCGCCGAAGAGACGTTGTCCGGGGTATCGGGTCCGCCGTCTCGGCATTCGAGCCGATGGAGGGATTCGAACCCACGACCAGCTGATTACAAATCAGCTGCTCTGGCCAACTGAGCTACATCGGCAGAATTCACCGTTTTGGATTGCAAAAGTAGGCATAAAAAACGTATCCACCAAATAATCGGGGACAATTTTTTAATTTTTTCACTCTTCTCAAAGAACGACGCCCGCACGGAGCAAGTTCGGGGGCGAAATCGGGTGCAAAGATAGGAAAAGTTTTGGATAACGCAACAACTCGTGCGAAAAATATCATCATCGGGGCGGAAGTCTGTCGTCGAAGAGCGAGTCGGGCCTTCTTTTGAGCCGGGCAGGCTCCGGAAGGCTCACGGGAATCTCCTCCGGATGGCGCCTTTCGGAAGCCCCGAAAGGCGCCATCCGCCCCGCGCCGCACCCCCGAACGAAGATCCGGCCCGACATCTCGCCCGGGCCTTATCACGGAGTTCCGCAGAGATCCGCCCCGCCCCCGGCCGGAAATCCGCACGAAATCCCGGCCCCTCCCAAAAATCCACTCCGCAGGCCGTGCGGGAAGACCCACGGTCTGCGGAGTAAGAAGGGTAACCCCCCGCCGGACTTTCATTTTTTCCGGAACGAGGAGATCAGTTGTGCGGGCGTTGCCTGCAAATAGTTTTTGCAGAAGCGGCTGAACTGCGTATAATGGCGGAACCCGTACTTGTTCATCAGCGAGCGTGTGCTGTTTTCGCCGTCGCGGATGTCGGCATAGATTTTCTGGGCCTTCTGCTGCATCATCCAGTGGTAGACGCTGTCGTTGAAGTGTTCGGCGAAGCGGCGTTTGAAGACCGAGAGGCTCATTCCGGCCAATGCGGCGAGTTCGGTCACCCCTTGTGCACGCTCGTAGTTATTGGTGACGAAGACGCGGAAATTGTCCTGGGGGCGGATCATCGACTGGAAGAAATAGGCGTGTTCGGTGGGAGTATAGAGCACCTTGATCATCATGAAGAGTTCGGCGGCCTTCATCCGGTGGAAGCGCGGGCATTCGGTCAGCCGGGGGATATTGAAGAAGAGGTCGAGCAGCTGCTCGATGAACGGGTGCGTGGCCAGAACGGGGATCGGCTCCGAGGGTATCGAATCTCCGAAGGAGATGTTCTTGGCGAAAAAATCCTGTTCGCAGAGTTCGATCCGGTGGACGAGGGCGAGAGAGACGACGCGCGTATCGTCATCCTGTGCCGTTGCCTCGAAGGCTTCGTTGCAGGCCAGACAGACGCACTGTTTCGAGGTGACGAGTCTTACGGTATCGGAGCCGCATTTGAGGCGCAGGGATCCGGAGAACACGAAGAGCATACGTACCACATGGTCTGCCGGGAAAGAGAAGTTTTCTCCTGCCGCGAGTTGTTTTTTCGAGAATCTGCAATTCGAGGAGTCTCCGATCCGCCGGAAAGGTGCTGGAAATGTAGGACAACTACTACAATCCGCAGTACAATCCTCCATCAAAACCGACTCCTCAAACCGCGGTTTGGTTTGAAAATCCATAAGTCCAATATTGTTAATATTTTCACAAAGGTAATAAAATAAGACTCGAAAAGCAAGCAAAAAGGCGCGAAAAGGAACAAAAAAAGTCCCGACGGAAAGTCGGGACGAAGGATCCGAAAGGGATTCGGACCTATTATTTATAGCTCACGATCAATGTTTTGGAGGTCTCCCAAAAGCGGGCCGGATCGGTGATGAGCAATTTCTCGACATTTTTATCGGCATCGACGACCAGCTGATAGGAGTCTTCGGGATGCGAGGAGACGACCGTCACCCGCTTATGGCCGACGGGGATTTCGGACAACAGCCGCGAATCGGCCATCGTAAAGCTGTCGAGGTTGGCCGTAGCGCCGACGGTGAGCGTGCGGCCGATGAATCCCTGCTTGTTGATGATCTGCGCATCGCGGAGTTCCTTTTCGGAGCCGACGATATAATAAACGGTATGGAGTTGGTTTTGGAGTTCGAGTTTTTCGCTGTTGAGGCTCTCGACCTGTGCGGATTGTTGGGCGACCTCCTCGGTCAGGGACTGCACTTCTATACCCATCTGGGCGAGGTTTTCACGAAGCCGGTCGATTTCGGCCGATTTTTCGGAGAGTCGGCCGTTCATGTCGGCGATCATCTTTTCGAGCCCCTCGATCCGGAGATTTGCCTTGCGCAGCAGAGCTGCGGAGTGTTGCAGGGCTGCGATTTTCTCGCGGTTCTCCTTCAACAGGCGGTCGATGGCGGCGATGTCGTTGTTGATCTCCTCGACGGGACGGCGGACGCCTTCGGTTTCGCCGGCGACGGTGATTAGGTTTTCGCGGGATTTGATCAGGGTGAGGTTTTCCGAGATGGCGTTGATGTCGGCGAAGACGGCATTGATGAGCGAATCCTTCTGGCTGACGACGACGGCCAGCGAATCGCGCTGGCCCTCGGCCTGCACGGCGACCTGTTTGCTGACACAGGAGGAGAAGAGGGCTGCGGCAAGGGCGGCCGCAGCCAGAATCAACGCATGAACGGTTGTTTTCATGGTTTTGACAGTTAAGATTTTACATTTTCCGTTTGCCTGCGGGGGCAAATATAGAAATAAAACGAAAATCTTGTAACGATTTTCCGCACAGGGGTGAAAAAAATTCACCGGAGGCGCAGCATCCGGGGGGGGGAAAGCGCAAGACGGGCCGCAACCTCCGGTTGCGGCCCGTTTCAGCCAAATTCGGAAAAAGCTCCCGATTACTTGTTGGCGTTCTTCTTGTCGTAGCGCTTTGCGTATCGGCTCATGAACTTATCGACGCGACCGGCGGTGTCGACCAACTTCATCTTGCCCGTATAGAACGGGTGGGAGGTGTTGGAGATTTCCATCTTGTACACGGGATAGGTTTCGCCGTTCACTTCGATGGTCTCTTTTGTCGAAACGGCGGACCGACACAAAAACACGTGGTCGTTGGACATGTCCTTGAAGGCCACCAAACGATAATTTTCCGGATGAATACCCTTTTTCATTTGCTTTTGTGTTTTGTGATTAATGCTTTTGGCGGGGACAAAGGTACGAATTAATTTTCAAGAAACAAGGGGTGCGGAGAATTTTTTCACGCTCCCCGGGATTTCGGGGTTGCGGAATACGGATTGTTTTCTTATCTTTGCGCTCACGAAGCCGCACGGAAGTGCGGCAGTCGGGGCCCATAGCTCAGTCGGTCAGAGCAGCGGACTCATAATCCGAAGGTCGTGGGATCATGCCCCTCTGGGCCCACGGAGAATCAAGACTTGCAGCGATGCGGGTCTTTTTTCTTTTACCCCGCCACCGCGGGTTTGAGCGGATTTGAGCGGGGGGGGGCTGCTGCATAAACCCGTTTTAACGGCAAAATCCCCAAGAAACCGGAAAGATATTTTTCTTTTCAGTTTGTTTGCCTATCTTTGTAGGACATACGACAAACACGGAAAGTGTTGCTTGTTCTCTGATTGCGAACGTAGGAAATTCGGCAGAAGAGAGAATAGGCGGACATCTTGCCGCGTCATATCCATTCGTGGGTATAGGCGTGGGGCTGTTGCTTATTTTATCTTCAAGGTTTCCTACGACCTGCAATCATTGAATAAGCGTGCGGCACCACGCTTTCTGCTTCTGTAAATCAAACAACATGAACCGTCGTACAAGTGCCGGGACGACAGCCTAAACTTCACAGCCATGAAAAAATTGATTGCCTTATTGGCCGCTATGGCGATTGCAGGGAGCATCTCCGCCCAAAACAAAACAGCCTATCTGGATCTTTACCAGCGAGGTGGGGCCATGCATTTGAAAACGACCTTGATTTTCAACAACAGACCCGTCTATCTCGGGAAAAAGAATCTCGGAGAGGTGCTCAACATGTTGGCTGAATCAGGTTGGGAGATAGACAAAACATTAAATGTAAGGAGAGTTTGCTGGTTTTGGCCTTTTACCCGTCACAAATTTCACTTTGTATTGAAGAAAGAATATCAAGCAGGCGAGAATCCGTTTGAACAAACACTGACCAACGTCATTAAAAGACTGCAACAAAAAGAAGATCAAGACTATGATCAGGCCATCGGATGTGACTCCTAAATAGCTTCTTATTAATCGGGGAGAGGCTTTGCCGATGGGAGTATATTGGAATCCCATCGGCAAAGCCTCTCCCTTTACAAATTCAATACTTCGTTTTAACGCTGCACCCTGCGCAACCCACAAAAAAGAGCTGCAAGGCCGGAGTCGCCCCGTCAGGCCTTTTTGGCGGCATCGTCGTTGCGGATCTCCTTACGGCGGATCTTGCCGCTGATGGTCTTGGGCAGCGACTCGACGAACTCGATCACACGCGGATACTTGTACGGCGCCGTGATGCGCTTCACATGGTCCTGCAACTCCTTGATCAGCGCGGCATCGGCGCGGTCCCGGTAGGCGGCCGACAGGACGATCGTCGCCTTGACGACCTGCCCGCGGATCTCGTCCGGCACCCCCGTGATGGCGCACTCCACCACGGCCGGATGGGTCATCAGCGCACTCTCGACCTCGAACGGCCCGATGCGGTATCCCGAGCTCTTGATCACGTCGTCGGCACGCCCCACGAACCAGTAATAGCCGTCCTCGTCGCGCCAGGCCACATCCCCCGTGTAGTAGACGCCGTCGTGCCAGGTCTCGTCCGTGCGCGCCTCGTCGAGGTAGTACTCCTTGAACAGGCCGACGGGCTTTCCGCCGTCGGTGCGGATGACGATCTGCCCCTGCTCGCCGTCCTCGGCCGAGCGGCCGTCGGGAGTCAGCAGGTCGATGCGGTACTGCGGATTGGGCACGCCCATGCTCCCCGGCTTGGGCTCCATCCAGGGGAAGGTTCCCAGCGTGAGGGTGGTCTCGGTCTGCCCGAAGCCCTCCATGAGGCGGATCCCGGTCTGTTTGAGGAAGGTGTCGTAGACGGAACCGTTCAGCGCCTCACCGGCCGTCGTGCAGTATTCCAGCGACGAGAGGTCGAACTTCGAGAGGTCCTCGCGGATCAGGAAGCGGTAGATCGTCGGAGGGGCACAGAGCGACGTGATGCGGTACTGCCCGATCTTGTGGAGGATCTCCGCGGGGGTGAACTTCTCGTGGTCGTAGACGAAGATGTTGGCGCCGGCGAACCACTGGCCGTAGATCTTGCCCCAGGCGGCCTTGGCCCATCCCGTGTCGGCGATCGTCAGGTGAAGGCTCCCCTCGTGGAGGTTGTGCCAGTACTTGGCCGTGACGATGTGCCCCAACGGATAGGTGAAGTCGTGGGCAACCATCTTGGGCTCGCCGGTGGTTCCCGACGTGAAGTACATGAGCATGATGTCGTCGTTATCGTTCGCGTGTTCGGGGCGCACGAAGGGCGCGGCGGTCTCGATTCCGCGGTGGAAGTCGAGGAATCCTTCGGGGACCTCGGGCCCGACGCTGACGAGGGCCCTGACCGTGGGGCTTTCGGGCATGGCGGCGGCGACATGGTCGGTGATGACCTTCTCGCCGGCCACGACGATGGCCTTGATCGACGCCATGTTGCAGCGGTAGACGACATCCTTTTTCGTCAGCAGGTGGGTAGCCGGAATCGCCACGGCGCCCAGCTTGTGGAGGGCCAGCATCGAGAACCAGAACTCGTAGCGGCGTTTGAGGATCAGCATCACGGGGTCTCCCTTCCCGATCCCGAGGCTCCGGAAGAAGGAGGCCGTGCGGTCGCTTTCGCGTTTGAGGTCGGCGAAGGTGAACTGGATTTCGCGGTCCTTGTCGTCGGTCCAGAGCAGAGCCTTCTTGTCGGGCTGCTCGGCGGCATAGGCATCGACCACGTCGTAGGCGAAATTAAAGCGTTCGGGCACCCGGATATGGAGGTGCTCCCGGAACTCCTCCTGGGAGGAGAACCCGGTTTGAGCAAGAAAACGTTCTACCATACTTATATATTTATAATATAATGGCCAGGAACCGGACCGTTTTGCCGTCGAGGGCCTTCATGCCGTGCGGCAGGCTGGAATCGAAGTAGAGGCTGTCGCCGGGGTTGAGTTCGATCTCCTTCCCGTTGAGTCCGATCAACAGCCGCCCTTCGAGCACGTAGTTCATCTCCTGTCCGGGGTGGGTATTGAGGTGCATCGGGGCGTCGTCGGGGGTCGGTTCGACGGTTACGATGAAGGGGTCGATCCGGCGGTCGCGGAAACCGGCGGCGAGGGCCTCATACTTGTAGGCCTTTCGGCGCTCGACGGAGATGCCCTTCCCGGCGCGGGTGATGAAGTAGGAGTTCATGCGGGGCTCCTCGCCGAACATCAGCACATCGAGGCTGATGCCGTAGTGGCGCGAAATGGTTTGCAGGAGGTTGACCGAAATATCGGTCTTCCCGCTTTCGAGTTCGCGATACTGTTCGAGGGAGATATGGCAGCTGTCGGCCACCTCCTGTTCGGAGAGTTCGAGGACTTCGCGCAGCCCGCGCAGGCGGGTCGCAATCGAGAGAATGGGATCGTCGCACATGGTTCGGATCAATTTAACGGGTTATACGACAAACGGTTGCAGCAGCACCGAAGCAACATCGGTTACGATCCGGAAGTGCGGGTCGGGCGGCAGCGGGCCGCCTGGGCCTCCGGCATCGGGCAACAATCTGGCGGTAAAGATACTAAAAACTCTTAAAAACTGCAACTCCCCGCGCCGAAAGAGCGTGCCGCCTCCGGATCGGACGATCTGTAATCCATGCAGAACGGGCCGACACGGCCTCCGGGCGACGATTTTTCCGCCAAAGATTTTGTTTTTCGGCGAAAAAAGATTATATTTGTCCCCAACGAACCGAACGTATGACGATTTTCCTCCATATCCATCATCATCACTGCCACTTTACCGAGGGGTAGACGATCATGTATGGAAGGGGTCAGGAAAAGAGGCCGGGCCGAAAACGGAATCCGGACCGAAACGATAAAAAATACCGACAGACATGAAGCTCACCCCTTGCGGGGTGGGCTTTTTGTTTGGCACAGCCGCAGGGGAGAGTTTCCGCGAAGGGAACGACAACCAAAAACAGAAACGATATGTTGAGAATAGCGATTCAGGCCAAGGGCCGACTGAACGAACAGAGTACGGGTCTGCTTGCGGAGGCAGGCATCCGGGTAGCCGAGAGCAAGCGGAAACTGATCTCGCAGGCCGAAGGTTTTCCGTTGGAGGTGCTTTACCTTCGGGACGACGACATTCCGCAGGCGGTTGCAATGGGTGTTGCCGATCTGGGGATCGTGGGGCTGAACGAGGTGGCGGAGAAGGGTTTCCGCGTGGATCAGCTCATGGACCTCGGGTTCGGGGGGTGCCGCATCTCGCTGGCCGTCCCGAAGGGCACGGCATACGAAGGCCCGGAGTATTTCCGGGGCAGGCGCATTGCGACCTCCTACCCGAACATCCTGACGCGGTACTTCGCCGAGCGGGAGATCGAGGCGGAGATCCACCGCATCGAGGGATCGGTGGAGATCGCCCCAGCGGTGGGGATGTCGGATGCGATTTTCGACATCGTGTCGTCGGGCGGGACGCTCATCTCGAACGGACTGGTGGAGGTTGAGAAGGTCTTCTTCTCGGAGGCGGTGCTGATCGCCAACCCGGATCTCGATGCGGAGAAACGGCGCGAGACGGCGCAGCTGACCTTCCGTTTCAACTCGATTCTGGAAAGCCGCGGGATGAAATACGTGCTGATGAACCTCCCGAAGGAGCGGTTGCAGGAGGCGATCCGGATCCTTCCGGGAATGCGGAGTCCGACAGTCCTGCCGCTGGCGCAGGAGGGGTGGTGCTCGATCCACGCCGTGATTGCGCAGGAGCAGCTCTGGGAGCGCATCGAGCAGCTGAAAGGGATCGGCGCCGAGGGCATCCTGATCCTGAATCTCGAAAACATGATCCGCTAAACGGCAACCGAACATGGAACGACTCACCATCTACAACCATCCGCCCCGCTCCGAGTGGGGTCGGCTGACCGAACGCTTCACGCGCCGCGAGGAGGAGATCACCGCACAGGTTGCGGCGATCCTCGCCGAGGTGCGCACGGGCGGGGACCGGGCGCTGCGCGCCCTCACGCAACGCATCGAAGGGCGCACGCCCGACCGCTTCGAGGTCCCGGCCGGAGAGCTGCGGGCCGCGGAGAAGGAGCTCTCCGCCGGGTTGAAGGAGGCCTTGACCGCGGCAAAAGCGAATATCGAGGCCTTCCACCGGGCGCAACTTCCGCTCGAGGTGCGGTGCGAGACACAGCCGGGCGTAACGTGCATCCAGCGTGCGGTTCCGATCCGCCGCGTGGGGCTCTACATCCCGGGCGGGAAGGCGCCGCTCTTCTCGACGGTGCTGATGCTGGCCGTCCCGGCACGGGCGGCGGGCTGCCGGGAGGTGATCCTCTGCACGCCGGCGCGCCTCGACGGAACGATCGCCCCGGAGATCCGCTACGCCGCGCAGCTCTGCGGCGTGGACCGCGTCTTCGCCGTGGGCGGAGCGCAGGCCGTGGCGGCGATGGCCTACGGCACGGAGAGCATCCCGCGCGTGGACAAGATCTTCGGACCGGGGAACCGCTACGTCACGAAGGCCAAACAGCTGGTCGGCGCGAACGACGTGGCGGTGGACCTTCCGGCCGGGCCTTCGGAGGTGCTGGTGCTGGCCGACGACGGCGCTTCGCCGGCCTTTGCGGCCGCGGACCTGCTCTCGCAGGCCGAACACGGGGGCGACAGCCAGGCGGTGCTGGTCTGCGCCTCGATGGAGTTTGCGCTGGCGACGCAGCGGGCCGTCGCGGAGCAGCTGCGGGAGCGCCGCCGCGGGGAGATCATCCGCGAGTCGCTGCAACAGAGCCGGATCATCGTCCTCGCGGAGCGTGCCGACCGTATCGCCTTCTCGAACGCCTACGCCCCGGAACACCTGATCCTCTCGATGGAGGATCCGTGGGAGGCGGCCGCACAGATCACCGATGCCGGGAGTGTCTTCATCGGGCCGTGGTCGCCCGAAAGCGCCGGGGACTACGCCTCGGGGACGAACCACACGCTGCCGACGGGCGGCTGGGCCCGGGCATACAGCGGCGTGAATACGGACTCGTTCCTGCGGAAGATCACCTTCCAGGAGCTGACGCGCGCTGGGCTCGAAGGCCTTGCCCCGACGATCGGGACGATGGCCGAAGCCGAGGGGCTGGACGCCCACGCCGCCGCGGTGCGCATCCGCCTGCACGCATCCTCCGCCCCAGCTCCCTCCGACGAATAACCGACTGCAAAACGCAACATAGCAGACCAACGACCCATGAGACCCCTTGAAGAACTGGTACGCCCGAACATCCGGGCCCTGAAACCCTACTCCACGGCACGCGACGAATACGCCGGCGGGGCGATCACGACGTGGCTCGACGCCAACGAGAGCCCCTACGACAACGGGCTGAACCGCTACCCGGACCCGCACCAGCGGGATCTGAAACGCCGGATCGCCGCGCTGAAAGGCGTGCGCGAAGGGCAGATATTCCTCGGGAACGGCAGCGACGAGGCGATCGACCTGGCCTACCGGATCTTCTGCCGGCCGGGCGTCGACAACGCCGTGTCGATCGCCCCGACCTACGGCATGTACCGCGTGGCGGCCGACACGAACGACGTGGAGCTGCGCGAAGTGGCGCTCGGCGCTGATTTTTCACTGCCAACCGACGCCCTGCTGGCGGCCGCCGACGAACGCACGAAACTGCTGTGGCTCTGCTCGCCGAACAACCCCACGGGCAACGCTTTCCCGACCGGAGAGATCGAACGGCTGGTACGGGCATTCGACGGCATGGTGGTGCTGGACGAAGCCTACATCGACTTCGCCGCAGGGCCGGGTTTCCTGCCGCGCCTCGACGAATTCCCGAACCTGATCATCCTGCAAACCTTCTCCAAGGCGTGGGGCATGGCGGGCATCCGTCTCGGCATGGCCTTCGCCGCGGAGCCCGTTGCGGAGCTCTTCGCGCGGGTGAAATACCCCTACAACATCAACGGCCCGACGCAGCAGACGGTCGCCGAACGCCTTTCGGCCGACATCGCGCCGCAGGTCGCCGAGCTGCGCTCCGAACGCAGCCGCATGGCCCGGGCCCTCGCAACCTGCCCCACCGTCGAGCGGGTCTACCCTTCCGACGCGAACTTCCTGCTGGTACGCACCGCGGCGCCCGACCGGCTCTACGACGCACTGATCGCCGCGGGGGTGATCGTCCGCAACCGCTCGCGCATCCCCGGATGCGAGGGATGCCTGCGCATCACCATCGGCCGTCCCGAAGAGAACGACCGCATGCTGCAAACCGTCCAAACCTTCCGCCCATGAAGCCCATGAAAAAAGCCCTCTTCATCGACCGCGACGGCACGATCCTCGCGGAGCCTGCCGACGAACAGATCGACAGCCTCGAAAAACTGACCTTTGTTCCCGGGGCGATCTCGGGACTGAAAGCCCTCGCGGGGCTGGATTTCGAGCTGGTGCTGGCCACGAACCAGGACGGCCTGGGGACGCCGTCGTTCCCCGAGGAGAACTTCCGGCCGGCACACGAAAAGATGCTCGCGACGCTCGGCGGCGAGGGCATCCGCTTCGACGACGCCCTCATCGACCGCACCTTCGAACGCGACAACGCCCCGACGCGCAAACCCCGCACGGGGATGTTTTCCCGCTACCTCGACGGGAGTTACGACCTGTCGGCCAGTTACGTCATCGGCGACCGCGTGACGGACATTCTGCTGGCGCGCAACCTCGGGGCACGGGGGATCCTGCTCCGTCCGGCGGCCGAAGGCCGGCGGATGGCGGAGGAGGCGGGGGTCGCGGACGCCTGCGTGCTGGCGACCGACTCGTGGTCGGAGATCGCGGAGTTCATCCGCCGCGGGAAGCGGCGCGTGGAGGTGCGGCGCGAGACGCGCGAGACGCAGATCCGCGTGCAGCTGGACCTCGACGGGCGGGGCGACTTCAACGACCGCATCGCGACGGGACTGCGCTTTCTGGACCACATGCTTTCGCAGATCGCCCACCACGGCGGGGTTTCGCTGGCGGTGGAGGCGCACGGCGACCTCGACGTCGACGAACACCACACCGTGGAGGACGTGGCCATCACGCTGGGCGAAGCCATCGACCGGGCGCTGGGCTCGAAGGCCGGAATCGCACGCTACGGTTTCGCGCTGCCGATGGACGACTGCCGGGCGCTGGTGCTGCTCGACTTCGGCGGGCGGATCGACTTCGAGTGGGAGGCGGAGTTCCGCCGCGAGCGGGTGGGCGACGTCCCGACGGAGCTGTTCCGCCACTTCTTCCAGTCGCTGTGCTGCGCCGCACGGTGCAACCTGCAAATCGCGGCCCGCGGCGAGAACGACCACCACAAGGCCGAAGCGATCTTCAAGGCCTTCGCCCGGGCGCTTCGCATGGCCGTACAGCGGCAAGGCTTCGGATACGACATACCCAGCAGCAAAGGAGTCCTATGATAGCCGTTGTCGATTACGATACGGGCAACCTGCGCTCGGTTGCCGATGCGCTCCGGCGGGCCGGAGCGGAGTTCACGCTCACAGCCGCCCCGGCCGTGCTGCGCGCCGCCGACCGGGTGATCCTCCCGGGTGTGGGCGAAGCGTCAAGCGCCATGGCGAAGCTGCGGGAGCGGGGTCTGGACAGCGTGATCCCGGCGCTCACGTGCCCCGTTCTGGGGATCTGCATCGGGATGCAGCTCATGTGCCTTTCGAGCGAGGAGGGCGACGCCGAATGCCTGGGGATCTTCCCCACGCGGGTGCGCCGCCTCGACGCCGATCCGGAATTTGCATCTGTTTGCGGCGGGCATCCGGAACGTCCCGATGCGGACAGCCGCACCGCCGCTCCGGAGGGCACGCCGGCCGCATCCCGGCTGAAAGTGCCCCATGTGGGATGGAATACGGTCACGGCATTGCGCACGCCGCTCTTCTCGGGGCTTCCGGAGGAGAGCTACGTCTACTACGTGCACTCCTATGCGGCGGACCTCTGCACGGCGACGGCCGCCACGACGGAGTACGGACGGCCGTTCAGCGCGGCGTTAGTGCACGACAACTTCTACGGCACGCAGTTCCACCCCGAGAAGAGCGGCGCGGCGGGAGCGGCCATCATTCGGAACTTCCTGACGCTGCGCTGAACCATTCGGGCCGAAGCATTCCCATAAGCCCCTCCCGAGGGAGGGGTTTGGAGTGGGGTCAGATTTGGAAACGACGCCGAAGGCGGCGAGAACGGGACGGCACAGAGGCTTCACCCGGGAATACGCTAAAAACGGGAACAAGATAAAAACGAATTGATCAAATACCTCCAACCATGAACATCACCATCATACCCGCTACGGACCTGATCGACGGACAATGCGTGCGGCTGACGCAGGGCGACTATGCCAGCCGGAAGACCTACTACCGCGACCCGCTCGAAGCGGCCCTGCGCTTCGAGGAGGCGGGGATCCGGCGCCTGCACATGGTCGACCTCGACGGCGCGAAGGCCTCCGAACCGCGGAACCTCCGGGTGCTGGAACGCGTGGCGACGCGCACCTCGCTCGAAGTGCAGTATGGCGGCGGCATCAAGAGCCGCGAGGCGCTCCAAAGCGTCTTCAACGCCGGGGCGCGGCGGGCCATCTGCGGCAGCATCGCCGTGCGGCAGCCGGAGCTTTTCGCCCGGTGGCTCACGGAGTTCGGACCCGAACGGCTGATCCTCGGCGCCGACATCCGCGACGGAAAGGTCGCCGTGCAGGGGTGGCTCGAAACCGCCCCGACAACGGCCGAGGAGCTGATCGGACAATTTCAGCCGCAGGGCGTTGCGCAGGTTATCTGCACCGACATTTCACGCGACGGCATGCTCTGCGGCCCCTCGGCGGCGTTCTACGCCGCGCTGCAACAGCGATTCCCGACGGTCGAGATCACCGTCAGCGGGGGGATTTCGTCGCTGGACGACATCCGCCGGCTCGACGAACGGGGGCTGCGGAGCGTCATCGTCGGCAAGGCGCTCTACGAAGGACGTATCACCCTTGAAGAACTCGGACGATGCTTGCGAAACGGATAATACCCTGCCTGGACATCCGTGACGGCCAGACCGTCAAGGGAATCCACTTCGAGGGGCTGCGGCAGGTCGGCGACCCCGTGGAGCTGGGGGCGAAATACGCCGCACAGGGCGCCGACGAACTGGTTTATCTCGATATCAGCGCCTCGGAGGAGGGGCGCCGGACCTTCACCGAACTGGTCACCCGCATCGCCGCACGCATCGACATCCCGTTCACCGTCGGGGGCGGCATCTCGTCGGTGGAGGATGCCGGGCGGCTGCTCGACGCCGGGGCCGACAAGGTGACGGTCAACAGCGCCGCGGTGCGCAACCCCGCGCTGATCGACGCCATCGCCGCCCGCTACGGTTCGCAGTTCGTCGTGGCGGCGATCGACGCGCGGCAGGTCGACGGCCGCTGGGTCGTGACGACCCACGGCGGCAAGCGCCCCACCGACCGCGAACTCTTCACATGGGCCCGGGAGGCCGTCGAACGCGGCGCCGGCGAGATCCTCTTCACCTCGATGGACCACGACGGCACGAAGAACGGATACCCGTGCGAGACCTTCGCGCAACTGGCCGAACTGCCCGTGCCGATCATCGCCTCGGGCGGCGCCGGAAGCGTCGGCCACATCGCCGAGGTCCTCACCCGCGGACGCGCCGACGCCGCGCTGGCCGCCAGCATCTTCCATTACGACGAGATCCCGATCCCCGTCCTGAAACGCGAGTTGGACAGGCGGGGCATCCCCGTCCGACTTTGAAACGAACAGATACAAAAACATAAAATCACGAAGGCCATGAAGATTCAAGCTGTTCCGTTCGCGGAACTCAACCTCGAAAAACTCCCCGACGGGCTCGTTCCCGCCGTCATCCAGGACGCCCGCACGCTGCAAGTGCTCATGCTCGGGTACATGAACCGCGAAGCCTACGAGAAGAGCCTCGCCGAAGGCCGCGTCACCTTTTACAGCCGCTCGCGGCAGTGCCTCTGGACCAAAGGCGAAACCAGCGGCCACTGGCTCGACATCGTCTCGGTGGCTGCCGACTGCGACGCCGACACGCTGCTCGTGCGCGTCATCCCTCACGGCCCCACCTGCCACACCGGATCGAAAACCTGTTTCGGAGAGGCCGTACCCGAGACCGAAGGCTTCATCCGCTACCTGCAAGGCGTCATCCAGGGCCGCCACGCCGAGATGCCCGAAGGCTCCTATACCTCGAAACTCTTCACGCGCGGCGTCAACAAGATCGCCCAAAAGGTCGGCGAAGAGGCCGTCGAGACGGTCATCGAAGCCGTGGCCGGGAACCGCGACGCCATGATCTACGAGGCCTCGGACCTCGTCTACCACCTGCTCGTGCTGCTCGAAGCCACCGGTTGCTCGATCGCCGACCTCGAACGCGAGCTGGCCCGCCGCCACTCCTGACCCCGGGCCGGGAAGGGGCATCCGGAGCGGTGCATCCCCGGACCTCATGCCGCGAATCCCGACCGATACAAGAATCGGCCGGGATTCGTGCGGTTTTATCCGAATAAAATGCTATCTTTGTCGGGAGGAGCCTCAAACAAGCAGACCTCCTTCCAGTCAGGAACGGTTTATTTCCCCAAAGGCTGGCACCCCGAAAAAACACCTAAAAAAGAAGAATTATGTTCATACCTTGTGGCATGATTGGATTAAATGAATGGATCATCATCATTTTGGTCATCCTGCTGCTCTTCGGAGGTCGTAAAATTCCCGAACTGATGCGCGGCCTCGGCCGCGGCGTCAAGGAGTTCAAGGATGCCGTCAACACGGACTACTCCGACGAAGAGAGAACCCCGGCCCCCAAAAACGCCCGGAAACACGAGACGGTCGAAAAGGATTCGGAAAAATAACATCCGATCGGCACGTCCGGTATTTCCACGGCCCTCCGCAACATGAAACACGCCGAGCAGGAATCCTCGGAGATGACCTTCTTCGAGCACCTCGACGCCCTCCGTCCCCATCTGGTGCGCGGGGCGTTGGCCATCGTGATCGTCGGCATCGCGGCGTTCCTCTGCAAGCACCTCATCATCGACACCGTGCTCTTCGGGCCCAAGAACGCCGACTTCCCCACCAACCGCATGCTGTCGTGGATCGGTGCCGAATGGGCCCATCTGGCCGCGTGGCTCAACGCCACGTTCGGATCCGCGTTCGACACCGACGTCGCCGCGTTCCAGATCGCATCGGACCGCTTCCAGGTCATCAACACCTCGCTGGCCGGGCAGTTCAACCTCCACATGAAGATCTCGCTCATGGCCGGCATCGCCCTGGCCATGCCCTACGTGCTGTGGGAGTTCTGGCGGTTCGTACGGCCGGCCCTCACCCCGCGCGAGATTGCCGGGACCCGCTGGTTCGTCGCCAGCGTCTCGCTCTGCTTCTTCGCCGGACTTCTCTTCGGGTACTTCATCATGGCGCCCCTCTCGATCAACTTCTTCGCGAACTATCAGGTCAGTCCCGAAATCACCAACATGATCGACATCGGCGACTATCTCTCGACCGTGATCCTCGTCTCGATGGCCTGCGCCTTCCTCTTCGAACTGCCGCTGCTGATCTACTTCCTCACCCGCATGGGGCTGGTCTCCGCGGCCTTCCTGAAACGCTACCGCCGCCACGCCTTCGTCGTACTGCTCATCATCTCGGCGATCATCACCCCGCCCGACATTTTCAGTCTGATTCTGGTCGTCGCGCCCCTTTACGGTCTCTACGAGTTGAGCATCCGTCTGGCTGCGCGCATCGAGCGCAGGCGGCTCCGCGAAGAGACGGCCGGAACCGCATGATTTTCGGACTCCCGACCGTCCGAAATCCCCGAAAAATAGCTATCTTTGCCGCAGATCGCAGCGGGAAGCGTCCCGAACGGTCCGTATTTGTGCAATCAACCGTTAAAAAACAAAAAACAACAGATCATTATGGAATTCGAAGGAACCGTTTACAAGATAATGCCCGTCACGAAGGGGACCTCGGCCCGCGGCGAGTGGCAGCGGCAGGACGTGGTATTCGAGATGAACGAGGGTTCGTTCACGCGGAAGATCTGCGTCACCTTCTTCAACAAGCCCGACGACGTGGCCCGGCTGAAAGAGGGTGCCGCCTACAACGTCTCGGTGAACATCGAGTCGCGAGAGTACAACGGCCGCTGGTACACCGACATCCGGGCCTGGCGCATTCAGCCCAAGCAGCAGGAGCCGGCAGCGGCCCCGATGCCCGACATGCCCCCGATTGTCGAGGAGCCGACCTATGCCTCCACGCCTGCGCAGGAGGTGGATGACCTGCCCTTCTGATCCCCGGATCGGGAGCCGAAGGCTGGTTTGCCGGATCGGGTATGAGCGATCGGCTCCTCCGGTTTCGGATCGGAATTCGACACGACAACCCCTTCTCGCTTTTCGAGAAGGGGTTGTCTTTTATCGGGGAGTCCGACCGGCGGAATCGGTCGGCGGAGCGGAATCGGTCGGCGGAAAATCCGGACGGCGGAAAATCCGGACGGCGGAAAATCCGGACGGCGGGAGGGGACGAAAAAATCCCGACGCGCGCTGCACGTCGGGATTTTTCATTTACAGGATTCGTATTGCGGAGCCCTTTCAGCCCCCCCCCTTACGCCCCGGAGCTATTTCGCAGGCTCGACAGCCGGAGTCTCGGCCGTAGCCGTCGAATCGGCAGGAGCCGGCTCCTCGTACGGAGTGACGTCGATCAGCTCAACCTCGAACTCCAAGGCCTCGTTCGGGCCGATGTCACGACCGGCACCACGCTGTCCGTATGCCAGGTCGGAGGGGATCCACAGCGTGATCGTACCGCCCTTGCCCACGAGCTGCATGCCTTCGGTCCAGCCCGGGATGACGCGGTTCAGCGGGAACTCGACCGGCTCGTCCTTGTCGTAGTCGTCCGGACGCTGCTTCTTGATCATCTCCTGCTGCTCCTTCGTGCGGTTGGCGAATTTCGACGTGTCGAAGACCTTGCCCTCACGCGTGCGGCCCGTATAGTGGACCTTCACCACGTCGCGCACATCCTTTGCCATGACCGTCGTGTCGCCCATCTTGTTCACCTTGTAGAGCAGACCCGACTCCGTCTTCTTCACACCCGACTTCTTCTCGATCTTCTCCAACCAGGCCTTCGAAGCCTCGGCATTCTCCGCAGGGCGCTTCACCATGAAATAGTACTGCAAGTACTTGTTCACCTCATCCTCGTTCATCTTGGCGTTGTTGTCGCGCACGTTCTGCATGGCCTCGCAGATCCATACCAGCTGCACCGGAATACCGCTCTGCGCGATGTTGTAGCCGATGTCGTTGCCGAACGCATACGAAAGCTCCGTACGCTCCTCCTCCGACTCGAACATCTCCGGATCGGCTGCCGGATACTCCACCTTCGTGGAATCGCCGCCCGCCAGACGGATGCTGTCCGCCTCGGCACGCTTCTCCGCAATGGCACGCGCCCGCGTCGCACGCTTCGACATGAAGTACTCGCGGAGCATGTTCAGCGACTCGTCGTGCGGCTGCGAAGCCTTGTCGAGCGCACCCTCCTTGATACCCTGATCCATGGCCTTGAAGTCGAACGGAATGTCCTTCATCTCATAGCTCATGCCGTAGCCGATATTGGCGCCCAGAGCATACGACAGCGAGTCGAACTCCGACAGGCTGCCCATCGACACTCCGGTCTTGCCGCCCCCGCAGGAAGCGAGCATCGCGGCCCCCGCAAGCGCCGCTGCAAAATAGAGTTTTTTCATGGTTGTTTTTGAATATGTTTGATGTTTGCTTCTTTTCGTACGCGCAAAGATAGTAAAATATTGTATGAATGACCGATTTTATCGACTAAATTATCGACGGCGGTAACGATTCGCATATTTGTCCACTTCGAGCAGCTCGATCTCGTAGTAGAGCGTCGAATTCGGCGCGATGCCCAGTTCCTTGTCTCCCTCGGCGCCATAGGCTTCCGAAGCCGGGAGCCACGACAGGATCTTACCCCCGCGGCCGATCAGTTTCACGCTCTCCCGGACGCCGCTGCGCAGATTCCGGAGCGTCGAGCGCACCGTGTCACCCCGTTCGTACGAAGAGGTCACCTCCTCGCCGTCCGCCGTGCGGATCACCCACCGCAGCGCCACGCTGTCCCGGTCCGACGTCGGGATCAGGTCCTGATCCCCCACCTCCTCGACCGTATAGGTCACGCCCGACGAGGTTCGCGCATACGAACGGTTCGACCGGGCGATATCTTCCAGAAACTGCTCCTCATAGGCCCGGGCCTTCTCCGGCAGCGCATAGTTCACGTAACTCAAATAGAAGGTCTCAGCATCGTCCATCGTCATCCGTGTCTTTCCCCGGAAGACGTCCCGGATCCCCTCGCACACGGCCTCCGCATTGAGCGTCGAGTCCATACGTTGCAGATTCAGCCCCACGTTCATCCCGATGACATACGCCACCGAATCCAGATCGGTTTTCAGCTTCACGCCCCCGCCCGAACCGTGCGAGCAGGCTCCGGCCGCCGACACGACCGGAATGAGATATAGGAAGAGTCGTTTCATGATTCTTGACTTTTTTTCGAGAAGAGCAGGATCAGCAGACTCCCGAAAAGAGCGGCAGCCACCGATCCCATCAGAATGGCGATCTTGCCCCGGTCGACCAGATCCGGATCGGTGTAGGCCAGCGAGTCCACGAACAGCGACATCGTGAAACCGATACCGCCCAGACAGGCTACGCCGAACAACATCCGCCACGAAGCCCCCGCCGGCATCTCCGCAAGGCCCGAACGGACCGCAGCCCAGCTCGCCAGAAAGATTCCCAGCGGCTTGCCGACCAGCAATCCGAAGAAGACGCCCATGCCGATCGACCCGATCTCGGGCGAATAGTGGAAGATATTGAGGTATTCGAGCGACCCGATCTCCACTCCGGCGTTCGCCAATGCGAAGATCGGCATGATCAGGAACGTGACATACGGTGTCAGGGCGTGTTCCAGACGATAGCTCATCCCCACCGAGTTCGCCGTCAGATGGGACATCCTGCGCAGGTAGAAACGCTGCGTCTCGTTCGGGAACGGCTCCTCGTTCCCGGCCTGCAACATCAGCGACTTCAACCAGCGCATCTTATATACGTAATACTCCTTGCTGTAACGCGGCTCCATCGGGATCAACAGCGCCATCGCCACGCCCGAAATGGTCGAATGAACCCCCGAATAGTAGAACAGCCCCCACACCACAACTGCGGGGAAGAGGTAGCAGGCCAGGCGTTTCTCGCCCATCCGGTTCATGAAATAGACCCCGAGCATGATCAGCAGCGCCAGCGCCAGCAGCCCGATCCGCACCTGCCCGCCGTAGAAGAGCGCAATCACCAGAATCGCACCCAGATCGTCGGCCACGGCCAGCGCCGTGAGAAAAATTTTCAGCGAGATCGGAACCCGGTCGCCCAGGATCGACAGGATGCCGATGGCGAAGGCGATGTCCGTCGCCGTCGGGATTCCCCATCCGTTCGCCGCTCCCGTGCCGTGGTTGAACAGCGTGAAGATGACCGCCGGAGCCAGCATGCCTCCCGCAGCCGCCAGTACCGGAAGGATCGCCCGGCGGACCGACGAGAGTTGTCCGTTGACGATCTCGCGCTTGATTTCAAGCCCCACGGTGAAGAAGAAGATCACCATCAGGCAGTCGTTCACGAACGTCTCAACGGTCATTCCCCGCGGGAACATCCAGTCGATCAGCCCCTCCGGAGAATGGATCATCAGCGAAAGATCCGTTTCGAGCAGGTCGTGGTAGTAGGTTTTCGTGATCGGGAGATTGGCCAGCAGCATCGCGATGATGACGCAGACCACCAGCACGACACCACCGGCCCAGGGGGTTTCGATGAAATTGCGACCGCGGAGGCCGATCATGTGTCGACCGCGAACCCAGCGGTACATGGAAAAGAGTCGCATATCTATTTTTTGTTTGATTGTTGATTGGATTCAAGTGTCAGTCCGCAGAGTTTCCACAGCATGCGGGCCCCCGTAATGGCGTCGATCCGCTCCTCCGGGGAGGGGCACACCTCCACCATGTCGAATCCGATGATCCGGCGTCCGGAGTCGGCCAGCGTTTTGAGCAGCCAGACCGCCTCGTTGAAGGTCAGGCCTCCCGTCACCGGCGTCCCCGTATGGGGGCAGTTGTCGAACGTCAGGCCGTCGATGTCGAAGCTCACGTAGACCTCCGCGGGGAGCGCCGCGACGATCTTCCGGCACTGGGCGTCCCACGTCTCGCCCCGGAACGAAGCCCCGGCCAGCGTGAGGTCGTCGAACATGACGACCCGCTCCGTTGCGGCGGCCAGCCGCGCCTCCCCCTCGCTGAAATCCCGGACCCCGACCTGCACGATCCGGGTCACCTGCGGGATATCGCGCAGCACGTTGTACATGATCGAGGCGTGCGAATACTCGAAGCCCTCGTAGGCCTCGCGCAGGTCGCAGTGCGCGTCGACGTGCAGGATCCCGAACGACGCATGCCGCGCCCCCAGCGCCCGGAGCAGGCCGTAGGGGGTCGAGTGGTCGCCGCCCACGAGGCCCACGAGCCGACCCGCATCGAGCCAGCGCGATGCCTGCGCCTCGATGTTGGCGTTCATCGCCCGGCAGCCTTCGTTCACGCGCCGGATCTTGCGGATGACCGAATCGTCATCCGGGTTCCCGCCCCCTTCCAGATGGTCGATCACCCGTTCGGCATCGCCGCGAAGGCGCTGCGACTGCTCCTGCAAGGTATAGTCCACGTCGGCCGTGGCAATGCCCCGACGCCAGGCGCCGGGTGCCAGCGGATCGTGGAAATCCAGTTGCGTGGAGGCCTCGATGATCGCATCCGGCGCATACGCCGTACCGGCCCCGTAGGAGACCGTCACGTCCCACGGCGCCGAGATCAGCACCAGTTCCGCCTCCTCCGGCTCGAACGGCAGTCCGAAATAGCTTCCGTTGGCCACGCCCACTCCATCCGGGTCGAATGTTCGCTCTTCCATAGCGTTCTCTTGAAACATATCCTCCTTTTAACGGACAAAGGTACTAATTTTTACCTATATTTGCGCATCCGCCGGAAGATAAGCGCGGGAAAGTTCCGAATATCATGAAGATTGTAGCCGATAATGCCATTCCTTTTCTGGACGGGGTTCTGGAACCCTTCGCCGAAGTGTGCCGCCGCCCCGGGCGGAAGATCTCCGCAGAGGACGTCCGCGACGCCGATGCGCTGGTGATCCGGACCCGAACCCGCTGCGACGAAACGCTCCTTGCCGGATCGCGCGTGCGGATGATCGCCACGGCCACCATCGGATTCGACCACATCGACCTTGCATGGTGCCGGCGGAACGGCATCGAGGTAGCCACGGCCGCCGGATGCAACGCCCGCGGCGTCCTGCAATGGGTCGCCGCCGTGCTCGCCCTCCTCGCCCGGCGGCAGGGGTGGACGCCCGGACAGCGGACCCTGGGCGTCGTCGGCGTGGGACACGTCGGATCGCTGGTCAAAAACTATGCCGAAGCGTGGGGATTCCGCGTGCTCTGCTGCGACCCCCCGCGCGAAGAGCGGGAACGGTGCGGATTCCTGCCCCTCGAAGAGGTGGCGCGCCAGGCCGACATCCTCACCTTCCACACGCCGCTCGACGACTCGACCCGCCACATGGCCGGCGGGCGACTCTTCCGCATGATGAAGCCCGGGGCCGTACTCCTCAACTCCTCGCGCGGAGAGGTCGTCGACGGAGAGGCCCTGCTGCGGAGTGAGTTGGAATGGGCGCTCGACGTCTGGGAACATGAGCCGGAACTCAATCCGGAGCTCCTGCGCCGGGCGCTGGTCGCCACGCCCCACATCGCCGGATACTCCTTGCAGGGAAAGGCCAACGCCACGGCCCTCGCCGTCGCGGCCCTCGCCCGGAAGTTCGGACTCCCGGTCGAGGGGTGGTACCCGCCGGAGGTGACCCCCTCGCAACCCCACGCGATCTCCTGGCAGGAGCTTGTCCGCACCATCGTCGGCGCATACGACATCGAGGCCGAGAGCCGGCGTCTGAAACAGCAGCCCTCCGCGTTCGAATCCCTGCGCGACCGCTACGACTATCGGCAGGAATATTTTTAACTTGCCGTTTTTTCATTACCTTTGCGCGCAACTATGTATCGGAGAATCATAAAGCCCATCCTCTTCTCGCTCCCCATCGAACGGGCCCACCGGATCGCCCTGCTGCTTCTGCGCATCATCGGGTTCATCCCCGGAGGACGCTGGCTGCTGCACAAGAGCTACGCCGTCGAGCACCCGGCGCTCGAACGCGAGGTCTTCGGCATGAAGTTCCGCAACCCCGTGGGGCTCGCCGCCGGATTCGACCGCAACGGCGAAGCCTACCGCGAACTCGCCGCCATGGGATTCGGATTCGTCGAGATCGGAACCGTCACGCCGCAACCGCAGCCCGGGAATCCCCGCCCGCGCGTCTTCCGGCTCCCGAAGGACAAGGCGATCATCAGCCGCATCGGAATCGCAAACCGGGGACTCGAAACCGCCATCCGCCACCTCCGCCGCCCCCACGAGGGGGTTATCGTGGGGTGCAACATCGGGAAAAACACCGCCACACCCGTCGAGAACGCCGCGGCCGACTATCTGAAACTCTTCCGCAACCTCTATCAGTATGCGGACTACTTCACCGTCAACATCAGCTGCGACAATGCCTGCCGGGAGGGAGCGACCCACGCCCGCGAACACATTCTCCGGATCCTCGAACCGCTGTTCGACTTCCGCCGCGGGCAGAACCAGTACCGCCCGATCATGCTCAAAATATCCCCCGACATGCCCGACGAGGTGATCGACCGCGTGACCGACATCCTGCTCGAAACGCCCCTCGACGGCATCGTCGCCACGAACGGCACGCATCTCCGCGAAGGACTCCGGACCAGCCGCACGTCGCTCGACAAGATCGGGACCGGACGCCTCGGAGGAGCCCCCCTGACCCGCCGGGCCGTGGAGATCGTCCGCAGGGTCCACGCCCGCTCGGGCGGAAACTACCCCATCATCGGCGTGGGCGGGCTGATGACGCCCGACGACGTGCGCGCCATGCTCGACGCCGGCGCCGACCTCGTCCAGCTCTACACCGGCTACATCTACGAAGGCCCCGGGCTCGTCGGCGAAATCTGCCGCGCGCTGATCGACGACGCCCGCCAGCCGCAGGGCAACGCCGGACAGCCGCAGGACGAGGCCCGCGAAATCCCGGCCCCGACCGCCGAACCCCCGCAGGCGGAAGAGCAACACCCCGAAACCGATCCGACGGTCTCCCCCGAAACGGACGGTGAGAAACCGTCCGCTGCGTCCGAAGCCGCCGCAGAACAATCATAAACCCATGAAAGCTTCGATCATCACCATCGGCGACGAGATCCTCATCGGACAGATCGTCGACACCAACTCGGTATCCATCGCCAGGCACCTGAACGGAATCGGGATCGTCGTCCGCGAAAAAATCTCCATCGGCGACGACCGCCAGCAGATCATCGACACGGTCGACCGCGCCCGGGAGAACAACCAGGTGACGATCATCACCGGCGGACTCGGCCCCACGAAGGACGACATCACCAAGAAGACGCTCGCCGAACTCTTCCACAGCGAGATGCGCTACGACGAAACCGTCGCCGCACACGTCGAGAAGATGCTCACGGCGCGCGGCATCGAATTCAACGACCTGAACCGCTCGCAGGCCCTCGTCCCGGAGGCCTGCACGGTGCTCTTCAACGCCTACGGAACGGCCCCCGGCATGTGGTTCGAATGCGACGGACATGTCGTCGTCTCGCTGCCCGGCGTCCCCTATGAGATGGAGCACCTCATGCAGGACGAGGTCATCCCCCGGCTCAAAGCCCATTTCGCCCTGCGGCAGATCGTACACCGCACGATGATCACCGCCGGACTCGCCGAGTCGATGCTTGCCAAGCGCATCGAGAGCTGGGAAAACGCACTCCCGCCCTACCTCAAACTCGCCTACCTGCCCAATCCGGGAGCCGTGCGGCTGCGGCTGTCGGCCTACGAAGTCGAGGGCGAAAGCGTCGCCCGCGAAATCGACCGGCAGTTCGAGGCGCTGCGGGAGCTCATCCCCGAGTACATCGTCGGGTTCGAAACCGCCTCCGTCGAGGAGCTCGTCCACGAAACCCTTACCCGACGCGGGCAGAGCCTCGCCACGGCCGAAAGCTGCACCGGCGGCGTCATCGCCTCGCGTTTCACCGCCCAGCCCGGGGCTTCGGCCTACTTCCGCTGCGGCGTGGTCGCATACAGCAACGAGTCCAAAGCCGACGTGCTGGGCGTCCATGCCGCCGACATCGCCCGTTACGGCGCCGTCAGCGAACAGGTCGCCCGCCAGATGGCCGAAGGTGCCCGACGCATCGCGCACGCCGACTTCGCCGTCGCCACCACGGGAATCGCCGGCCCCACGGGCGGAAGCCCCGAAAAACCCGTCGGAACCGTCTGGATCGCCGTGGCGACCCCCGACCGCACCATCGCCGAATGCCGGCAGTGCGGAGCCGACCGCGGGCAGATCATCTCCCGGGCCAGCGCCTTCGCCATCGGCATGCTCAAAGACGAGCTCAACGCCGAATAGCACCGGCCGGCGTACAAAAAAAGCCGGCGCACTTTGTGTTTTGACGAAAAGGTTGTATATTTGCAGGCCCCAAACGGGCTTAAACAAAAAACAAAGTACAAAATGAAAGTTTGCGAAATCACAGGCAAGGTGGCTGTCGTGGGCAACAACGTCTCGCACTCCCACCACAAGACCAAACGCAAATTCAGCCCCAATCTGAAAACCAAGCGTTTCTGGTCCGAGCAGGAGGGCCGCTGGATCACCATCAAGGTGTCGGCCGCCGGCATGAAAACCATCAACAAGAAGGGACTCGCAGTCGCCCTGCGCGAAGCTGCCGCTCCCAAAAGCGTGTACTAAAATCAACGAGTAATCCATGGCAAAGAAAGGCAACAGAGTTCAGGTCATCCTCGAGTGCACCGAACAGAAAGAGAGCGGAGTTGCGGGAATGTCCCGTTACATCACCACGAAAAACAAGAAGAACACGCCCGAACGGCTCGAACGCAAGAAGTACAACCCGTTCCTGAAACGTGTCACCGTACACCGTGAAATCAAATAGTTAGAGCAGACCTATGGCAAAGAAAGTAGTCGCAACGCTGAAAACCGGTACCGGCAAGCAGTTCACCAAGTGCATCAAGATGGTCAAGTCGGAGAAAACCGGCGCCTACATGTTCAAGGAGGGCGTTATTGCAAACGACCAGGTGAAGGATTTCTTCGACGAGAAGAAATAACGTATTTTAAGAGTCGTCTCTTAAATACAAAGGGCATCTCATCAAGAGGTGCCCTTTGTGTGTGAATGAATTTGGCTGTTTCGATAAAAAAAACTATTTTTATTGCAGTTTATTGTCAACCGACTACCATGGACATCCGAACAATCGCTTTCTATAACAGACCATTTCCCGAGGGCGGAGCAGAAACAGTTACCAGGAATTTAGCGCACTACTTCAAATCACAGGGACTCCGAATCATTATTTATACATCCCTGTTCAAGAGAGAACTGCTCACCGCAAAGGAACTCGAAGATTTTACAATAAAAATCCTTCCGGATGCCAACAACGAATGTCTCCCGATAAACGTAGAGTTTCTACGCAACTCTCTTAACGAAGAGCAAGTCGATGTCCTGATGATCCAAGGATCTACGGTTTTCCCCTTTGAAAAACTTTATCACATCGGCAAAACCCGGTTAATCTATTGTTTGCACAGCATCCCTTTATGGGAGATCTATGATTTGAGGAACTTGAAAAGCTGTCAATTATCCAATCCGACATTCATTCGAAGAATGGAGTTCATCTTTCTGCGCAAACCGGTCTATCGGTTCACCGACAAGTTAAAACGAAGATATTTGAAACTCTACTCAAAAATACATCACAATACAGACCGGTTTGTAACACTCTTTCCTGAATATTATCGACAATTGTTTCGTGATCTGCAAAAATACGATCATCATCCCGATCAAAAGAAATTCGCAGCGATTTCCAATCCGTTACTTCCGCCCCAAGAGCCGACTCATTGCCCGAAGGAAAAGATCGTTCTTTTTGTCGGACGATTCTCCCATTGCGACAAACGAATAGATCGTCTGCTGAAAATCTGGCACCAGATCGAGGATTCTGTACCCGGTTGGAGATTGATCCTGGTCGGAGACGGCCCCGAAAAAGAGAATCTGCATAAACTTGCAAAAACGCTAAAACTCAAAAACATCGAATTTACCGGATACCAATCCGACGTAGCCTCATTCTATCGCCGGGCCACCTTCGTCTGCCTGACATCAGACTTCGAAGGCTTCGGCATGTGCTTCGCTGAAGGACAACAATACGGAGCTATTCCCGTCTCATTCGATTCCTACGCCGGGATCCGGACAATCACCCGCAACGGAGAGGCTGGCATACTTGTCCCCCCGTTCAGCAAACGGCAATACGCCAAACGTCTGAAAGCCGCCATGCTTGACCGGGAATGTCAAATCCGAATGCGGGAAAAATGCTATCAACAGGCGTCCGAATACAAATTGGAACTAATTGGATCCCAATGGCTCCAACTCTTTAAGGATTTAGATTAAAACATGAAGAGAATCGCTTTCATCATTATCCGTTACGGCAAAGATGTCAATGGTGGCGCCGAAGCACATTGCCGGATGTTGGCCGAGCGTTTAACTCCCTACTACGAAGTTGAGGTCCTCACGACAACCATCCGCATATTCAATGATCCGACACAGGACTTCAAAGAGGGAGCTTCAACCGAAAACGGAGTCTTGATCCGCCGATTCAAACCCCGGCCCGTCAACGCTGAATTACATAACGACTACTACAAACACGGGAAACTGGCACGTCGGATACGGAGTCGCCTACATCGTTTGGGGATCTTGCGTCTTTTCTCCTCATTACATCCCCATTGGAGCCTCGGCGTTGAGGCTGAACGCCGCACGATCGAATCGCAACCAAGCCATACTCCCGAGATGTTTGATTTTATTCGTCGACATCGAGACCTGTACCACGCTTTCATCTTCATGAATTTTTATTCCAGTCAAACCATACTCGGCGCTGCCATCGCTCCTGAAAAGAGCATTCTCATCCCATTGGCACATCCTGAAAATCCGCTTTACTACGGAATCAATGTTCCGATGTTCACTCGTGTACGGCATATTGCCTTCAACACATCAGCCGAAGAGCAACTCTGCCGACGAATTTTCGGACGCTCAATGGCACCTTGCAGTCTGGTAGGATGCGGCATTGAAGAGGCTGAACCCGCAGACTGGGAAGAAGTCAAGAAACGCTACATGCTGCCCGAACGATATGTCCTTTATCTGGGACGTGTCACAGGTCCAAAGATCAACCGAATCATTCCTGAATTTTTAAAGTACAAACAACAGTACGGCGGAGATGTCAAACTGGTATTGGTCGGAGGCATTGACGACAAGACGATCAGACATCCGGCATCCAATGAAGTTATTTTAACGGGATTTGTAAGCGAAGCAGAAAAAAGTGCCATCATTCGACATGCTTCCGTCATGGTCAATCCTTCGCATCTGGAAAGCCTCTCGCTGCTAATGCTCGAAGCCATGCAGAATCGCATTCCGGTATTGGTCAACGGGAAAAGCAAGGTCATGAAAGATCACTGCAAGATCAGCGGAGCAGCTCTCTGGTACAACAACTGGCGCGATTTCCGTAAAAAACTTCATAGACTCCTCTTTGATTCCGAATTACGGCAATCCATGACGGAAAAAGGCCCACGATACGTCCAGGATCATTACGAATGGAAGATCATTATCGGAAAACTTCGTGAAATAATAGACTCGATCTGACAAAAATACATACAAAAAACAAGTATGCGGAATCGTCGTCCCGCCGTTCGACCAGCGGGAATATGCAGACAAGCTGGGCGATGCGCTGGAAGACTCCGCATGGCAGGAGACGATGAGCCGGGAAAACCGGACCGCAGCCCGGCGGTACGACCCCCGGGCCATCGGAGCGGAGTGGCTCCGGCTGTTCGATGAACTCCAATGAGTAGTATGAAGAAAAAAATCGCATTCACCGCCTTCCGGTACGGAGAGGGGATTTTCGGCGGCACGGAGATCCATTGCCGGATGCTTGCCGAACGGCTGAAACCCTATTACGAGGTAGAGGTGCTGACCTCCACGCTCCGCCACCCGACCGCCTCGGAGGAGGACTTCCCCGCCGGTGAGCGGCTGGAAAACGGAATTCTCGTCCGACGCTTCCGTGCGGAACCCGACAGGGAGCACACCAACGAACGGCGCCGCGAGGCCAGCAAGGCCCGGAGGCTTCGCTACCTGCTCGACCAATGGCGGCTGCTCACCCCGCTGGCGGCCCTCCATCCCCTCTGGACGCTCAACGAAGAGGCCGAACGGCGCTTCTTCGCCACCCACGAAGAGTATGCTCCGACGCTGGCGGATTTCATCCGCGAGCACAAGGAGGAGTATGCCGCCATCCTGCCCGTCGGATTCAACTTCACCTCCACGCTCACCGCCGCCCTGGAAGCCCCGGAACGGTGCATTCTGATCCCTACGGCCCATCCCGTGCGGTCGCTCTATTTCAGCCTCTTCACCCGGGTTTTCACCCGCGTGCGGCACATCGCCTTCAACACCCCGGCCGAGCAGCGGCTCTGCCGGCGGGTATTCGGGCCCGCGCTGGCGCCCAACAGCATCGTGGGATGCAGCATCGAAAAGGCCGCGCCCGTACGGTGGGAGGAGGTCAAGGCCCGGTACGGACTTCCCGACGACTACCTGCTGTATGTGGGACGGATGCACCCCCAGAAGATCGGATCGCTGATCCCCGACTTCCTCCGCTACAAGCAGCAATACGGCGGAGAGATCCGCCTGGTGCTGGTCGGGCCCGCCGACGCCGACAGCGGAAAGATCGACCGGTCGGAGATCATCGTCACGGGAAGCGTCAGCGACGAAGAGAAACGGGCGATCATCCGCCATGCGACGCTCATGGTGAATCCATCGCTGGTGGAGAGTCTCTCGCTGCTGCTGCTCGAAGCGCTCGACAACGGGATTCCGATGCTCGTGAACGGCCGTTGCGAGGTGATGAAGGACCACTGCAAGTTCAGCGGCGCGGCACTCTGGTACGACAACGGGCGCGACTTCCGCAAAAAGCTCCACCGGCTCCTCTCCGATCCGGCGTTGCGGCAATCCATGGCGGAGAGAGGCCCGCGCTATGTCCGGGAGAACTATGGCTGGGAGCTCATCATCGGCAAGCTGCGCCGGCTCATCGAGAGCCTCTGAACGACACCCGAACCGACAAACAGCACCGGCTTATCGAAAACTTTCGAGCGTTTCCCGAACGACGAAAGGCCGGGCATGCGATCAGCAAGCCCGGCCTTTTTCGTTCGCGGCACCCCGGCGGTCAGAACTTGTGCACGGCGCGCACGAGGAACCTGTTGTATTTCGGAATCTCGACCACGTAGGGAGGTTCCATGCTCATGTGCGACGTATAGGCGTTCTTCTCGTCCATCTCCGTCGAGGAGAAGTAGTAAACCATCCGGTCCATGCGCTCGCCACCGGCACCCTTCAACGCATCGTTGAACTTGTTCCGCGCCTGACGGTCGTTCCGGATCCGCGTCCCGCCGTTGTAGTTGTGACCGATCGTCAGCAGTTCGTCGATCGCCGGGAGGTACCATCCCTCGCCCTTTTCCCGGCACCACTTGAAGGCCGGAAACGAATTCCACGTAAGGTCGTTTGCCTCGATATATTGTGCCACCTTCTCCATGTTCACCGTGCCGTCCGTGCGGTCATCGGCACCGACCACGCACAGATCCGGCTTCCGGAACTCGCTCCACGGCAGGTAAAGCTCGTCGAGCGAGATCACCAGTCCGTGCTGCTTGTCCTCCGTCAGCAGGCACACGACACCCTTCACGCCGTTCCGGTCGTAAAGTTCCCCGATCTCGTACGTTTTGAGCACGTAGCGGTCGTCGGGGATCTGCACCGCAGGTTCCGAGGCAACCGGAGTCGCCGGAACAAGTGGCGTAGCCGGGATGCTCCGCGTATAGTACTCCATCTCGCCGTTGGCATAGCGGATGTAGTGGATATCCGCAACGGGCAGGACATAGGTCGGACCGTCGGGATTCGAGAAGCGCTTGTAGCGCACGTTCTCCGGCGTGATTTCGATCACCTTGGCTTCGATTTTCGTGGAGTCCGTCTTGACGATCAACTCCTGGGCCGTGGCCGACAAAACCCCGAAAACGGCGGCCGTCAGCAGCAACATGTATTTTTTCATTTCACTTAAAACGGGTTGTTCCGCAAAGATAACGCTTTTCCAAACATTCTTGTTATCTTTGTCCCAAGATTAATTCTTTGCACATGGCATTTTTCGATATTTTCCGCAAGAAACAGCAGGAGACCCCCGTCTCCGAGGAGCAGGCCCGGCAGCAGCGACAGGAGCTCAACGCCGGATTGGAGAAGACCAAACAGGGGCTCTTCTCGAAACTCGCACGCGCCGTGGCCGGCCGCACGACCGTCGATGCCGAAGTGCTCGACGAACTCGAAGAGGTTCTCATCACGTCGGACGTCGGCGTGGAGACCACCGTGAAGATCATCCGCCGCATCGAGGAGCGCGTCGCACGCGACAAATACATGAACACCTCGGAGTTGCAGTCGATCCTGCGCAGCGAGGTTGCCGAACTGCTCGAACAGGCCCACGGATCGGCCGAGCACTTCGGACTGGACGCCCGCGAGGGTGAGCCCTACGTGGTGATGGTCGTCGGCGTGAACGGCGCCGGGAAGACCACCACCATCGGGAAGCTCGCCGCACAGCTCGTCAAGGCCGGGAAGAAGGTCTGGATCGGCGCCGCCGACACATTCCGCGCCGCGGCCATCGACCAGTTGCAGGTCTGGGCCGACCGCGCCGGCGCCACGATGATCCGTCAGCAGATGGGTTCCGATCCCGCGTCGGTTGCCTTCGACACGCTGACCTCGGCCCGTGCCAACGGCGCCGACGTCGTGCTGATCGACACCGCCGGGCGTCTGCACAACAAGATCAACCTGATGAACGAGCTGACGAAGATCCGCAACGTCATGTCGAAGGTGATTCCCGGAGCGCCCCACGAGGTGATGCTCGTGCTGGACGGCTCGACCGGGCAGAACGCCTTCGAGCAGGCCCGCCAGTTCACGCAGGCCACGCAGGTCACCTCGCTCGCGATCACCAAGCTCGACGGCACGGCCAAAGGGGGTGTGGTGATCGGCATCAGCGACCAGTTCCACATTCCGGTCCGCTACATCGGCATCGGCGAGGGGATCGACCAGCTGCGCATCTTCGACCGCCGGGAATTCGTAAACGCCCTGTTCGGAGATGAAAAAGATTAACGTCATCACACTCGGCTGTTCGAAGAACACCGTCGACAGCGAGCACCTCATGGCACGGCTCGCGGCCGCCGGTTACGAGGTCCACTTCGACAGCGACCGAACCGACGCCAAGACCGTCGTCATCAACACCTGCGGGTTCATCGGCGATGCCAAGCAGGAGTCCGTCGAGATGATCCTCCGCGCCGCCGAGGCCAAGAAGGCCGGGAAGATCGAACATCTGTTCGTCATCGGATGCCTCTCGGAGCGCTACGCCGACGAGCTGCGCACGGAGATTCCCGAGGTCGACGAATACTTCGGGGCACGCACCTGGGACGGAATCATCCGGACGCTCGGGGCTGCCGGGGACCATGCGCTGGACACCGAACGGCTTCTCACCACGCCGAAGCACTATGCCTACCTGAAAATCTCCGAGGGATGCAACTGGAAGTGCGGCTACTGCGCCATCCCGCTCATCCGCGGGCCCCATGTCTCGGTGCCCATGGAGGTGTTGGAGGAGGAGGCCCGCAAGCTGGCGGCGCAGGGCGTCCGCGAACTGATCGTCATCGCGCAGGACTCCACCTACTACGGGCTCGACCTCTACGGGAAGCGGCAGATTGCCGAGCTCCTGCGGCGTCTGTGCCGCATCGACGGGATCGAGTGGATCCGGCTGCACTACGCCTATCCCGCGGCGTTCCCGGAAGAGCTCATCGGGGTGATGGCCGCAGAACCGAAGATCTGCAAATACCTCGACATCCCCTTCCAGCACATCTCCGACGCCCAGCTCGCAGCCATGCTGCGCCGCCACACCAAGGCCGAGGCCATGGAGCTGATCCGCAAGCTGCGGGAGGCGATTCCCGACCTGGCGCTGCGGACCACGCTGCTGGTCGGATATCCGGGTGAGAGCGAAGCCGATTTCGAGGAGCTGCTCGACTTCGTGCGCGAAGTGCGCTTCGAGCGGCTCGGCGTCTTCGCCTACTCCGAGGAGGAGGGGACCCATTCGGCCGAGAAACTGAAAGACGACGTCCCGGAGGAGGTCAAGCAGCGGCGTGTGGACCGCGTCATGGCCTTGCAGAACCGCATCGCGACCGAGAACAACGCACGCAGGGTCGGACGTATCGAGCGTGTGCTGATCGACTCCCGCCAGGGAGACTGGTATGTCGGACGCACGCAGTACGACTCCCCGGAGGTCGATCAGGAGATCCTCATCCCCGCGGCGCCGAAGCGGCTGTTGAAAGGCCATTTTTACACCGTGCGGGTTACGGCCGCCGAGGAGTACGATCTCTACGGAGAGGTCGTTCCAAAATAAATTTTGTGTTTTCACCTTTTTTTCGTACCTTTGAAAAGCGAAACGTTTCTTTCTCCGGAACGATGGCCGAAAAGAGTGTGATAACGAACATCGAAGCCCGCGTAAGGCTGTTGATCGACGACCACAAAAGGCTGTCGGGTCTTTGCACAGAGCTCGCGCAGCAGCGCGACGCCCTGCAACGGGAAAAAAGAGCCCTTCAGGAACAGGTCAGGGACCTCGAAGCCGAAGTGGCGAAACTCCAACTCGTCGACGGGCTCGCCGGAGGCAGAACGAATCGGGACAAGGCACGGGCGCGCGTCAACCGACTGATGCGGGAGGTCGACAAATGTATCGCACTCGTGGGAAATCCGTCGCAGACAGATTCCGAACCCTCCGGAAAATAAGTGTCGCGACGACGGGACGGATACGGGATGTTACAGAGATAAACGAAACGAACGAAAATGGCGAAACAGGCAATTACCCTCAAAATAGCCGGTAAAAGCTATCCTTTCAACATCGAAAGCGGAAAAGAGGAGATATACCGTTTGGCCGAAAGAGAGGTAAACAGCTACCTCGCGCTGATTAAACAGCAGCATATCAAGAACTGGAACGACCAGGACTATCTGGCCATGGCCGCGTTGAAGTTCGCAATCGCCAACGTCGGAATGAGGCAAAGCCGCGAGATCGACAGCGAAGATATGAAGCAGCTCGAAAAAATCGGCACGGAAATAGATGAATACCTCAACACCCTGAAACCCTGACGGGGGGGGGCAAGAGAGAGGAAGTAAGGAGGAGACGAGGGAGAGACAAGGAGGGAGACGAGAAGGAAGACGAGAAGGAAGAGACGAAGGAAGAGACGAAGGAGAGACGAAAACACCCCGAACCCCTTGTTACGATATCGACGTTCTTTATACATACACAGAATCTACCCGCATAGATTCCTTACAGCTTTGCGAAACTGAACACTTTTTAAATTGGGGCAACTTGTGGCGCTTCAAAATCAGGCCTTACTACCCGCAATGGGGAGTGCGCTCCGGTGCACCGTTGGAAGATTGCGATTGTCCGAGACCCCACACATGACTGATCTTGCAGATTCGTCAAACAAGAATAAGGAATCCTATGCGGTTTTTTTTGATACAACAATACTCTGATATATTATATTAACCATTAAAAAAACCGTAGAAAACAATGTATACCACCATTCTTATTGCCTGCATCTCTGCGGTGGTTGCCGTGGTGGTTTACGCGCTCGTCACCAACTTCGTGGTCAAGAACTCGATCCGGAAACGGCGCGAAACCGCACTCAAAGAGGCCGAAGCAGAGGCCGAGATGATCAAGAAGGAGAGAATCCTTCAGGCCAAGGAGAAATTCATCCAGCTCAAAAGCGAATACGACCGGCAGGTCAACGAACGCAACCAGAAACTCAACCAGAGCGAACAGCGCGCCAAACAGCTCGAACAGAACCTCCAGAACAAGGAACGCGAACTGGATAACAAGATCCGCGAGAACGACCGGGTCAAGGAACACATGCAGAACCAGTTGCAGCTGCTCGAACACAAGAAGGAGGAGATCGACCAGGTGCGCCGCGAACAGAACGTACGGCTCGAACAGATCTCCGGAATGAGCGCCGAAGAGGCCAAGAACATCCTCATGGAGAACATGAAGGCCGAAGCCAAGACCGAAGCCGCCGCCTATATCAACGAAACCATCGAGGAGGCCAAGATGACCGCCACGAAAGAGGCCAAACGAATCATCGTGGCCTCGATCCAGCGCGTTGCGACGGAAACAGCCATCGAGAATGCCGTAACCGTCTTCAACATCGAGAGCGACGAGGTCAAGGGACGCATCATCGGTCGCGAAGGCCGCAACATCCGCGCGCTGGAAGCCGCAACCGGCATCGAGATCATCGTCGACGACACCCCCGAGGCGATCATCCTCTCGGGATTCGACCCCGTGCGCCGCGAAATCGCGCGACTGGCACTCCACCAGCTCGTCACCGACGGCCGCATCCATCCCGCACGCATCGAGGAGGTCGTGGCAAAGGTCCAGAAGCAGATCGAGGAGGAGATCGTCGAGGTCGGGAAGCGCACAGCCATCGACCTCGGAATCCACGGACTACATCCCGAAATGATCCGGCTCATCGGCAAGATGAAATACCGCTCCTCCTACGGACAGAACCTTCTGCAACACGCCCGCGAAACGGCAAATCTCGCAGGGATCATGGCCGCCGAGCTGGGACTCAACCCCAAGATCGCACGGCGGGCCGGTCTGCTGCACGACATCGGCAAGGTGCCCGACGACGAACCCGAACTCCCGCACGCAATCATCGGCATGAAACTCGCCGAGAAATACAAGGAGAAGCCCGAAGTCTGCAACGCCATCGGAGCGCACCACGACGAGGTGGAGATGTCGTCGCTCATCGCGCCGATCATCCAGGTCTGCGATGCCATCTCCGGAGCACGCCCCGGAGCACGCCGCGAGGTCGTCGAGAGCTACATCAAGCGGCTCAAAGAGATGGAGGACATCGCGCTGTCGTACCCCGGCGTCGTGAAGACCTACGCCATCCAGGCCGGGCGCGAGCTGCGCGTGATCGTCGGCGCCGACAAACTCTCGGACCAGGAGTCGGAGGGACTTTCGCACGACATTGCCAAAAAGATCCAGGACGAGATGACCTATCCCGGACAGGTGAAGATCACCGTCATCCGCGAAACCCGCGCCGTCGCCTACGCAAAATAAGGTACGGAGAAGCGGCAAACAGCATCCCAACGAAATCCTCCGGGAATTCCCCGGAGGATTTTTTCCGAACAAGCGCCCATGAATCCGGGACTCAAACGCTATATCGAACGGGAGATCATTCCGCGTTACGAACACTTCGACCGGGCACACGACGTCGGACACGTCCGCACGGTCATCGCCCGCAGTCTCGAACTGGCGGCCCGATACGAAGTCGACGCCGACATGGTCTACGCGATCGCGGCCTACCACGACACGGGACTGGTCAACGGACGCGAGAACCACCACCTCGATGCCGGACGGATCCTCGCTGCGGACCGCGAACTGCGCCGCTGGTTCTCGGAGGAGCAGATCCGGACGATGCGCGAGGCGGTGGAGGACCACCGCGCCTCGTCGAAGAACGCCCCGCGGTCGATCTACGGACGGATCGTTGCCGAAGCCGACCGGGTCATTGATCCGGCGACGATCATCCGACGCACGGTGCAGTACGGACTGGACCACTGCCCCGAACTCGATCGCGAGGGACATTTCGCGCGCTGCCTCGAACACCTGCACAACAAATACGCCGAAGGCGGCTATCTGAAACTCTGGATTCCCGAATCGGAGAATGCCCGGCGGTTGGAAGCCCTGCGTGAGGTGATCCGCGACCCGGAACGGATCCGCAAGGCTTTCGACGAAGCATTCGATGCCGAAACCGCGAAACCGCCCCTCCCGGAGCCTGAAAAACGATAGCACCGGGCTGCACGCAAGGCCGCCCGTCATCACACGGACACAACGAAAGTCCCCGACTTCTTGCAGGAATCGGGGGCTTTGCATCTATTGCGCCAACGCGCCTTCAATCTTTACTCGGCGTCGTGCGGGAAGTACTTCATGTACTGCACACGCTGGTAGAATTCGCCTTCCGAAGAGCCGTAGTCCATGCGTCCGCGGAACGACGACAGCGTATCGAAGCCGTGGCGCGCGGCCCACTCGTCGATGAACGACCCGATCTGGCCGATCACCTCGTAGCCGTGTTTGTGGATCGCCGTGCAGAGCTGAACCGCCGAAGCGCCGCACAGCAGCGCCTTGACCGCTGCCGCTCCGTCGTGCACGCCCGTCGAGACCGAGATGTCCAGCTGCGGAAGGGCATGCGAACAAAGGGCCGTGCTGCGCAGCACGTGACGCAACTCCGTCGGCTGGCTGAACGGATCCGCCGGCTGGAACGTCAGTTTCTCGATGTCGATGTCCGGCTCGAAAAAGCGGTTGAACAGCACAACGCCCTTCGCACCGCGGGCCAGCAGCGTGTCGCACGTCGAGAGTACGTTCGTCAGGCGCATCGGCAGCTTCACCGACACCGGAATCGTAACCGCCGCACACACCTTGCGCACGATGTCCGCATAGTGCTGCTCGATCTCCGCGGCCGAAGCCCGGCGGTCGGTCGGAAGCAGGAAGATGTTCAGTTCCAGCGCCGAAGCCCCGGCGGCCTGCATCGACGTCGCATAGTCGATCCACGCATCGCCCGAACCCACGCAGTTGATGCTCCCGATCACCGGAACGCCCGTCTTCGCGGCATCGGCGACGAGTTGCAGCAACTCGGCCTTGTAGGCGTCGCCCAGGTAGCGTTCGAGATACTCGCCCGCATCGCCGTAACCCTCCATCTTGTCCAGCGAAGCCGCCTGGCGGTAGATCTGCTCCTCGAAGATCGACTTCAACACCACGGCTCCCGCACCCGCACGGACGCACGACTCGATATGGGAGAGGGTCGACGTATAGGGCGAACTGCTCACGATCACGGGACTCGACAGTTCCAGCCCCAGATATTCGGTTTTCATGATTTTGCGTATTTGGTTCGTTAAACAAAAGGTATCTTGACCACTTCGGCCTTCACGGGCTTCTCGCGGATGACGACCGCAACCTCCGTACCGGGTTTCGCATACGCCGAAGCCACGTAGCCCAGCGCCACGCCCGTTTTCAGGCAGGGCGACATCGTACCGGAGGTTACATGCCCGATCTCCGTGCCGTCCGGAGCCGCCAGCCGGTAGCCGTGACGCGGAATCCCGCGCTCGACCATCTTCAATCCCACGAGCTTGCGCGTCAGCCCTTCGGCCTTCTGACGTTCCAGCAGCGGACGGTCGATGAAATCCTTCCCTTCGGCGAACTTCGTGATCCAGCCCAGGCCCGCTTCCAGCGGCGAGGTCCCGTCGTCGATGTCGTTGCCGTAGAGGCAGAAGCCCTTTTCCAGACGCAGCGTGTCGCGCGCCCCGAGTCCGATGTTTTTCAGTCCGTACCCGGCCCCGGCCTCCCAGAGCGCTTTCCAGAGTTTTGCGCCGTCCTCGTTGGCCACGTAGATCTCGCACCCCCCGGCGCCCGTATAGCCCGTGATCGAGAGGATCGCCCGGCAGCCGGCAACCTCCATCTTCCGGAAGGTATAGTACTCCATCTCCTCGACCGGTTCCGCGCACATCTTCTGCACGATCTTCATCGCCAGAGGTCCCTGCACGGCCAGCTGGCAGATCTCGTCCGAAGCGTTGTAGAGCTCCTTGCCCGGACCTGCCTCCATGCCGAACTCCGCGCGCCCCACGGCGCAGATATGCGCCCAGTCCTTGTCGATGTTCGCCGCATTGACGCACAGCATGTAGGTCTCGGCGTCGATCCGGTAGACCAGAATGTCGTCCACGATCCCCCCGCGGCCGTTCGGCATGCACGAATACTGCACCTTCCCGTCGTAGAGCTTCGCCACGTCGTTCGTCGTGATGCGCTGCAACAGCGCCTCCGCTTTCGGGCCCTTGACCCAGATCTCGCCCATGTGGCTCACGTCGAAAACGCCGGCGCCCTGACGCACGGTCAGATGCTCGTCGGTGATGCCCGTGAACTCGATGGGCATGTTGTAGCCGGCGAATTCGGCCATTTTGGCCCCCGCGGCAATGTGATAATCGGTAAATACGGTGGTTTTCATATCGGTTGGTTGGTGTTATTCACGGCGTTTGACGCCCAGACGCGGGCAGCGGTGGAACTCCTTCGTGCGGTCGAACAGGTAGCGGTACGTCGTATGCACCTTGTGTCGCGTCGCGCAGACGTAGGTCTCGATCATCCGGTTCATCACCGGGTTGAAATCCCCGATCCACGCCAGCTCCATCGTCTTGTAGGGGTTTTTCGTCAGCTCCAGGAACTCGTAGTACTTCACCATGATCGCCGACTCCACACCCTTGCCGTGGAACTCCGGCGTGATCCCGAAGATGATCCCGAAGATCCGGTCGCACGACTTGCGCACTTTCAGATCCCACATCAGCCGCAGCTTCTGCCACAGCCCGAACTTGCCGTTGAACTTCCCGATCAGACGGTTCAGGTCCGGGACCGTGATGAAGAAGCCGATCGGCTCGTCGTTGAAATAGGCGAAGAAGATGATGTTCGGGTCGATGATCGGCTTCATCTCGCGGACCATCGCCAGCGCCTCCTCCTGCGACATCGGACGAACGCCCGAAAAGAGCGCCCACGCCTTGTTGTAGATCACCCGGAAGCTCTCGGCGGCCTCTTCCAGATTCTTCATGTCGATCGTCTCGACCCGGTAGCCCGGAACCGTATAGAGCCGCTCGGCCCGCGCGAAGATCTGCTTGTTCGCCTCCGAATTGTTCACCCGCCAGATGAAGCTGTGCTGGTTGAAGTAGTTCCGGAAACCGTAATTCTCGAACAGATCCTTGTAGTAGGGCGGGTTGTAGGGGTTCTTGTACAGCGGCTGGAACTCGTAGCCCTCGACCAGAAGACCCCACCAGTCGCGCCGCTGCCCGAAGTTGATCGGTCCGTCCATCGCCTCCATGCCGCGGCTCGCCAGCCACATCCGCGCGGCGTCGAACAGCATGTCGGCCACCCGCTGGTCGTCGATCGACTCGAAGAAACCGCAGCCGCCCGTCGGCTGCTCCTCGATGGCGGCCTTTTCGCGGTTGTAGAACGCTGCGATGCGGCCCACGACCTCGCCGCGCGAATCGCGCACCACCCACCGGATCGCCTCGCCGTCGGCAAACAGCTCGTTCCGCGCAGGATCGAACACCTCCAACACATCCTGGTCCAGCGGGCAGACCCAGTTGCGGTTGCCCTTGTAGATCCGTTTCGGCAGGTTCAGCCACTCCCGCTCGACGGCCGGCGTCGTCACCTCCTGCAACGTATATTTCTCCTGATTCATGACTATGGGTTATTTTCCTTGTTTCCGATTTTCAAAGGTAACAATTTTTTCCTTATTTTTGTTCATCTATCAAATTTCGAATCCGAATGAACAAAAGCCTCGAACAGTACATGCCCGACGGGAGCAAACTCCCCTATCGTTTCATGAAATACAGGATCCACAAAATCCTGCTCGTCTGTTGCAGTTACGACGGCTACATCCTCGAGGAGGACGGACACATCGAATCCCAGATCAACCAGGAGTACATCGACCTCAACATGTCGAACCCGCCGTCGCTGACGCGCGTCAGCTCCACGGCCGAGGCCCTCGAAGCCCTGCGCGAGGACGACTCCTACGACTTCATCCTCACGATGTACAACGTCGGGGAGCCCGACGTCTTCCAGTTCGCCAAGATCGTCAAGGAGCGACACCCCAACACCCCCGTGGCGCTGCTCACCTCCTTCTCGAAGGACATCTACCGCCGCATCGAGGAGCAGGACCATTCGGGTCTCGACTACATCTTCTCCTGGCACGGAAACACGGACCTGATCATCGGTATCATCAAGCTCATCGAGGACAAGATGAACGCCGACGAGGACATCCTCGAAGGCGGCGTGCAGGCCATCCTTCTGGTCGAGGACTCGATCCGCTTCTACTCGACCTACCTGCCCGAGCTCTACAAGCTGATCCTGCTCCAAAACACCGAGTTCCTCAAAGACGCCTTCAACGAGCAGCAGCAGGTCCTCCGCAAACGCGCCCGGCCCAAGATCCTCCTCGCCCGCTGCTACGACGAGGCTGCCGAGCTCTACGACCGATACCGCAAGAACCTTCTCGGCGTGATCTCCGACGTGGGCTTCGTCCTCCACCGCGACGACCCCTCGGAAAGCGAGAAACTCGACGCCGGAATCGACCTCTGCCGACGGATCAAGGAGGACAACCCCCTGATGCCCGTGCTGCTGCAATCCTCCCAGACCTCCTTCGAGGAGCAGGCCCGCGCTCTCGGCGCCGGATTCATCGCCAAGAACTCCAAGACGCTCCTCTCCCAGTTGAGCGAATACATCGCCAAGGAGTTCGCGTTCGGAGACTTCGTCTTCGAGGACCCCGAAACCGGAGCCGAGATCGGACGCGCCAAGGACCTCACGCAGATGCAGCAGATGATCGCCTCGATCCCCGACGACGCCTTCGAGTTCCACACCTCCCAGAACCACCTCTCCAAGTGGTTGTACTCCCGCGGCCTCTTCCCGCTGGCAGCCTCGATCCGCCAGTACAACAAGAGCCACTTCACGTCGGTCGAGGAGCACCGCCGCGTGCTCGTGAACCTCATCCGCGACTACCGCACGCTCCTCGGACAGGGCGTCGTCGCGCGCTTCGACCCCGAGACCTACTCCGACGCCGTGGCCTTCGCCCGCATCGGCGAGGGTTCGCTCGGCGGAAAGGCCCGCGGCCTGGCCTTCATGAACTCCATGCTCATGAAGCACCGCCAGTACGACAAGCACGAAAACGTCCGCATCATGATCCCCCGTTCGGTGGTCATCGCCACCGAGTACTTCGACGAGTTCATCCGCCGCAACGGCCTGGAATACATCATCTCGCAGGACTTCTCCGACGAGGAGGTCCTCTCGGAGTTCGTCTCCTCGACCGTCCCGCAGCGCCTCCAACAGGAGCTCAAAGCCTACATCCGCACCGTCCGCACACCGCTCGCCGTGCGCTCCTCCTCCAAGCTCGAAGACTCCCACTACCAGCCCTTCGCCGGGATCTACTCCACCTACATGATCCCCTACGCCGACAACGAGGACCAGATGCTGCGCCTGCTGCTGCGCGCCGTCAAGAGCGTCTACGCCTCGGTCTACTTCGCCGCGTCGAGGGCCTACATCACCACCTCGCAGAACCTCATCTCCGAGGAGAAGATGGCCGTCATCATCCAGGAGGTCTGCGGCACGGAGCAGAACGGACTCTGGTTCCCGACCTGCTCGGGCGTCGCACGCTCGATCAACTACTACCCCATCGGCGACGAACACGCCTCCGACGGCGTCTGCAACGTCGCCATGGGCCTCGGGAAACTCGTCGTCGACGGCGGCCGCACCCTCCGCTTCTCGCCCCGATATCCGCAGAAGGTCCTCCAAACCTCCACGCCGGAGCTCGCGTTGAGCGAGACCCAGACCGAAGTCCTCGCCCTCAGCATGCGCCCCGAGGAGTTCCGCACCTCGATCGACGACGCCGTGAACCTCCACCGGTTGAGCCTGCGCGAAATCGACGGATACCGCAACGCCCGCTTCGTCTGCTCGGTCTGGGACCGCGAGAACGAACGCATCTCCGACAGCCCGTTCGACCGCGGACGCCGGGTTATCACGTTCAACAATATCTTGAAATACAACACATTCCCTCTGGCCGAAATCATCTCGGACATCCTCCGCATGGGCGCCGAGGAGATGCGCTGTCCCGTGGAGGTGGAGTTCGCCGTCAACATGGACGTCGCACCCGGCCAGCAGCAGATCTTCAACCTGCTGCAAATCCGCCCCATCATCGACAATCAGGACAACCGCGCCATCGACTGGTCGGCCGAAAACCCCGACCGGGCTCTGATCTATGGTGAACAGGCCCTCGGAATCGGCATGATGGCCGATCTGGCCGACATCATCTACGTCAAGGACGACGCCTTCGACTCGCTCTCCACCGAAAAGATCGCCGCCGAACTCCTCACGCTGAACAACCGCATGCACGACGAAGGAAGGTCGTACATCCTCGTGGGACCCGGACGCTGGGGCTCCTCCGATCCGTTCCTCGGCGTGCCCGTCAAGTGGAACCACATCTCCGAGGCGAAGGTCATCGTCGAGTGCGGCATCGAGAAGTTCGAGGTCGAACCCTCGCAGGGAACCCACTTCTTCCAGAACGTCACCTCGCTCGGCGTCGGGTATCTGACCATCAGCCCCTTCCGCGGCGACGGCATCTTCCGCGCCGACCGTCTCGACGCCATGCCCGCCCTCTACGACGGGACCTATCTGCGGCAGGTGCGCTTCGACCGCCCGCTCTGGGTCTGCGTCGACGGCCGTTCCAACAAGGGAATGATCCGCGAAAATGACGAAGAATGAAAAATTTTCCGAATTTTTCCAAAAAAGATTACAATCTATAATAAATATTGCTATATTTGTAACAGAAGAACACAAAACCTTAAAACTTCAATCCTATGAACGTCAACAAAATCATGACGGACCTCGAACGCAAGCACCCCGGCGAAAGCGAATACCTGCAAGCCGTACGCGAGGTTCTGATGACCGTGGAGGGCGCCTACAACCAGCATCCGGAATTCGAAGCCAACCGCATCGCGGAACGCATCGTCGAGCCCGACCGGATCTTTACGTTCAAAGTCGTATGGGTCGACGACAAAGGCGAAGTACAAACCAATATCGGATACCGCGTACAGTTCAACAACGCCATCGGCCCCTACAAGGGCGGTCTGCGTTTCCACCCCTCGGTCAACCTCTCGATCCTCAAATTCCTCGGATTCGAGCAGATCTTCAAGAACGCCCTCACCACGCTCCCCATGGGCGGCGCAAAGGGCGGTTCGGACTTCAATCCCAAAGGCAAGTCGGACCGTGAGGTCATGCGCTTCTGCCAGGCCTTCATGACCGAACTCTGGCGCCACATCGGCCCCGAAACCGACGTCCCCGCCGGCGACATCGGCGTCGGAGGCCGCGAAATCGGATACCTCTACGGCATGTACCGCAAACTCGCACAGGAGAATACCGGCGTGCTGACCGGAAAGGGCATGACCTACGGCGGTTCGCTGATCCGCCCCGAAGCCACCGGTTTCGGCGCCGTCTATTTCCTGCGCCAGATGCTCGAAAAGGCCGGCATGGACATCAAGGGTCAGACGATCGCCATTTCGGGCTTCGGAAACGTCGCCTGGGGCGCCGCTACCAAAGCCACGGAACTCGGAGCCAAAGTCGTAACGATCTCGGGACCCGACGGATACGTCTATGACGAGGAGGGTCTCAACGCCGAAAAGATCGCCTACATGCTCGAACTGCGCGCGTCGAACAACGACGTCGTGGAACCCTACGTGGAGAAGTTCCCCAACGCGAAGTTCTTTGCGGGCCGCAAGCCGTGGGAGGTCAAGGTCGACATCGCCATGCCGTGCGCCACGCAGAACGAGCTGGACGGCGAGGATGCCAAGAAGCTGCTGGCCAACGGCGTGAAGGTCGTGGCCGAGGTTTCGAACATGGGCTGCCGCCCGGAGGCCATCGACGCCTTCATCGCCGCGAAGATCCCCTACGGACCGGGCAAGGCCGTGAACGCCGGCGGCGTGGCCACCTCGGGACTGGAAATGACCCAGAACGCACAGAAACTCAACTGGACGGCCGAAGAGGTCGATGCCAAACTGCATCAGATCATGTCGTCGATCCACCACGCCTGCCTGGAATACGGCACCGAGAACGACGGATACATCAACTACATGAAGGGCGCCAACATCGCCGGCTTCATGAAGGTCGCCAAGTCGATGGTCGAGCAGGGCATCCTGTAAACCGGCTGCCGACCGACACATACGAAGAGGGCCGCCCCAATGGGGCGGCCCTCTTTATATTTGCAAACTTGTTTCAAGAAAACATCTACATTATTTAAGAGTAAAAGTTCCTTTGGTGGTATAAGACACCCCAGAAGCTGTGGCTATATCTTTGAGTTGATAACTGCCGGAATTAGGTGTATCAAAAGTTAAATCCAACATGATAATCCAGCTACGGCCAGTAAGAGATTGTCTATCATTACTGCTCAATCGCGCCGTATTATCTCCAGTTAACTGATAAGTATAAGTTGCCGAAGAATAAGACGGTGAGATGGTCGGCTGACTTGTCTGGGCCCATTGTCCAGTCGAAGAACTCAATGCCCGAAAAAAGCCATGTCCAAGTGGAGACATTGAGCTCAATATAATTTCATCTCCTGCAGCCAGAGATGTAGGAATGCCCGAAGCTTTATCATTCTTCGAACAAGAAATGAACACAAAGCCTGCTAACAGACTTACAACCAGAATGCAAAGATTTTTTTTCATACGAATATTACAATTAATTGTTGCTATTACAAAATCTCCTCAATAGCACTACCCTGCCATGCGATTTTCGAAGATTGACCATCCGAAAGCATGAGCGAAAATTCAACGACAAATTTATTCTCTTCCAATCTTGATACATAGAGTTGACCTTTTGAAATCGTTACGTTTTCAGGACTGTCACCACTTAAATACAGATCAACAGAATCAGGAAAATAGTAAATAGAGATCTTCTGCCCACGTTTCGACGAGATCAATAAAGATAACGTAGGCACCAACTCATCATAGTCACCAAGAGATCTTGCGAGATCGATATTTTTTCCAATCAAAGATTCCGATATATCAATCATTACATAAACATTTGGATCGAATTCCTCGCTCGAGTTCTCAGATTCTTTATACAATATCAGAGAAAAATGCGGCTCATAAATAGTATTTCTTGGATAATCATAATACATAGCCATCGCAACCGAGCCACTTTGCCCATTGACTTCCATTTCATTTCTGGAATGTTCTTCCACATGATCATTTTTGGAACAAGCGGCAATGATAAATACTACAGAAGGGAAAAACAATAAATAAAAGAATTGCCTCATAATTCAACACCTTCAAGAATAAAACCGTAAAATTCCTTTAGATGACAGGGCCACACCAATGAATAGCCGCCGTCTGTCCATCCGAAAGATCTGTCGTCATTTCAATGACAAACCAATTTCCATTACGATCGATACGAAGGGTTCCTCTTACAACCGTAGAAAGTCCATCGATCGAATTTAAAACACTAATTCGATTATCATGATAGAGCAGAATAAGTTGTTGAAGATCCCTTTTGAATCGGATAAAAATAGACATTTGCTGTTGTGGATTCGCCTCCTGATCAAGAGGTTGAGTTAGATCAATCGTTTTTCCGAAAAAAGACTCCGGTATCTGAATATGACTTTCAATATCGGAATAATCCGGTCGGCTTACATACATTTGATCGTAAAAATAAAGATTCCAGATCGGATCACATCCATTCTCTGCATCTTCGAGCGATGTAAAAACACAACGTATTGGTGCGCTCAGATCACTAATGGACATTTCACCCAAAACAGGTTCCTGATTTTCCTCTTCAGGCATCAGCCCTCCTGAATCATCGTCCTTTGAACAAGAGGTCGCGGCAAAAGTCAAGGCAAATGCCGTCGTCAAAAAAAGAATCCATACCTTCATAACAAAAATTTAAAGGGTTAAAAGTTTGTATTTGTCATAAGACATAAAAAAACGTGGACAATCTACATGATCCACTGATGAGGTCTTGGCGTACCCGGAAGAGAAGATATGCAAATCTGCCCACGCCGTATAAAACAGCGCGAGCATCAACCTTGCCACTTTCTCTTCCTAAAAACCGCCAAGTTTCATCAGTAAGAAAGTAAAGCCGATGCGCTTTTTACGTCGTATGTCGCAACCCTCACAGATTGCTTTGTAAAGATACGGATTTTCAGGGATTCCGCAAAATTTTTTCTCCCCAAAGCCCCGAAGCACCCCTTCGGGCCCTCGGCTCCGGCACGAAAAAAGCCGGCACCCCGTCGGGTACCGGCTTTTCGAATTGGGATCGGCAACCGCCTACAAGCGCGCCTTGATCGCTTTCGTAGCCTCCTCGTAGCCCGGCTTTTCCAGCAGGGCGAACATATTCTTCTTGTAGGCCTCCACGCCCGGCTGGTCGAACGGATTCACGCCCAGCAGGTAACCGCTGATGCCGCACGCCTTCTCGAAGAAGTAGAGCAGCGAGCCGATCACCTCGGCCGAAATCTCCGGAATCTCCACCCGCAGGTTGGGAACCCCGCCGTCCACGTGTGCCAGCTGTACGCCCAGCTCCGCCATGCGGTTCACCTCCGAAACCCGTTTCCCGGCCAGGTAGTTCAGACCGTCGAGGTTTTCCGAATCGGCTTCGATAACCACCTTCGAGGCAGGTTTGGCCACCGAGATGATCGTCTCGAACAGGGTCCGCTCGCCCTCCTGGATGTACTGGCCCATCGAGTGCAGGTCCGCCGTCAGCGTCACGCTCGCCGGGAAGATGCCCTTGCCCTGCTTGCCCTCGCTCTCGCCGTAGAGCTGCTTCCACCACTCGTTGATGTATTGCAGCTTCGGCTCGTAGGAGCCCAGGATCTCGATCTTCTTGCCCGAAGCGTAGAGCAGGTTCCGCGTAACGGCATAGATCGCCGACGGGTTCTCCGCGAAGGGAACCTCCTCCGAAGTGGCTTTCTCCATCTCCTGTGCTCCGCGGACCAGCGCCGCAACATCCACACCGGCCACCGCCAGCGGAAGCAGGCCAACGGGTGTCAGCACCGAGAAGCGTCCGCCCACATCGTCCGGAATCACGAACGTCGGGTAGCCCTCCTGCGTCGCCAGCGTCTTCAACGCCCCGCGCGCCTTGTCCGTCACGGCCACGATCCGCTCCGCGGCCTCCTTCTTGCCGTAGCGCCGCTCGATCTCGGCCTTGATCAGGCGGAATGCGATGGCCGGCTCGGTCGTCGTGCCCGACTTCGAGATCACGATCGCCGCGATCGAGTGCTCCTTCACGGCGTCGAGCAGCTCGGCCGTATAATCCTCCGAGATGTTCTGCCCGGCGAAGAGCACCGTCGGGTTCTTCCGCTCCCTGTGCAGCAGCTGGAACGGATCGCTCATCGCTTCCAGAACCGCCTTCGCTCCCAGGTACGACCCTCCGATACCGATGCAGATCACCACATCGGCCTTCGCACGCAGATTCGAGGCCACACGCCCGATCTCCGCAAGGTCGGACTCCGTGATCGACGACGGGAGGTGAACCCATCCCAGGAAATCATTCCCCGCACCCTTGCCCGAGTGCAACAGCGAATTGGCGGCCTGCGCCTTCGACTCCATCTCGGCCGTGATCGAAACACCGGCCTTCGAGATGTCCACTTTTACGTTTTTCATATCGTGTCAAATTAGTTTGGTTGTCAGTTCCTGCATCAGTTTGCGTGCCGAGCCCTTCTCGTAGAGCACCCGGTAGACCATCTCCGCGATCGGCATATCCACCTGATGGCGGAAGTTGATATGGCGGATGCAGTCCGCCGCAAAGTACCCCTCGGCCACCATCGTCATCTCGTTCAGCGCGCTCTTCACCGTGCAGCCGTGGCCGATCAGAAGCCCCAGACGCCGGTTCCGGCTGTACGTCGAGTAGCACGTCACGAGCAGGTCGCCCAAATAGGCCGAAACCAGCGTGTCGCGCCGGTCGGGATAGCTCTCTTCCAGAAAGCGCGCCATTTCGCCCACCGAGTTGGCGATCAGCACCGCCAGGAAGTTGTCCCCGTAGCCCAGTCCGACGGCCATGCCCACCGCAAGGGCGTAGATGTTTTTCAGGATAGCCGCATATTCGATGCCATAGAGGTCGGTCGAGTAGCTCAACCGGATGTTCGGACCCGCAAAGCGGCTCCCGATCAGATGCGCGTTCTCCGGATCGGTGCAGACCACCGTCAGGTAGGAGAGCTTCCCGCGCGAAACCTCCTCGGCGTGCGAGGGGCCCGTGAAGAGGCCGATCTGGCGGTATGAGAGTCCGTAGCGGTCGTGGATGTACTCCACGACGGTCTGGTAGTCTCCCGGGACGATGCCCTTGATGGCCGAAACCACGAACTTGTCTTTCAGCGAAACGGTCAGCGGTGCGAGAAAATCCTTCAAATAGGCCGACGGCGTCGCCAGGATCACGATGTCCGCATCGCGGACCACGGTATCCAGATCGTCCGACGGCGCGATGACCGAGGTGTCGAACTCCAAATCGCTCAAATAACGCGGATTGCGGCCTTCGCTGCGCAGCGATTCCAGAACCTCCGGATTGCGGACGTACCATCCCACCTGCCGGCCGTTGCCCGCAAGCAGCCCCACCAGAGCCGTCGCCCAGCTGCCATAACCGATCACCGCACAGCGGGCGTCGGTTCCGATCTTATATTCCATGCAGAATCTTCGTTTATATCATACAAATGTATAAAAAAATGGGAATATTGCGCTTCTTCCGCCGCACAAAAACACGCTTCCCGACCCAACGGAGCGGGCCGCACAGGCCCGCCGAGCCCCGAAATGGACGGTCGCTGAAAAAAATACGCCCGGAAACGCTCCATTTTCCGGGGCTTTTTGTTACCTTTGTCCGGATATGTCGGCTTTCGGAAGAACGGACCTCCCGATTTCTGACGATCCCGTTGATCATGTTGACAATAACGATTTTTACAAAATAGTGTTGGGTGTAGCTTTATGGGAATCTTTTCTTTGACACAGGAGTTGGCCATCGACCTCGGTACGGCCAATACGCTGATAATCTATAACGGGAAGGTCGTCGTCGACGAACCGTCGATCGTCGCCCTCGACGTCCACACCGGAAAACTCGTCGCAATCGGACAACAGGCCCGCCAGATGCACGAGAAGACAAACCCGAACATCAAGACCATCCGCCCTCTCAAAGACGGCGTCATCGCCGACTTCAACGCCACGGAACTCATGCTCCGCGGCATGATCAAGAAGGTCAAGACCTCCGGAAGCCTCTTCGCACCGTCGCTGCGCATGGTCATCTGCATCCCCTCCGGATCCACCAACGTCGAGATCCGCGCCGTGCGCGACTCGGCCGAGCACGCCGGAGGCCGCGAGGTCTACATGATCTATGAACCCATGGCCGCAGCCCTCGGAGCCGGCCTCGATGTCGAAGCCCCCGAAGGAAACATGGTCATCGACATCGGCGGCGGAACCTCCGAAATCGCCTGCATCTCGCTCGGCGGAATCGTCTGCTCCGAGTCGATCAACACCGCCGGCGACGTCTTCACCAACGACATCCAGAGCTACGTCCGCCAGCAGCACAACATCCGCATCGGTGAACGGACGGCCGAAGCCATCAAATGCTCGATCGGCGCCGCCGTCTCCGACCTCGAACAGGAGCCCGAAGACTTCGTCGTCACGGGCCCCAACATGCTCACGGCCCTGCCCCAGACCGTTTCGCTCTCGTACAGCGAAATCGCCTACGCCCTCGAAAAGTCGCTCTCGAAGATCGACGCCGCACTGATGAAGGTCCTCGAATCGATGCCCCCCGAGCTCTACGCCGACATCGTCAAGAACGGAATCTACCTCGCCGGCGGCGGCGCCCTCATCAAGGGCCTCGACCGCAGACTCAACGAAAAGACCGGAATCCCGTTCCACATCGCCGAAGACCCCCTGCGCGCCATCGCCCGCGGAACCGGCATCGCCCTGAAAAACATCAACCGTTTCTCGTTCCTGATGAAATAGGGAGCGGCCGGACCGTCACGGCGGAACAGGATTCAATACTCGGATTGCGGGCCTCGGTCCGCAATCTTGAATTATAAGACCGTTAGATTCGTTTTTAACCGGAAACCATTGTGCGCAAGCTGATCGCCTTCATACGCAGTGTCTACGTCGCCGTGCTGTTCGTCATCCTCGAAGTGCTGGCCGTCAGTTACTACGCCCATTCGTCCAGCTACACGCAGGCCCGCCTGCTCGCCCGGTCGAACCAGGTCATCGGCGGCGTGCACGGATTCTTCGCCGGCGTGCGCCGCTACCTCTTCCTCGGACGCGAAAACCGGGATCTCGCACAGCGCGTCGCTCTGCTCGAAGAACAACTCGCCCAATACCGCGAGGCCGAAACCGCCGAACGGCTCGACAGCTACGTCCGCAACCTCGGAGAGTCCAGATATCGCTTCACCACCGCCGTCGTCGTCGGAAACACCCTCAACCGGGCGCAGAACCTCCTGACTCTCAACCGGGGACTCCTGAACGGCGTCGAGGAAGAGATGGCCGTGCTCGCGCCCGACGGCGCGCTGGTCGGATACGTCGTCGCATGCACGGACCGCTACTCCGTGGCCATGTCCGTGCTCAACACCTCGTTCCGAACCAGCGGCAGAATCGCCGACAGCGAATACTCCGGATCCATCTACTGGGACGGCACCGACCCGAATACCGTCATCCTCGGAGAACTCTCGAAATACGCCGAACCGCAACCCGGACAGGAGGTCGTGACGGCCGGATTCTCCCGGTACTTCCCCGCCGACGTCCTCATCGGATGGGTCGAAAGCGCCCAACTCAACGAAACCAAAACGGCATACACCGTCCGCGTGCGGCTCGCCGCCGAAATGTCCCGCCTCAACGAGGTCATCCTCGTCGCCGACCGCGACCGCTACGAGATCCGGAAACTCCAAGAGAGCGAACAGGTCGAACAACATACCCGTGTGAACTGACATGCCCCGAATCTTCCCATATCTCGGCCTCTTCGTCTCGGCCGTTCTGTTGCAGATATTCCTGTTCGACAACCTCTCGATCAGCGTCTATCTCAATCCCCTCGTTTACATCGTATTCATCGCGATGATCCCGCTCGACGCACGCCCCGTCACCCTGCTCGGCGCCGGGCTCCTGCTGGGCGTGACCATGGATTTCGCCATGGGGGCCGCCGGCATCAATACCATCGCCACGCTCCCGATCGCCTTCTTCCGGACCTATCTGGCCGGAATGGCCTGCGGTCGCGAAAACGTCCGCGAAGGCGGTATCCCCTCTCCCGAACGGCTCGGACACCGGAAATTCGTGGAGTACCTTCTCCTGTTGACGATCCTCCACCATACGGTCTTCTTCCTGCTCGAAGCCCTCTCCTGGGGACACATCTTCCACACGGTGCTGCGCATCGCCGTCTCCACCGTCGTCTCCACGGCCTTCATCTGGATCATCGCACGCATCTTCACCGCAAAACTCCCCGGACGAATATGAGCGACTCCGAAAGCTTCCGCCGAATGAGAACCCTGCAATTCATCGTGATCCTCATTTTCGCGGTGATCATGGCCCGGCTCGCCTACATCCAGCTCTTCGACAAACGATACGCCGAACTGGCCGAAGCCAACGTCCTGCGGCACGTCGTGCAATACCCTCCGCGCGGCGAGGTCTTCGACCGAAACGGCGAATACCTCGTCCAGAGCCGCGAGTGCTACGACCTGATGGTCATCTACCGCGAAATCGACAAACGCGGATTCGACACCGCACGCCTCTGCGAGGTTGCCGGAATCTCCCGCACGAAACTCGACCGCGAACTGGCCAACGCCCGGGTCCGGCCCCGCGCTCCGCGTCTGATCACCAGCTACATCCCCAAAGAGGACAAACTCCGCTTCGACGAGGGCAATTTCCGCGGTTTCTACACCGTCTACCGCACCGTGCGGCAGTATCCCCGCAAGATCGGAGGCAACCTGCTGGGCTACGTCAGCGAGGTCAACGACACCTACCTGAAACGACATCCCGAATACAAGGTCGGCGACTACGTCGGCATGAGCGGCGTCGAATCGGCCTACGAACCCGAACTCCGCGGCACAAAGGGCGTCAAGATCCAGGAGATCGACACCCACGGCGCCATCAAGGGCTCCTACATGGACGGCCGTTACGACTCCGTGCCCGAACCCGGGCGCTATCTGGTCAGCACGATCGACGCCCGGCTGCAACTCCTCGGCGAGGAGCTCATGCGCGGAAAGGTCGGAGCCGCCGTCGCCATCGAACCCGCCACGGGCGAGATCCTCATGATGGTCTCCTCGCCCTCGTACGACCCCGACGAACTCGTCGGTCGCGAGCGCGGAAACAACTACATGCGGATGCTCTACAACAAGCGCAAACCGCTCTTCAACCGTGCCGTCAAGGCCAAGTACCCGCCCGGATCGACCTTCAAGCTCGTGCAGGGACTCATCGGATTGCAGGAGGGCGTCCTGCGCCCCTCGGACCTCCACGTCTGCCACAACGGCTATCAGGCCGGACGGCTCAAAATGGCCTGCCACGCCCACGCCTCGCCCCTCGATCTGCGCTTTGCCGTGGCAACCTCCTGCAACGCCTACTTCTGCTACGTCTTCCGCGACATCCTCGACAACCCGAAATACGAAAACGTCAAGGAGGGTTTCGACGTCTGGAAAGAGTATGTCGAGAGCTTCGGATTCGGCCGCAAACTCGGCTCCGACTTCCTCGACGAGGGAAACGGATACGTCCCAAACCGCGCCTACTACGACCGCCAGTACCGCGGCTCGTGGAATTCCCTCACGGTGCTCTCGCTCTCGATCGGGCAGGATGCCCTCGGGTGCACCCCCCTCCAACTCGCCAACCTCGCCTGCATCATCGCAAACCGCGGGTACTACTACATCCCGCACATCGTCAAGCGGGTCGAAGGGCAGGATTCGCTCGACCGCCGCTTCTACGAACGGCACTACACGAAGGTCGACCCCCGGCACTTCGAGCCCATCGTCGAGGGCATGTGGCGCGGCGTGAACGTCGGCGGGACCTCCACGATGGCCCGCCTCGAAGGCTGGGACGTCTGCGGAAAGACCGGTACGGCCGAAAACCCCCGCGGCCGCGACCATTCGACGTTCCTCTCCTTCGCCCCGAAGGACAACCCGCGGATCGCCATCTCGGTCTATGTCGAGAACGGCGGATTCGGAGCCTCCGCGGCCCTGCCCATCGCCAGCCTTCTCGAAGAGTACTACCTCACGGACACGATCCGGCGTCCCGCCCTGCTGGAATACGTCAAGAACATGCAAATCCACTACCCCGTCTATGACAAGTAACCGGCTCAACGGCATATTCGACGGCGTCGACCGCGGAACCGTCCTCCTCTACGTCCTCCTCGTACTGGCCGGATTCGTCTCCATCGTCTCGGCCTCCTACGACGACTCCATCAGCGGGACCTTCTCCTTCGCGCACTTCTACATGAAGCAGCTCGTCTGGATCGGATTCGCCTGGATCACCGCCCTCATCGTGCTGCTGCTCGACGACCGATTCTACCACATGTTCGCCTACCCGGCCTATTTCGCCGGCCTCGGACTCCTCGTCGCCGCCCTGCTCTTCGGACGCGAGGTCAACGGAGCAAAGGCCTGGTTCGAATTCGGGTCCGTGCGCGTGCAGCCCGTGGAGTTCGCCAAGATCGCAACGGCACTCGCACTGGCCCGCGTCATGAGCGGGTACTCCTTCTCGATCAACCGCGCCGGAAACCTCGCCAAAGTCGCCGTCGTAATCTGCGTCCCGCTGCTGATCATCGTCCTGCAAAACGACACCGGATCGGGAATCGTCCTCGGATCGTTCCTCTTCGTCCTCTACCGCGAGGGGCTCAACAAGTGGCTCTGCATCCCCGTGCTGCTGATCGCCGCCCTGTTCATCGTCTCGTTCCTGCTCTCGCCCATGACCCTGCTCGTAACGGTCATCCTGGTCTGCGTACTCTCCGAGGCCATGATGAACGGACTCTGGAAATCGAGGATCGTCTTCCTGGCCGGCATCGCCCTGGGCAGCATTCTCCTCTGCACGGCCGCCGCAATCATCGCCCCCGGGAAGCTCGACCTGTACCACAGCCTGCTGATCGTCAGCCTCCTCGCGGTGGTCTGGGCCGCCGCATACGCATACCGCTCCAATCTGCGCAACATCTTCATCCTCATCTGGTTCTTCGCCGGATCGATGATCTTCCTCCCCACGACCGACTATATCTTCAACTCGATCCTCAAGGAACACCAGCAGAACCGCATCAAAAGTTACCTCGGGCTGCTCGACGACCCCCGCAACCTCGATTACAACGTCAATCAGGCCAAAATCGCCATCGGTTCCGGCGGATTCGCCGGAAAGGGCTTCCTGCAAGGAACCCAGATCAAATACGGATTCGTCCCCGAAAAACACACCGACTTCATCTTCTGCACCGTCGGCGAAGAGTGGGGATTCCTCGGCACAACCTTCGTGCTGACGCTCCTCTGCCTGCTGATCCTGCGGCTCATGCGCATGGGCGAACGGCAGGAGGAGCCCTTCGGGCGCATCTACTGCTACTGCGTGGCCTCGATCCTGCTGTTCCACGTCCTCGTGAACGTCGGCATGACCATCGGTCTGATGCCCGTCATGGGAATCCCCCTGCCCTTCATGAGCTACGGAGGTTCGTCGCTCATCGCATTCACCATCCTGCTCTTCATCGCCGTGCGCCTCGATGCCTCCACCCGACAGTTTTCACTGAACAAATTTTCCTGACAACATGATACACTACAATCCCAAAGGTCTGACCGCCAAAGAGGTCGAAAAAAGCCGCGCCGAACACGGCAACAACATCATCACACCCCCCAAGGACGACTCCGCCTGGAAACTCCTCCTCGAAAAGTTCCAGGACCCGATCATCCGCATCCTCCTGCTCGCAGCCGTGCTCTCGCTCGCCATCGGATTCGTACACCGCGACTTCACCGAGTCGATCGGAATCATCTGCGCCATCATCCTCGCCACATGCGTCGGTTTCTGGTTCGAATGGGACGCCCAGCGCCGGTTCCGACGCCTGAATCAGGTCAACGACGACATCCCCGTGAAGGTCATGCGCGAGGGCTCGATCCGCGAGATCCCCCGCCGCGACGTCGTCGTCGGCGATGTCGTCTACATCGAGGGCGGCGAAACCGTCCCCGCGGACGGCGAACTCGTCGAGGCCGTCTCGCTGAAAATCAACGAATCGACCCTCACCGGAGAGCCCGAAGTCGACAAAACCGTCGACGAGGCGCACTTCGACCCCGAGGCCACCTATCCGTCGAACGCCGCCATGCGCGGCACGACCGTCGCCGACGGATACGGCGTGATGGTCACGACGGCCGTCGGCGACGCCACCGAGGCCGGACGCGTCACCGAGCAGTCCACCGTCCAGAGCGACGAGCAGACCCCGCTCGACCGGCAGCTGACCCGGCTCTCGAAACTCATCGGACGCATCGGAATCATCCTCTCGGTGCTGATCTTCTGCGTCATGCTCGGAAAGGCCATCCTCGTCGGCGGGCTTCTCGAAAAGGACTGGCTCACGATCTCGCAGCAGATCCTCAACATCTTCATGGTCTCGGTGGCCATCATCGTCATGGCCGTACCCGAGGGACTCCCCATGTCGATCACCCTCTCGCTGGCCATGTCCATGCGGCGGATGCTCAAAACCAACAACCTCGTGCGCAAGATGCACGCCTGCGAGACCATGGGCGCCGTGACGGTCATCTGCACCGACAAGACCGGAACCCTCACCCAGAACCGCATGCACGTCCAGGAGCTCGTCCGCTACGACGCGCTCCCCGACCGCGAATTCGCCGAGGTCGTCGCGCTGAACTCCACGGCGTTCCTCGACGCCGAGGGCCGCATCATCGGCAACCCCACGGAAGGCGCCCTGCTCGAATGGATGCGCCGCGGCGGGAACGACTACGAAGCGCTGCGCGCCGGAGCGAAGATCGTCGACCGCCTGACCTTCTCCACCGAGCGCAAATACATGGCCACGATCATCGAAAGCGGACTCTCGGGACACCGCATCCTCTGCGTGAAGGGAGCTCCGGAGATCGTGCGCGGGATGTGCGCCCCCGACGGACTCGATGAGCGGATCGCCGCGGAGCTTGCCGGATTCCAGAACCGCGCCATGCGCACGCTGGCCGTGGCCTGGGCCGAAACCGACGCCGCAGAGTGCACGGAGGCCGTCCGCCGCGGCGGACTGCATTTCGCAGCCGTGGCCGCCATCTCGGATCCCGTGCGCGAAGACGTCCCGGCGGCCGTGGGACGCTGTCTCGAAGCCGGCATCGCCGTGAAGATCGTCACCGGGGACACCCCGGCCACGGCCCGCGAAATCGCCCGCCAGATCGGGCTCTGGAACGATGCCGCCGACGGCGAACGCAACCACATCACCGGAGCCGACTTCGCCGCCATGAGCGATGAGGAGCTGCTGGACCGCGTACAGGAGCTGAAAATCATGTCCCGTGCCCGCCCGCTGGACAAACAGCGGCTCGTCCGGCTGTTGCAGCAGCGCGGCGAGGTCGTCGCCGTAACGGGCGACGGAACCAACGACGCCCCGGCCCTCAACTTCGCCAACGTCGGGCTCTCGATGGGCTCCGGGACCTCCGTGGCCAAAGATGCCTCGGACATCACCCTGCTGGACGACTCCTTCGCCTCGATCGCCACGGCCGTCATGTGGGGACGCTCGCTCTACCGCAACATCCAGCGCTTCGTCCTCTTCCAGCTCACGATCAACTTCGTGGCGATCCTCATCTGCTTCATCGGCGCGCTGTTCGGCACCGAAATGCCCCTCACCGTCGTCCAGATCCTCTGGGTCAACATCATCATGGACACCTTCGCCGCCATGGCCATGGCCTCGCTGCCGCCCAGCCCCGAGGTCATGAAGGACAAACCCCGCGCCCGCGACGAATTCATCATCTCCCGCGGCATGGCCCGCACGATCTTCACCTGCGGAATCGTCATGGTCGTCGTCCTGTTAGGCATGCTCTTCGGGTGGACGCTCCGCGACGGAGGACTCTCGGTCCGGCAGCTGACCCTCTTCTTCTCGACGTTCGTGTTCCTCCAATTCTGGAACATGTTCAACGCCAAGGGGTTCGAAACCCGACATTCGGTCTTCACCTGTCTGAAAGGCTGCCGCGAGTTCTTCCTGATCCTCGCCGCCATCGGCATCGGGCAGTTCCTCATCGTCGAATTCGGAGGTTCCGTATTCCGCACCGAGCCGCTCTCCTGGAAAGAGTGGGTCGAAATCATCGGACTCACCTCCCTGCTGGCCATCGGCGGCGAAGCCGTCCGGGCCCTCCGCCGGAGATAATCCGAAGAAGCGGCGGGGCGCAGGAAAGAGACAATCCGAGCCCGGAAGAACCGCAAAAGCCGATACGGTCCCAACAAAAAGAGCGGCAGTCTGTATCAGACTGCCGCTCTTTTGTCCGCCGGCCCCGCTCCGCAACCTCAAAGGAAGGGCGTCATGGTCTCCGCACCGCGCGAAGAGGATGAAACCGGGTCCGCCGTCACATAGGCCGGAATCTCCGACCAGGAGTAGTCCGAAACGAGATCCTTTTCCAGCGAACGAAGACGCAGCTCCTGCTCCGTGCGAAGTTCCACCACATAGGAGTCTTTCCACGCCTTGCCGTCCGAATAGATTCCCGAAAGCAGCAGCCCGGCATCCGTGACCTCGGACAGCGCATAGGTCCCGGTATAACGGCGATACCCGTACGTCGCGAGGTCTCCTACCTGTTGGTACAGGACAAACGTCTGATCCTCTTCGAGCCGCAGGTAGACATACCCGGAAATCGCCGTACTCCCATCCCAGGAGACCAGTTTCCAACCATTCTCCACGTTCACCGCCAGGTCGGGATTCTCTCCGCCGGACTTCTTCGAGCAGGCAAAAAGCGTCGATACGACGAACAAAGCGGTAAAAAATCGCAAAATCATCTTCATGAATATCGTAATGCGGCAAAAGCCATTTCCGCAAATATAGAAATCGAATCGACAACTCCCAAAAAACTCCGGCAAATTTTCTCACTTCGGAGCAATCGCCCCGCCGTGGCACAAAATGTGTACCTTCCCGGCTTGCCGAGATCCACCCCGGCATGAAACCGTCATGAAACGTCGTCTGATTCTGATCCTCCTGTTGTCCGTCGTTGCGGCCGCCATCCTCGTCTGGCTCTACGGAGTAGCCTCCGACCCGGCGTCCGGGAGACGCAGGTCGTCCTGGGACGACATCATCGCCGATCTCGATGCCTGCGCCCGCCGCAAGCACATCCGCGCCCTGCAATACGAACATTTCGCAGACATCGCCATCTCCGAACAACGGCAGGAGGCCGAACGCCTCTTCCGCGCACTGGCCTTCTCCGAACGGCTTCAAGAGCAGAACTGCGTGAAGGCCATCCAGCGGCTCGGCGGAAGCTACACCACCCCGCAGCAGATCCATCTGTTCGGAGGATCGACCGACGGCAATCTCGAACGCAGCATCGGAGTCGAACGGCGCAGCTTCGAAAAGCGCAACGGCGCGGAGATCCGGCGCGCGCTGGACCGCGGCAACCGCTACGCAGCCCGCATCCTGATCTGGGCCTCGGCGACGGATCTGCGGAATATCTTCCTGATGGAGTGCCGGAACAGCGTCGACGACCAGTCGTTCGCCGTATGTCCCGTCTGCGGGAACATATACGCCTCGAAGTACCTCGACCGCTATTGTCCGCACTGTCTCACCGCGGGAGAGCAGTTCATCCGCTTCGAATGACCGTCCCGCCCCACGGCCTTCCGCCTCCACAAAAAAAACAGAGTCCGGAGCATCCGGACTCTCCAACGGACAGGGCCCGGATGCTCCGGACGTCTCCGTCCCTCGCCTCCCGCGCCCTGCAAACCTGCCGGCCGACGCCGGCTCCGACACGGAACTACTCCTCGTCGGGCTCCTTCATCGTGTGGTAAACGTTCACCACGTCGTCGTCCTCTTCGAGCTTCTCCACCAGTTTCTCCACCGACTCGCGGCCTTCGGCATCGAGCTCCTTCGTATCGGTCGGGATGCGGACCGATTCGCCCGAAACGATCTCGAAACCTTTGTCATCGAGCCACTTCTGGATGGCGCCGAACGACTCATAGGGGGCATAAACCGTGATGCCGTCCTCCTCGGGGTAGAACTCATCGACGCCCAGGTCGATCATTTCGAGTTCCAGTTCCTCGGGATCGGCACCCTCCGACGCCCGGAACTTGAAGACGCACTTGTGGTCGAACAGGAAGCCCACCGAGCCGCTGTTGCCCAGCGTTCCGCCGCACTTGTTGAAGTGCATGCGCACGTTGGCCACCGTGCGGTTCGTGTTGTCCGTGGCGGTCTCCACCAGGAAGGCGATGCCGTGAGGGCCGTATCCTTCGTAGATCACCTCCTTGTAATCGGCCGAATCCTTCTCCGTGGCGCGCTTGATGGCCCGTTCGATGTTCTCCTTGGGCATGTTCTCGGCCTTGGCGTTCTGGATCAGAATGCGCAGGCGCGTATTGCCCGAAGGATCGGCGCCTCCGGCCTTCACGGCGATTTCGATCTCCTTACCCAGTTTGGTGAAGGTCCGGGCCATGTGCCCCCAACGCTTCAATTTCCGCGCTTTGCGGTATTCAAAGGCTCTTCCCATAGATTATGAATTTTTCGGATTTTTTCGTTCAGACTGCAAAGGTATAAAATTCACAAGAAAAAAACGGATTTCATACCCGAAAATATTCGGGATGTTTCGGCTCGAAACCGCAGAATTGTGCCGATATTTCCCTATTTTTGCAACGGGATTTCCCCGAAACGGGACGACTGCCGCCCTCCGATGCGGCACAGATCCCCCGAATACAAGAACCGAAAGTGCATAAAGCTATGGAAATCAAAAGCCGTTTCGACCATTTCAACATCAACGTAACCGACCTCCAGCGCAGCCTGGAATTCTACGACAAGGCCCTCGGACTCAAAGAAATCAACCGAAAAAAGGCTGCCGACGGTTCCTACGAACTCGTCTTCGTCGGCGACGGCGTGTCGCCCTTCAAACTCGAACTCACCTGGCTCCGCGACCACGCCGCATCCCCCTACGAACTGGGCGAAAACGAAAGCCATCTCTGCATGCGCGTCGCCGGAAACTACGACGAAGTGCGCGAGTATCACCGTGCAATGGGCTGCGTCTGCTTCGAAAACCACGACATGGGACTCTACTTCATCAACGACCCCGACGACTACTGGATCGAAATCCTCCCGCTCGAAAAATAGCCCGGACATGAAGAACGATCTGAAAGAGAAAAAGGAGAGCGCCCTCCAACAGGAGGTCGAGAAGGCCGTGCGCACCCTCCGCGACGGCGGCATCATTCTCTACCCAACCGATACGGTCTGGGGGCTGGGGTGCGACGCAACCAATGCCGGGGCCGTCGACCGCATCTACCGCCTCAAACGCAGCGAAAACAAAAAGTCGATGCTCGTCCTGTGTGCTTCGGCCGACATGGTCGTGCGCTACGTCAACAAGGCCCCCGGCATCGCCTTCGAAGTCATGGAGCTCGCCACATCGCCCCTGACGGCCATCCTCCCCGGAGCCGGCGGTCTCGCCCCCAACCTCATTCCCGACGAGGGGACGCTCGGCGTGCGGATCCCCGACCACGAATTCTGCCAGCGCATGCTCCGGGCATTCAGAAAACCCATCGTCTCAACCTCGGCCAACATCTCCGGAGAGGCTACCCCCGTCGGGTTGCAGGACGTCTCCCGCGAGATCATCGACGGCGTGGACTTCGTCGTCAATCCCCGTTTCGAAGGCCGCCCCACCCGCAAGGCGTCGTCGATCATCGCATTCGGCGAAGGCGGCGAGGTCAAAATCATCCGCGAGTAAGATGGCACGCACGCTTACGACCTCCATTCAGAAGCGGTTCTCCGACATCGACCCCTTCCAGCACGTGAACAACGTCTCGCAGCAGATGTACTTCGACGTGGGGAAAATGGAGTATTACGAAAAGATCCTCGGAGCGGATGCCCTGCTGGGCGACCTGCGCATCGTGACCGTCTCGACCTCCACCTCCTACCTGGGGCAGGTCCGCATGACCGACCCGGTACGCATCACGACCACCTGCGAGCGGATCGGGACCAAGAGTCTCACGCTCTTCCAGCAGATGCTCGTCGGGGAAGAGGTCCGCAGCGAGAGCCGATCCGTCATGGTCGTCTTCGACTTCCCGAATCAGTGCAGCCGCCCCGTCCCCGACGAGTGGCGCCGCCGGCTGCTGGCCGAATAGTGCGGCAGGCGGCCGTCGCTCCGCAGACGCGGCAACCCGTAGCGCGACGGCAGCTCCGGCCATGCGGCGGGGGCGGGAGAAGCGGCGGCAACGGAAGCCGCCGGGGCAACGGAAGCGGAAGAGCCTGCCGGGGCGGCCGATGATGCCGGCGATGCGGAGGCCGCCCGTCTGCGGAGGATTCGGTGCAGGCCGTGCCGCAGGCTGTACCGATAGCCCACGGCCACGAGAATCACCCCCGTGAAGATGAAGCCTGCGGCCGTGAGATTCACCCGGTTGAAGTGCGCCTGGCCTCGCGTGACGGCCAGCAACCCGGCGATCACCGGCTGGATGTAGCGGTAGAGCGCCGTATGCACCGAGGTGAGTTTCTCCGTCCCCCGGTAGAGCAGGTACATCGGCAGTACGGTCCCCAGGATCAGGATGTAGGCCAGTTCGGCCTGTGCCGACAGCGGGAGCCGCAAAAAAGCCGTATGGTCGATGTATTTCCAGAAGAACGGCGCCGTCACCGCCAGTCCGATGATGTAGTACCACCCCATCACCACCAGCGTTCCGAGACGTTCGAGCTGCGGCTTGATCAGCACCGTGTTCGCGGCAATGGCCACCACGGCCAGCAGCACGAAGAGATTCCCTTCCGCACGGCTGCCGTGCGTGAGGTCGAACCCCTCGTTGAAGAGCAGAATTCCCGCCCCGATCAGCGCACACAGAATCCCGACGAGGCGTCCCGGCAGGTAGCGGTGCGGATGAAGCAGATGGTCGAGCATCAGCGTGAAGGCCGGGCCGAGCGTCGCAATGACCGAGGCGTCGATCGGCGTCGTATAGGAGGACCCCCACAGCAGCAGGTACATCCAGCCGTAGATCACCAGCAGCGAAACCGGCACGATCTGCCCCGCATCCCGCCAGCCGATGCGCCAGAAACCGCGCGTAAAGAGCGCAAAGGGAATGAAAAACAGCGCCGCGGAAAGCACCTGCAACATGAAGATCTGCTGGAAATCCAGATAGTTGCGCGTCAGCGAGACATAAAACGAAAAGTTCGCCCCGAAAAAGAGGTTGGCGAAGATCAGATCCAGGTGATAGCGCGTTTTTTCCACAAACGGGTCTCCCGGCAATTATCGCACCGAATTTTTTCCATATATTTGCCGACTGCAACGCTCCCTTCCGGCCATCCTCCCGGTAAACCGGGGAAGATGGGCCACCGTTCAAAGCGTTTTCGGACATGGACAAAGGAAAACTCAAAGGTCATGCGGCCCTCTGGGTCGCCAACATCATCTGGGGGCTCAACGCCCCGATCGGCAAGAGCGTCCTCGCCTCCGCGGCGAATCCCGGCGGCGTGAGCCCCTTCGCCATGAGCGTCTACCGCATGGTCGGGGCCGCACTGCTCTTCTGGGGCGCCTCGCTCTTCCTGCCCCGCGAGCGGGTCACGCGGCGCGACATCGTGCTGCTCTTCTTCGCCTCGCTCTTCGGCATCCAGCTCAACCAGATGCTCTTCCTCTGGGGATTGTCGCTCACCTCGCCCATCGACACCTCGATCATCGCCACCATCGTCCCCGTGCTCACGATGGTCCTCGCCACGCTCTTCCTGCGCGAGCCGATCACATGGCTCAAAGCCGGAGGCGTATTCCTCGGATGCGCCGGAGCCGTGCTCCTCATCCTCGTCAGCCAGCACGGCTCGGGGCACACGTCCAGCGTCAAGGGCGACGTCCTTTGCATCATCAGCGCCGTCAGCTACGCCACCTACCTCACGGCTTTCCGCGACGTCATCGTCCGCTACTCGCCCGTGACGGTCATGAAGTGGATGTTCCTCTTCGCGGCCATCGTCGCCGTCGGCATCTACTACCGCCCGCTCGTCGAGGTCGACTACGCCGCCCTCTCGTCCCGCACCTGGGGCGGGATCGCCTTCGTGGTCGTCGGGGCCACGTTCGTCTCCTACCTGATGGTCCCCATCGCCCAGCGCTACCTGCGGCCCACCGTCGTCTCGATGTACAACTACGTCCAGCCGATCGTCGCCGTGCTCTTCACCGTCGCCATCGGGCTCGACACCTTCGGCCCCACGAAGGGATTTGCCGCGCTCTGCGTCTTTGTCGGCGTATGGCTCGTCACCAAGTCGAAGTCCCGCGCGCAGCTGGAGGCCGAGCAGGCCCGGAAAAAGGCCGCCGAAGCCGGGCCGTTGCAGGAGACAAAATAACCGCCGGCCGGACACGGAGGCCGGACCGGCGGCCTATTTCACCGCCTTCACGAGCCCCCGCTCGGCCGCCAGACGCTCCATCAGCGCATAGGCTGCGTCGTATTCGTTCGGGATCTCGCCGTCGAGGATCGCATTCTTGATCACCTCCTTGATCTCCCCGATCACCCGGCAGGGGCCGATTCCGTAGGTTTCCATGATGATCTCGCCCGTGATCGGCGGCTGGAAGTTCCGGATCCGGTCGCGCTCCTCCAAATCCTTCATCTTGCGCCGCACCAACTCGAAATTCGCCAGGTAACGCTTCACCTTCGCATCGATCCCCGACGTGATGTCCGCCTCGCACAGCGTCATCAGCGCCTCCACGTCGTCGCCCGCCTCGAACAACAGACGCCGCACCGCCGAGTCGGTCACCAGATCCTCCGAAAGGATAATCGGGCGCAGGTGCAGGAAGACCAGCTTCTGCACGAATTTCATGTGCTCGTTCAGCGGGAGTTTCAGTTGGCGGAAGATCCCCGGGACCATCTTCGACCCGGCGACCTCGTGGCCGTGGAAGGTCCACCCCACGCGCGGGTCGTAGACCTTCGTCTGCGGCTTGCCGATGTCGTGCAGGATCGCCGCCCAGCGCAGCCACAGGTCGTCCGAACGCCGCGAAACGTTGTCCAGCACCTTCAACGTATGGTAGAAATTGTCCTTGTGGGCATGCCTGCCTCGGCGCTCGACCCCTTTCAGCGCCTGCATCTCCGGGAAAATCAGTTTCAACAGCCCCGTCATCTCCAACAGTTCGAAACCCATCGACGGGACCGGAGACAGCACGATCTTGTTCAGTTCCACGGCGATCCGTTCGCGCGAGACGATGCCGATCCGCTCCGCGTTGCGGCAGATGGCGTCGAAGGTCTCCTCCTCGATCGTGAAGCCCAGCTGCGACGCAAACCGCACCGCCCGCATCATCCGCAGCGGGTCGTCCGAGAAGGTCACGTCCGGGTCGCACGGCGTGCGGATGATGCAATCCTCCAGGTCCGACATCCCGTCGAACGGATCGACCAGTTCGCCGAACGTCGCCCCGTTGAGCGACCATGCCATGGCGTTGATCGTGAAGTCCCGACGCCGCTGGTCGTCCTCCAGCGTCCCGGGCGCAACCTCCGGTTTGCGCGAATCGCGCGTGTAGGACTCCCTGCGCGCCCCGACGAACTCCACCTCGATCCCCCCGGCCCGGACCATCGCCGTGCCGAAGGTCTTGAAGACCGAAACCTTCGTCCGCAACTCGCGCCCCAACGCCTCGGCCAGCGCAATGCCGCTCCCGACGACCACGACGTCGATGTCCGTCGAGGGACGGTGCAGGTAGTGGTCCCGCACGTAGCCCCCGACGACGAATGCCCGCACGCCCTGCTCGTCGGCAAGACGCGAAATGCGCCGGAATATCGGATCGGTAAGCGGCACGCGGCTATTTCACATGGATTTTGATCGCATCCCGCCACACCAGATAGCCCGGCCCCATCAGATGCAGGCCGTCGTTCGTGTAGCGTTTGTCGAGTTTCCCCTCGTGGTCGGCCAGCGCCCCCCACACGTCGAGGTACTGGACACCCTTCTCGTCGCACAGCGCTTCGAGCCGCTTGTTCGTCGGAACGATCAGATGCGCATGTTCGTAGTGACCCCGATATTTCGAAAAGTCCTTGCCGTTCACCGGAAGAATGCTCTGCACGTAGATCTTCGTCCACTTCGACTCCGTCTGGAAACGGTCGATCAGCCGCGCAACGTTGCGCACGATCTCCTCGGGCGAAATCCCCGCCGCCAGATCGTTCGTCCCGATCATCAGGAAGAGTTTCTTCGGATGCGCCGCAATGATCGAATCGAGCCGGTCGAGCAGCCAGGCTGTGCGGTCGCCGCTGATCCCGCGGTTCTTCACGTGGCGGTTCTGGAACAACTCCGCCCACTCGCATCCGTCGGTGATCGAGTTGCCCAGGAACACGATGTCGCTCGAATGCAGCGGCAGAACGTTGAAAAGGCTCCGCCGCTGGTAGTGGTATTCGCCCTGGGCGAAGGCCGCACCGGCAACCCACAGCGCGGCAACAAGAATCAGAATGCGTTTCATGTTCATGCGTTTTTAAGTTCCCGGCGGTAGAGCTGCACGGTATTTTCCAGTCCGTAATAGAGGGCGTCGCTGATCAGCGCGTGTCCGATCGAGACCTCGTCGGTCCAGGGGATGCGCTCCACGTAGCTGCGGAGGTTCTCCAACGACAGGTCGTGCCCCGCATTCAGACCCAGCCCCTGCCGGCGCGCCTCCTCGGCAGCCGCCACATAGGGCGCCACGGCCCGCGCCGGATCCGCGGGATATTCCCGGGCATAGGCCTCGGTGTAGAGCTCCACCCGGTCGGCGCCGCACGCCTTCGCCCCGGCAACCATCGCCGGAACCGGGTCCACGAAGATCGAAACCCGGATGCCCCGTTCGTGGAAACGCCGCGTCACGTCGGTCAGGAACTCCCGGTGCGCCAGCGTGTCCCAGCCGGCATTCGACGTGATGGCGTCGTGGGCGTCCGGGACGAGCGTCACCTGCGACGGGACAACTTCCAGCACCAAATCCACGAACGACGGGATGGGATTTCCCTCGATGTTCAGTTCCGTCGTCAGGACCCGTTTCAGGTTCCGCACGTCGTCATAACGGATATGGCGCCCGTCCGGACGCGGATGTACCGTAATTCCGTCCGCACCGAAGCGCTCGATGTCCGTGGCGGCCCGCACCACGTCGGGAAGATTGCCCCCGCGGGAATTCCGGATCACGGCAATCTTATTGATATTTACACTCAATTTTGTCATAAATTTCGCTATATTTGCGTCGATATGCCAGCCTTCCGTATCCCGACGCCGCGCCGAACGCGGCACAAGGAGACTTCCGGCGTGGTAAAGTTACGGATTTTTTCGAAACTCCGCGGATGAAAATCATACTTTTTTCCCGCCCCAGGGTCGCACACAAACCCGAAGTGCTGCGCGAAATGCTCCGCGCCATCGAACAACTCGGATTCGACTTCGCCGTCAACGTGGAGTTCGCACCCATCCTCCGGCATGCCACCGGATGCACCCTCCCGCCCCGCAGAATCTACGGCCAACAGGTCGGCGACCAGCCCGTCAACTCGCTCATGATCTGCTACGGCGGCGACGGAACCCTGCTCGAAGGCGTACATCGTCTCCACGGCGCCCCCATCCCCGTCATGGGCATCAACGCCGGGCACCTCGGATTCCTCACCAGCGCCCCCAACAGCGACATCGGACTCCTCTTCCGCCAGATCGCCGAGGGCCGCATCCAGACCGAACCCCGCTCGCTGCTCCACGTCGAGGGCGTCTTTCCCCAGCAGCCCGACTCCTATCTGGCGCTCAACGAATTCACCGTCCAGCGCCACGGCGCCGGCATGATCTCCGTGGAGACCCGCGTCGACGGGCAATTGGTCGGAACCTATCACGGCGACGGGCTCATCGTCTCGACCCCCACCGGCTCCACGGCCTATTCGCTCAGCGCCGGAGGCCCCGTCGTGGCCCCGACGTGCCGCTGCCTGATCATCTCGCCCCTCGCGCCCCACAACCTCACGATGCGGCCCGTCGTAATCCCCGATTCGAGCGTTATCTCGTTCCAGGTCCAGGCCCGGCGCTCCGACGCTTTCGTCACCCTCGACAACCGGAACTACCCCGTCCCCCACGGCGCCACGTTCACCATCCGACGCGCCGACCAGCCCATTTTTCTCGCCGTGCCGCACAATATATCATTTTACGACACGTTACGCAATAAGATGATGTGGGGAATCGACATACGCAGTTAGGTACGGAGCATCATTTATCGGTTTTTTTCCGGCAGTTAACAGATTTTTCCCTATATTTGTGCCCTACTATGAGCGAGCAGAGACGCATACCGCAACACGTCGCCATCATCATGGACGGAAACGGCCGCTGGGCCGAACTGCGCGGACTGGAACGTCACCAAGGCCATGCGGCCGGCGTGGAACCCGTCCGTGCGGCGTTGCGCGCGGCCGCACGCCACGGCGTGCAGGTCCTCACCCTCTATGCGTTCTCGACCGAAAACTGGGGACGCCCCGCTCCCGAAGTCGACGCCCTGATGGAGCTCTTCTGCCAGTGCGTCGTCAGCGAGGCCCCCGAACTCGTCCGGCAGGGTGTCCGCGTCCGCATGATCGGCCAGCGCGAACGTTTCTCCGAAAAGGTCCGCACGGCCCTCGAACAAATCGAACGGCAGACCGCCGGGGGCCGGACCCTGACCCTCGTCCTCGCCCTCAACTACTCCTCGCGCAGCGAAATAACCCGCGCCGTGCAGCGCATCGCACGCCGGGTCGCCGACAAAGAGATCCGGCCCGAGGAGATCTGCGAATCCACCATCACGGAAAACCTCGATACGGCACCCTATCCCGATCCCGACCTGATCATCCGCACCAGCGGAGAACAACGCCTGAGCAACTTCCTCCTCTGGCAGGCCTCCTATGCGGAGTTCTGGTTCCCCGAGGTGCTCTGGCCCGATTTTACGGAAGAGACCTTCGATCAGGCCATCGAGGAGTATGCCCGACGCGACCGCCGTTTCGGTCTCGTGACCAAGTAAATGAAGTTTCAGTTTGACAACAGACGATAATAGATGAACTGTTCCCGTAAGATATTCATGGCAGCCGCCCTTCTCCTGCTCGGCTGCACGAATATGTTCGCCCAAGAGCGGATCCCCCAGGATTCCACGGCCCAGGAGCCCCGTCCGGCCGTCCCGGAAAACGCCCCGATGTTCAAAAACAGCGGCGAGCCCAAACTTTACTACATCCGCAAAATCAACGTCCACGGCATAAAATACCTCAACCCCGACGTCCTCAAATCATCCGCAGGTCTCATCGAGGGCGACTCGATCTACCTGCCCAGCAACTTCATCGCAAACGCCATCACCCGGTTTTGGAGCCAGCGCTTCTTCTCCGACGTGAAGATCGGCGCCGAAATCGACGGCGACAGCCTCGACCTCGAAGTCTTCCTCAAAGAGCGGCCCCGCGTCTACAACTGGGCCTTCGAGGGTATCTCCAAAGGCAAGCAGAAGGACCTGCTCGAAAAACTCAAACTCAAACGCGGAAGCGAACTCTCCGACTACGTCATCGACAAGAACAAGAAGCTCATCCGCGACTACTGGTCCGAAAAGGGCTTCCGCAACACCGAGGTCGACGTACGCATCGACAACGACACGCTCCGACCCGGACAGGCCGTGAACGTCACCTTCCTGATCGACCGCAAGGAGAAGGTCAAAATCGGCCGGATCAACTTCATCGGAAACGAACAGTTCAAGGACAAGCGCCTGCGCCGCACCTTCAAGAAAACCCACCAGAAGTCCATCAACTTCTTCAAGGGCGCCAAACTCAACGAAACGGACTACGAGGCCGACAAGGAGCTGCTCATCGACTTCTACAACTCGAAGGGATACCGCAACGCCAACATCGTCCGCGACTCGATCTACCCGATCAACGAAAAACGGATCGGAATCGACCTCGAAGTCTCCGAAGGCAACAAATACTACATCCGCAACGTCTCGTGGGTCGGCAACTCGGTCTATGAGACCGACGACCTGCAACGCATGTTCGGCGTCAAGACGGGCGACACCTACGACAAGAAGACCATGCACAAACGACTCGGCATCGGCAAGGAGACCGATCCCGAAGCCATGTCCGTGTCGTCGCTCTACCAGAACGAGGGATACCTCATGTCGCAGATCGAACCCGCCGAGACGATCATCGGTGCCGACTCGATCGACATCGAGGTCAAGGTCTTCGAGGGCAAGCAGTTCACCATCAACAACGTCGGCATCTCCGGCAACCAGAGAGTCGACGACGAGGTCATCCGCCGCGAACTCTACACCCGCCCGGGAGAACTCTACAACCGCTCGCTGCTGATGCAGACCATCCGCACGCTGGGTTCCATGGGGCACTTCAACCCCGAGGCCATCATGCCCGACATCAAACCCGTCACGAACGAGCTGGTCGACATCAACTGGCCCCTCGAAGAGCAGGCTTCCGACCAGTTCAACATCGCCGGAGGTTGGGGTTCGGGCACCTTCGTGGGATCGGTCGGCATCACGCTGAACAACCTCTCGGTCAAGAACTTCTTCAAGAAGGGCGCGTGGAGGCCCTACCCCATGGGCCAGAACCAGCGGCTCTCGCTCTCGGCACAGACCAACGGCACCTATTACAAGGCCTTCGCGTTGAGCTTCACCGACCCCTGGCTCGGCGGCAAGAAACCCAACTCGTTCACCTTCTCGGCCCACATCTCCGAGCAGAACAACGCCTACTACGTCTGGCAGACCGCCACGCAGTACTTCCGGACCTACGGTGTCGCCGCCGGTCTCGGAAAGCGCCTCAACTGGCCCGACCCCTACTTCACGTTCTACGCCGAGGCCAGCTACGAACGCTACAACCTGAAAAACTGGACCGGATTCGTCGTCGAAAACGGAAACTCCAACCTCCTTTCGCTCAAACTCGTCTTCGGACGAAACTCCGTCGACCAGCCCATCTACCCGCGCCGCGGTTCGGAGTTCAGTGCCTCGGTGCAGGCCACGCTCCCCTACTCGCTCTGGGACGGAAAGGACTACTCCGACCAGTCGATGAGCGACCAGGACCGCTACCGCTGGATCGAGTTCCACAAGTGGCAGTTCAAGGCCCAGTGGTTCCAGGGATTCCTCAACAACTCGAACCTCGTGCTGATGCTCAAAGCCGAGATGGGATACCTCGGAAGCTACAACAAGAACAAGGTCTCGCCCTTCCAGCGCTATGAAGTCGGCGGCGACGGAATGACCGGATACAACATCTACGGTATCGACATCATCGGCATGCGCGGTTACGAGGACGGAGCCCTCGACCCCTCGAACTACTACTCGCGCGGATACAACAAGTACACCGCCGAGCTGCGATACCCGATCATCCTCAAACCCTCGTCGCAGATCTATGTCCTCGGATTCCTCGAAGGCGGTAATGCCTTCGACTCCTGGAAGGAGTTCTCGCCCTTCAAGATCAAGCGCTCGGCCGGTTTCGGCGTGCGGCTCTATCTGCCCGTGGTCGGCATGCTCGGAATCGACTGGGGTTACGGATTCGATCCCCCGGCCAACTCCACGACCAAGAGCGGCAGCCAGTTCCACTTCGTACTCGGACAGCAGTTCTAAAATCAGCCTGATGGCAATAAATTTGAAAGAAAAGAGTTATATTTATGACAACAACTCCGGATTTCCCGGAAGCGACACTTAAAATTTCAAATTATGAAACGGCTGATCTCAATAGCGGCAGGTCTGCTCATGGCAGGAGTCGTCACGGCTCAAAATTACATAATCGTCAACAGCGAGAAGATCTTCAAGTCGATGGAGATCTACAACAGCGCCATCGAAGAGTTGGATTCGCTGGCCAAACAGTATCAGAAACAGGTGGATGAGAAGTTCGCCGAGGTCGAGTCCCTCTACAACACCTACCAGTACCAGAAGGCTTCGCTCTCGTCGTCCGCCCGCCAGGCCCGCGAAAACCAGATCCTCGCCAAGGAGAAGGAGGCCCAGGAGTATCAGGAAAGCCTCTTCGGAAAGGAGGGTGTGCTGATGAAAACCCGCATCGAAAAGATCTCGCCGATCCAGAAGCGGGTCTTCGCCGCCATCGAGGCCTATGCCAAAGAGATCGGCGCCGACCTCGTGCTCGACTCGTCGAACAACCCCACGCTGCTCTACAACAACCCCACGGTCGAACGCACCCAGCAGATCATCGACCTGCTGAAACAACAGTAGAAACATCAAAACATTAACGCATAAGTTTTATGAAAAAAGCACTTAAATTAACCCTTGCAGTCGTGCTGTTGACGGGTTCCACGTCGCTCTTCGCCCAGAAGTTCGGACGCATCAACACGCAGGAGATCATCATGTCGATGCCCGAAACCAAGACCATGCAGACCAACATGGAAACCTATGCACAGGAGCTCCAGGACAACATCGAGACGATGCAGGTCGAGTTCAACACCAAGTTGCAGGATTTCCAGAAGAACTTCAACACGCTCACCGACATCGCCAAGGAGATGAAGGAGAAGGATCTGAATGACTTGCAGAACCGCATCCGTGAGTTCCAGGAGCGCGCACAGCAGGAGTATCAGAAGAAACAGAACGAACTCCTCGCCCCGATCATCGAGAAGGCCAAGAACGCCATCGACAAGATCTCGGCGGCCGGCGGATACCTGGTTGTCTTCGACACCTCGACGGGCTCGCTGGCCTATTTCGACGAGGCAAACCTCACCGACATCGCTCCCGAAGTCAAGAAGGAACTCGGCATCACCGAAGAACCTGCGGCCACGCCCGCAGCCGAATAATCGGTCCGAAGCCTGATTCCGAGATTTTCCCCATGACGCCGGATCCTTTCGAAGGGATCCGGCGTTCGCTTTGCAGAACAGGACAGGGCTGGGCCGGAGAGGAGCGGAGCAGAGCAGAGAGAAGTGGAGAGGACAAAGCAGAGCAGGACAGGACAAGGCAGGGCTGGCAAGGCTGGCAGGGCTGCCGTTCCTCAAAATGGAGCGCGTAGTGTTCATTATGTCGCATAAAAAGACGATTCGGGGACTCTTTCCCGTTATAGACATAAATTTGTGCAAACTTTTTACGTCCCATGAACAGAGAATCTGCCTCCGCACCGATAAACCGCTTCACCCTGCAAGAACTGATCACGATCTCGGGCGGCGAGAGCCGTCCGGGGCTGATGGGCGAGTGCCTTGCCGCCAGCACGGAATCGCATCTGCAAGCCTTCCGCTACCCGTGCCGCATCAACGCCTTCATCATCGGCGTCGGGACCGAGGGCGAAGCCTCCGGGCTGCTCAACCTGCAAGAGTTCCGGCTCAAAAAGGATTCGATGTTCATATTCAGCCCGAACAGCATCCTGCAAGCCCGTTCGGCCGAGTCCGTAAAGGCACACGTGATCGCCATCTCGCCGGATTTCCTCAAACGCATCAACCTCGACACCAAACGCATGCTGCCGCTGTTCCTGCAATTCACGGCCTGTCCGTGTCTGGAAATCTCCCACAAGGAGTGTCAGGCTCTGCGGAATTTCATCGTTCTGATCGAACAGGAGCTCAAAGGTCCCGAGAGCGAATTCTCGGCCGAAATCATCGGCGGTCTGATTTCCAGCATGCTCTACAAGGTCGGGGAGATCCTGCGGCGTTATCTGGCGGAACACCCCGAAATCGAAAACCCCGACCGCAGCCGGGCCAAAGAGTATTTCACGCAGTTCACACAGCTCCTCGGCCAACACTACAAGCACGAACGAAGCGTCGGATTCTACGCCCGGCAGCTGTGCATCACCCCGAAATACCTCACGACACTCATCAAACGCATCAGCGGGAAATCCGCGTCGGAATGGATCGACAGCTTCGTCATTCTCGAAGCCAAGACGCTGCTCAAATACTCCGACATGAGCGTGCAGGAGATCGCCTACGCACTGAACTTCCCGAACCAGTCGTTCTTCGGCAGCTATTTCAAGCGCAACACCGGCATGTCGCCCTCCCACTACAAGGCCCAACCGTAAAACGCCCCTCGAAAAAGACGCTGCACACGCTCTTTCGGACCTTTTTTTGCCGCGGAGGAAGATTTAATCGTCCGCTTTTTGTACCTTGCAGGAGAATTTCCGAGTTTTCCGGTCGATCGTGAGAAAGGTCCTCAAATATGCGTTCCGCACACTCCTCGTCCTGCTGTCGCTTCCGCTGATCTGCATCGTCCTGCTGTACGTGCCGACCGTGCAGGAGTTTGCCCTGCACAAGGCCGTCGGCCCGGTCTCGAAGGCCCTCGGCATGGAGCTCTCCGTCGGAGGGCTGCGGCTGGCATTTCCCCTGCGGCTCACGGTCGAGCAGGTGCGGCTGATCGACCGCAGCGACACGCTGGTCGACTGCGGACGGATCCGTCTCGACGTCGATCCGTGGCCCCTGCTGCGCAAAAAGGCCGTCGTCCGGACGTTCGGGATCGAACGTCTCGCGGCCTGCTACCGGGACTCCGTGACGGGGTTCGGCATGCGGCTGACGGCCGGACGTCTGGATGTGGAACGGGTTGCGGCCGATCTGCGCACCCGGGAGGCGGCCGTCGGGCGGATCGTGCTCGACGATGCCGGGGCGTTCCTGCGTCCGGGAAGCAGCGAAAGCGTCGAGAAACCCGACACGGCGCCCGCCCAGCCGTGGACGATCGGCCTCGCGGCAATCGCCATCCGGAACACTTCGTTCGAAATGGAGACCGCGCCCGACATCCGGGGGCTCTCCGTACAGGTGGGCGAGGCAGGAGCCGATACGTGCCGAGTGGAGCTGGGCGGGCAGCAGGTCAGCGTCGCACGCTTCCGGCTGGACCGCAGCGCCTGCACCTACCTGACCCTTCCGAAGGGGACGGAAACGGAGCAGGCGGCACCGGAGGTTCAACCCGAGGCGGAGCCATCCGCACAACCCTGGACCGTCCGGATCGGGGAGATTGCACTGACAGAGGACCAGGTCACCTACGGCGTATGGGGACACCACCCGACGGCAGGATTCGATCCGGAGTATATCCAGATCTCCGGGCTTGAACTCTCGCTCGATTCGCTCCGCAACCGGGGCAGCGACATCGCCCTGCAAATCCGGCAACTGGCATTCAAGGAGCGCTGCGGGCTCTCGGTCGAACAGACCCGCGGCCGGTTCGAAATGGGGCCCGAGGGGATCGCGCTCACCGGATTCGATCTCACCACGCGGAATTCGCACATCCGGGCCGACGTCAAGACCGGCCCCGGCATATTGCAAACGAATCCTGCCGCCCCGCTGACGGCCGATGCGGAGGCCGACGTGAATACCGCGGAACTGGCGCTGCTGGCACCGTCACTGCTCCCCGCACCGCTGGACAACCGGCCGCTGCGGCTGCATCTTGCAGCCAACGGCACGTTGGAGGAGCTCGCCCGCATCGGTCTCGAACTCTCCTCGCCCGGGCATCTCGCGCTGACCGTGGACGGGACGGCGAAATATCCGCTCGACCCGCAACGGATAGCGGCATCGGCCCGCTTCCGGGGCGATCTCCGCGACCCGGCCTTCCTGTTGGAGATCCTGCCCGACACGGCGCTGCGCCGCCGGGTGGCGCTGCCCGAACGCATCGGATTGCAGGGCACGGCCGCGGCCGACCGCGGAGCCTATGCCCTGACGTCGCTCCTGACCGCCGGCGGAGGGCAGATCGGAGTGAAGGGACGCTTCGACGGCCGGCGGCAGCAATATGCGGCCGAACTCCGCTGCGACAGTTTCCCGCTGAACCGCTTCCTGCCCCACGATTCGCTCGGAAGGCTCGATCTGACGCTCGACGCACAGGGCGAAGGGTTCGATCCGTTCAGCGCGGCGACGCGGAGCCGGATCCGGTTGGAGATTTCCCATGCGGAGTATCGAGGCCGCGACTTCGGAGGGATCGGCGTGGAGGCCAATCTGGCGGAGCAGCAGCTCGCGGGACGGATCGAAGACCGCGACTCGGCGCTGCGGATCGCCCTCGGAATCGACGGCCGGATGAGCCGGGAGCAACAGCAGGTCCGCGTGTCGGGACAGGTCGGATGGTTCGACCTCGCGGCACTGGGATTCCTCCCGGAGCCGATCGGCGGGCTCTTCCTCCTCGACGCCGAGGCCTCGGCCGCCGGACCGGGGTGTTACGACGCCCGCATCGCGCTGGACAGCATCGCCATCCGCAACGGCATGCAGACGGACCGCATCCGACCGACCACTCTCGAAGTCCGCACCGATTCGACGTCGGTCCGGGCCGAAGTGCAGTCGGGAGATCTGCGGTGGACGTTCCGCGCTCCGGAATCGCTCGATTCGCTCCGGGCCGCCCTGCCCCGGAGTCTTGCGACGCTGATGCGGCAGATCGACACCCAATGCGTCGACATGGATTCGCTGAAACCCGCCCTGCCCGACTTCCGGATGGAACTCTCGGCCGGGCAGGAGAATATCCTGAACAACTTCCTGCGCACGAAAAACGCCTCCTTCCGGAGGCTGGAACTCCACGGCGGAAACGCCGACTCGCTGCCCGTGGCCCTTGCCCTGCGCATCGAGGGGCTGACCTCGGGCGGCATCCGGATCGACACCACGGAGCTCTCGCTCCGGCAGGACGGTCCCCGCTTGCAGTATGCGCTCCGGGCCGCCAACGCCCCCGGAAATCTGGACCACATAGCCACCGCAGCCCTCTACGGCGACGTGGTGCAGAACACCGCGCGTCTGTTCCTCTCCCAGCGTGACCGGAGCGGGCGCGTCGGGCTGTGCTCGGAGATCGACGCCGCGTGGACAGACTCCCTCGTGCGGATCTCGCTCGGCGAAGATCCCCGGTTCGGATTCGAGCCGTGGAGCGTCAATCCCGGCAACTACCTCGTCTACCGCTTCGACAAGCGGTTGAGCGCCGACCTCGACCTCACCCGGGGCCCGCAGCGGTTCGCCATCCACTCGCAGCCAGCCGAGGCCGGCATGGAGGGAATTCGTGTCGGGATGGCCGGACTGGGGATCGGGTCCATTCTGGGACTGCTGCCCGCGGCCCCGCCCCTCGACGGCGTGCTGGGAAGCGATCTCATGCTGCACATGGGGGCCGACACCCTCGCGCTGCGGGGCGAGGTGGCCGTCGACAGCCTCACCTACGACCGGCAGCGCTTCGGGGACGTCGCCCTTGCGGCCCGTTATGCACAGGGCGAGGGCCGGCAGCGGGCCAACGTGCGGCTCACGCTCGACTCGCTCGACGTGCTCTCGGCACGCGCCGACTACCGCAAAGAGGCAGCGGATCCGCTTGACGCGGCACTCCTCATTCCGGGATTCCCCCTGCAACGGGCCAACGTCTTCCTGCCCGACGACCTCGTGCAGCTCTCCGGCGTCCTCGCCGGAAGGATCGACGCCACGGGTTCCCCCGCACAGCCGCTCCTCAACGGCAGACTGCACTTCGCCGCCGCCTCGGTCCGCGTCCCGATGATCGGCACGGCCTTCCGATTCGCCGGGGACACCATCCGCTTCGACCGCAGCCGCGTCCGCTTCGACCGCTACGCCCTCCTTGCTCCGAACCGGAAGCCGCTCACGATCGACGGCGAAGTCGACCTCTCGGATTTCAGCCGCATGAGCACCGACCTCACGCTACGTGCCGCCGACTTCCAGCTCGTGAACGTCCCCCGCAAGGAGCGGACGACCGTCTACGGCGAAGCCTACCTCGACCTGAACACCTCGGTCAAGGGCCCGGTCGATGAACTCTCGATCCGCGGCAACGTCGCCCTGCTCGGCGGCACCGACATCAACTACGTCATGCAGAGCTCCCCGCTGGAGGTCAAGCCGCAGTCGCAGAACGTCGTTTCGTTCGTCTCGTTCGAGGAGCTCGACACGCAGGAGCCGCCCTCCGATCTCCCGCCCATCCGGATCGGAGGGCTCGACATGGCGCTGAACGTCGACATCAACAGCGACGTCAAGGCCGCCGTCGACCTCTCGCCCGACGGCAGCAACCGCATCGACCTGCGCGGCGGCGGGAACCTCTCCTACACGATGAATCCGCTGGGCGACACCCGGCTGGCGGGCAAATACGTCCTCTCCGGAGGCACCGTCCGCTACAACCCGCCCGTCATCGCACAGAAGGTCTTCAAGATCCAACCCGGGAGCTATGTCGAATGGAACGGGAATCCCGCCGACCCCGCATTCAACATCACCGCCGTGGAGAGCGTCCGCGCCAACGTCTCCTCCGACGACGGGCAGGAGACTCGCCCGGTGAACTTCGACATCTCGATCAACATCCGCAACACGCTCACCGATCTGGCGATCAGCTTCGGACTCGCCGCCCCCGAAGACCTCACGATGCAGAACCAGCTCAACTCGCTGACGGCCGAACAACGCGCCAACCAGGCCATGAACCTGTTGATATACAACACCTACACGGGTCCCGGAACCACGGCCAAAGTCAGCTCCGAGAACCCGCTCAACACCTTCATCCAGAACGAGCTGAACCAGTGGGCGCAGAACAACCTCAAAGGCGTCGACCTCTCGTTCGGCATCGACTCCTACGGGCAGGACGACCCCAACGGACAGCGTACCGACTACTCCTACCGGCTCTCCAAAAACCTGTTCAGCAACCGCATACGCGCCGTCATCGGCGGCAAGTTCAGCACCGACGCCGACCCGACGCAGAACCTCAAGGAGAACCTCATCGACGACATCTCGATCGAATACATGCTCGACAAACGCGACAACATGTACATCCGCGTCTTCCGACACACCGGCTACGAAAGCATCCTCGAAGGCGAGATCACCGAAACCGGCGTCGGATTCGTCATCCGCAAACGCCTCTCGCGGCTGGGCGATCTCTTCCGGTCGTCGAAGCCCGCAGCAAAACCGAAGCAGCAACATGAAGACGATGCGCATTAGAAGGATTCTCGTCGCCGTGGGGCTGCTCTCCGCCGCGGCCTGCTCCACCGTCCGCCGCATCCCGGAGGGCGAGGTGCTCTACACGGGCGTGAAGAAGCTCCGGATCCAACCCGATTCGGGGGTCGTGCTCTCCACGGCCGCCGAGGAGGCCGCCCGCCAGCCCCTCTCCGTGGCCCCCAACAACCCGCTGTACAGCCCCTGGCTCCGGACTCCCCTCCCGATCGGACTCTGGGCCTGGAACTACTGCTACACGCCCCGCGAAAAGGGATTCAAATACTGGTTCTTCAAACGCCTCGCCAAGGAGCCCGTCCTCCTCTCGAAGGTCCAGCCCGGGCTGCGCACCCAGGTTGCCGAACAGGCCCTCGCCAACTTCGGATACTTCGGATCCTCGGTCTCCGACTCGCTGCGCTACCGCAAGCACGGACGAAAGGCCAAAGTCGACTACACGCTCCGCATCGCCGAACCCTGGTTCTACGGAGAGATCGCCTATCCGACGGTGAACCCCGGCATGGACCCGCTCATCGACAGCCTCCGCGCCACGTCGCTGCTCCGCACCGGCGCCCAGTACAACCTCGACACGCTCACCGCCGAACGGCAGCGCATCACCGGCCTCCTGCGCAACCGCGGATACTACTACTTCCGGCCCGAATACCTCGAATTCCTCGCCGACACCACCCTCCGGCCGCAGCGCGTCGACCTGCGGCTGACGCTCAAACCCAACCTCCCGGCCGTGGCGCTGAAACCCTACCGCGTGGGCGACGTCACCGTCCGCCTGCGGAACCTCCGACCCGGGCCCCGGGACACCCTCCGGCTCCGCAACGCCACGGTGATCGCTCAACGCCCGATGAAGATCCGTCCCCGGGTATTGCAGCGCGCCCTCACGCTCCGTCCCGGGCAGCTCTTCACCGTCGATGCCCAGAACCGGACCCAAAACGAACTCAACCAACTGGGGATCTTCCGCTCGGTGAACCTCTCCGTCACGCCGCTCGACTCGCTGCGCGGGGGCGACACCCTCGACGTGGCGATCGACGCACAGTTCGACTACCCGTTGGAAGTCGCCCTCGAAACCGATGCGACCTCCAAGTCGAACAGCTTCATCGGCCCCGGCATAACGCTCAAAGTCAGCAACAACAACCTCTTCCGCGGCGGCGAGGTCCTCGACGTCAAACTCACCGGCTCCTACGAGTGGCAGACCGGAAACAAAAACTCCGGAGGCCAGACCTCGCGGATGAACTCCTACGAACTCGGTCTGACCTCGAACCTGAATCTTCCGCGGCTGCTGCTTCCCGAAGGATGGGTCTCCCGGCTGCGCTATCCCGGCTCCACGGCCTTCCAGTTAGGCGTCGAGCTGATGAACCGCCCCCGCTTCTTCCACCTGATCGCATTCAGCGGATCGGCCGGATACAACTTCCGCACCTCGCCGTACAGCCACCACGGCCTGACCGTCTTCAAGCTCACCTACAACCGGCTCCTGCATACGACCGCCAGCTTCGACCAGACCATGGAGGAGAACCCCTCCATCGCCATGAGTTTCCGCAACCAGTTCGTCCCCTCGATCAGCTACACCTACACCTTCGACAAGACCTACGGGGCCACCGGAAACCGCCGCTTCTACTGGCAGAACAGCCTCACGGCCGCCGGCAACCTCCTCTCCGGCATCCTGCGCGCCTTCGGCGAACGGCAGCCCCAGGAGCTCTTCGGAAACCGCTTCTCGCAGTTCGCCAAGGAGATCAGCGAAGTGAAGTTCTACCACCGCATCGGCCGCCGCAACAACTGGCTCGCCACGCGCTTCCTCGTCGGCGTGGGGTATGCCTACGGAAACTCCGAGGTGATGCCGTACAGCGAGCAGTTCTACATCGGCGGAGCGAACAGCATCCGCGCCTTCACCGTCCGGTCGATCGGCCCCGGAAGCTACCGCCCGCCTGCCGACGACAGCGACGGATACCTCGATCAGACGGGTGATTTCAAACTCGAAGCCAACATCGAATACCGTTTCGGAATCATGGGACGGCTGAACGGCGCCGTCTTCCTCGATGCCGGGAATGTCTGGCTGCTGAAAAACGACCCGAACCGCCCGGGCGCCGAACTCAAATGGAAAGGGTTGCTCGACGAGATCGCCCTCGGAACCGGATTCGGACTGCGGTACGACATCAGCTATCTGGTCATCCGCGCCGACCTCGGAATCGGGCTCCACACCCCCTATCCGAACCCCGACAAGAAGGGGTATTACAACATTTCGAGTTTCAGGGACGGACTGGGATTCCACCTCGCCATCGGATATCCCTTCTGACCCTGTCGAGCAAGGGCGAAGGGAGAATGTCGGCCGGAAGAGACGTGTCGGACAGGGAGAATGTCGGACAGGAGAGACGTGTCGGCCGGAAGAGGATCAGCCGAAGCTAAAACGGATAGCCCACACCGAAGTTCAGCGCCGTATTCTTCCACTTGAAATTGTGGATCCAGCGCTCCCCGGCCGGATTGTTCGGATTGTGCAGCTGGATACCCCAGTCGAGGCGCAGCACCGCGAACTTGATGTCGAAACGCAGTCCGAGACCCGTATTGAATCCCAGCTGCTTGTAGAAGCGGTCGAAATGGAAGACCGCATCGTCCGAATACTCCGTCGGATGCTGGCGGATGTACCAGATGTTGCCCAGATCGAAGAACGTCGCACCGTGGACGATGCCCCAGATCGGGAAACGCAGTTCCAGATTCGCTTCCAGCTTCACGTCGCCCGTCTGCACCGGATAGGCATTGTGCGGGTCCGCCACGGAGCCCTGGCCGAGGGTCCGGGGCGTCCAGCCCCGCATGCCGTTGCTGCCGCCGCAATAGAACTGGCGGTCGAACGGAACCGACTCCGAGTTCCCGTAGGCCATGGCCACGCCGCCGTAGAGATGCCCGACCAGCGCCGCGACCTCGCCCAGCATGACCTTGCGGCTGATGCTCAAATCCGCACGGAAATACTGCGAATAGCGGATCCCGAAGATCGTATAGTACTCCTTACCCGCCGCCGGGTGGTAGAAGGCGTGCTCCACGGCGTCGATCAGGTTGCCCGCCGTCTCGGCATTGAAGCGGATCGTGGTGGCATTCCCACCGAAGTTCTTCCGCTGGTTGTTGTAGCTGTATCCGAACGAGAGCCCTCCGATGAACTGCGTCTGGAAGCTGTTGATCAGGTACTTGTTCTGCGTATTGCCCAGAAACTCCGGGTCCACGGGCCGGGTCATGTCGATCACGTTGATATCGATCGGCCGCAGCGAGAAACTCGAATAGCGGTTGTTCGTCCACAGGTAGGTGAAACCTGCACTCGACAACGTCCGCGCATAATAGGGCCGGTCCTGGAAATTCACCGACACCTCGATCTTCGTCCGCGGCTGATTCACGTTCCGGAAACGCCGCATGTGCCACGGCGCCAGGAACCGCGGGAAGGTCAGACCCGTCGTGATACCGAACTCCGTGGCCCGTTTCGTCCGCGCGTCCGGAGCCTTCATGAACTCGTAGCCCGCCGCAAACGAAATGTCGAACGACTCGGCCCCGCGGAAGATATTCCGGTTCTGGTACCCCACGGTGGCCTTCAAACCGTAGAAACTCGACGTCGTGCTCCCTTCGAGGTCCACCTTCACGCTCTGACGGAGCGTCGGCGTGCAGAGAATGTTGCACGTCAGGTAGCCCTCGCGCGTATAGAGCATCTGCGTCGAGTCGGCCGTAGCCCCGATGAACGACACGTAACTCGTCGTGTCCTCACGCCGGGGCTGCTCCTCGAAGGCGATGCGCGTACTCTTGAAGTAACCCAGCGACATCAGCTCGCCGTAGGTACGGTTGACCTGCGACGCATTGTAGATATAGTTCGGGTAGAGCGGCACCGTCTGGCGGAGCACCCGCGGACGGAGATTCGGGCGCTTCTCGTAGATGATGTTCAGACCCCGGTAGTGAAGCGTGTCGAGGCGCGAAAAGCAGGTCGTATCGTTGCGGAGGTCCGTCGGGTCGTAATCCGGAAAGATGTTGATCCGGTCGATGCGGTAGACCATGTTGTTGTCCATGACGGCCTGCCCGCGCTCGTCGTAGCCCGCGAGATACTGCTTGACGACCACCCGGAGGTCCACCTCCCGGTTGCCGCCCAGCGTGTCGGCCAGATACATGATGTTGTTGACCGAAAAGTTGTAGTAGCCCCGGTCCCGGAGGTACTCCGTAATACGCTCCCGTTCGGCATCCAGCACCGTGACGTCGTAGATCGCACCCCGCCGCAGCAGCGACCGCGACGTGTCGGGCAGAACGAGCTGTTCGAGGAACTTGTCCCGGAATTCGTACGAGATCGAGTCGATGCGGTACGGCGCGCCCTGATGCGTGCGGTAGACCACCTTCGCCCGGCGTCGCCGCGACAGCGTGTCGATCCGGAACGACACCTGCGAATTGAAGAAGCCCTTCGAGTCCATATAGACTTTCAGGTTCTCGGCGCTCTTCTGCGTCAGACTCTGGTCCAGCAGCACGGGGGCCTCGCCGATCTTGCGCTTCCACTCGTTCCAGCGGTTCTCCTTCGCCGGATTGGCCTGTTCGTAGAGCCAGACATAGAAGTTCGTACCCAGGAAGCGTTTGTTCGGCGTCTGGCGCACGTACTTCTCCAACTCCGACGCCAGAATCCGGTCCCGCCGCGGGACCGTGCGGTCATCCTCGATTTTCACCTTCCGGAGCAGGTACTGCCCCTCGGGAATCTGCCGCGTGACGCTGCACGCCGAGCAGACAAGGCCCGACAGCACGGCTAAAAGTATGCGGCACGACCCTCGCACGATTCGCTCACTGGTTGAAAAATCCCTTCTCCTTCAACAGTTCGAAATAGGACTCCGAAATCGCCAGATTGTCCCGACGCACATAGCGGCGTTCGGTGAAGATCTTCGCCAGATTCGGAAGACCGTTCTCGGCCAGCAGCCGTTTCGTGAGCTCCGACTCCTCGCGTTCGGCCCACAGCTCGTCGATCTCCGCCGCCGTATAATCCGTATATTTCTCATAGTGGACAACCGCCTCCAACGGCAGACGGTCGGTCAGTGCCGGCGACTCGTCCGGATAGCCCAGCACCACGGCCGTCAGCGGAATCACGCCCTTCGGGAGTTCCAAGATCCGCGAAATATCGCCCGCGGTATAGATCGTCGTGCCGAGAATACAGATGCCCAGTCCGTGCAGTTCGGCCTCCACGCAGAGGTTCTGCGTCGCCAGCCACGCATCCGCCGAGGCGTTCAGGAACCACGCGAAGTTGTCGTAGGCCGGATCGGCATCGCGCTGTTCGCACCACATCGTGAAACGATGCACGTCGGCGCAGACCGTCACCAGGCACGGCGCCTCGAGGACCATCGGCTGATTGAAATGGCACGGGGACAACTTCTCGCGCAGGGCCCGGTCGCGGGTCACGATCAGCGAATAGAGCTGCATGTTGCCGCATGTCGAGGCCCGCGTGGCCGCTTCGAGGCACTCTTGCAGCACCTCATCGGGGATCGGGGTCGGGCGGAACTTGCGTATCGAACGATGCTTGAAAAGCACACTTTTCATAGATGAACCGATTAAAATACAGGCTTGTAAAACAAATCCTCCGCTCGTCACGGCGGATCGGCGGATATTTTTTACAAAAGTAGCAAAACTTTTAGAAGTTTTACTATTTTTGCGTAGGATAAACCGCTGCACAAAGAGGTCTGACCGGATGCCGCCCGTCCCGGGAACAACCGTCAGGTTACCGATTTGTCGGGACTAAACATCCGAATGGTGCAATTGGAATTTGCAAAATACGAAGGAGCCGGAAACGACTTCATCCTGATCGACAACCGCGAAGGGCTCTTCACGCCCGCGGCGGAGCGGATCGCCCGACTGTGCGACCGCCATTTCGGGATCGGAGCCGACGGACTGATGACCCTCGGACACAACGCCGAGATCGACTGTTCGATGCGCTACTTCAACGCCGACGGCTCCGAAGGCGAGATGTGCGGAAACGGCGCCCGTTGCTTCACGCTCTTCGCCGAGCACCTCGGAATCGGCGGCGAAACCAAATTCTTCGACGCCCCGGACGGACTCCACACCGCCCGGATCCGCCGGACAAAAGGACTCTTCGGCGAGATCGAATTGGGCATGATCGCCGTACGCGACATCCGCGAAGGCAACGGGTGGTGGTTCCTCAATACGGGAGTCCCTCACTACGTGGAGTTCGTCGACGACATCGCGTCGGTCGACGTCGTGGAACGCGGACGCCCGATCCGCTATGACACGGGCCGCTTCCCGCAGGGTACGAACGTCAACTTCGTCCAAATCACAGGCCCCGGAAACATCCGGGTCCGCACCTACGAACGCGGCGTGGAGAACGAAACCCTCGCCTGCGGAACCGGGGCCACCGCAGCCGCCATCGTCACCAACTTCGCACGGCAGCCCCTCACGGAGCGTTATGCGGTTTCGGTGCCGGGCGGTGAGCTTGCGGTACGTTTTTCGCATGAGGCACAAACGCAGATTTATACGGACGTCCGTCTGACGGGCCCGGCCCGCCGTGTCTTCACCGGCACGTTCGACAGCGAAAATTTCTAAACACCAACCATCTCCATTTCCCCACCCATGAAAACACAAAAGGGAATCCGCGAACACGACGCGGACGAACTTCGAAAAGCCAAACGCCTCGAACCCATGCGCAAAAGCGGCAAGGAACGGCATGCACTGTACAGCAAATTCGAGGAGGACGACGATGAGGAGTACACATCCTATGTCAAGCGCGAATCCGCTCTCGATTACCTCGATGACGAGGAAGAATAACCCAGATTGCGCATGATCGAAAAATTCATCATGGCAGGTCCCACTGCCCTGCACATCTGCGACTCCCAGAAAGGCGACCACTGCATCGTCCTGCTGCACGGTTATCTCGAATCGATGCTCGTCTGGGAGGATTTCATACCTTATTTATATAAGGAGGTCCGGGTCGTGACGCTCGATCTGCCGGGACACGGCATCTCGGTCGTTCAGGGCGAAGAACATTCGATGGATTTCCTGGCCGACACGGTGGCCGATGCCCTCCGGGCGTTGGGAATTGCCCGCTGTACGCTCGTCGGGCACTCGATGGGCGGCTACGTGGCGCTTGCCTTCTGCGAACGCCACCCGGAGATGCTCGACGGAGTGGTGCTGTTGAGCTCGACGCCCAACCCCGACACGCCGGAGAAGGCCGAGAACCGACGACGCGAGATCGCCCTTGTACGGGCGGGAAAGAAGGAACTGCTGGCGCGGGTCGCCCCGGCGGCGGGCTTTGCCGAGGAGAACCGCGACCGGATGAAGGATTACATCGAGGATCTGACCGAGCAGGTTTTCGTTACCGAAGACGACGGGATCGTAGCGCTTCTGAACGGCATGATCGGCCGCAAGGATCAGAATGCGATGTTGCGGGCAACAAAGGTCCCGGTGCTCTTCATTCTCGGGCGCAAGGACGGATACATTCCGGCAGAGGTAGCCGAGAAGATGGTCGCCGACCATCCCGAAGCCCGGGTTGTCTGGCTCGAAAATTCGGGACACATGGGCTTTCTCGAAGAGCCCGAAGCAACGGCCCAGGCATTACTTGACTTTGTCAGGACGGCGAAATAATCCGGTAAGAAGATCCAACCAAAAAGCCAAAGAGGAACGGTCCTATGAAAGCCGGTCCTCTTTTTTCATCGTAGCCTGTTTCTGTCAAGGAGAGATTTTCAAAATCTGTCTGCAACTTTGGCGGCCTGTCGCCTTTCCCGGCATCGGTTATCGGGCCAGAATCCCGAACGTAAAACTCGTTGTCCCCTCCTCCGACCCTTTCAGATCCGGCCCCTCCCGTTCAGCCGGCAAGGCATCACGAACTCTCCTCCCTCGCTCCCGGCTATAAACATAAAAACAAAAAAGGTCAGACCTTTCGATCTGACCTTGAAGAGGCGGCTACCTACTCTCCCACGGGATGACCGCAGTACCATCGGCGTTAGTGAGCTTAACTTCTCTGTTCGGAATGGGAAGAGGTGGAACCTCACTGCTATAACCACCTAAAAGAACGTTTTCACAGAGGGAGATACATTCCCGATA
>NZ_NFHT01000011.1 GCF_002161445.1 Alistipes sp. An66
CCCGTGCGCCGGTCGCCGGCAGTTGAAGCAAGCTTCAACCCCGCTGCCCCTCGACTTGCATGTGTTAGGCCTGCCGCTAGCGTTCATCCTGAGCCAGGATCAAACTCTCCATTGTAAAAGAAAATAATGTTTCGTTAGAGTCCTGACTATTCGCTTTCCTTTAAAGGAAATTGACAGATAAATACTACAATTTTGCTCTCAAAATATAACCAGTAATTCAAAGAACCACTTTAAAAAAGCTTCGCATTTTGGCTGCGAAAGGGATTGCAAAGATAAGGCATCTTTTCGAATCCTGCAAATCTTTTTCAAGATTTTTTTTCGGACCGTTCCGAAGAACCGGAGCGAAAGGGATTGCAAAGATAGGTAATCTTTTTCAAACCTCCAAAAACTTTTTCAAGAACTTTGCATCTTATTGAAAACCAAGTCACAAAACCATCACGAGTCCCCTTATTGCAAACCCCCGACTTATTTGTAAGAACCGCTGTTTCTCAAATGCGGATGCAAAGGTAGCGACTTTTTCGGTATCTGCAAATTTTTGCCGATCTTTTTTTCAAAAAAATTAAATTCAGAGACCGTGCAGGACTTATACCATATATATAATAAGGAAGCAACCCGCACTCAAAGCCAGCCGCCGTTCCCGGCCAGACCCGTACGGGAGACAAGCGCAAACTCGCGTGTAATCTCCGTATCGCCCGCCACAGCGACAACGCGAAGGATCGAAACGCCCTGTTTGGGACATGTGAGCGTGATCCGGCTGCCGTCCAGCGACAGCGAAGAGGAGGTCAGACCGAGGTTGCCCGGCGAATCGAGCTCGGCCGACGTCAGGGTGATCGCGCTCTGCGAGCCGCCGAAGCTCCCGGCCAGATCCACCGTTGCGGACTCTCCGGTCGGGACAAGGAGGGCCGTCGTACCCCGCACGGCCAGCAGCATTTTGAGCGCATCGACACATCCGCCGCCCATCTTGCCCCGGTATTCCGAAAGATCCGGGACCGTGATGCCGACCTTCGTGCCGGTAAAATAGCGGTCGATCCCGTAGACCGACGACAAGAGCAGCGACTTGAACTCCCCGACCGTATATTGACGTCCCAACTGCGCCGCATAGGAGAGCCCCAGCGCCGCGACTCCCGAAACGTGCGGGCACGCCATCGAGGTCCCCTGCATGAACCCATAGCCGTAAAGCGAATTATACTTCCGGCCGTCTTTGTAATTGATGGCATCGTCACAGAGGATCGTGCTCAACACCTCCGCATAATTCCGGCCATTCTCCCCCGGGGCCGTATAGGCATCGCCGCCCGGAGCCGTGATGTCGACCCACGTGCCGTAGTCGGTATAATAGGCCGGGCGGAACGCCCAATCCATCGACCCCACGGCAATCACCGGAGAATAGGCTGCGGGATAGGTCGGGGCATCCCCGAAGGCATCCCCGTCGTTGCCCGCCGCGAAGATCACCAGCCCGCCTTTCAGCGGCGAGTTCGGGTTCTTCGAGCCGGCGCCCTCGATAAAGGTGTCGATCGCGTCGCGGATCACCTGGTATCCCCGGATCCACTCCTGTTCGAACTGCGACGGAGAGGTTCCCTCGAAATCATACCCCCAACTGTTCTGGGCGATGATCGCCCCGTTCTTCCAGGCATATTCGAAGGCTTTGACAATGGGGTTGCCCGAGTAGTTGCCGTCGCTGTACCCCATGATCTGGCACGACATGATCTTCACCCCCTTCCGGGTGCTGCGGCCGCCGGCAATGCCGCTGACACCGCGGCTGTTGTTGTTCACGGCGGCGATCACGCCGGCAACATGGGTCCCGTGGTCGGCATAGATCCATTCGCCATCCTCCTGGATGGCGGTCCGCCAGTCGAGTTCCGCCCGGTTGTCCCAGAAATTATAGCCGTGTTCCCCGGGGTTGGAGGGGTTCGACCAGATGTTGGCCTCCAAATCGGGATGCGTCGTCTGCACCGCCTCGTCGAGCACGGCCACGATGATCTCGTCGCTTCCCGTACAAAGCTGCCATGCGTCCAGCAGGTCGATATCCGCCCCGGCCTTCGGCGTGGAGAAGTCTTTGTTCGGGCCTTCGTTGTCGAAATGCCACTGGTAGGGCAGCAACGGGTCGTTCATGGAGACCGAGGCGCGGGTTTCGCCCCGTGCCGGGAGGTTTTCGGGTCGGGCCGGAACAACCCGTCCGACATGCTGCGGACGAATATGGCGCGGATGGATCTCGTACTCGACGACCGACACTCCCGGCAGAGCCGCAAAGCGGCTGCCGACAGCCGACAGATCGGCCTCCTCATCGAAGGCAATCCAATACCAGCGGTTCATTCCCGTACGGTCGTAGACCGACTCCCATTCGGGATCGTAGGCAACGATCCGCTCGAAGCATTCGGCGCCGATCTCGTCGAGCAGCGCATCGATCTCCGACACGCCCGAACGGGTGGCCGGAGCACCCGAACGGGTGGAGGCGGTCCGAGCCTGTGCAGCGGCCACGGTCTGTGCCATCTCCGGCGAAAATTGGACGGAAAGCGTTCCCTTCATGGCAAAATCCGAGGTCGGAACCCCAATCACACGGGCCTGTTCCGAGCCGGACTCCACCGACTCCTTCGTACACGCAACGGCTGCCAGCAGGCAGCACAAAAACAAAAACTTCTTCATAAGACACACAATCCATGCAAGGTTTCAAAGATAGGGGTTTCTCATAAAATACAAAATTACCATTCCAAAATTCCGCACAGGAGACCAGAAAAAGAGATTTTTTCACTATTTTTGCGCGTGATCAACACGCATGGATTCATGAATCTGAAAAAAATATCGCTGCTCATCGTCCTGCTGCTCGTTGCGGATCAGGCGCTCAAAATCTGGGTCAAGACCCACATGCACCTCGACGAGTCGATCACGGTCTGCTCCGACTGGTTCCAGCTGCGGTTCATCGAGAACAACGGAGCCGCATTCGGCATGCACATCTACACCGGCAGCGGCTTCGACTGGGGCAAACTGCTTCTGGGATTCTTCCGCATCGTGATGGTCGGATTCATCGGATGGCTGCTCCTGCACCTGCTCCGGAAACGCCCGGAAACGCCCAAAGGCGTGATCGTCGGGCTGGCGCTGATCTTCGCCGGAGCCATGGGCAACATCCTCGACAGCGCCTTCTACGGGCTGATTTTCTCCGAATCGACGCCCTACGCCGTCGCGGAGTTCGGAGGCCATTACGCCGGGTTCATGATGGGGAAGGTCGTCGACATGTTCTACTTCCCGCTGTTCCAATGGAACGGTGTGCCGCGGCTGCTGCGGTTTCTGGTCGACAGCAACAACTACTTCTTCGGAGCAATCTTCAATCTGGCGGATGCCTACATCTCGGTAGCCGTAGTCTATCTGCTTATTTTTCAATACAAGTTCTTCAACAAGTAGATTTTTTTCGGAAAAAGAGTTGCGGATTCGGAAAAAAGTGTTACCTTTGCACACCGCAATTCCGGAAAACACCGGTACAATGCCCAGGTGGCGGAATAGGTAGACGCGCACGTTTCAGGTGCGTGTGCCGCAAGGCGTGCAGGTTCGATTCCTGTCCTGGGCACTGAAAACCCCGTTGAACGAAAGTTCAGCGGGGTTTTGCTTTCCCGGAGCCGCCGGTGCCCCTCCTCACTCAATTTCCACATGCGCCCTGCGATGCTCCACGGTCCGGGACTTGGCAACGCCGCCCCGTTACCTTCGGGCGTCGGATCTGCGACACGAAGGAAAATACCGGTCCGGAGCCGGCCTGCGACAACGGCTGTGCCCGTCGATTATTCGAGACGCTGGTAGTAATACAATCCCCGATCGTTTTCGTCCAGCACCTCCGGGTGCATGATCGCAATCAGGTCGTGCAGCACGACATCGGGCCGGACGACACCCGACTCCCAGTAATCGTTGCCTCCGGCGGCATTCTGCCGTTTGTTGCAGTTGTAAACGGCACCGCTTCTTACGCATCGGGTGTCGGCGAATTTCGGGAACTGCGCTTTCAACTCCCCGAGCGATGCGGCGCTGCCCGCATTGAGCCACAGGTCGGCCTGCGCCGTGAGCACATATGCCTCTTCGAGGTCGATGGGAAGCGAGCGGTTCGAGGTGTTCTTCCCGTAAACATAATCCCCTCCGGCATCGGCGATCAGCCGGGCGACGTAGCTTTCGGTCGAGGCCATGAACCACGAACCGGCATACGGGGTGTTGATCATCACTTTCGGTTTCCCCGCAGCCGCCTTCGCGACTTTCTCTTTCAGCGCTCCGTATCTTTGGGGAATCGGGGCGAAAACCGATTCGCCCTTTTCGCGGCTGTCGGTAATCTCCGACACGGCGACCAGCCATTCGGCCTTGCCGAGCGGCGATTCTTCCAGATATTCGCCCACATAACAGAACGGAATCCCCATCTCCGACAGTTTGGGCTCCATGCTGCTGGCGCCGCCGATGCCGAACAGCAATACCAGATCGGGCTTCAAAGCCAGCAGCCGCTCACAATCGACATTCCCGTCGAATCCGACATCGGCCACCGCTTCGGGGCGGGTCGTTACATATTCGTTGGTAATATAATCCTTGCCCGAAACACCGACGATCCGGTCCGCTTGTCCCAGCACATCGAGCATCGCCACATAGGTCGAGGACATACAGACGATACGCCCCGCTCCGGCTTCCACGGTCTGTCCGGTGAAACCGGCCGGAGCCTTCTCTCCGTTGCGGGCGATGAAGAGCTGCGTCTCGGTGTCCTCGGCGCCCTGCCACGGATTGAAGACTTTCAGAAGCGTGCTCTGCCGCCCCTCGGCCCCGACGATCTCGAAGCCGGAAGCATAACGGGGACGATAGATCTCCTGATCGTAATCGTCCAATCCCGTTGCGCCCCGTTTACAAGCGACAGATGAAACAAGAATCGCCGACAACAGGAGGAAACATATTCTCTTCATGAAAACGGATTCCGAGACAAAAGGATTGCGGTACATGATTCTTTCTGTTCTTGATTTGACCATGAATTATCGGAGAGGTGCGAGTTCAGTGTATGTAAAGGCGATGTGGGCCGGGATGTCGCCGGTCTCGACCTCCCATTTTTTCGTGCCGTCGGGGTTGAAGCAGTAGAGTTTGCCGGGGGTAACATAGTTCCCGGCGTCGGTCACGAAGATCTCGCGCGTCGCAGGGTTCACCGCAATGCCGTACGGAATGGCGATCCGCCGGTCCGTGCCGTCGGTGATGAAATTCCGGGTCACGATCTTTTTCGTCCGCACGTTGACGATGGCATAGCTGACCGTGTTGCTCTGTGTGGGATAGCTCCACTCCGTGCTGTACACATAGAGCGAATCACCGCAGACGGTCATTTCGCTGTTGGGGAGCAGCTTGAACTCGTCGGTCACCTCGTCCGTGCGGCTGTCGATAACGTAGGTCCGCGACGGCGTGTCGTAGTAGTCGCCGCGCGAGGAGACCCAGATCTGTCCGTAGGCATCCAGCTCCATGCGGTGCAGGTTGATCGCCACGTCGATCTTCTTCACCTCCCCGAACGTGTCGAGGTCGATGACCGAGACCGTGCGGTCGTAGTCGGGCACGCGGTAGCCGCCCGAATTGGCGACATAGAGCTTCTTGCCGACGATCACCATCTCTTCGGGCTGGTAGCCGACCGTGCAGGTCCCGACGATCTGCATGGTGGCCGTGTCGATCTTCGCCACGTACCCCAGCCGCGCATTGGGGTCGATCTGAACCGGCCCGGCATACGAACTGACATAGGCATACCGTCCCTTGAAGACGATGTAGCGGCAGTTGGGAATGGAGATCTGCGTGATGTGGCGGGCGGTCCGGAGGTCCATCACCTCGACGAAGTGCGAGCAGTTGATCACGGCGTAGAGCTTCCCGCCGTAGACTTGCAGGTCGTTGCCCACGTCGCCCAACTCCTTCACCACGCCCGGATTGCGTTCGGCGTAGATGTTTTTCGTGTAGACGCCCGTGGCGTAGTCGAAGTAGTCGAGCGTCGCCTTGTTGCTGCCCATGTTGCCCTCGTTGAGCAGGAAAAAACCGCGGATCCTCTCTTCGCTGCCGTCCCCGCCGGAGGAATCGCCGGGAGGCGCAACGGGGGTCGAGGTCGAGGGAACGATCGGCTCCTCCTTGCGGCAGGCCGCCAGCAGCGATGCCGCCGCGAGCAGAAGAAGCACCTTGCGAAAGGTTTGTCTGGCTGTCATAATATCCAACTGATGATGAGTTTCACATTCGTGCCCGGCATCGGGTAGCATTGTACGACCTCGTACTGCTGGTTCAGGAGGTTGTTCACCTCGACGGAGGCCCGCAGTTGCGAGCGCCGCAGGTGAAAGCGCTTCGACAGCGACAGGTCGCTCGTGTACCAGGCCAGGGCGTGGTTCTCGGGAATGTTGGCCGAGGATTCGTAACGCTCGCCGGTGTAGATGAAGCTGTAATCGAGCATCCAGCCGCCGAAACTCAACCCCACGACGGCCGAGCCGCTGTGCCACGGGATGTAGGGGATCTGCCCGCCGTAGTAGGCGCTGGTGCGGTCGGTGAGGTCCCGGGCCCTTTGCCAGGTGTAGGTCGCACGGCAGTCGACGCCGAGTCGTCCGAAACGCATCGAGCCGCTCACGACGGCATCCGCACCGCGGATCCCGACATGCCCCAGATTGACCATCGTCCATTGGAACTGGTTCGACGTCGGCATGGCGATGATCTTGTCGTCGACCTCGTTGCAGTAGGCGTCGAGGCTGGCTTCGAACCTCCGGAAACGGGCCCCGGGCCACTCTTTCGTGTAGGCGGCCCCGAGGTTGTACTGGGTGGTGTATTCGGGTTTGAGGTACTTGTTGCCGATGAAGGTGTAGTAGAGGTCGTTGAGCGTCGGCATCCGGAAAATCCGCTTGCAGAAGGCCCGCAGGGCGAGGTCCACGCTGCGGAAAGGCCGGTACTGCACCACGAGGGTCGGCGTAAACACATTTTTGACTCCGGCTTCCGCGCCCCGCTCCCGGGCGAAATCCTCCACGAACGTATGGAGCAGACTCCCCTGGACGGTCACCCGGCCGAACCGGAAGGTGGTTGCCAGCGCCGTCAGCGAGGTGAGGCGCGACGGATAGACGAAATTTACCAGATCGGCATCGAGCGTATTGTATTGCAGATCGGTCGCCAGATTGACATCCCACCATTTGAACAGCGCGAATTCATGGGCCGCCGAGAGATAGGCCTCCTGTTGGAGGTAGTGGTTGTCGACGTACATCGTCGTCACGTCGAGCCGCGGGTCGGAGAGGTAGTGCAGGTAGTCGCAGGCATATTTGCCGTGGACAGACAGCCTGTAACGATCTCCGAAGGCCTTGAAGAACGACCCTTGCAGGAAAAAGTTCGAATCCCATTGGCGGTCTTCGTGGCGGAACCTGCCGGGCTCCTCGCGGACGAAGGCGCCCGGATAGCCGCGCTCGGAGTTGTAGAAGTAGGCCTTGACGCGCCAGTTGCCGTCGGGGATCCGGCCGAAAAGCCCCTCCTCGATGCGCAGCGCCCGCACGTCGCCGTTCTGCCGCACGGCCGTCGTGTCGTATCCGTCGGCCTTGACGTAGGAGAACCTGTATCGGCCCGTCGTATAGAGGAATTCCGCGTTCAGGGAGTTGGAGATCCGCTCACCGAGCCGCTGCTCGTAGAGTACGGAGGGATTCACCGTGCCGAAGGAGCCGCCTTTGAGCGTCAGTTTGAGGTTGCAGCGCCGACCCTCCCGGAATTCGGGAATCCGCGTCCGCAGGTAGACCGCGCTGGCCGAGGCGTAATCCCTGGCCGACTGCACGCCGGAACTCTTCTGGCCGTTGTAGAGCGTTACGGCAGCCATGTTGTCGAGCGAGTATTTCCCCAGGTCGATCTGTCCGTTCTGGGCGTTGCCCAGCTGGATGCCGTCGTAGAAGACCCCGACGTGCTGCGTGCCCATGCCGCGGACGTTGATGGTCTTCAACCCGCCGATCCCCCCGTAGTCCTTGATCTGGACCCCGGAGAAGTAGCGGATGGCATCCGCCACGGAGTGCGCATTGAGCCGTTGCAGCCGCTCTCCGCTCAACACCTGGGCCGGGATGACCTTCTCGGGACGGAACGTACCGACGACAACCACCGAGTCGATGTGCTGCATCCGGTCGAGCCGCGCGGAATCCGGAACCCGGGCAAAAGCGGCGGCCGTACCCGGCCCCAGGCAGGGGGCCAGGCACGACACAAAGGCAAATACTAATCTCCGAATCGCTCCTTTGCCCGCTTTCACCGCCATTATTTGGTCATGTTGAAGTCCTTGACGCCGAAGACCTCGGTCGAAACCTCGCCGAGCCAGCCGCACTGCTGGTTGACGGCAACCTGAATCTTCACGAAGTCGATGTATTTCAGGTCGGCCGCCCGCCCGTCAAAGGTGACGGCATTCGAAATCTTGAAGTGGTTGTCGGCCGGCGCCGCATTGTAGTTGCCGTCATCGGTCAGGCGGTCGACCGGGCTGAAATTGTCGGCATAACCCCAGTCGAAGGCCGGATTGACCCAGTAGGTTCCGTTCCCGGACTGATCGTAGCTGCGCGATTTGAGACACGGGCCCCGCAGCGTGTAGCTGTCCGCGGCAACCCACGCCGGATAGTAGTAATCCTGCTGGTGGAACGCGCCGAGATATTCGATAGTGCCGCTTTGTCCCCGGTTGTCGCTCCACGCAACGTTCATCTTCGGGGCCGAAGGGCGGTAATAGGTGACGGCATAGTCCCGGAGGGTCTCCTCCTTGCCGTACTCCGATCCGCGGAGCTCGTACCAGGTGTCGTTGGGAAGGCCGTCGCCATTCTCGTCCTGCATGACCCAGACGATGCCCGGTTCGGACGAACCGTCGAAGGCGTTGCCCGTGATGGAGATGTTGTAGTCGCCGTCGTTGTCGATGCTGTGGTCGAACCCGACGACGAGGCAGCCCCCGAACCCGCCCAGCGAAACGTAGGACTTTTGGGCCAGACAGCTCTCGGCATAGGCGCAGGCCTCCTCCATGGTCGTTGCCGTGCAGCGTTCGTTGACGAACTGCCCGGGAGCCGGCAGGAACTCGTACACCTTGTTGCAGAACACCTGACTGCTGCCCGAACGGGGCCGATAGTAGGTCCCTTCGGCCGGACAGACGTTGACCGTGAAGAGCTGCGAGGCGGTGAGGAATCCGTTTTTCATTTCGAGTTTGACGGCATGCGTCCCTTCGCGTTCGGCCGCATAGGCGTATTCGGGGCTGTCGCTCTCCTGTACGGCCTTGCCGTCGACGCTCCACGTATAGACGGCGTCGAATGCGTTTTCGACATCCAGGACCCGTATGCGGATCGTGCGGCCCACGGATACGTTGTAGGAGCTCTGCTCGAAGGTCCAGGCGAAGCCGATCTCCGCGGCACTCCGCACGTGGACCGGGAATTCGATGGAATCCGACCCGTCCTCGTTGCGCGTATCCAGACGCAGCACATAGTCGCCCCGCTCCGTCGCGGAGAAAACATAATTCCGTTCGTCGCCGACCGGCTTCCCGTCGAGTGTCCAGCGGAATGCGGTTTCGAGCGCCGAGGCCACCTGCGGATTGAGCGACAGCTCCGAGCCGAGCAGCACGGTGAACCCTTTGTCGGAGCCGGGCAGCGAGATGGTCGGCGGGGTCAGGTCGAGCACGTCGATGCGCAGCTCCTCTTCGTCCGTACCGCCGCGATTGGTCACCGTAAGGGTAATGTAGTAACGTCCGCTCCGCTCCGAAGCGAACTTCAAGGTCGGCCCGGTTCCGAGCACTTCGTTGTCGAGCCGCCAGGTGAAGGTCGCCTCCCCGGCGTTCTCGTATCGCGGGCAAATCTCGATCTCGCGCCCGGCCTTGACCGTGTAGACCGATGTCGGGCTGTCGAGCGTGATCACCGGAGGCTCGGGAAGCGGCTCCTCGGGGCCACACTCGGTGCAACCGGCGAGCAACAGGAAGGCAAGGGTTGCGAGGATGCGCGACAGGTATTGTCTCATATTCATTTTCAGTTGGTTTGTCCGCCCCGGAACGGATATACCGCAACGGGGCGGCACATCCGTTCCGGATGGACAGGAGCGCATTCGGGTCAGAACGATGCCGTGAAGAAGAATCCCGCCGGGAAGTGGGTGTAGTTCCGGTAGTCGGCAACCATGGACGGGGTTCCCGCACCCAGATCGTACACCGAAATATCATTGGTGAGGAAACTCAAACCGTAGCCCAGAATCGTGTTGAAATAGTACTGCCCCGTTACGGGATGTACGGCCGGCATGTTGTAGATGATCCCCCAGTTCGCAATATTCGACTTCACGTCGCCCAGCGCCTCCGTGGTGTTCGACGTGAAATTGTGGCGGTAGATCGTCGAGGTGTTGTTGCTGAAATAAATCTCGTCGCCCTTGGCCGAGATACCCGGCGTGGAGCTCCACCCCAGAGAAACGCCCCCGTCGGTCAGCGTGTGCTTGTCCATCGTGTAGTCCGCGGCCGAGAGCTTGACGATCTGGGCCGGACTGGTCGAGCACGAAACCCACAGGTAGCCCTCCTCGTCGGATTTGATCACGCCGGTTACGGTGCCATCCATCTCGATCTTCTTCACGAGCACACCGTTTTCCAGCACGAGGATCGCCCTGTTGCCCGGAACGAAGACCTTGCCGCTGACCACGGCCATGCGGTTTTTCAGCGTGCCTTTCGCGTTGGCAACAGACGTGAATTTCCGCGTATCAAGGTCCAGCGTCCAAACGCCGGCATTGTCCCGGATGTAGACCGTGTTCCCGACAACAGCGATATGAGAGGGCCAGAACAGCCGCGACAACTCCTCCTTGCCGAACTTTTTCGTATTTTTGAGCGTTCGGGCCTCCGCCTCGACCAGGAGGCCGTCATTGCCGCCGTTCTGCGAAATGATATACATCTTGCCTCCCGAAATGAAGAGGTCCTGCGCCACGTTGCCCAGCTCCGAACCGTTCATCCGCCAATAGGCATAATCGATCACGCGACCGTCGGCCGTGATGTAGATAATCGAACCGTTTTCGGACGTCATGTTCCCCTCGTTGAGCACGAACGTCGCCTTGGGGTCGGAGAAATCCACGGCACAGATGCGGGCCGAAGCCAAGACCGTCCGCCCTTCGCCGTCGACGGCGACAAGCGAAAGAACCCCCTCCGTGTAGTACGTTCCGGAGAACGAGGGAGCCGTCACCTTGACACTCCTGGTTTTCGAGTCGATCTCGGCCGACCATCCCTGCGGTACGTTCATCAGATCGGCAGCCTTTACCGCGCCCGTAAACGAGAGGGTTTTCTCTTCGCCGAAGGCGAACAGGAAGTAATTGTCCACGTCGGTCGCACCCAGCGGCAACTCTTCGGGATAGATGAACGCGAATCCTGTCGCCGAGGTTTTCGGGATGATGATGGTCGTCTTGCCGTCGGCCAGCGTGAAGATCACTTCGGCATCGCCGTCCTGCACGTCGGAGAAGATCGAATCGCCGCCCGAACCTTCGGCCTTGACGCCCATCGAGGTCCACTTCTGTCCGCCGTCGGTCGACATCTCCCACTCTTTCGTATCGGGATTGATGCGCAGCTGCGGAGTGATGCCGTCCGCACCTTCGGCCTTGACCTTATGGCCGTCGACCTCGACGATCTCACCGTCGAGCGCCCAATAGTAGAGCCCCTCCTCGCCTTTTACGACGGAAAGTGCCGGGACATTGGTCCCGCTTGCGCCGTTGGTAATCGTCACCTTCGTATCGTCCGAAAAATGGATGGTATAGCCGTCGGCTGTCTCGACGACGGAAGTTATCGTCACATTCTGTTGCAGGGCCTTCACCAGTTTTTGAACCGCCTCGATGTCCGTGTTGGCATTTCTTACAGCTTGTTCCAGGACCTTCATCCGCCCGTCCAGATCATTTACCGCACTCCACAAATCCTTGTCGTCATACGAACAACTCCATGTTACAAGGTCCAGCAGGGCGATCGCAAAAAAGGCAAATAGTTTTTTCATCTCTGTTATTTTTAATTGGGTAATGTCCAGAACAAAACAGAAAATGCCCGCCGAAGGTTCCATACCCCCGACAGGCAGACGTGAAGACAAAGAGACATGCAGAGTCGGCGCAAGGTGGCTTCTCCTCACGCCGCGAAGTGGTCCATTATGTCGTATCCCTGTCATCATCCGAATCACGAGCGGTGATTGCACGACGGGAAACGCAGAAAAATAAGGGAAGGGACGTTCCGACGAACGGCGACCGGACCCTTTGATTCCGACCCGAAACCCGCGGGTGCAAATCAGTGGTGACTGCACAACGGGGGATACGGACAAATCAAATCAGGGAGAAGCGTCGCGACAACGACGACCCGGCATTTGATTCCAACCCGAAACCCGCGGGTGCAAATCATTCGTTAAGGCAGGTCTTCTGACTCGTCCCGTTTATCACGCCTTCCCGGTATGACCCAGTGGCAAAGATTTGGATAAACAACTTCTCCCGAAGGAGGGGACTTACAGCAGCGAGTACTGTTCCGGATTCTCACCGGATTCCCTTTTCATCCTGTCCGGACTGCCGGACAAGAACCTTGACGGGGGCAAAGGTAATTATTTTTTTCAATGTTGTTATCCGCATAACAAAAAAATCCGGCGGGGCAAAAATCGGATGCCGGAAGGGGCGGACAATGTGAGAACGGAGAAACACCCTGTAAATGTAGATACCCGCGGAGTACTCCGGAAGAGTCGGAAAATACTGAAAACTGGGTATTGCCCGACCTCGGATCTTCGGGTAATTTTGCAGTCGAAAACAAAAAATACAAACGATATGAAAATCAAATCTATTTTTATGATGTTATCCGTTGCAGCCTTGATGATGGGATGCGACAAAGATGAAAACGGTTCGAAAACGGTCGACTTTGCAGGCAGTTACAACGGCTATACGCTGGCCAGCTGCGACTATTTCCAAAACAGGATCTCACCGGACGAAACCGTCGTCATCACGAAAAATACGGACGGCTCCGCCTCCGTATCGTTCACCTCCGCCATGTGGGGTACATTCACCATCACCGATGCACAGGCGAGTATAAGCGGAAACGTCTGCTCCCTTTCGGGCAGCGGGCAGACGCAGATGGGCATGGGTGGAAGCACCTCGACCTACAAGTGCACCTTCACGGCCGAGATCAAGTCACAGACCGATGCCCGGATGGAGTTCAAGATTCCGGCGGTCATGGGCGGCATGACCCTTACGTTCCAGACGGGCGACGCCCCGGCCGACCTGCTGCTGGCCGGAACCTACGAAGGATATACGGATGCCGACTGTGCGATGTTCCATGATCGTTATACCGATGGCGAAAGCGTAAAACTGACGGCCAACGGCGACGGCAGCGTGAAGGTTGTCTTCGAGTCCGACTTGTGGGGAACCTTTACTGTTGAGTCGGCCACTGCGACCAAAGAGGGCGAAGAGTACGTCTTTACGGGCAGCGGCAGCGTAGCCATGGGAATGGGTGGCGGTCCGGCAACGGACTATGACTTTACGGTGAGCGGCTCGACCAATGCGGCGAAGGACGACTACTCCATCGTGTTCAAGGTGCCGGCCGTCATGGGAGGGCTGACCATCACGCTGCTGCCGGGAACGGCTCCCGCCACGGAAGAGTAACTCTACGGAAAAAGCGAGATTGGCCATGAACTGCAAACAGGCTGGGCTGTTCCTGTCGGGAGCGACACTGCTGCTGTCGCTCCCGGCCTGCAACGGCATCTTCGAGGGTATTTATGATATGCCCACATCCGAGACCGGGAACGAATACGGGTTTATCCTTATCGACGAAGGAACCCGTACGGGACGGATCTATATCGACGCCACGGATTACACCGAATGGCATTATGTCGATCTGCACGACAAACAGGTGACAACGACACAGGTGGGTGACACGGCTCCCGAAACGTGGGATTTTGCCGTACATCGATACGACTCGAAGACCAACGGCGGCACCGTTTGGGAAAGCCAGGCGGGGGCTTTCGATGCGCTTCCCGCTCTGGAATCGGTTTCCGAAGAACAGTGGGTGGCCGATGAATGGACCACCGACCGCATCACGATCGACATGTCACAGATGATGGACGGAATCATCCTCTATGCCAAGGATTATTGGAACCCCACTCTTTCGCGCTGGCTCAATGTAGACACCTCGACCATGCCGCCGATCTACACCCTTTCGGGGAAGATCTATCTGCTTCGTCTGAAGGACGGTACCTGTGCGGCCCTGCGTCTCGCAAACTTCATGAACGATGCTGCCGTAAAGGGTTACATGACCATTGACTACCTCTATCCCGTTGAATAATGATGAAACTGCTGGTACTATCTCTTTTGGGATTGCTGTTTACGCTGCAGACGCAGGCTCAATACAAGATCTCCGGTACCGTTTCGGACATGGCAGGCAGACCGCTCACCGGAGCGGCCGTTACCGTAAAGGAATTGCCGTCGCTCGGGGCCGTGGCCGACACGGAGGGTCGTTATGAAATTGCGCTTCCGGGCAAAGAGACGTATACGCTTTGCGCCTCGTTTGTCGGCTACGAATCGGCCAGCGAAAAGATCGCTGCCGGCCAGACCAGACCCTTGAATTTCCGGCTCGCGGAGGGCTCCACGATGATGGATCAGGTGGTGGTGACGGCCACCCGTACCCCGAAATTGTTGAAAGATGTCCCGATTGTCACCCGAGTCATCTCTGAGGCCGATATCAAACAGGTCGATGCTACCCATATCGGCGACCTGCTGCAAAGCGAGTTGCCGGGCATCGAGTTCTCCTATTCGATGAACCAGCAGGTTGCGCTTAACATGTCGGGCTTCGGCGGCAACTCGGTGCTGTTTCTCGTCGACGGTGAGCGGCTGGCGGGCGAAACGCTCGACAACGTCGATTACAGCCGTCTGAACATGGACAATGTCGGGCGCATCGAGATCGTCAAGGGGGCCGTTTCGTCGCTCTACGGCTCGAATGCCATCGGCGGCGTGGTGAACATCATCAGCAGGGAGTCGCAGGAGCCGTGGTCGGTCAATCTGAACGGTCGTTACGGAGCCCACAACGAGCAGCGTTACGGTGGGTCAGTCGGATTCAATCAGGGCCGGTTCAATTCGATGACCAACGTGCAGTACACTTCGATCGACGCCATCGACCTCTCGAAGGGAACCGACAACGCAGAGGTCGGCGATTACAGCACCATATTCGGCAATTCGTCGCTCAACATCAAGGAGCGGCTCGTCGTCACGGCGGCCGAAGGTTTGAAATTCACGGCCCGGGCAGGTTACTTTTACCGCGAGCGCGACGCTTCGGAAAGCATCAAGGACCGCTACCGCAGCTTCTCGGGCGGACTGAAGGGCAACTGGGCGATTACGCCGTCCGATGATCTGGAACTCTCCTATACCTTTGACCAGTACGACAAGAGCGACTATCTGGTTCCCACGTCGCGAGACGTGCGCGATTACAGCAACGTGCAGCACACACTGCGTACGCTCTACAACCATACGTTCTCCGGGAAACACATCCTCACCGTCGGCGGAGACTACATGCGAGACTACCTGATGTCCTACCAGTTTACGGACAACGGCAGCCATACGCAGCATACGGCCGATGCCTTCGCACAGTTCGACTGGAACCCGCACCGGAGATTCAACCTCATTGCGGGCCTGCGCTTCGACCATTTTTCGGCGGCAAATCTTTCGCACCTTTCGCCAATACTCGGCGTGATGTATAAGGTTGCAAACTGTTCGCTTCGGGCATCATACGCAGGCGGATTCCGCGCCCCGACCCTCAAGGAGATGTACATGGACTTTTACATGGGCAACATCTTCATGATCTACGGAAATCCGGAATTGAAAGCCGAGACAAGCCACAACTTTTCACTCTCGGCCGAGTATCTGAAAGGACAGCACAGTTTCACCGTAACGGGATTCTACAATCTGGTGGACAGCCGCATCACCACGGTCTGGAACCAGGAACTTGACGGACAGGTCTACACGAACATGTCGCCGCTGCAGGTGGCCGGAGCCGAGGCCAATGCGACGGGCCGCTACCCGTGCGGCATCTCGTGGCGCGTGTCGTATGCCTACACGCGCGAGATGATCGAACGGGGACAGCCGCTCCTCTCGTCGACGCGCCCCCATGCGGCCACAGCACGTCTGGCGTACGACAAGACGTGGAAAAACTACGGTTTGAGCATCGCTCTGTCGGGACGTTGGCTTTCGGCCGTCACGTGCGACGTCTATACCGAGCTGACCTCCTACGAGCAGACCGTGCGGCAGACCTATCCGGGCTATACGATCTGGAAATTGAGCCTTGCGCAGCATCTGTGGCGGGGCATGGATCTCACGCTGGCCGTGGACAACCTCTTCAACTACCGGCCCGACTACTATTACAGCAACTCGCCCACGACCATCGGCACGACCGGCTCGGTGGGACTTTCGCTGAATCTCGAACAATTTTTCAAGCGTAAATAAAGGATGAAACATAAGATACCAATGATCTGGGCAGGCGTGATTCTGCTTGCCGTCGTATTGGGCGTTGTGGCGTGGAACAGCTGGTTCTCGGCCACGCGCATCGCCTTTGTAAATTACCAGGCCACGACGCTCGGACAGATCGCCCGGGCCAACGATCACGGCCGCATCCGCCTCGCGGAGCTCTCCCCGGCGGACTTCGACCGTCTGGGGCGCTACGACGTGGTGCTGATGAACGGCATGGGGCTCCGCATCACGGCCGAAGAGCGGGAGGTTCTCCAACGGGCCGCCGATCGGGGGCTCGCCGTCATCACGACCATGGCAACCAATCCGGCGAACGAAATCGTCTCGGCCGACTCGGCGACCGTGGCCACAGTCAAGGGGTATCTCAACGGCGGCGGCCGGAAGAACTACCGCAACCTGCTCGTCACCCTTCGCCGCACGGTCGACGGCAAGCGGTTCGACACGGACGAGCCCGAGCCGCCCGTGGTGCGCGACCTGAAACAGTTCTACCACGCCGACCCCTCGGATCCCGAGGCGGAAGAGCCGGATTTCGACAGCGTGGAGGCCTACGAGGCCTTTTTGTCGCGGCACGGGTTGCTGAAACCGGATGCCCCGCGGGTGATCGTAACGGGACAGATGGGCGAACCCGCCGAGTTGATTGCCCGGCTGGAAGAGACCGGCAACATGGTCTACCCCCTCCGCAACCTGCAAGCGGCGATCCGGAACGGACAGGCCGATTCGATCCGTCCGTCGGCCGTGATCAACATGGCGCACGGGCGTCTGGGCGATGCCGTCGTGGACTACCTGACCCGGCGGAACATCCCGCTCTTCGCGCCGCTCAACGTCAACCGGCCGGTCAGCGAGTGGGAGGCCGACAAGATGGGCATGAACGGCGGTTTCCTGTCGCAGAGCGTCGTGATGCCCGAAATCGACGGGGCGATCCGGACCCAGGCGCTCTTCGGCCACCGTCTCGACGGCGAAGGGCTGCAACAGGTCCATGCCATTCCCGAACGGCGGGAGCGGTTCGTCGAGACGGTGAACCGCCACATCGCCCTGCAACGCAAGCCCAACCGCGAGAAGCGCGTGGCGATCTACTACTACAAGGGACCGGGGCAGAATACCCTGACAGCCTCCGGCATGGAGGTCGTACCGTCTCTTTACAACCTGCTGGTACGGCTGCGGAGCGAAGGCTATCGCGTGGAGAATCTCCCGGACGCCCCCGCCGGACTGGCCGCGCTGATCCAGCGGCAGGGGGCCGTTTTCAACGGCTACGCTCACGGCGCAAAATCGGACTTTCTGAAAAACGGCAATCCGGCGCTGATCTCCGCCGGAGAGTATGCCGCCTGGACCTCCGAGGCCGTGCGCCCCGAACGGATGGCCGAGGTGGCTGCGCTCGACGGCGAGTTCCCGGGCCGTTACCTCTCCGACGGTCAGGGCCGGCTGGCCCTGCCGCGCATCGAGTTGGGCAACGTCGTGCTGCTGCCGCAGCTGGCCGCCGGAGCGGGCGACGACGACTTCGCCATCGTCCACGGCACCGACGCCGCGCCGCCCCACGCCTACATTGCCTCCTATCTTTGGGTCCGCTACGCCTTCCGGGCGGATGCCATCGTCCATTTCGGCACGCACGGCAGCCTGGAGTTCACGCCCCGCAAACAGGTGGCCCTGAGCGGCAGCGACTGGCCCGATGCGCTCGTCGGAGCGACGCCCCACCTCTACGTCTACTCGATCGGCAACGTCGGCGAGGGCATCATCGCCAAGCGCCGCGCGTATGCCACCCTGCAATCCTGCCTGACGCCGCCCTTCATGGAGAGCGGCGTGCGCGGCATCTACCGCGACCTGAACGCGGCGATCCAGACCTACAACGACCTGCTCTACGCCGACGGTCGGCCCGACACGCGGGCCGCGGCGCTGCGCGTCAAGCGGCTGACCGTCGAACTGGGCATCCACCGCGAGCTGCGGCTCGATTCGCTGTCCGCCGAGCCCTATACCGAGGCGGAGATCGCCCGCATCGAGTCCTTTGCCGAGGAACTGGCCGCGGAGAAGATCACCGGGGAACTCTATACGATGGGCCGACCCTATTCGCCGGAACGTATCTGCAGCAGCGTCTTCGCCATGTCCACCGAACCGATTGCTTATTCGCTGCTGGCGCTGGACAAGTTCCGGGGCCGGGCCTCTGCCGATCTCGAAAAACACCGCACGCTCTTCACGCGCCGCTACCTGACGCCGGCCCGCGGGCTGGTTGCCCGGCTGCTGGACGGCTCGCAACAGCCGACCGACGCCTTCATCTGCTCGACGGCGGGCATCCCGGCCGCGGAGTTGGAGAAGGCACGCGAAATCCAGCGTGCGCTCTCCGCACCGCAGGATATGATGGCCCGCATGATGGCGATGATGTCGTCAGGCGCGCCGATGCAGCATCCGGCCGGTATTCCGAAGTCGGGGAAGGGGGCTTCGAAACACCCCTCGTGGATCCCCAAGATCGGCAAGCGTCCCGCAAACACCGGGCAGGCGGAGGAGACGACGCAGAAGAAACCCGCCGCAATGCCGGCCGAAGCGATGGCCGCCATGATGGGTCTCGGAAAGGAGTATTCGAAAGAGGAGCGGGAATTGGCCCGCGTCGTGTCGGAACTCGAACGCACGATCCGCAACGTCGGCAACTACCGGCGGGCATTGGAGCAGAGTCCCGAAGCGGAACTCTCGTCACTGATCAATGCGCTGGACGGCGGCTACACGGCTCCCTCGCCGGGCGGCGACCCCGTAGCCAACCCCAACACCCTGCCTACGGGCCGCAACCTCTACGCCGTGAACGCCGAGGCCACGCCGAGCGCGCAGGCTTGGGAGCGCGGCAAGGAGTTGGCTGACGAGACGATCCGCCTCTACCGCGAACGCCACCACGACTCGCTGCCCCGCAAGGTGAGCTATACGCTTTGGAGCGGGGAGTTCGTGGAGACCGAAGGGGCGACCCTCGCGCAGGTGCTCTACATGCTGGGCGTCGAGCCCGTGCGCGACGTGTTCGGCCGCGTGAACGACCTGCGGCTCATCCCCTCCGAGGAGTTGGGACGCCCGCGCATCGACGTCGTGGTACAGACCAGCGGCCAGCTGCGGGATCTGGCCGCCTCGCGTCTGTTCCTCATCGCGCGGGCCGTCGAAATGGCTGCCGCCGCGAAGGACGACCGCTACGAGAACTTCGTGGCGAAGGGGATCGTCGATGCCGAGCAGGCGCTGATCGAGCGGGGCCTCTCGCCGCGGGAGGCGCGCGAGGTCTCGACCCATCGGGTCTTCGGAGGCGTCAACGGCAACTACGGAACGGGCATCACCGACATGGTGCAGCGCGGCGACCGCTGGGAAAACTCTTCGGAGATCGCCGCAGTCTATTTGCAGAACATGGGGGCCTACTACGGCAGCGAAAAAGAGTGGGAAGAGGTGCGGCAGTATGCGCTGGAAGCCGCGCTGACCAACACCGATGCCGTCGTACAGCCCCGTCAGAGCAATACGTGGGGCGCATTGAGCCTCGACCACGTCTACGAATTCATGGGCGGCATGAACCTCGCCGTGCGCAACGTCACGGGCAAGGAACCCGATGCCTATTTGAGCGACTACCGAAACCGAAACCGCATGCGCATGCAGGAGCTCAAGGAGGCGATCGGCGTCGAGAGCCGCACGACGATCTTCAACCCGAACTATCTCCGCGAGAAGATGCGGGGCGGAGCGAGCGCCGCCGCCGGATTTGCCGAAGTGGTGCAGAATACCTACGGATGGAACGTCATGAAGCCCGATGTGGTGGACAACGAGCTCTGGGACGAAATCTACCGGGTCTACGTGCAGGACAAGTTCGGCATGGGTCTCCGCGGCTATTTCGAGCGGCAGAACCCCGCGGCGCTGGAGGAGATCTCAGCCGTGATGCTCGAAACGGCCCGCAAGGGGATGTGGCAGGCCTCGGACGAGCAGCTCGCTGCCCTCGCGGAGCTCCATACCGAACTGATCGACAAGCACGGTCCCTCCTGCTCGGGTTTCGTCTGCGACAACGCCAAGTTGCGTGACTTCATCGCCTCGAAGAGTACACCGGAGACTGCCCGTAACTACCAGCGGCAGATCCGCGAGGTACGCGAAGCTTCGCTCGACGCTGCGAACGGCACGGTGCTCAAACGCGAGGAGCTCGCAGCCGCCGACCGGACGACCACGCTGGTCAGCAATACCGTTGTTGCCATGCTGGTGATCGGCATCATCGCGGTGCTGGTTCTTGTGGTTCGCCGCCGTCGCAAAAAGATGGAAGAGTAATGGAAACCGTCGTACTGGTCATGATGATCGTGGTCTGCTTCAACTACCTGTTGAAGCAGACCTGGCGCAAGCCCTTTTATGTGGCATTTTCGGCCGTAGTCTGTGCTCTGCTTGTCGGGCTGGCGTGGCCCTGGGCCATCGAGCAGTCGAAAAACCAGATCGCGGGCTGGCTTGCCGACTCCGCGCTGATGCTCGATCTGGCGGTCCTCCTCACGCTGGAAGTCGCCCTGCAGATGACCTTCTGCATCGTTGCGGCACACATCCACACGGCGGGGCGCGTAAAAACCTCCATCGTGCGGATCTACCGCCTGCTGCGCTGGTTTCCGGGATTGCTCGTCTTCCCGGTGTTGTTCAGCCTGCTGGTGGCCGCCATCTTCGCCCTGCCCGGCGTATCGTTTCCGCTGGTGGCCTGGTCGCTGGCCGCCGTCGTGGCAGTCGTGATTCCTCTGGGGCGTTGGGCGTTGAAGCACCTTCTGCCCGAAAAGGAGATCCGTCTCGAACTGCTTTTCCTCACCAATGCACTGATTGCCATTCTGGGAATTATCGCCACGGTCAACGGCCGCACGGCCGTTGCCGGTATCACCTCTGTCGACTGGCCGTCTCTGGGTGGAGTGATGGCCTTTGTCGCTGCTGGCTTGCTGCTTGGCATGGCGGCTTTCCGCATCAAACAGAAACTTATGAATAAAAAACAGAAATAAAACCATGAATTACATTTCCGACATTCTCTATTGGATCTCGACCGGTCTGCTCGTTCCGGACATCGTCCTGCTGATCTTTTTCTTCGGGCGCTCGCTGCTGCTGATCGGCAGCTTCTTCGGGCAGTATCTTGCCATCCGCCGCACGGCCTCGCTCATCGGGCGCGAACTGGATGGGCTCACTCCGCAGACGGTCACCACGCTTGCCGAGCGTCTTCCCAAAAAGAATCCGTCGCTGCTCGTGGTCTACCTGAACCGCCTGCTTGAGGCCCGCGACAATGCCCCTCTCCGCCAACGGCTGCTTGCCGATTTCGAGATCGAAGCCGACCGCGACCTCGCCACCTCAAAGACGCTCTCGAAGATGGGCCCCATGCTCGGGCTGATGGGTACGCTCATCCCGATGGGCCCGGCGTTGGTGGGGCTCTCGACGGGCGACATCGCCTCGATGGCCTACAACATGCAGGTGGCCTTTGCCACAACCGTCGTGGGACTGTTCGCCGCGGCCATCGGCTTCATCACCCAGCAGGTCAAGCAACGCTGGTACCTGAAGGATCTGTCCAACCTGGAGTTCGTAGCGGAGTTGTTGAATGCCCAAACCGGGAAGCGATGAGACGCAATTTACTGAAACACGACGAGGAGAGCGACCCGATGAGCGTCGTGAGTAACCTGTTCGACGTGGCGATGGTCTTTGCCGTGGCGCTGATGGTGGCTTTGGTGAGCCGTTACAACATGACCGAGGTGTTCAGCCGGGAGGATTTCACGGTGGTGAAGAACCCGGGCAAGGAGAACATGGAGATCATTACAAAAGAGGGTGAAAAGATCAACCGCTACACCCCCTCGGAGGATCAGGACCCGCAGAGCGGCAGGCGCGGCCGCAAGGTTGGCGTAGCCTACGAACTCGAAAACGGCGAGATCATCTACGTACCCGAATAGTGTTCCCGTCCGCACGAACTGATCCTTGCCCCAAAAAGCAGACTGCCGATTATCCGCAGACCGCCATTTTTGTTTTTCCGCCTGCACAGGAGTTGCACAATTCTTTCAGACATGAGAAAGGAGAAAAACAGATCAAAACAGAGGTCCGGAGAACCCCGGCTGCAAGAGATGTCAGGATCGCAATACCGACACGCGAAGGGAATAATTTCTCAACACAGAGAAGCCGTCCGGATACAGTCATAATGCCCCGGACAGGCACTCGCCGCGGTCGAAAGCCAATGGTCCGCAAACAGGGTCCGCGCATTGTTGATCCGGTTAAAGAGATCGACTGCACCTACTGACAATTCCGGTTTGCGCCCATTGCCGAACTTCCGCATGAAAAACTTTGCCTGCTGATTCTTTGTATCATCATGGTCCAATTCGCTTGTCGAGTTAAACTCAACGCGCACCTTGTTCGAGAGACCGGAAATGGCGGGACCTTCCAGCACAAAAACCGGAAAACCAGATTCTGCACATCAATCAAATGGGACATGAGCACCATCTGCTCCTGCAAATTCATACCGATTCCAACGGCTCGAACATAATTCGGATTATTGGAGATTGATCACCCTGTCGGCACTTCGGAAAAATTCTGTCGGTAATCTTACGGTCCTTGTAATATCGACCCGGATTCGGTTTGGCTCGGGAATGCACCCGGGGGAGCCACCGGAGAAACGGTCCGGGAACGTACTTCAAAACGTATTGAGACCAATACGGGCTTCGCGGAGCGTCTGTTCCCAGCCCTCGAAGGCTATGGTCGAACGGAAAGGCTTCAAGAGCTCTTCCAGCCTGCGGAGCTGTTCCTCATTCCCGGCGGCCTCGTTCCGCAGGATCCGGATCTTCTCCCAGTCCTGAATACCCTCGACCAGCCGTTCGAAACGGATCGAAGAGCGGCCTTCCGGATAGACGATGTATGTGTCCCCGGCCGTCCATGTGCGGAATCGGGAATCGCGGATCGGGTCCTTGACCCACGAATTGTAGGCCCACCGCAGGAAACCATCGTAATCCCGGGCGGCAGCATACCAACTCAAATAGACAGCTTCGGCCGGGGCCGATGATGTATAAGTATTGGGAAACCCCGAAGAGCAACAGACATAATAGGTCGTCGTCAATCCTTTGTCCCGGCGATCGGCAATATCACTCCGTTCGATCGGTCCGAAAATCCCGGTACACATGTCCTTAATATAGGGATATTGTTTGAAGATTTTTTGGTTGTCCGCCAGTGCAATGCCCAATTCCGGTGCTGTCTCTTTCAGCAGGGAGGTTGCCTCGGCCATCATCTCGGGAGAGCGTTCGTCCATGGCGATGTTGGTGATCCCGAGCCATCCTTTTTCACGGAGGTGGGCCGCAAAGGCGTTAAGGAATGGTGCCCACATTTCCCGGAACGCCGGTGTGCCCGGATCCGCCCGGACATCGACATATTGTCCCGATACATCATCCCGGTAGTGAAGCATGTTGTTCCACGGAAGCATCGAATAACAGTTGATGTATTTCCCGATTCCCAGATCGAGCATGAACGACACCCAGCGGTCGAAAACCGTAAAGTCGTATTCCCAGGAACCGTCGGCCAGACGTCTCCATTCGATCATGTCGGCATAGGCATCCTCGCATTGGTTGTTCCAGGGATCCTTGTTGAGTGTGGCGGTGATGACTTTCTGCCCGGCCTCGGCCAACATCTGCATCGTCGGGCGCATCCGCTCGAAATGCTCATCGCTCCACAGAGGCACGGATTCGACACGCGCTACGGCCGCCGGGTGTTGCCACAGGTCGAGGTGATAGGCCCATTCCGACGGTGCGGGCAGCGTCCGCTCCGTGATGTCGAGATGCAGGGTCAGTGTCCGGTCGAGGCCCGTTCCCGTGATCCGGACCGAAGCCGTATAGCGACCGGGCGCTGCATTGCGGGGAATCGCCACGGTGATCCAGATCGGGCGGGTCGAGCGGGCCGGGACGTCAAACGTGGAGATTTCGTCGAGCAGGTCGGCTTCGAGGTGAGCCGGATTACCCTTCGGACGATCCCCACACGGGCGCTCCGGCAGGAAGCGGTCGCTGATGACATACTTCACGAAGCGAGCCCGGGCAATATCCCGGAGCGGTGTTCCGGCTGCGGTCTGGAAGTCGCCGATCCGGCACTGCAATCCGCCGATCGAATCGGGCGTCGAAACGACGATCTGCGCCGAGACTTTCTCGCCGCGCCACCCTGCGAGTGTGTGTGATTCGGGAACGTCGTCCGCATAAGGTGTCGAACGGGGATAACGTACGTCGGTCGATCCGAAGGTAACGACCGGTTCAGTGATGTTGGTCCATGCCTCGGGGCGTTCGCCCTGCGGATCGGCCGGTTCGGTCCAGTCAAGACCGGATGTCGTGGCCGGATTCGGGAGTTCCGTACAGGCAAAAAACACCAGTAAAGGCCATACAATCAAGAATATTTTCATGGTAGTTTCGGGTTTAGGTCAGACTGATCAGTTCAAAAAGAGGTTTCATCCGACTCCGGAATCTCAACCTCGCCGAGAATCGTCATCCCGTACGAGCCATCGGCAGACACCCACCACGGAAGCCCCCGATTGGCGCATCGGATCGCATACCGGGGATCCATCCGGAGACGCTCCGAGGCATCCGCGATCCAAAGTCCCAACCGATAACATCCCGGTCCGGGGAGCAGGGCTGGGTCCAACACACCGTTGATCGCATGCACCTTCGGCGTGTGGGTCGGATCACCCGGCTCGTACGGCTGCCACGCCCGGCAGTCGGCGTCCGTCGCGCAACTTCCGACAACCCGTCCGCAGGAGTCGATCAAAGCGAAACGAACCTCGTAACGTCCGAATACGGTGGCAAATCCCCGGTTGATCAATGTCACCCGAACCGGATAACATTGTCCGGGCTGCATCTTCCGGGTATATTGCATTTCCTGCAATTCGAGCCGGTAACCCAGATGGTCACGAACATACTCGAACTCGGAGCGGAGAGCGGAATGCCCTTCCGCATCCCGGAAGTAGTCCTCCGAAAACGGCATTCCCTCCCGGACGAGGTATTCCGGATCGATCGGCGTACGCTTCCAGCGGATCATCGAAAACTCCGTCGGCTGATCCTCCTTCTGCACGGCATGCCGTTCCTTGTAGTTGTGAATGACGCTGAGCGACGTATAGTGTTGCAGGAAGAGACGTCGGGCCGTCTCCCGTCCGTCGATGAGCCATCCGGAATCGGGAGCATCAGGATCTCCGCCCACACTCCAAAAGCCCCACGGGAGTTCGCCGTCGACGATCAGATCGGGGGATTCACGGACCATCTGCTCGAAATTCGGGGTCCCTTCGTGCATGTTACCGTCCCAGCGATTCGGACGGATGACAATGAAATCATCGTGGAACAACAGCCGTCGATAGAGTTCCGGACGATCCCGCAGGATATTCTTGTAATCCGGGACACGCACCTGAACCTGCAACTCCTCGGGGACGATCTCCAACAATTTTTCGAGAATTGCCCGCTGGGCCGGCTCCGAATATTCCAGTCCATGTACGGAGCTGTGCCACTCGCCCCAGGCACCGATCACCCCGGCCTGCACGACCAGAATCAGATCCCGGTTTTTCGACAGAAACGGAGCCAGTTCGTCGAGATGCCCCAACGCCTGTTCCAAAGTCGGACCATCGGTCGCCCGCCCCATGAAATCACGTTCATAGGCAAAACGAAGCACGCTTTTCATGCCCAGATCCCGCAACCGATCGAAATAACGCTGCATTACGGCGAAATCCTCATCCGAAAGGCTCCGACCCAGGGCCCCGCCCAGATAGAAATAACTCTGAGCCAACGCAACGCTGTCCGAGGCATACTCGGTGGCCAGTTCAAGCAACTGTGCATCGGCCCGCTCACGGTCTTTCACCACATCGACGGCCGTCTCCAACCGGAATCCCCGACCGGGATTCCGCAACCCTTGCCGCGCCAGCGAATCTCCGGCCACGAGTCCCTCGAACACAATCCGGTCCGGCATCCGGGACTCCGGAGCCGATGCCGATGCCGGAACGACTCCGGCCAGCATCGCCGCACAAACCAACAGTTTCATCATATCTTTATCTTCTGCGAATACCGGAGGGCATGCGATGGAAAACCCGGAAGCCGGCCCCTCCGCATGCCCCCGGCAACCGGGTTCAGAACGTAACCTCCCCGATGACGTTCACACAATATTTATTCTCCGCATCGCGTCAGTGAGACAACTGGCCGTTCAGGCCCCATTTCACGTCGAAACGGTTGTCATACCTGTTGTTCGCCAACTCTGCCGCGCCGTCCGGCATCCAGATGCCGACCCGGTAGGTTCCCGACACCCCGGCCGGAACCGATCCCGACATGACATGTTCCAGCACCGTGAAACTCGAATCGCCCGGAGCATAGGGCTGCCACGTCCGGGGATCCGTGTCGACTTCGAACTCCTTCACCACCTGATCGTTCCCATCGATCAGCACCAGGTAGACCTCCACCGGGTTGACGACCGTGGCGAAACCCGTGTTGGTGAAGCGGATGTCGTACACCAGATTCCCACTCTCGGCCCCGACGGACGAGGTCGGCAGACAGTTGAGCCGATACCCCAGGTGGTCACGGATGAATTCATACATCGAACGCGGAACCAGCTCACCGTCCGCCTCGCGGAAGTAATCCTCCGAATAGAGGATCTGCAAGCCGTCGAGCATCTTCGGGTAGACCTTCACCAGTTGCCAGTTCGGGAAATTCCGGTTGTTGTTGTGCGTGAGGTTGAAGCCTGAATAGTGCTGGTCGCGCAGCGCCCGGAGTGTCGTATTGACGTCGAGGTTGAACCCCAGCCCGTAATCGCTGTCCTCATCGTAGGGCATTTCGCCGCTCATGTAACAATAGGGTGCATAGGAGGCCGCCTCGGCGTAATCCTCCGTCCCCGGCACAACGTCGCTGCCCGGCGCCATGGGATGCTGCCCCGCCGTGAAGTAATCGTTGTGAATGCCGATGCAGTTGGCATCCGACGGATCATCAAGCGTCAACGCCCGCTTGTACTCCGGCAGCCGCACCTCGATGCAGTAGGATTCGGGCAGAATGTCGAGCCACGTGTTGACCACCGCATTGCGCGCCGACTGCGAAGCGGCCAGCGAGGTGGTGTGCCATTCACCCCAGAGACCGATCGTCCCGGCCTGCACGGTGGCAATTACGTTGATATTCCGCAGAATGAACTCCCGCAACTGATTCAGATGCGATTTCAGCAGCGCCTCGTCGCGCACCTCCCGCCCAATGGAGATGTCCCCCGGATCGTACGCCAGGCGGAGAATCACCTTGTAGCCGTTCTCGCGGAAGGCGTCGAGAATCTGCTGCATGTTCGCGATTGCCGACTCGGGAATAGTCTCCGAATCATGAAACTCCGAGAGGTAGAAATAGAGTTGCGACAGATGCAATTCGTCACGCCCGGCATTGTTGTCGGCAACTCCGTCCTCGATGAATCCCGCAGGGTAGTAGCTCCACGGCGTCGTGAACGGATTGAAAAACTCCTCGATGCCGTCCGGCGATACCACATACTTGATTTCCAGGTGATAGCCCGTTCCCGGATTGGTCAGCGGCGCAATGCGCACAATATCCTTCGTCGAGAGATCCTCGTCCGGGCCCGGATCCGGATTCTCCTCCGGACGCATGTCCGGATATGTGCCGGCGGTGAACGTCGCCTTCTCTTCCAGACAGGCGCCGCACATGCTGCCTATCAGCATCAATACGCTCCAAAATACGATTCTTCTATTCATAAAAGTCTTTGTTTTTCAGGATGGTATCAATCATTTCCGACATAGATCAGACGCAAGGCCGCGCCATCGTTCGCCGATTTCCACAGCTCATCGCCGTTATCGTGCAGGATGACCCGATCGTCCATGTCGGAGACGATCAGATAACAATAGATGGAGGCGGATCCCCAGATCTCGTGAACGTCCTCGGGAAGCCGTCCCGCCGAGCTCAAATTCATGCGCCACTCGTTGATGTGCCCCTCCTCGCGCGGGAAATCGCCATACCAAACGTTGTCTTTGAGTACGTTATAGCCGCCCGGAACCTTCGCAGCTTCGGAAAAGAGTTCCTCGTAATCGGCCACCGTCGGGATCCGCCATCCCTCCGGAACGATCTGCTTGCTCACGGCAATCGAATAAAGACAGCCGTAAGCCCGGAAGCGCTCCGCCTCGTCGTCCTCGTCCAGCCGGATGTAATCCTTTGACGGGTCAAGCGCCGAACCGTCCGGGTAGCGCACCGTGCGCAGGTTGTCGGCCAGCCAGACGACGCTCTTGCCGTTGGAGTAGGTCAGTTTGGTCACCCGATAGGTGATCTGCTCGTCGCCGCGCACATCGGTGAACTCCATGATTCCGTCCAGATAGAGGATCGACGAGGTCCGTGACAGGAAATCCCCGGATTCGTCGGCCCGGATGTTCCAATAGAGTTCGGCCGTTTCGAAGCGCGTGCAGCCCAATTGTTCGAAAGCCTCCTGCAAACGTTCGTAACCGACATCCAGCGAGTGCTCCGTCCCGACCGGGATCTCATACACGTCGCCGGAAAAGTTCTGCGTCGGTGAGATACAGAGCGTGTAACGCTCCGTGGCAGGCATTCCGTCGGTATTCCATTCGAAATGCAGCATCCGGGATTCTGTTTGATCAGCCCTTTCCCTTCCGTGATGACGGATGTCGGCAGCGGGAAGCGCTCGTATTTGTAGACGCCGTCGACCTGTTTGTCGATCTTCTCCGTGGAGAAGCCCGCGAAACGAGCCTTTTCAAGCGCCTTCTCGATGAATTTGCCATGACGGATGAGATCCTGACGCCGGACCCCTTCGTAATAGAACTCGATACCGCGCTCTTTGAGCAGCGCATCGAGATAGAGTTCCGGAGTGTTCATCTCCACGTCCGGCAGCGGATCGAGCCCCGCACGGGTCCGAAGCATGTTCAACGCCTTCTTCGACTTCTCCGGAACGGTGTTCGTACTGCGCACCAGCGCCTCGCCATAGAGCGTCACCACATCCGCATAACGGTAGACCGGAATATCGTTGCTCATCTCGTCACCGACGGTCCCGTCGAAGCTGTACTTCTGTGGCACGGCACCCAGATAGAGCAGTCCGTTCGAGGGACGGTCGATTGCATAACTGTGCGTCACCGGATCATCGCCCGTCCCGACATACTCGGCATGGATACGGTCGAGACGATGGTCGCGCCCCTTGTCGGCCTCATATTCCTGATAGAAGGGCCAGGCCAGTTTGTAACCTCCCCATTTGGTGATGTTGTCCGGCGTCGGGAAATCACTGGTCATGGCATGCGCCAGCCACTGATTGTCCCCGTGGGTGATACCCCGCTTGGCCGTTGCTGCAAAGATGACCTCCGGGTTCTTCTCCGTACTCATGTCGAAGAGCGAATTGTAGTCGTCGACAAGGCGATAACCGTAATCGGGATTCCCCTCCATGTCCTCGCCGCACAGCTCGTCACCGATCTCCACGGCCTTGTCCCACTGGTGTGTGAGCATGTAGAATTTGAGCAGAACGGTTTTCGCCAGACCCTTCGTGAAGCGGCCATAGTCCGCATCTTCATATCGGTAGGGCAAAACACGCGCCGCCTCCGTCAGGTTGCTGACGATGAACTCCTGCATCTGCTCCTCGCTCAATCACGGAACGATCTTCTCCTCGCGGGGATTTTTCAGCGTTTCGAGATCCGGGATGGGAATCGGTCCGAACATGTCGTAATAGATGAAGGCCAGAAATCCCAGACCGCATTTAAGCTCCGCTGTATAACGTTCCAGCAGGGCGGCATCCATCGGAACCGACCGGATGCGGTCAATATTCAGAATCATCGAACTCAAATGGTTCGAATAGAAGTAGATGTTGCGTCCGGCATCGTTCAGCAGGATGTCGTTCGCCTCGTAGGAGTTGTATTTCCAGTTCTCCCAGTTGCCCCACGAACATTCACCCATGTCGGTCACCATGTCGGAAGTCAGGCAGTAGCCCGCCGCCACGTTGAAGATCTTCCGGGGCGAGAAGACGTTGTAGGCGCTGGCGGAAACCAGCGAACGGACATCCTCCTCGTTGCCGGGGAAGTCATTCCCGGGAATCTTGTCGTAAACCACGCTTTCGAGCGTACATGCGCTGCTGAACAGCAGCAGAAACGTCGATATGCCGCAAATCAATTTATTCATAATGCAATGCTTTAATCAGAACGAAATATTCACGCCGAAACTGTACGAGCGCACGTTGGGATAGGAATAGGTGTCGTTTCGGTCTCCGGATCCAGACCGTTCCAGTTCGTCAGCACAAAGGGATTCGTCACCGAGGCGTATATCCGCAGATTGCTGACCGCCTTGCCGGAAACGGGCACCGTGTAACCCAGGGTGATGCTGCCGCAGCGCAGGAAATTCACCTTCTTCACGAAATAGTCGCCCCAACCGTCGGCATTGTTGATGATGGTCGGATAATCCGAATTGACGTTCGCATGGCTGAACACGTCGTAGGCCCTGACCGAGACATTCTCGCCGTTCGCCATCCGGGTCCATTCGTCCAGATAGCTGCCCCCGCGCAGGCGTCCGAGTTCGCCGTAGAAATAGATGTTGAGATCGAAGTTCCGGTAGTTGAACGTATTCCCGAAGCCGAAGATCAGCGAGGGATCACTATTGCCGAGGTTTACCTTGTCGTAGTTGTCGATCTTCTCGTCATCATTGAGATTTTTCAGTACGACCATACCGGGCAGCAGTGTCGGCTGCCCTTTCGGTGCGGGATCGCCCGGACGCATAAGTCCCTGTGAGATCGTCGAGTAGTAGGACCGGATATAATCCGTCTCACGCTCATAAGGTTCCGGTTTCCAATAAGGGCTGCGTTCCAGCCAGCGGTCCTGATAGTTGGCCAGCGTCAGCGTCGTATCCCACCGGAAATGGCGGCGGGAGATGTTGACCGTGTTGAGCGTCACCTCGATACCCCGGCTCTGCGTCGCCCCTACATTCGCGTACATCGAGCGCACTTCGTTGTAGGAGAGCAGCGGCACCGTCCCCAGAATATCAGTAATCTTCCGATAGAAGTATTCCGCAGAAAGAGAGATGCGTTCGTCCCAGAATTTGAGATCCAGACCGACGTTGTACTCGGTTGTGGTTTCCCACGTCAGGTCAGGGTTTCCGTAGTCCGTCAGCGAGATACCCTTGATCTCGGTCTCATCCTTACCGATGATGCTCGGAGAGCCCACACCGTACATATCGACGATGTGATAGCCGATATTCGCATTACCCGTCTGTCCGTAGGAGAAGCGCAGCTTCGCATAGGAGAGCCAGTTCCGGGCTCCCTGCATGAAATTCTCCTCGGAGAAGGCCCAGGCGGCCGAGATCGACGGGAAGAACCCCAACCGGTTTTCGGGCGTAAAGTTCGACGATGCATCCATACGCAGCGTTCCCTCGACCAGATAGCGGTTCATGTAGTTGTAGTGCAGACGCACGAATCCCGAGGCCATGGCACTCTTGGTTCTCGACGACCCTACGGGCGGCTTGGCATAGGCGCCGGCCGACAGGTCGTTCCACAACAGCGCATCGGTGATGAAATCACGGTTTCCGGCATAGACGCTCGCGTTGTCGAACTGCTGGTAGGAATAACCGATCAGGGCCGTCAGTTTGTGCCGTTCCGCGAAACTCCGGTCATAGGTGGCCGTGGCATCGAACAGCAGGTCGGTGCCGTCCTGCTGGTTGATGTTGGCCGATCCGTTGTCGATCTGTCCGAGCAGCGTCGTCTTGGGCAGATAGTTGTTCCGCTTCTCGAACTTCCGGTCGGCACCCAGGCCGAGCTTCACCACCAGTCCCTGCAAAGGTTCTATCGTCACATTCGCCATCCCGAGAAACCGGTCCTTGACCGTCTCATCTTCGATATCAAGCAGCGAAACCGGATTCGGAACGAACGGACGGTTGTTGTCGATGACGTAGTTGCCCTGCGAATCACGGATCGGAAGCGTCGGATTTGCCAGAATGGCCGTCGTCAGGATGCCGGAATTCTCCTGCTCGCCGTCGCCCAGCGGCACGTTGTCATAACGGTTCTGCGTATAGGTTGCCGTGATACCGACTTTCAACCAGCGGGCGATCTCCTGGTCCAGATTCAGGCGGAACGACATGCGCGAGGCGTTGTTGTGTTTGACGATACCGGCCTGATCCATGTAGTTTGCCGAGACCAGATACTGCGTCTTCGCACTGCCTCCGACGATCGAAAGGTTGTGCTGATGCATGTACCCCAGGCGGGTGATCGCATCCAGATAGTCGGTATTGCGGGCCCGAAGGATTTCGTCGTTCGAGTACGGTGCCACGAACTCCGGGATCTGCTCGGGAGTGGCAATGTATCCCTTGTAGATGCTCAATCCGTTGTTTTTCAGATAATTCTCGTACGATTGCCGATTGTAGATGTCCATAAACTGGCTGCCCGAGAGCATCTGGTACTGCCGGGCAATGGCATTCACCGAGAAATTCCCCGAATAGGTCACCTTCGCCCGCCCGCTGTTCACGGCCCCGCTTGGTCGTGATGAGGATGACGCCGTGGCCGGCCCGGGCTCCGTAGATGGCCGTCGATGCGGCATCCTTGAGGACCGAGATGGATTCGATGTCGTCGGGGTTGAGCGATTCGAGCACATTATCCATGTTTCCGGCACTGTACACGGTTCCCGAACCGAGACTGGAGGTGGACGATATGGGAAATCCGTCGATCACGATGAGCGGTTCGTTACCGGCACCCGGGGACGCCTCGCCGCGAATCCGCAGTTTCGAGCCGCCGCCCGGCTGGGCCGACATCTGACGCACGGAGAGTCCCGCGGCCTTTCCGGCCAGCGCCTGCGAAATGTTCGACACCGTAGCGGTTTCCAGGTCGGACATGCCCACAACCGAAACAGCTCCCGTAAGGGTCTTTTTCGTCTGCTTGCCGTAACCGATCACCACAACGTCGCTCACAAGCGTCGCATCCTCCGCCATCTCGACAGTGAGATATGTGCGGCCGCCGACCGACACGGTCTGCGTCTCATAACCGAGGTAACTCACCACGAGGCGTGCCGAGGAGCCGGCAACAACGATCCGGAACGCTCCGTCCGGACCGCTGGTCGTACCCTCGGTCGTACCCTCGACCACGATGCTCGCGCCAATCAGCGGATTCCCGGCCTTATCCTTCACAACGCCCTCCACGGCCTGTCCCGACGGAGCCGATGCCGAAGAGTGCTCCCGCAAACTCAAAAGAATCTGTCGGGATTTAATCGCATACTCGTATGGGGTTCGGGCAAGCACCTGATCGAGCACTGCATTCAGTTCTCCGTCCGTCACATGGACCGATACTGGGATCGTCAGATCAATTCGCGACTCATTGATGAAAAAGGTGTAATCGGTCCCCTGCTCGATCATCTTCAAGACCTCCGACAAGCGCCTGTTCTCGACATCCAGCGTCAGACGCCGGGCTGTCCGTTCAACGGGGTCAACGAAACGATCGCGAACACCCAAAGAAACATCAATCGTAGTTTGTTCTTCATAAATTGGTAGTTTGAATTGGTTTTCAACGAAAAAAGCACGATACGGCGAAGCCATGGCACCGTCTGTCCGAAGCTCCGGACATCGGGCCTTGCCAATATCGGAATCCGTGGATGGGTTCAATAGAGCCAGTAGAGACAGCCCGAAGCGTCTTTCTGCCACTTGATGCCCGAAGAACTCTGGATCAGATTCAGGATGTGATCCAGCGACTCGTCCGTAATCTTAAACGTGAATCGGTCACCGCGGCCAAGAACGCCCTCGTCGGGTCGGATCTCGACGCCGTACCACCGTTCCAGCCGCGGAAGGATGAATTGCAGACGTTCGTTCTTGAAACTCTGTCCCGTATCGGAAATCCACTCGGTATAGCGGACGGCGTCGATCGGTTCAACGGTCGTATTCCGCGTCGTACGATCAAATGTCAGCCTCCGACCCGGCAGTAAGACATGCGACTCCGTGGCACTGCCGTCCGCCGACGGATGGTCGATGCGGACCTTTCCGGTCCGCAGGATCGTTTCCACGCAGTGGCGGTCCGTCGGCACAAAGATTTCGAACGACGTACCAAGAGCCGTGACCTGCACACCGTCAACATCAACCGAGAAGGGTGCCGAAGAATTCGGGGCGACCTGGAAAAAGGCCTGTCCGTCCAATACGACCCGGCGCTCGTCGGATCCGAAGCGTTCCGGATAGCCGAAGCGGCTGTTCGGTCCCAGGATCACCCGTGTTCCGTCGCTCAACAACACTTCCCGTTTGTCCTGATTCCCGGTCGAGAATTCGCAACGGACGGATTCTTCGGGCTTTTGCAGGAACGCATATCCCCCGAGCAGCACAATAAAGAGACTCGCCGCCACGCAGAGCCGACGGTACAGCCGCATCCGGACCTGCGCCTTTTGCAGAGACAACTGCCCGGAAATTCTATTCCAGACGATCCGCTTGATTGGGTCCAACGATTCGTCCCGGGTCTCTGGAACCCGATCCCACTGCCGCATCAACTCCCGGGTCACCCGTTCATCGGACAACAGATCCGGATCATCCGATACAATATCGCCTTGTCGGCAGGCCTCGATCCACTCTTTCAGATTGCGTTTCATCGTGCTTCTTTTATCATAAAGACACATGACCGGAGCCGATCCCTACCTCCGATCGACTTTTTTTCGAATAAAATTTTCCAAATGGCTCACCGCAGAAAAAAATGGTTATATTTGCCTTGCAACATCCACCCCAAAGCTCGTACGAATGAAGTTTGAACGTCCCAAAAAAAGAGAGGATTCCCGATCATTTCTTTCGCTGTTGCGTTCCGCAGAGAGTGAGGAGCATATTTTCGCCGAACTCTACGAGCGCTATTGGTTCAAAGTGTACCACTTCGCCGCCCTCTACCTGCGGGACGAAGAGGAGATCAAGGATGCGGTACAGGAGATCTTCCTGAAATTGTGGGACTCGCAACGTTTCCTGAAAGAGTTTGACAACATCGAGAATTTTCTGTTCATCATCACGCGCAATCACGTTTTCAACCGAAAACGTCACAAATCGTTCAATAACGACTTTTTCGAACTGACACTCCGCAATGCATCGGAGTTGTCGTACGACATTTCGACGGATATTGATACCGAAAACATGCGTCAACTTATCGATAAACTCATCGAAGCGATGCCACCTCAACGGCGTACGGTATTCAATTTAAGCCGCAAGGAGTGTCTGACAAACCGCCAAATCGCACTTCAACTGTCCATTTCGGAAAAGACCGTAGAAAAACACATCCAACTATCGTTGAAATACCTACGGAATAACCTGCTCATTTTCTTTATTTTCTGGAGCCTCTGACCTCAAAAGGCTTATGCTCGGGGATGTCTGATCCGCTCCTGCCGACAAAAAACGGGACTCGCCTTGAATGCGAATCCCGTTTCCCCAAATACGGATTCCGGATCACCATCCGGGATTGTTCTCCCCGATGGCTTTGTTGACCGACATCTCCAACTCCGGAATCGGCATCAACTGATGTTTGGCATCCACATTCCGGAAGGGACGCGCCATCATCTCCGGCCCCGAAGGATTGGAGTTCATCGGGAAACTGGATCCCGACTGGGTAAAGATCGGATTGTCGACCGACTGTCCCGCCTCATTCACCACCTTCAACGGGATGGCAGCCAACTCCTCGCCGATCTTGTGCATCCGGTCCAGGAAAATCCCCCAACGCAGCAGATCGAGACGGCGATGCGATTCGAAAGCCAATTCGCGAGCCCGCTCCTGTTGAATATACTCCATAAAGCCGTCAGACACTGGATTGCCGAAGATGTCTTTCACATCGTCGAACATGGTTTTGTCGACATCGGGCAGCGGAGTCAGCGGATCAAACCCGAACGCCCGGCGGCGAACCTGGTTGATCGCCTCCAAAGCCTCCGCCGTAGGCCCTCCGTTGACCTTGTAATCCGCTTCGGCGAACATCAGCAGCACGTCCGAATAACGCAGCAACGGATAATTCGTCGAATTGCCCCACGAATAGACCGGCAGGTTGATCTCGTACTCCCGGCGGAACTTGCCCGGCCAACGGAATCGGAACTCCGCATTATAGGGAACCTGCTCGAAATAGGCTTCATTCTTGTACATGTAGGGCATGATCGTCCAGTCCCGCCGCAGATCGCCATCCTCAAACGAATCGTAGAACTGCGGCGTCGTATAGAAGACCCCTCGTCCGCGGGCGATCGATTTTTTGGTCAGATCATCAACCAAATAATCCTGTTTGGTATACATCGGGGTATAATAGGCCACGAACTGACCGGTCTCCTTCATCTCCGTGGATTCCACGTTCCCGTAACACTCCACCTCGAAAAGCGACTCTCTGATGTCGTACTGATCCTGCATCAGCTTGATGAAGATGTCGCTGAAATCCGGATTGAGCGCGCAACTGTTCTCATCCATCAGGCTCTTGGCCCACTTGCGGGCATCGGCATAGTATTCGGGCTTGTCAAGCCGTCCGGCCGCATAGAGGCAGACTCGGGCCAAAATACCTTTAACAGCCTGCTTGTTCACACGCCCGCCAAATCCGAGGGTCGAGATATCGGCCACCATCTCCCAGGCATCTGTCATGTCCCGGATAACGGTTTGGTAGATCGTTTCCGAGGCCACCCGGGGTTGATGTACGTCATCAGCCGACTTGGTCGACTCCAAACGCAGGGGGACATCGCCCCAATAGGCCGTCAGCAGGAAATGGTAATAGGCCCGGAGAAAAAGTGCTTCTCCTTTGATTTGGCGGATCACAGACTCATCACACGATGCGCGATCGGCATTTTCCAGCAGCACATTGGCATTGTCGATCCCTTTGTAGAGATACTGCCACACCAATTTGACGCTGTTGTTGCCCGTATCGTAGTTGTAGTAATAGGGAACGAGCTTCGGCGTGGACTCCTTCGAGAAACACTCGTCCGTTCCCTGCGAGAACTCCACGCTCAAATAGACACTGTAACAGTTGCGCAGCGGATCGTAAATCGCCGCCAACGCCGATTCCAGCTCCTCCTGGTTGCGGTACCACGTCGACGGAGAGGTGAAATCATAGGGTTCGGTGTCCAGACACGACGTCAGCATGACGACGGACACGAACAATATCAGGATTCGTTTCATATGCGGTCTGCAATAGATAAGTTAAACGTTCAGAACGAAAGGTTGATGCCCACCGTATAGGTCCGGCTGCGCGGATAGGAGAGGTAGTCGAAGCCCGGCGTAAGCGGCGAATTGAAAATCGACACCTCGGGATCGTAACCCGTATAAGCAGTCCACGTGAAGAGATTCTGCGCCGCAAAATAGACCCGAAGTTTCGAGATGTGCAGTTTCGAAAGGATCTGTTTGGGCAGCGTATAACCGATCTGCACGGTCTTCAAACGCAGGTAGGAGCCGTCTTCGAGCGTCTTGTCCGAATAGTAGGCCACCTTCTGTCCGCCCGGCACATAGTTGTTCGAATGGGGATTCTCCGGAGACCAGCGGTCCACATAGGAAGCGAACTGGTTCAGTCCGTAACGGTAGGTTCCCTCGAAAAGAATCCGGTTGGCATTCATGATCTTGTTGCCGCCGCTGAACTGGAAGAAGACGTTCAGGTCGAAGTCCTTCCAGACAAAACTGTTCGAGAAACCGCCGACATACTTCGGATTCGGGTCGCCCAATACCCGACGATCCTCCGTACCGACATGGCCATCATTGTCGAAGTCCTTGAAACGGATATATCCGGGCTGGATCTGGTTGCGGGCCATTCCGTTGTCGGGAACATCGTCTTTGAGCACGTATTGCCGGTTCTCGTGGGGAATCGACGGATCGCTGTCGTTCTGCCACGTGAAGTCGCTGATCTGATAAAGGCCGTCGTAAACCATGCCCACGAACATCGTGATCGGCTTGCCGACCCGCGTCTCATAGAGCGGAACGCTCTGATAGTCCGAGTGCCAGTTGATGAACGAATCCATGCTCTGCTCCCCGTCGGCCAGGCCGAGCACTTTCGAACGGTTGAACGAGATATTGAAGTTCGTCGTCCACATGAAGTTCTTGGTCTGGATGTTGACCGTATTGAGCGTCAGCTCGAAACCGTAGTTGCGAACGGCTCCGACGTTCATCATCGCCCGCTGATAACCCGAAGAGAGGGGCAGATTGGCATTCAGGAGCAAGTCATAGGTCTCCTTGTCGTAATAATCCATCGTCAGGGCGATCCGTTGGTCGAAGAAACTCAAATCCATACCGACATCCAGGGCTTTCGTACTCTCCCATTTGAGTTTGTAGTTGCCGAGCGACGCCAGTTGTGCTCCCTGCACCAGTTCGTTGTTCCAGCTGTATCCGTCGACGTTCGTCAGGTTCAACTGCGACATGTAGGCGAAATCCCCCACGCGGTTGTTACCCGTCAGACCGTAACTGGCACGGATCTTGGCATCCGAAATCACACGGCTGTCTTTCAGGAAGTTCTCCTGCGAAATCCGATAGGAAACAGATCCCGACGGGAAGTATCCCCACTTGTTCCCGGCGGGGAATTTCGACGACCCGTCGGCCCGGAACGAGAAAGTAAGGTAGTACTTGTGCTTGTAGTCGTAATTCACGCGAGCCAGCCCCGACATCATGCGGTTGATCGATTTCGACGAAATGAGCGGCTGGGCTACGCCCTCGTCCAGCCCCGAAATGCCCAGACTTTCGCGGGGAACGTTCCAGGCCGTACCGCGGAAATTCGAGAACTTGTACTCCTGAACCGTCACACCGGCAACCACATTCAGATGGTGGCTTTTATTGAACGTGCGGTCGAAGGTCAGCGTATTCTCGTTGAGCAGCGACTGCCGCGTTTCATACTGCGCATATCCGTTGACGCCCTTGATGACACCGGCGATCTTCTGTGAATAGGGGTGCTTGCTGTTGAAGAAGTCTTCCAGAATCGCCACATTCCGGTTGATACCGCCCGTCACGCGCAGTTTCAGGTATTTTCCGAAGCGGTACTCCCCGTAGACATTGGCCACGAAGTTGCTCTGTCCGTAATCCTTCTCTTCGTTGTTCAGATAAAGCATCGGGTTGTAGCGGTTGCCCCAGGTCGTCATTTCGACGATCTCGGTATCCTCGTCGGCGTTGAGCAGATCATCGATATTGCCGCCTGTCACGGGACGGTAGCCCCACATGTTGTACATCAGCGTCAACGATGCTTCGGCGTTGCTCGACGGCATGCGCACCGAGGTCCCGTACTGATTGGTCCACGAGTAGCTGGTATTGAAGCCTACCTTGAAGTTCTTCGAAGCCTCGATGTCCAGACGCAGCCGGCCCGACACCCGGTCATAACCCGACTGACGGACGACGCCCTCCTGTCCCATGTAGTTGAGCGACGCCGCATACTTCACGGCCTTCGTACCGCCGGTCAGCGACACCGTATGATTGTGCATGGGCGCCACTTGCAGAACCCGCTCCTGCCAGTCGATGTACTGCGCATGGCGGTAATACTCCAACGTCCGGGTGTCGAGTCCCAGCGAGTTGGGTTTCAGATAGCTCTGACGCGCCTGATAGGGGTCGATTTCGAGTTGCAGCTTCACAAACTCATAGGGATTCATCAGTTCCATGCGGTTCGTCGTGTTCTGCAAGCCGAACGAACCTTCGTAGCTCACCTGCGCACGTCCTTCGCGTCCGCTGCGGGTCGTGATCATGATGACGCCGTTGGCACCGCGCGCGCCATAGATGGCCGTCGACGAGGCATCCTTCAGGACATCGATCGACACGATGTCCGCAGGGTTCAGCGATGAGGCATTGAAACTCTCCAACGGGAAGCCGTCCACCACGTAGAGCGGCGAACTGTCCTGCGTCAGCGAGTTCTGTCCCCGCACGATGATGTTGATCGACGACCCCGGCTCGCCTTCGCTCGAAGTGACCTGCACACCGGCGACACGTCCGGCCAACGCCTCGTCGAACGAACGCACGGGAGCCTTGTTCATCTCCGAAGTATTGACCGACGCCACGGAACCCGTCAGGTCGGCACGCCGCACATAACCGTAACCGACAACGACCACTTCGTCGATCGCGCTCGTCTCCTCCTCCAGGACAACGTCGACGAGGGTTCGTTTCCCGACCCGGATTTCCCGGGAGGCGTATCCCAGCATGGAGAAGAGCAGATCGGACTGATCGCCCTTGACGCGGATCGTGTATTTCCCCTCGGCATTGGTCGTCGTACCACGCTGCGAACCCTTTTCCAGGATCGTAACGCCGACCATCGGCGTACCCGATTCATCCGTGACCGAACCGCTCACCTGTCGGCCTTGTGGCTGCGCGAAGGAGCCCAGACTCCAGCATACGGCCATGAGCCACAGGCAAAGTCTCCACCCCGCTCCCGCGTGCGGCACTCCGGGGAAACGGGTATTTGTCCTTCGAAGTAAAAAGTTCTTCATATTATTGGTGTTAAAGGTTTTACAAATAGATTTGTCATCTGGTGAATCCGTCGAAAACATAGGGTGTGCGCTCCGTGCGGTCAAGGGCGACTCCGTCGAGGATCATCGCTTCGTCGAGCGGTTCGATCCCGATCCGGTGGAGGCCTGCGGCGAGGTCCGTCCGCAGGCTGCACCGCGCCTGATTGCGCAGGACATTGACCTTCCAGGACTCTTCACCGAAGGTCTCCCGGATGTCGAAGACCCCACGCTCCTCGCCGTCGACCGTCAGGCGGAAACGGAGCGTTTTCGACACGGCAGGATGCTGCGGCAGGAAGCAGATGATGACGGAGGTCGCGCCGGTGCGGTCGCTGCGGAGCAGATACTCGGCCCGGCAACCCTTTTCAAGGTGTACGACCCGGCCACTCTGTCCCAGTCCTTCGATGCACACCGCACCGTCAGCCCGGTCGTAACCGGCGCCGGCCACCGCTGCGACTCCGGCTACCATGGGAACGCCCGGCATGCCGGAGTCATCCTCGCATTCCACGACAAAACGACAGGTCCGTTCTCCCAAGCGGATGGTAAAGGAGTCCCCCGAACGGGCCTTGCGTGAGAAATCGGCCCGCAGCACCAACCGTTCGTGCGAAGGAGTCATCCGCACCCGCTCCATATCGATCCATGTCGGCATCGAACCGATCGCGGCATCGGAGGATGAAAAGAGGTGAATCGCCACTTCGTTGCCTGCCGAGCGGACGAATCGCGGCAAACGGACCATATCGGAAGAAACCGGAGCAGCGGCGCCCTCCACCCACAACAGCGAACGGGTTTCCATTGGAAACTCCCCGAATGCAGGGGCTGCAAAGACCGGCAGATTCCGCGGCGTCATGGACATCATGTCGCGCCATTTTCCGCCGGCCGTCTCCCGGTTGTAACGATCGGTCAACAGGCGGATCGAATCGTAGGCCTGTCGGGATGCAGCGGCATACTCCGCGCCGGCAGCCAATCCTTCGGCCGCATAACGGCGGGCATATTGTGCGCAGAGCCACTTTTTATTCATCAGCGCAGCCCCCTCGACCGGATAGCGGACCAATTCGAACCAGGCATCCTGCCGGTCGGCCGGGAGTCGTTCCGCCAACCGCCGCACCGCAGCCTGCAATCGCCCGTAGGCTTCCAGACGGGCGAATCCCTCCCGGCCGAACGAATCGAATTCCGTATCGGCAACGGGCGTAATACCGCCCTTGACCCCCGGCTGCTGGATCCGGCTCCATCCCATGTGTTCGGGCTTGCGCTCCGCCGCCAGCCGATAATGCTCCTGCAACAACGCAAAGGCTTCCGGAGCCACCTCTTCGCCGAACTCCCGGGCCAGCCAGCGCTGCCGGTGTGCTCCGACCGTCTCCGTAGTCACAGCATCAATTCGCCAGGCCATATCGAGGAAGAGCTCCGTATGGTATTCCGCCGGTTTCAGGTCTCCGACATTCAGGATCCAGATCTTCCGGGCGCCGTACTCCCACGCACGCTGCATCTCGGCAACCATCAGAGCCGGCTGCGAAGTCGTGAGCCACAGATAGTCGTGCGGCTTTCCATAATACGACACATGGTAGTAGACGCCGGCTCCGCCGTTGCGGGCCCGCTCCGCGGCATTCGACAGACGGGTGATATAGCCGTAATTGTCATCGCACCACATCAGCGTCACGTCGTCGGGCACCTCCACGCCGTTGTTGTAGATATCGAGGACCTCCTTGTAGGGAACGAAAATTTGCGGGATTACCGTGACCGGGCGGTGCAGCTCCTCCGCCAGCATGCGGCGCTGGGCCCGGATCACCTCGTTGGTCAATGCCGTCTGTTCATCGAGCGTCTCCGCACCGGCCATCTCCCCGTCGTGCACGCCCCGCATGCCCAACGTAAAGATATTTTCATCCCGGGCCACCTCCCGCACCCGATCCCGCCAGTAGCGAAGCACTCCGGTCCGATTCGAGGCAAAGTCATAGGCGCCGAAGCGGGTTTCGTCCCACTCCCCGACGTTGTTGCGCATCATGGGCTCGCAATGCGACGTTCCGACGACGATTCCATAACGTTCGGCCGCCTCGCGGTTTCCCGGGACCCGGTAAAACGCCACCGTCGAGGCGTGCATCGCCGGCCAAATCGTATTGGCCCGCAGGCGCAGCAGCAGTTCGAAAATCCGGGAATAGGTCTTCGGGCCGAGCTCTCCGGCGACATCGCTCCCCTCGTAACGGGTCCCCCAGGGATCGAGGCCCCAGTCTTCGTCGTTGAGAAAGATACCCCGATAGCGGACCGACGGCGCTTCCGAACGGTCGTAATCGGCCGGCAGCGTCAGATCCCGGAGCGGGCGGGGTGTCACGTCAGCCCACCACTCCCAGGGCGAAACGCCCAACAGCCGGGAGAGTTCCAGCACGCCGTAAGCGGTTCCCCGCGGATCGCTCCCCACGACGAACAGCACCCGCTGTCCGTTCCGGACGGCTTCGCACAGGCGGAACGCCTCCCAACGTCCTGCGAGATCGGCGGTCGGAACACCCCAGGCTTCGGCCAACGAATCGAGCCCTTCCCGCCCGGAGAGCGTCCCCACGACGACCGTCCCGTCCGCCACGGAGCGGCGGGATTCGAGCGGATTGCCGGTCACCCGCTCCGCATCCGCGGCATAGATCGCCAGCGCCGTCCGCACGACCGCCTCCTCCCCGCCCGGGCAGCAAACCGGAGCCGACCGGCCGTTCCGCACCAGCGGGAAGCCGTCGCGGGCCGCCACCACCGCGGGCAACACACCCGTCAGCAGACCGAGCAACAAATTACGCAGTCGACACAACATGGCTCCCATTATTCTCCTTCACGGACACAGCGCACGATATAGGAATAGTTTCCGGACCCCATCACCGTCGTACGTCCGGCACTCGAAATAGACAACTTTGCAGAGGAACTGCGGTTGATCTGTAAACGCCAGGCCTGCGGCTGCGCATTGCCGCGCGTTTCACACGACCACGGGCGGATTTCGGGATTCGTACGGGTGGCTCCGAAGATCTCGCAGTCACTCCGTCCGCCGTCCCGCATGTTCCAATAGAAATAATCGGGTCCCGTGGCATCCGCATCCTTGTTCCATGTCCAGTTTTCCGCTTCGATGATCCGCCGCATCTGAGCCTCGGTGGGAGCATTCCAACCCTCGGGGCACGGATTGACGGGAGCCGTCTGATTGACCGAAGTGCCGGTCTGTTCAAGCATCAGGTCGGGATCGAAAATATCGTTCCACGTGTCCGTTTCTTTAACCGGGATATTCACGCCCGCCACGTCGATTCCGCAGACCAGCGGATAGTAATAGCCGCCCGGCGCCCCGGCATCGGGAAGAGCGCCCATCGGGACCTCCAGCCCCGGCTGATAGACGGTAATCTGAACCGTCTGGTCGGGCTTGTCCGACACGGCAACGGCATAAATCGCCTCGTTGGGGAAGAACGTCACGTTGGCCGGAGCCGTAAAACGCAGCGACGTCGGTTTCTCGGCAGGTTCGAGCACCGGCGTGAAGACCTCCGAACCGCTGACATAGGTCACCGAAACGGTTCCCGTCCCGGGATTGGCAATGGTCCCCGTATAGGTAGAAGTGCCGTCATCCGCAACCGTATATTTATAGATACCGCCTCCGAGATCCGCCCCCGGACTGACGGAGAAATAGTTCGAGATTTGGAGCAGCGGGATATAAATCATCTCTCCGGAATAGGTTACACACACATAGTCTTCGAGATTGACCTTGCCCGTGTTCTCGCCGATCGAGACGGTAAAGGTATTTGCCGCCGGGTTCGTTTCAAGGACAAAACCCTGCTGTCCGTCGAGCAGCGAGGCCGTCCAGCCGTTCCCGGCACCGGACGCCGTCACCTCATAGGTCCGCGTAATGGCCTTGTAGGTATTCCGGGGCCAGTCGGTCGTCGTGGACTTCACGACAAACGTACGTTCCGATCCGATGATTTTCTCCTCGTCGTTGCACGACGCCAACATCAAACCGGAGAGAATCAAAAGTAAAAGTCTTTTCATATTGGGTCTTCGTTTAGTTGGTCTTTCCATTCGTCGGGGCTCCTATCATGCAAGGTAGCCATTTACAGCATGGAGTTCTTATCCGTGCGATTCAAATCCTTAATGAAATGATTCAAACTCCGTTCAGGACTTTCCGACCGGGATCCGGACCTACAAGGCGTAGGTCCGGCCATCAACGGTAACCGTTGCGGATGCAGCATCATAGGTCACAACCGGGGCCACCGCAGGAAGTGCCGCCCAGCTGAACGCCGTCACCTGATGCAGAGAGGCGGCTTCGGCCGAAATCGTGACCATCGGGCGCTTCTCTCCCGCCGAAGAACTGCGTTCCTCAATGAATTCCTCGCCCAGCGACATGGCTGACACCGCGGGAGTCAGATTCTCCATCCGGATCGAATTGCGGGCCGTCGTCGCCCCGGCCACAGCCGCTCCGCTGACGGCAGACAGCGCATGCTCCGGAAAAAAGCGCAGCTCGATACGCCCCGATGCGGCAAGTTCCACGTCATCGCACACGATCACCACATTCTGCTCCTTGATCCAGATCAGTTTCCGGACAAACCGCTCGACACCGGCGTCATCGAGGTAGCAGGCCGAGGCGTCACCCGTGATGCGATCCACTCCCGCTTCCGAAACGGCCTCCACAATCTTCGCGTCGCGCGACGGCGTCAAGGGCCACGGCGTAAACCAGGTACGCACCTCGCCCCACTGTCCCAGACCGTTCACCAACAGCGTGTTGTGATATTTGGTCACTCGCTTGACATATCCGTTGTTGCGCAGGATATACTCGCCGTTGGCGTAGATGATGAAGTGGTTGGCATCCGGATGGATATGGCCCATATCCCCCGAAACATAGGAGCCTTCGGGCTGCTGTTCGGCGAACCGCCCCAGCGGAGCTCCGCTCCGGAACACGAGCAACGACTCGTCACCCGACCAGTCCGTACGCGAGGCCACAAGTCCCATGTTCTCGAAATGGCGGAACGTCGGCGTCGTCGGCAGCAGAACGGACGACACCGAATCGTCGTACCAGATCAGATTGAGCCACGACGAGCTGACATCGTAACGCCGGGCCTGATCGGCGGCATACTGCGTCAACGCATGATGGTTGAGTCCGGCCAGACGACGGTAGAGATGCTCGGGGCCATACCACGAATAACGCGGCGAATCGGCCCAGTCGACCAGGCTGGATTCGGTCGTACAATGATCGGCCGGGAGAGTCATGAACCGTCCGTAAGCAGCGGTATTCTCCCACCACGTGCTGTTCTTGTAGAAATCGTTCCCCACGTCGTGCGACAGATCGAAGGCCATCATCAGGAACTCCATGCCATACTGCCAATACCCGGGGCCCTCCTGGCTTGCTCCGTCGGGAGACAGCAACCGGGACGTTTTGTCGAGAATCTCCTGCGTATAATCGATCCACTCCTGTGCCTTCGGCGTGTCGTTCCGCAGAACGAGCGCCGCAGCCAGCATTCCGCAGGTATTGATCCACGTATGGTTTTGGATATAGGCCTTTTCATACTCCTTGTAAGCCGCATATTGCCGTTCCACGCGGGAGATCATCGTTTGCCGCAACGTGGTGAGTGTCGCCTCGTCCAGAAAATTCTGTCCATAGTCGTAAAGCATGGCCAGTCCCAGCAGCTGGTGCCCGTAAGGAAGTCCGTATTCGGAGCCGTCGGAAGTGCCGTCCATGCCCCATGTGGGATAGTCGCAGGCCGCCAGCGCCCAGCGTTCGGCCGCCTCGAAATAATCCGTATCCCCGGTCAGATATCCGGCGACGGCCAGTGTCGAAATCGTATTCCCGACATCGCGCTGCCAGAGTTGTTCGCCCTCGTCATCCTTGTAGGCAGGCGGATTGCGGCGCACCTTGTCATCGGCCACCGCCTTGAAGCGGGTCCATTGGGTCAACAGGGTCGAACTGATCGCCGTTTTCAACTGTTCACCCTCCCAATAGTTGAAGAAGAGCATCGGATGCCAGATCCGATCGGTCGGTTCCGGCTCGGGATAATTGAAATGGGGCTCGTCGGTCGAGCAGGCGCTCAACAGCACGACGGGAGCTGCCAGACAGCAGATTTTTTGCAAAAAGTTCATGGTCGGTTGAGAATTGGATTCAACGAAACAAAAAAATGGCGAACCGCTCCGTAAAAGCCATACGGAGATCAGCAGTAGAGCGGCAGCCGAACGGATCATCGCTCCCCGAAAAATTGGCGCAACATCCAGGCATCGGCCAACCGGTTCTGACGGTCGCTGCGCCGATGTCCGTTCCGCAATTCGAGTTCCAGCACCTTGGGAGCCGTCACGACGTTGTAGGCCGAGTACATCGAGGTAATGGGACACGACAGGTCGTTGTATCCCCACGAGAAGAATCCCGGCACCCGGATCAGCCGTGCGAAATTCGCCGCATCGTAATACCGCGAATTGAGAATGCGGTCCGGAGTCCGGTAGTAGGGCCTTACCCGGTCGAACATGTGGGGCCAGCCGCCGGCCCGGTCATAAAGGTAGCCCATGTGGTCGCACAGCGCCGGATAGAAGCAGACGAAATACTTCACGCGCGGATCGAGCGCCGTGGTGATGATCGACAGTCCGCCGCCCTGGCTGCCGCCCGAGACCATCATCCGCTCACCGTCGAACTCCGGACGGGTGAACAGATAGTCGATCGCACGGATGCAGCCCATGAAGACCCGCTTGTAATAATATTGGTCGCGGTTGTCGAGGTTCGCATACTGATAATTCAGCAGAGCGCCGTTTTTCAGAATTTCGTAGTTCTCCTCCGGCATGTCGAGCGGAATGCCGTGGATGCCGATCGTCATCGTGATCACACCCTTTTCAGCCATGTAGGTCGAAGGTTTGACCTTCGCTACACCTGCCCCCGGTACATACAGCACAGCCGGATGCGGACCTTTGGATTTGGGCACCGAGACATAACCGTAGACGTAGTTGTCTTTCCGAAAGCTCTGCAAACGGACATAATAGACATCGACGGTCTCCGTACACCACGCTTCGGCCCGTTCGACCCGGGGGGCCATCGGGATTTTCGCGTTCTCGGCCTTGGCCTGCTCCCAGAAAGCCTCGAAATCCTCGGGCATCCAGGTCATCGGACGGAGTTTCCCGGGTTCGAATGCGGCCTGCGCAAGGTCGTTGGCGACGCTTCGTCCCTGTTCATCAAGCAGAAAAACACGGCAGGTCAGGAAACCCGGACACTCCATGCCGGCGGTCCGGACCCGCATGCGCCCCTCCGGGAGCACCGCTTCGCGGGTCTCATAGGCCGGCATCTTCTCCCGGGCAAAGGTATACTTCACCGACGCATTCTCCAACGGTTTGCCGTCCACCGTGACAACGACATCATAGGCGACACTGTCGCCGACCTGATAACACCAGTCTTCGGTGTGATCGGGTGTGATCTCGATACGGATCTTCCCTTTCGGAATCGCACCGACGGTCTGCATCAGCAACGACAGGCCGATCAAAAGCAAAATTTTTCTCATTCCTCGGATTATTTAAGTTCGATCTATTTTTGCAATTTGTCGTTCAGCCGCAGGATCTCCATTCCGGCCTCCAACAACAGCCCCGTACCGTGAGTCTCGCCGTCGACCTTCGGACGGTTGTAGTAGAACGGCAGGTCGGTGCCGATTCCCGTGCCAACGCAGACGTCGCGCAACTCGCCTTCCGGCGTGATCTTCTCCCGCCGGAGCCCCTCCCAACCCCGCAGGGCTACCGTGGCATAACGAGAGTCGATCCAGCCCTCACAAACGGCATGCGCCACACAATAAACAAAAATGGCCGAGCAGGAACCCTCCTCGTAGGAATCCTCACGGTCGAGCACCTGTCGCCACAGCCCCGAAGCCGCCTGACGCTTCGCCACACCCGCGATCTGTCGTTCGAGCAGATCCAGCACCGGACGGCACAACTCCGCCGGCAGGAGATCGAGCAGCTGACAGGTAGCCAGCATCACCCATCCGTTGCAACGGCCCCAATGCGCTCCGGCCGTACGGTTCAGGTCTCCGTAATAGCCATGCCAAAGCAGCTCCGTCACGGGATCCCAGAGATAGTGGTGGAAACGTTCGACCTGACGCGCGGCATCGCGCAACATCTCGCGGTCGTCGAACCGGCTTCCGTAACGCGACATGAACGACAGCCCCATGTAGAGATCGTCAGCCCAAAGCGTATGCCGATAGGGCCATGTCCGCACGAGCGTACCGTCGGGGAAACGCGCCTGTACACGGCGGATATGCTCCGCCGCCCGTGTGACAAAAGGCATGTAAGCAGCGGTTTTCTCCGGGCGACGGGCCATGAGCTCGATCATGGCGGCGCATTCGGCCCCGCAATGGTCCAGTTCGTTGAATTTGCGCAGAAAATGGTACGGTTCGTGATCTTCTCCCTCCTCAACTCCGAAGCGGTCGTAAACGGAGAGTGCATAATCGATCTGTTGCTCGACAAAATCGGCATACCGCTCCTCGCCGAAGCGGTCCGCCATCTTCAACAGAGCCATGTTGAGAACACCCAGACTGTAATGCCAGTCCATGTATTTGCTGGCGATGCGGACCCGGGCCCCGGCCGGAATCTCATCCACGGAAGCATAGGTCCTACCGGACGCCCGGTCCGTATAGGCGATCCGGTAATCGGCAAGCACCTTGTCCGCGACACGGCGCAACAACGTTTCATCTCCGGCAGCGTAGCCCGTCCAGGAGATCAGAACGGCCAGGCAAAAAATCAACAGCGGTTTCATGTTCATGGCAAAGGATTTGGGTCGATTTCCGAAAGCAAAGAAACGGATTATCCGCGGGCAGGGGTTAATCGAAACGTTCATTGATTTATTCCAGCGTTTCAACCCCGCAACCCGACTCCGAAGCACATCGACTCCCGGGCGATATTCTCGATTAAATGCGTATATTTGATCCATGAAGCCATTTTCCCACGCCACTCTCCGAAAATTCACGTGTCTGCTGACGTCCGTCATCGGTCTTCTGACCGACGGATACGGACAGTCTGCACAGAGACTCCGTTTCGACCACCTGTCGGTGACAGACGGGCTTTCACAGATGTCCGTCGTCGCTATCCATCAGGATTCCGAAGGATTTCTCTGGTTCGGAACCCGTGACGGACTGAACCGCTATGACGGCTACGAATTCCGTGTATTCCGCCACGAACTCCACGATACGACCTCGATCAGTGACAGTTACATTCGCTGCATGGCCGACGATCCCCGAGGCGAGGGGCTCTGGATCGGCACCGCCAACGGATTAAACCGTTACGACCCGCGCACGGGGCGTTTTACACGCCACTACATCGACCGGGAGCGTCACACCGGAATCGTCAACGAAATCAACGCCATCTGCCCCGACACACACGGCGGTGTCTGGATCGGAACCTACGAAGGCCTTTACCACCTGGACGGGCAGCCTTCGGCACAGGCCGTCCGCTACGAAACGGTCACACAACGCATTTACAGTCTGGCAAGCGACGGCGAACACCTCTACATCGGCCATGACCGGGGGTTGGCCGAACTCTCACCCGACGGCTCGCTCCGTCATATCATCCGGGATGACCGTAACCGGGCCGTCAATCTCGTCTATCCCGACCCCGAAGGGCTTGTCTACATCAGTTTCGCCAACACCGGCACGCTCGGCATTCTGGATCCCGAGACAGGAGCGATGACCGAACACACGATCATCGCCGACGATTCGCACCGCCGGAGCAACCTGATCCGCAGCATGGCCGTGCAATCGGACGGGCGTCTGGTCCTGGGAACATATGACGGGCTTCGCATCTACGACCCGGATCAGGGCGTCGTCGAAAGCTACAACCAGACGTCGCAGGAGAACGGAGGTCTCTCACACTACGCCGTGGAAACGGTCTACATCGACCGCGCACGGACACTTTGGGTGGGGACCTATGCCGGCGGCGTCAACTATGCACACGCCCAAAGCAGCCAGTTCTCCTACCATGACCCCCGACGCGGCAACCACACCCCGGGCGTATTGAGTGCCATCGTGGCCGAGCCTTCGGGCAAGGTCCTCTGGATCGGAACCGACGCAGGCGGAATCCTGCGCTTCGACGTCGCAACCCGTCAATTCGACTACTACCCCTGCACGACGGATTCCGGCGATCTGTTCAAGGACAACAACGTCAAATCCCTGCTGCTGGACGGAACGACGCTCTATGTCGGACTTTACACGGGACAACTCCACACGCTCGACATCCGCACCCGGCGCTGGACCGGCATGGTGCGCAATCCCGAGCATACGGCCATCTACTCGCTGGCGAAGATGAACGACACGCTCCTGCTGGGAACCTACTCCTCCCACGGGCTCAAATACCTCTCCCCGAAGGGAATTGAAAACCGGGACCTGCCATCCGAAGGCCAGACGGTCAACATCACCCAGATATCGGTGCTTTGCCCGACGGACGACGCACTCTGGATCGGAACCCGCAGCCGGGGCCTTTACCGCTATCGCCGGACGGGGGAACTGGACCGCTACACATCGGATCTGGACAATGCCGTTTCGGGCAACCGCATCACGATGATTTTCGAGGACAGCCGCAAGCGCGTGCTGATCGGCACCTCGGACGGCGGGCTGAACATCTTCGACCCGGAAACGGAGCGCTTCACGACGCTCACGCACAAGGAGGGACTGCACGACGACATGATCTGTTCGGTCGTCGAGGACCGTTCGGGACGTCTCTGGATCGTAACCCGCACGGGTATCTCGGAACTGGACGCCACAAATCGTGTCCTGCGCACCTACGACCATTCGAGCGGAATCCGCGTTCAGGAATTTTCGCCCGCCGCAGCCTTCGTCACTCCCGATAACACGATCTGGGTCGGAGGCGACAACGGCATGGTCAGTTTCAACCCCGACGACCTGCAAGTCAACACCTATGCGCCACCGGTGGTGATCACCTCCGTTTCGGTGAACAACCGCCCGATCGGGCCGGATTTCGGCCAAGTGCTGCGACTGAAACACGACGAAGGGAATCTCACCTTCTCGTTCCGCGCACTGAACTACATCTATCCCGAACGCAACGCCTACGCCTACAAACTCGAAGGTGCCGACAACGAATGGCGGGAGGTGGGTTCGGTCCGGGAGGTGAACTATGCCAATCTCGCTCCGGGACATTATCACTTCCGCGTCCGAGGATCGAACAACGACGGCATTTGGAGCGAGAAGGATGCCGGACTCGACATCGAGATCGCATCGCCCGCATGGCTCCGCTGGTGGGCCGTGCTGATCTATCTGCTGCTGGCGGCCACGGTCGCAACGCTCATCTACCGCTATGCCCGCGAACGCCAACGACTGCGGCAGCACGTAATGCTCAAACAGAAACACGAGGAACTCTACAAGGCCCGCATCGAACTCTTCACCAACTTCGCACACGAACTCCGGACACCGCTGACCCTCATTCTTTCGCCCCTCGAAGAGATGCTTTCGCCCGACCATCCGCAGGAGCCCACCCACGAATCGCTCCAAATGATGTACGCCAACGCCAAGCGGATGCTGCTGGTCATCAACCAGCTCATGGACCTGCGGCGCAAAGAGGCCGGCGCCATGTCGCCGAAGGTCGCCGAGGGGGACTTCGCCGGATTCGCCGAGGAGATCTTCATCGCATTCAACCATCAGGCCCGCAAGCATCGGATCGACTATCGGTTTTCGTTCCCCGAACGGCCATTGATGCTCTGGTACGACCGATGGCTGTTCGAGAAGGTGCTGCTCAACCTGCTGTCCAACGCCTTCAAGTTCACCCCCGACGAAGGGCACATCACCCTCGCCGCCGAACGGATCGACGCATCGCAGCTCCCCAACCGGGCCAAGCGTGACACGGGGCTCTATCCCGGCGCGGAGAACTACCTTTACCTTACGCTCACGGACGATGGGATCGGTATGGATCCCCGGGATCTGGAACGGATCTTCGATCCCTTCTACCGGGTCTCGGAGATCAAGAGCATCGGAACGGGCATCGGGCTCTCCCTGGTCAAAGGAATTGTCGAAATGCACCACGGCGTCATCTGGGCAGAATCCGAAAAAGGGCACGGCAGTACGTTCCATGCGGTCATCCCATGTGGGAATGCCCACTTCCGGTCCGAAGAGATCATCTCCGGGTACCTCGACAGCGAAACGCTCGAACGCTACACGGACGACGCCCCGGCTTCGGAGCCGAAACCGACGGAGACTCCTGCCGACCGGCGCAACGACGTGACGATCCTCCTTGTCGAGGACAACCGCCAGCTCCGCACCTATATTCATCGGCGGTTGTCGCCCTATTGGAAGGTCATCGAGGCCGACAACGGCCGCACGGGACAGTTGCTGGCCCTGGAAAAAATGCCGTCGCTGATCATCAGCGACGTGATGATGCCCGTCATGGACGGTTTGCAGATGTGCTACAACCTCAAACACGACTCCCGCACGGCCCACATTCCGATCGTACTGCTCACGGCGCGGCAATTCGTCCTACAAATGAAGGAAGGTCTCGAATTCGGGGCCGACGATTACATCACGAAACCGTTCCACATGCAGGCGCTGATCCTCAAAATTCGCAACATCATTGCCTCGCGCGAAAAACTCAAAGAACTCTACGGACAAAAGTTGTCGCTGGAAAATCTCGGCGTGGAGATCCATTCGGACGACGACAAATTCCTGCAACAGCTCAACCAGGCCATCGACCACGACATCGCAGATCCAACACTGAACCTCGACACGCTCTGCCTGCGGATCGGCATGAGCCGGGCCAGCCTCTACCGGAAACTGATGGCGGCAACGGGGCTTTCACCGGCCCGATACATCCAGTCCGTACGGTTGAATCTCGCTGCAAGGATGTTGCGGGAGACCCGGATGAGCGTCTCGGAAGTCGCGACCGCCGCAGGATTCAACAGTTTGATCCATTTCTCGGCCTCGTTCCGAAAGCAGTACGGCGTTCCGCCCTCGCGCTACGCCGCCGAAACTTCGGGTAAAAAAGAGCCCGAAGGCGGATCGACGGAGACAAACGCCATCCCACAGGTCCACAGTACGGAGAATGAATCGCAGAAATAAGTGTTTGAATCAATCATTATAATCTGCCGGGCAGGTCCGCGTTACATTTGCCGACAGAAAAACAGTCTCTCCATGAAACGGATCCTCTGCGCCCTGCTTTTGCCAGGCATACTTGCGGCCGGGAGTCTCCACGCCCGGGAACAACGGCTTACAGTCGGGAACAACGATTTTTCAGCCACGTTGCAGGCCTGCGACGGGCGTATCCGCGCCGTATCGCTTCTTGACAGAAACTCCGGGAACGAGCTGCTCGCACCGGTCGGTGCACCTCTCTTCGAGTTTGCCGTCAACGGCCGTACGGTCGACTCCGAAATGCCGCTCTGGGATCATGTTTCCACCACCGAGCAGAAGCTCTCCAATCAGGGAACGATCGTCACCTATACCTTTGCCGGAAGAAAGGAACTGCGGGGACTTCGCGTCATGATCGACCGGGAATACTTCCCGAGCGGCATCTTCCTGCGCGAACGGCTGCGGCTGCGGGCCGACCGTCCCGGGAAATTCCGGCTGACGAACATGGACGGCCGCAACCGATTCGTTTTCCCCCGCTATACGCTCACGGAAGCAGACGGAGGGGCCCCGACCGAAATACGCATCGGCAGCTACGGCCGGGAGGTGCTTCCCGACTACGATGCGGCACGGAGTGACGATCGGCGTCCGAACCGCAACCTGGCCACTTGCCACATGTTCCACCCCGATATCCGGAAACACAACCTCTCCGACGGGGACTCCTGCGAGGTCAAGGGGCCCTTTCTGCTCGTCCCGACCCGCCGTCACCGGATTCTCACCTCCTACGAACACGCCTCGCAGGATCATTGCGAAACGATGCTCCGCCCACAGTCGGTATCGACTCTTACGGATGCCTCCCAGGGGGTGAAGGGCGCCATGGACCCGATGAGCGACGACGACCTGTGGTTCATTGCTACGGCTGTCGCCCAACACGACGATTGCCGGACCCTGGAATGGCATATCCGCCGGGGCGGATATCTCGACGGCGAAGCGATTCCCCACGATACGGATTACGAAACCGTCTGGTCCACGGTGACGGTTTTGGAAGCGAATGAAACCACGGCCGATGCCATCCGGAAATACCTGCTCCACCGCATCACGGAAAACACCCGTTCCCGGGAGCCCCAATTCTATTACAATACGTGGGGAATGCAGCGTGACTCCACACCGAACATGAGAGAGCTCTTCACCGAATCGAGAATCTCCCGGGAGATCACACTGGCGGCTGAAACCGGAGTCGATCTGTTCATCTTCGACGACGGCTGGCAACAGGCCATGGGCGACTGGCGCCCGCATGCCGAACGCCTGCCCCGCGGGCTGACGCCACTCGTGGATTCGCTCCGCCGCCACGGCATCACACCCGGCATCTGGCTCTCGCTGCTGGGCATTGACCCCGCACTGGATCGGGCCAAAGAGCATCCGGAATGGATCATCCGCGACCGGAACGGTGTGCCCTATGCCGCACAATGGGACTATCCCGCCTGTGATCTGATAAGCGAGTTCTACGACTGCCTGCTCGACGATCTGAAACGCCTGACGGATCAGGGGATCCGCTTCTTCAAGTGGGATGCAATCAATACGCTCAACAGCGCCCAGCCCGGACTCGGACACGGCGGCACGGAACACAGTCGGAAGGATCGGATCGACCGTTACAATTACCTCCTGCCCTTCTATGTAACCCGACTGATGCGGGAATTGCGCGCATACTGTCCGGATGTCGTGGTCGAAATCGACCTCACGGAACCGGAACGGGCCCTGATCGGGCTCATGCCGCTGCAAGAGGGTAAATTCTTCTGGATGAACAACGGCGCGTCCGGTTACGGCGATTACTCCACGTTCCGCACAAAGAGCATGCGCAACACGATCAACACCATGGGACAACTGCTCCCGCCCGAGCTCTTCACCTATGCGGTCTACCCGCACAACAAAGCCCCCTACTGCGCCCAAAGATACCAGATCAATACGATTCTGCAAGCCGGGCACGGACTCTGGGGCAATCTGACGACCACATCGGCTTCGGATCGGAAATACATCCGGGAGATGCTCGACAAGGCACGCCGTGTTCTGAAACATACGTCCGGCCGGCGCCTCCGGATTTCAGGCCGGATCGGAGCTTCTCCCGAGAACTACCTGCAAGCCGCTCCGGAAAAAGGATATGCACTGTACACCGCATTCAGCGGCTCGCCTGCCGCCTGTTCCGAACGCATCGAACTCGATCCGCAACAGGTCCTCGGAGTCTTGAATCATGCCTACACGACCGAAGCCGAAGGAATCCGGCTCGATCTCCAATTTGCCGCACCGGATGACACGCGGGAAGCCTTCGTCGTCGGGAATAACGGAAGCGGTCTCCGTGTTCTCTCCTCGACCGGCTGGCTCGACCGACTGGAAAGCGACGGCTGCCGACTGATCATCCGCAGCGGCAGCGATTCGCACATCCGCATCCGGCTTCCCGAAGGGGCCAGAACTCCACAGGCAAACATCTCGTTCACGACCGAACGGGACGGGACTCTCTCTCTGGCATTGTCGGCCGACCGGGATGTCGTACTGACCTGGGAATCGGACAAACCCCGGGCCGGCATCCTCCCGTAACTTTCCATCCGGAGAGAAGCCGGCCTTCGACTCGTTCGCAACCGGGGCCTAACGTCTTCCGGGACGTTTTTTCCTGCGCACCGACCACCCGAAATGGCCCAGCGCATCGCCCAGGGCGAAATACTCCCCGTGGGAATAGACGATCGGATCGGCGCGTTCGAGGCAGAAACGCCCCGTCTCGGGATCGAGGTAGGCCTCGTCGACCTGAACGCCGACCACCTCGGCCAGAAACAGGTCATGGCTGCCGAGCGGCACAACCTGCCGGACCCGGCATTCGATGTTCACGGGAGACTCTTCGACAACGGGGGCCGCAACAAGATCCGATGCAACGGGCGTCAGACCCATCTCGCGGAACTTGTCGAAATCCCGCCCGGAGCGAACGCCGCACCAGTCCGTGGCTCGGGCCAGCGAACGCGTCGTGAGGTTGATGACGAACTCCCCCGTGCGGCGGATAATCCCATATGAGTGGCGTTCGGGGCGGATCGAGACATAGCACATCGGCGGATCCGAACAAACCGTCCCGGTCCACGCCACAGTCAGCAGATTGTACTCCTCGGGCGTCGCCCCGCAACTCACCAACACCGACGGCAACGGATAAAGCACCGTGCCGGGTTTCCATCGCTGTTTCATAACTTCGGCTTCTTTGCATACAAAGATACGGGTTTTTCCCTATCTTTGCTTCGATGCTGGACGAATTCATCCGATATCTCGAAGCCGAACGGCGTTACTCGCCGCTCACAATCCGCAATTACCGCCACGATGTGGAGCAATTCCTGGCGTGGTCGGGAATCCCCGACACCCCCGCCGGGTTGCAGACCGCCACGACCGACGACATCCGGGCGTGGATCCTCCACCGCACCGAAGAGGGCGGCATCGGCGCCGCATCGATGAACCGCGAGGTCTCGTCGCTGCGTTCGTTCTTCCGCTGGCTCCTCGTGCAGGGCGTCGTGACGCACAACGTCGTGCAGTCGGTCTCGTCGCTCAAAACGGCCCGACGACTCCCGGCCTTCGTCCCCGAAAGCCGCATGAGCCGCATCGTCAACGAGTGCGGATTCGACTCCGAAGAGTTCGACCGCGAACGGGACTCGCTCATCATCCTGCTCTTCTACACCTGCGGACTGCGACTTGCGGAGCTGATCGGCATCGACCGCGACGACTTCTCCGACGACGGCTCCTCGCTGCGCATCCGCGGAAAGGGTGACAAGGAGCGGCTGGTTCCGATTCTGGAACCCGTCCGGGAAAAAATTTCGCACTATCTCGGACTAATTGAACGGCAAAATATTTGCAAATCTTCGGAAAAAGCCCTATTTTTAACTCACAAAGGCAAACGAATATCCCGGACCACCGTCTACCGCATCGTCAGAGCGGAACTCGACCGCGGCGGCGTACAGGGTAAGAAAAGTCCCCATGTACTCCGCCATACGTTCGCCACCCATCTGCTGAACGGAGGCGCCGACATGCGAGAGATCCAGGAACTCCTCGGCCACGCCTCGTTGCAGGCAACCCAGGTGTACACCCACAACAGCATCGCCAGGCTCCGGGAGGTTTACGCGAAGGCCCATCCCCGCGAAAAGGGAGGCAAGTGATTAATTTTATAAACTGTAAGGCTATGAACGTACAGATTCAATCCGTGAAATTCGACGCCGACAAACGGCTGATCGAATTCGTGAATGCCAAGATGGCGAAGTTGGACCGCTTTGCGGAGCGCTCGACAGGAGCCGAGGTCATTCTCAAACTCGATAAAGACCACGAAAAAGGAAACAAGATCGCAACCATCACGCTCCACATGCCGGGAGAGGATCTGGTCGCCTGCCACCAGTCGAAAGCCTTCGAGGAGTCGGTGGACGAAGCGATCGACGCCCTGAAACGGCAGCTGGACCGCTTCAAGGGGAAACTCGAAAAATAACCCACCAACCTAACAAACTCAATGAACCGACGCGACGGCCGCCCTGAACAGGCGGCCGTCGTATTTGCGGCCGTCGCTCCGCACCCACTCCCGGCCGATTCCGGACTCCGCATCCCGTTCCACGCTCCGCATCGCACAGGAAACACGAAAAAAGCGATCGTTTCCGATCGCTTTTCTTGTAGTGGATAGGGGATTCGAACCCCTATGTCATGCGTGAGAGGCATGTATCCTAACCCTTAGATGAATCCACCATGTCGCGTTTTGTGGTGCAAAGATAGCGCCTTCTTTTGAATCTCCAAAATTTTCCGACAAAATCTGCGATTTTTTTCCGGATTTCTTGCCCGAAGCCGCTTTTTTCCTATCTTTACGAATGGATCAATTCGATTTTTCGACATGAAACTCCGACATTTTCTGCCTCTTGCGAGTCTCCTCTGCCTGGCCGCATGCACCAGGCGGCCCGCACTCCCGCAACTCGGCACGCTATGCATCGACACGCTTCTTTCCCGGAACGGAACCAGTTGTCAGGTCGACTACCGCTTCGCCACGATCCGCAATGCGTCGGACTCCCCCGCACTCGAAACCATCGAACAGGCCAACATCGGCTACTTCTTCCAACTCGAAGCATTCTCCGGCACGGCGGAAAAAGGAGCGGAAGCCGCCCTGAACGAAATTCTGACCAACTACCTCCCCGAGGGAAGCGGTCCGGGCGGTGCGGAATACGAAATCTCGGCCGAATCGGAGATCTCGGTCGTGGATTCGCTTCTCTGCTGCGTCATTACCCGTGCAGGGTACACCGGAGGAGCACACGGGATGTACGGCACCGAATGCCATACCTATTCGTTGACCGACGGCTTCGAACTCTCGCTGGCCGACCTCCTCACCGCAGGAGAGATGGAACGGCTCGGCGGGTTGATCCGCCGCGAAATCGAACGACAGTACGACGCTCCGACCGACGAAGCGCTCACACGGGCCGGATTCTTCCCGGAATACATCCTCCCGACGGAGAACTTCCGCATCACGCCCGACGGATTCGTCTTCTGCTACAATCCCTATGAAATCGGCTGCTATGCCCTGGGGAGCGTGGAAGTGGCGATCAGCCGCGCCATGCTGGACGACGAAGAAGATCCGGGCAACGAGTGACGCCCGGTACGAACCCCCAGGTCCCAAAACGAAAAAAAGGTCCGAGTCATCACGACGGGGAACCTTTTTTTTGGCGGGGGAAGAACCCCTCCAAAAATGAGGGTCAATCGGAGGTATTCGACTTGTCAGGCGAGCACCGCCTTCAAGTCTTAGTGACGGATCATCCGTCACAACCTGCCGATCTCCTCAACCAACCTAAAACTACTAACCTAAATGAACCTTAAAACTTCACCGCAAAGATAAGGGCAGAAATTGAGTTATGCAAATATTTTATGAATATTTTAAATATATTTAACAATTTGGTAACATTGGCAAACCAATTTCTTATCGGGGCAGAACGTACCGACAGAAGGCAAACCATTCATTTTTAAAACTTTGGATCGTATTTCCGCTCGATTCCCGGGAAAAAGGCAAAACGGGCGCAACCGACAGAGGCGGATTGCAAACGGAAAAAAGAAAGCACAAAAAAAGGAAACCCGGAATCCGGAGCCAGTCCCGATTCCACAGTTTCCTCACCAACCTAAAACTACTAACCTAAATGAACCTTAAAACTTCGCTGCAAAGATAAGCCGAAAAAACGATCCGCGCAAGTATTTATTAAAATATTTTTCGAATTTTTTCAGAAAAATTAATTTCCCCGGCCGAACACAAGCACCAATACCCCGACATTCAACAATTTAGAAACCTGCTCCGACAGAGCACACGCCAGAGACGGCTGTGCAGTATTTGTTCCAAAAAGACGTTTATTACAGGACAAGCGCCAAAAATAGGACAAGTATATTGAAATAACCGATAAATTATTACATTTGTAAGAAATAAACCGGTCGGGAGAGTTCTCACCAGGCCACACGGCAGTTTTTTTGCAGGTCGTAGCCATACGACCAGATAAATTCGCACCGTATCATGACAGTTTCCCTGATAATTTCCACCTACAACTGGCCGCGCGCCCTCTATCTGTGTCTCGACAGCGTCATGCAGCAGACCGTAATGCCGACCGAGATCCTGATCGCGGACGACGGTTCGGGCATCAGCACCCGAGATGTCGTGAAGCATTTCGAGAACATCTCGCCGGTTCCCGTACACCACATCTGGCATGAGGACCGGGGATTCCGGCTGGCTGCGATCCGCAACAAGGCCATTGCCGCCAGCTCGGGCGAATACGTCATCCAGATCGACGGCGACCTGATCCTCCACCGGCATTTCATTCAGGACCACATCATCTTCGCCCGCAAAGGGTGTTTCGTGACCGGATCCCGCGGAATCATCACCGAAATGCTGACCCAGAAGGTGCTCAACGGCGAGATCACCTCGCTGTCGCCGCTGATGAAGGGCATCAGCAGCAGCAACAACGCCGTCCGTTCCCCCATCGCATCGCTGCTCTACCTGACATTCGGACCGACCCGCTCGCCCCGCGGCTGCAACATGGCCTTCTGGCGCGAGGACCTGATCCGCGTCAACGGCTACGACGAACGGTTCAACGGCTGGGGATATGAAGATGCGGAGATCTGCATCCGGCTGAAAAATTGCGGCATCAAGCAGCGCTGCATGAAATTCCGCGGCATCGTCTTCCACCTGCACCACAACCTTGCGGAACGCTCGGGAAGCGACGTCAACGAACAGCGCTACCGCGAGACGATCCGCGATCACCGGCTCCGCTGCGAACAGGGAATCGACCGCCACGCCATCCGTCAGACATCCGCTACGGCCCCCGAAACGGACCGTAAATCCCCCGGGGAGCTCCGCGACTGACCGCAGCGCATCCACACGACGCGCCACCCGGTGCCCCGAATGCCCGGGAGGGAGGCCCGCTATTTCTCGAAGGAGGATTTGCCGGGGAACAGCGTTTCGAGGAACTGCCCGATCCGCCGGCGATCCGCATCCGAGACGCGGGGATCGTCGTTCAGACAAAACAGCGAAGGAGCATACTTGTCCATCACCCCTTGCAGATCCTGCGTATAGGCCGGAATGCAGCGTGAATCGCTGCCGCAGCGCTTGCCGAGGAACGAACGCAGATACCCCGACCATCCGTGCACCTTGTTGTAGCGGTTGACCTTGCGCAGAACGGCGCGGCGCAGAGCCAGGCTGTAATAGAGCGCCAGCGAACGCTGCCAGTCCTCGTCCGCACGGAAACGGTTGGCGACAAGCGGCATCTCATTGCGGAACGTCTCCCGGCATTTCAGAAAATCCGTCCGGAGATAGGCGTCGACATTGTGGTGGGGCGCCAGCGACGTACAGCGACCGAAACGCGCCCGCACCAGCTGTTGCATACAGAGAATCTTGTGGCAATAAATATCGTCGTCGTGCTTCTTCAAGCGCTGCCTTTTGAGCCGGGCGATCGGCAACCCGGAGCTCTCCTCGAAAAAGAACCCGGGATCGACCGGAGCCCCGAAGAACATGTCGTCGTTGGCATAGAGGAAATGCTCCGACAATCCGGGAATATCGGGCAGGAACCATTCGAGCGCGGCAGAGTTGAACAACGGCAGCACCTCGGCCGGGATGAAATCCCGATGAAAAACCACCTGCACACGGGGATTCTCCGTATCGAGCCAGCGGGGCGTCTGATCGTCGGTCACGATAAAGATCCGCCGAATCCACGGCGCAAACCGCTCGGCAGACCGCAACGAATAGCGCAGTTCGTCGTTTTCCACATAACGGCATGTCCCCGCAACATCGGGAGGCAACTGCCGGTCGTCCGGCAGATAGGAATTCTTCTTGGCCAACCATTCGGGATCGCTGCCGTCGACCCACAGGTAGACCAGATCAATATCCATTTCCTTCTTTTTCATGAGTTCTCCAAATCGGTAAGAAATCGAAAAGCCGCCATGTACGCACGCCGTCGCACTCCTTCTGTTTGAGGAGCGTCACGCCGCACCACTCGAACAGGCGGCGGGTCACGGAGCGGTACCTCGGAGCCAGGCGCAGCCCGATCCGGTCGGCGTAGGCTACGAAATGCCGGTGTGCCTCGTACTTGTCCTGCTGTTTTTTGGGGGTCTGGCGGCTCTTGGTGATCGACGTCGCATTGAACATGTAGTGATAGACGACACCCGGCACGGTCACCAGCCGGCCGCACTCGCCGAGCAGACGCATCATGTACTCGACATCCTCGTAACAGACCCGTTCGCGGAACCGCAGCCCCAGGTCCAGCAGCCGCTCCCGTTTGATCAGTTTGTTCATCACGTAGAAATCCGGAGGACAATGGGCCAGCCGGAAGCGCTCTTCGAGCGTCTCCACCACGATTCGCTCCGCATATCGGATCGTCCATTTTTCACGGGAAGGTTTGGATTTCAGGATCGAAGCACACGCCACGTCGGCCCCGGTCTCCCGGGCTGCATCGTACAACGCCCGGCAATACTCCGGATCGATCCAGTCGTCGGAATCGACGAAGAGGACGTATTCGCCCGCCGCGGCATCTACGCCGCGGTTCCGGGCGCCGCCCAGACCCCGGTTTTCCTGCGAGATCACGCGCACACGGTCGTCCTGCGCGGCATACCGGTTCAGGATGTCGATCGACCGGTCGGGACTTCCGTCGTCGACGCAGATAATCTCGATCTCGCGCAGCGTCTGCCCCACCACACTGTCCAGGCAGCGGGTCAGGAAGCGTTCGACGTTGTAAACCGGAATGATGACACTGACTTTCGGATTCATGGGTCTGTCGGTTATCGGATGAACTCTTTGATTTTTTCGGCGACACGCTCGCCGTCGAGCGCTGCCGAGATGATTCCGCCGGCGTATCCGGCCCCCTCGCCGGCCGGGAAAAGACCCTCGATTCCGGGGTGCATGAGCGTCGCGGGGTCACGCGGGATCCGCACGGGCGTCGACGTCCGCGACTCGACACCCACGACCACGGCCTCGTTGGTCACATAGCCCCGCATGCGGCGTCCGAAGGTCGTCAACCCCTGCCGCAGGCTCCGGGCGATGAAGTCGGGCATCCAGCGGTCGAGCCTCGAAGGGATGATTCCCGGGATATAGGAGGTACGGGGCAGCGAACCGCTCGCACGCCCGGCCACGAAGTCGGCGACGCGCTGCGCCGGGGCAATCTGATGCTCCCCGCCCTCGCGGCGCGCCAGCTCCTCGAACTGCTGCTGGAATTTCAGTCCGGCCAACTCGCCCCACTCGGCGCGCAGGGGCTCGAAATCCCCGAGCCGGACTTCGGTCACCAGCCCCGAATTGGCATAGGGCGACGTACGGCCGCTGGGTGACATGCCGTTGACGACCGACTGTGCGGCATCGGTCATGGCCGGGACGATGAAACCGCCCGGACACATGCAGAACGAGTAGACGCCGCGGCCGTTCTCCTGACTGACCAGCGAATAGGAAGCGGCCGGGAGGTATTCGCCGCGCGTCTCGCAATGGTACTGGATCGAGTCGATCAGCGCCTGCGGGTGCTCGATGCGTACGCCCATGGCAAAGGGCTTGGCTTCGAGACGCACGCCCCGGCGGTGCAGCAACTCATAAATATCGCGCGCCGAATGCCCGGTTGCGAGAACCACGGCCGCGCCTTCGATCCGCTCGCCGCCACAGCAGACCCCCCGGATACGGCCGTCGGCGAGGATCAGATCCGTCACGCGGCTCTCGAAGCGGAAGAGACCTCCGGCATCGAGGATCGTCTGCCGGATGTTCTGCATGATGCGGGGCAGTTTGTCGGTCCCGATATGGGGATGCGACTCGAAGAGGATTTCGGGCGTCGCGCCGTGGAAGACGAGTGTCTGCAAGGCCTTGTTGTAATCGCCGCGTTTCTTGCTGCGGGTGAAGAGCTTGCCGTCGGAGAAGGTTCCGGCGCCGCCCTCGCCGAAGGCGTAGTTCGAATCGGGATCGACCGCGCCGTTGCGGTTGATCTGCGCGATGTCGCGCTTGCGGGCCGAAACATCGCGGCCCCGTTCCAGAATAACGGGACGCAACCCGAGTTCGATGAGCCGCAGGGCGGCGAAGAGCCCGGCGGGTCCCGAACCGACGATCACCACTTCGGTCCGCCCCTCCACGGAGGGATAGTCGAAGTGGACGGGAGCCGGCTGCGGCTCGCGATCGACATAGACTTCGAGCGAAAGGTTGACCTTGACCTGCCGTTGCCGGGCGTCGATGGAGCGCTTGACGACCCGGACGAGGGCAATTTCGTCCTCGCGGATACCCATACGGCGGGCGGCCAGCGACGTATAAAATTTCGCATCGGCAGCCTGTCGGGGCGCAAGGACGAGGGTAACGAGTTTCGGCATAGTGAGATATTCCCCACAAAAGTAACCAAAAAAGCCGGATAAATCGACGTTCGGGATTGAGAATTGTAAATTTTTATCTACCTTTGTCTGACTGACTGCGGATATGGTGTAATTGGTAGCCACGTCAGACTTAGGATCTGATGCCTTACGGCGTGGGGGTTCGAGTCCCTTTATCCGCACAAAGGAGCCTTTTCTGGGGCTCCTTTCTTTGTGAAACCCCGGACGCAAAACAAAGCAAAACAGTTGTATATCAACATATTAAACAATTCAGCTAACATCCCGACCTCCGCTCCCGAAAAGTATTTCGCCGAAAACCTTCGGGTGGCAATTTGGTGGCAAAGGGGGCAAATCGGGAGCCGGGCGAGTAAACTGCCACCTTTCTTGCTTATAATGCATTGACCTGCTGCGTTTTGCATCGCAATAGATTTTTCTTGTCAGCGTTTTGTTAACCTCTAAATTTTACAAAACCATGAGACAAGAGAGTTTCAGGATTCTCTTCCTGATGCGAAAGGGAAGAATGAAAAAAGACGGATTCGCAACCATTTATGCCCGAATTACAACGGGCAGTTTCCGTCAAGAGATCTATTTCAACTGCGAGGGACGACCCGAGTTGTGGAACCAGCGAAAAGAACGGATGATGGGGACCAGCCGTCTATCCGTGAAGATCAACGAGATGCTTGACGAATTCCGTGTACAGATTCTCGACATCCGCAGCAAACTGCTTGCCGAAGGTTTCGAGGCCAATGCCCTGCAAATCAAACAGCGTTACTTCAACCCGATCAAACACACCATGATGTTGATCGCGGGGCTGGGCGACTACGTCCAACGACGGCAGGCGGAGGTCGGCGTGCGCATCACCCAGCGGACAGCCGACAAATACGAACGACTGCTGCGTTATCTGAAACAGTATCTCGCCCAGCGCGGTCCGGAGGAGGACATTCCCGTCGAGCGGATGAACTACGAGTTTCTCGACGGATTCAGCCTCTTCCTGCAAACGGCACACCGCTGCCGCCACAACGGTGCCGTGGCCGTCATGGACTGTCTGCGTAACTTCGTACTCTACTGTCTGCGCAACGAATGGATTGCCAAGAATCCCTTCCGCTACTACAAGCTCAAGGAGGATCAGGCGCAGGCCAAAGAGCACCTCACGGCCCGCGAGCTGGAAATCCTGACCCGCAAGCAACTCGACCACCGACTGGCCCGTATCCGCGACGTCTTTGTCTTCTGCTGTCTGACGGGGCTGGCTTTCGCCGATGCCGACCACCTGCGAAGCGAACACATCTCGCGCGACGACGAAGGACGCTGGTGGATCCACAAGCCACGCGAAAAGACCGCCGTGATGAGCCGCATTCCCCTGCTCCCGATGGCATTGGAGATCCTCCGCCGCTACGAGCACGACGCAGTCTGCCAGGCCCGCGGACGGGTGCTGCCCCTGCCAAGCAACCAGAAGATGAATGCCTTTATGAAGGAGATCGCCATCGTCTGCGGCATCGACAAGGTGCTGACCACGCATTGCGCCCGCCATACGTTCGCCTGCATGGCGGTCGAATACGGAATGCCGATCGACGTGCTGGCCAAAATCCTCGGACATTCGAACACCAACATGACCCGCCATTACGCCAAATTTTCCGAGACGGTGATCGGCCGTGAAATGGAGGCTTTCGGCGAAAAACTGGCTTCGGCAGCCGCAGAGGGAGATTCCGGGTTGTAATAAAAGCAAGTTTATGTTTCGAGACACTCGAAACCTCCTGAATCCATCCCGCTGGTCTATTATACGTTACACAGATGAAAAGTCCGAAGAATCCGAACCGCCCGCGAGGCGGCCGCCCGCCCAAACCCGAAACGGAACGACTCAAACGAAGGCTGGTCGTCTGCCTGACCGAGACCGATTACGACGCCCTGTGCCGCAAGGCACGGGTCGCCGGTCTCGTGTGTGCCGAATACGCCCGGCGCGCCCTTGCCCGGAGCATCGTCCGCGCCCGGATGACTCCCGAGATGCTCACCCTGCTGCGGCAGCTCACCGGCATGGCGAACAACCTCAACCAACTCGCCCGCATGGCGCATGTGGCCGGATACGGACGCGATGCCGCCACTTTGGCGGCGTTGGTCGACCGAATTGATACACTGCTCACTCGAATCGACAAACTGCCATGATTGCCAAACTCTCGAAAGGCTGCTCCTTCAGCGGAGCCGTCCAATACATTTTCGGTCCCGGGAAGGGCGCCGATTGTCTGGCCGGGATGGGCGTTCTGTTCAAGGACACGCCCTCCATCATCCGTGGATTCGAACGGCAGGCTGCGCAAAACCCCAAGGTTTCGAAACCCGTGGGACACGTCGTACTCTCCTTTTCGCCTCGGGATGCCGCCCGGTTGAACAACCGACTGCTGCTCTCCATTGCGGTGGAGTATCTGGACCGGATGGGAATCAAGGATACACAACTTATCATTGTCCGCCACCGCGACCGGGAACATCCCCACCTGCATATTCTCTTCAACCGCGTGGGCAACGACGGACGGACGATCTCCGACCGCAACGACCGCTACCGTTCGGAGCGGCTCTGCAAGCAACTGACCGCCCGCTACGGACTCTACTTTGCATCGGGCAAGGAGCAGGTCAAGGAGTATCGGTTGCGCGAACCGGACAAGACAAAATACGAAATCTACCATGCCTTGTGCGATGCCGTTCCTCGCTGCCGTAACTGGGAGGAGCTGACGGCGGCCCTGCGCCGCGAAGGGATCGCCACGGAGTTCCGGATGCGCGGAGGCACTTCCGACGTGCAGGGAGTCGTGTTTGCCAAAAACGGCTACCCGTTCAACGGTTCAAAGATCGACCGGCAGTTCAGCTATTCGAAAATCGCCACCGCACTGGAACGGAACAGCCGACAGGCGCTTGCTCCCGAACGCCAATCGACTCCGACCCTGACACCCTCGTTCAGCTACCTGCTGGACGATTTGCTGCGTCCGAGGTTTGATCCCGACGAGGCGGAACAAACCCAGCAGGAACAACAGCGCAGACGCCGCGGACGACGGCGTTAAACAGCCATCCTTTTGCCTAAAAAACTACTCGGATTCAGCCGTTTTAAGACGAGAATAATTACAAACGATTTGTTAACAAAAATCCCGAGAATTATTTTTGTCACAAAAAGAATTGAGCCTACAAAATGGACGATATCAGAACACAGACAGCAATCATGCTACAAGAAATAGAGCAAGAAGAATTAAATAAGAACAGAGACCTGATTCATTCGTTTTCAAAGTATTGCAAAAAAAGGGACATTATTCTGGAAGCGAAAAACTTTCACTATATACACACCATTGGCTACTATGTAGAGTATCCCAACATTTTGCAATCTTTATCCTGTTTACAACCAACCAAAGATGGCTTATTCCATGAAAACAAGCTATTAAACAGTTTTACCAAACGGCCACATATAACCGGGTTCTATTACGCTGACGCCTACATGCCGATGGCGCATCCTTTATTTCGAAGGAATTATAATCCGATAAACAATTTTGCACCTCGGTTTGTTGAAAGGTTCTGGCAATTGGATCTACCCGGAATCGATAAATGTATTGCATTGGATAGCGACCGTGTTCGTATTAATGTGGATAATAGTGTATGTATAGAACGAGATATCTGGTATGGTGCTCGATTCTCAACAGATATTGCACAAACAGGCAATGGATCAATAGCTTTGGCCCCGCCACCAGATATTCCGGACCTTTATGATAATTTTTTTGGTGAGGTTCTAAAATTGGATATTCTTTGGTCCGAAAGCAATGACCTAAAAACATTTCAGGCCGAAGAATTAAAAAAAGAGTATGTAACAATAGAATCGAATGGAATCATCTATCATCCGGTTCGATATATTCACGCTCAATACGATTTGAGAAGGCGAACATTCTGCCATATGGATGGAGCGATTCATCTCTATTTACCAAAAGAGATTGATTTACGAAAAGGGTACGATCTAACTTTCAACCGAAAGAATGACAAGCAGATAAAACCCCGTTCAATCAAATTATTCAGAATAGACGGAGATATTCCTGTCTCCGTATGGTCTGAATTCGTATCACAATTTTTTACTGGAGATCCTCAAATTTATGAATACTTTGCGGGGCATTATCCGAGCCATGTAACAAAAGTGATTGACCGCATCCGTTCAACACGATCGTAAAAAGAGACAATAGCGTTCTCAACCGTTATAACGCTTAAAGTTCTCAGCCTGCTCCAAAATCTCTTTGTATACCTCATCGTTTGTCACGGGAGGATAACCATATTCTGCCAAAACGAGTATCAAATCCATTTTAAGTTCGGCCTTTATGTCATCTCTGGCCGCCCAGTCCGTGTACTTGGATTTATCCTCCACAATCTTCTTAATCGCAGCCGCCAACTGAAGCATCTTATCCTTTGGATATTCGAACCCGAACTGTTTGGCGATCGCCTCGAGAATATCATAGAAGGCCTTCTCTTCATAACTGATTCCCAAATCCAGGAACGATCTCTTCTCCTTGTTCAGTTCCTTTAACAAATCGGCCATCTGATTTGCCACCTCGGTCAAGACCTCATCGGCAAAGACGGCGCTATCCTTACGGCTGTTGTACTTCTCGACCAACGCACTCAATCGCTTTGAAAAATCGACTCCACGAACCTTGTTCACCTTCTTGAACTCGGTAATCACCGTCTTCAACAAACGTTCCATCAACTTGACCTTCGTATTCGGGAGTTTCAAGCGACTCAGTCGTTCCATATATTCCTCACTCAACACATCCAGATTATCCTTATCGTTCCCGATCTGAATAATCTCCTCCACCCCTTCCGACTGTATGGCCTCCTCAATCATCTCACTGACGCGACGATTCATCTGCGACGCATCGGGAGATTCGCCCATCGTCAATTTATAGATGACCGAGCGGACTCCGCAGAAATAATGAATCTCTTCACGTTCGGCATCGCTAATCTGATCGCTGTTGCTGCACAAATTGAACGCAGACTTCAACTTTTTGGCGTGGCCCATAAACAGATTCTCCTGCTCTTTGGTCCTTTGCATGAGCTCCGCACCCCGATTCAAGCAATCGAGCTGCTCCAAAGGAGTTCCCGTCGTAAAAACCGAATAATCAAACTCACCGAACATGCGCCGAATGATATCCAACTCATCCTTGACCAGCGTAATCGACTGCTCGACATTCTCAACCGAATCCAGACCAAAATCTCCCTGCGCATAGCGTCGCAACGCAATGTTCATATTGTTCTTGATGCCGATGTAGTCCACCACCAGGCCCTTCTCTTTTCCGGGATAGACCCGGTTGACCCGCGAAATGGTTTGCACCAGCGTATGCTGCTGCAGGGGCTTGTCAATGTACATCGTATCGAGACAATCCACGTCGAAACCCGTTGTCCACATATCGACAACCAGCGCAATCTTGAAATTCGACTTGGGCTTTTTGAACGCTTCGGCATAGGCCCGGCGGTCTTCATCCGTACCCAACAAATCGTACAACGCCGGTTCATCGTCCTTGTTGCGGGTCATGATCAGCTTGATCTTTTCGATAGGACGCTCCTGCCCCTCGCCGACATCACTCCCTTCTGAAACCGGTTCCGGCTCGGGTAGTTGCACCCATTTGGGACGCAAGGCAATAATCTTCCGATAGAGGTCAAATGCAATCGTCCGATTCGCGCAGACAAACATGGCCTTCCCCTCCACCGTGCTGCCTTCGGCAACCCGGTTCTCATAGTGGGCAATAAAATCTTCGGCTACAGCCTGCAGACGATCCGCATCCCCAAGAATCCGCTCCATCTTCGTAACGGCTTTCTTGCTCTCCTCTATCTGATATTCGTTCGCCCCCTCCTCGGCGCACTGTTTATAGTATTCCTCTATCTCCTTGAGTTTGGCATGGTCGAGCAATACCTTTGCCGCGCGACCTTCGTAAACAATCCGCCGTGTGATGCCGTCCGCAACCGATTCGGTCATGGTATAGGCATCGACCACCTCGCCGAACACGTCGATTGTAGCATCAATCGGCGTTCCCGTAAAACCGACATAGGTCGCATTCGGCAGCGAATCGTGCAGATACTTGGCAAATCCGTAATTACGCTTGACGCCCTTATCCGTCTGCCTGACCTGCAACGAAAGATTGGTTTGCGAGCGGTGCGCCTCATCGGAAATGCAGATGATGTTGGCCCGCTCCGACAACAGACTCGTATCCTCCGTAAATTTGTGAATGGTGGTGAGGAACACTCCTCCGCTTGTCCTGCCGGCCAGATGTTCGCGCAGCTTCTCCCGACTCTCCACCTCCACCACGCACTCATCTCCGATAAACCGCTTGGCCGTGCCGAACAGTTTGGACAGCTGATCGTCCAGATCCGTGCGGTCCGTTATCAGCACGATTGTCGGGCTGGCAAACTCCCGGCTCCGCATCAACATCCGCGACAGAAACAGCATCGTGATACTCTTTCCGCACCCCGTCGCGCCGAAATAGGTGCCACCTTTGCCATCCCCGTCCGGGCGGAGTTTGGAGTGCAGACGGATATTCTCGAACAGCTTGTGCGCGGCAAAGAATTGCGGATAACGACAAACAACCTTCCGTTCATCCTTCGACGAATCCGGGAAAAAGACAAAGTCTTTCAGCACGCTCAACAGCCGCTCCCGCCGGAACAGCCCCTGCATCATCGTCTTCAGCGAGTTGATGCCGTCAAGAGCCCGTTCTTCGGCGTGAACCTTGCGCCATGCATAGAAAAAGTCGTAGGGAGCGAACAGCGAGCCGTATTTATTGTTCACACCGTCACTGATAACGACAAACGCATTGTATTTGAACAGCTCGGGAATATCCCGCCGATACCTCACCGTCAGCTGCCGATAGGCATCCATGATGGTTGTCTCCTCCTTGACGGCACTTTTGAACTCCAGCACCACCACCGGCAAACCGTTCACATAGACAATCCCGTCGGGGATGCGGGTCTCCGTCCCCTTGATTTCCAGCTGATTGACTACTCTGAAAATATTGTTCGACAGACACCTCTCGCCAAAGTCAATCGGCTCGACATACAAATCGGGCAGCGAGCTGTCGTCGCGCTTCAACGAAAACCCCTCCACCATCAGCCGATAGGTGTGCAGATTGTTTTCATACAACGAGAATCCCACGTTGGCGGTGAGTTTGGCCACGGCACGCTCGATTTCGAGCGATGTGATTCCGGCCTCGCCGTAGCGACCGCGGAGATAGGCCCGCAAATCGTCGCGCAGCAAGACATCGCTCACCTCCTTGTGAATCTCTTCACCGTTTGTATAGATATAACCCTCCTGCCGGAAAAGCTCCATAATGGACATTTCGAGGGCATATTCGTTGAAGTGGGGCATGATTGAAGATATATTTATGAAGGACTCTCCATTAATAATATTTACGTTTTATCATCTGTAAGATTCCTTTAACAGAAATTGTCAATTGACTATGATCTCGATAGTCTGCTGGAACAACATAATCCGTTCGTTCTTCAGCTATAAGTTTCTGTACTTTATTTTGAGTTGCCTCTTTCTCCCAAGATTCAACATCAAAGACTGCAATAGAGTGCCCACCTTGAGTCTTAACCATTTTCATAGCAGGAATATCCGTATCTCCATCTCCAATATAAATCATATTGTGGAATGGGATAGCACGTTTCGATGGTTCAATAAATCGATTAATACTCGTATTATCCCAGCAATTTTCAATACCCTTATTTATACGAAAAATGAATTGTGTCTTTGTTGTATAATTAATGGAAATAGCAGGCCATAAAGGAACACCAGATTCATCATACATATATCTACAAGCGAATATTTTTTTTAAATATTTCGCAATAGACGTTCCCCGAATCATTTCTTCTAATCCACTTGATACAATGTAATGACTAAGGCCAATTCCATTATCTGCAGCATATCTGTTAATCAACGAGAACCATTCCGATACTCCATTAAACAAGGGAATTTGCGATCCATATTGTATAAGATTCCTCGAGGATAATTTATCCAATTCATTTCTGGCTTTTGCCTTTTCCAATAATTTCCACAGATACATACTTATTTCATCTGCATCATGTTTACGAGTTTCCTCCTTTACCTCTTGCCAGAAGTTTGGAATATTATCAATACCTAAATCTGGCATTAAGCCATGTTGGGCACAATCGCCTTTCGCCAAGGTCCCATCAAAATCATAAATGATAGCGCAATGCATTATATTTATTTTTATTGTCCCATCTTTGCCAATAGCAAAGACTGTAATTTGGTTATAATTATTATTTCTTTTGTTTTTACAATCATCTGATTTAAAATACCAACAAACGGTTGGATATACATTCCATCCTCCAAAATCAAGATAGGCTGTTGAGCTATAATCTCTTGACTTAAGTTTTCTTGAGCTCCACCATTCGCAAGTCTTTTAATTTTTTCTTGATAATATCTTAGATGAAAATATAAATATGCCGCATCATTATTGTTGAAGCATATCATATTACAACATGCTTGATTGGTCGCTGTTTCACATTGTAAATACGCAACATTACCCACCGTACCACCGCCATACATTGCCATAATTACGGTATTGATAGGGATAAGTTTTGCTGAACTATTTTTTAATCCTTGTTCACTAATATATTCCTCCGTATCAAAAATTATATTATTCTGAACTTCCCCAGTTTTGAGCCAACGATAATCTTTAGAATTCCAATATTCGCTACACGTTCTACTGGGAGTCCCTCCGGATGTCATCTCTTTACAAAATTCGCCGATTGTTCCCATTCGCCAACCGGTGGGAAGATGCTCGGGGTCGATGTCGTCCACAAACATCTTGCGGTAAAGCGTTTGCGCCGTGGCCTCCAGCTGCGCAATCATCGAACGATTCAGGTCGATACGCCGCGACAACGTCTCATATTCCGCAACCATCGCCCGCTGACGCTCTATCGACGGAACCGGCAATTGGACATCGCACAATTCTGTCCAATCGAAAATCTCGCGAGCGCTGCCATGTGAGTGGAATCTTGCATAGCGATCAAATTCGGGGCGACGAAACCACATCATCAGATATGCGGGTAACAATGCATCCGTATTCTTAACTTCGAAAACGGTGTACGCTTGAGATATGATTACCGGATTAACCATGGAAAGAAGCGCAATGGAAATTTTATCACCATTCCGGGATGTGACAGGCCCATATGCGAATTGTCCTGCTTTCACGATTTTGTATGTGCTCATATCCGTGCCAATCGTGTTGGCTATCGATGGCATGAACTCTTTGGTTATGCTAACACCCAGCAGTTGCGTAACAGACAAATCTCTGTTGCGCACATCGACTTCGCGGATATAGTCGCCCAATCGTTTACCCCTCAACATCCCAGATTAGTTTTACGAGATTATATAGTAATTCACATCTGTTCATTAATGCTTGTTCGTCAAAACAGTCTATACTATGTATTTTATGGCCACACTTTGCTTGAAGCTCAGCGTTAAGTTCATCCATCTTTTTATTTATATGGTAGAAATCTTTACAGAGCGTATGCCCCCATACTAAACCGGCACTATATGTTTTTAATTTATCCTGATACTCTTCATTCCCGGAACTAATATTATCTTGATCTTTGAGTAGTAAAAGACCTCCAAGCAGGTTGCGTTTATTCTCAAAATCTTCTTCATCCTTAAACTGCCTGAGATTCGTATCGTTGTGACTTAAAATATGTTCAATGTGATATCCTGTCTTATATCCGGTTCTCGTAGCTATATATAGTACATCGTTATTCATCTCTCGTTGAAGCTTGTCGCATATAAACTTTTCGATACGGGCGAGGAAATACCGAAGCGTACGTTTGTCGATATTTGTATAGTTCGCTTTTAGAAATACCTGATAGTCCAAAAGGGAAGTTAGATTAGTCGTTCCGCGTCGCTCTTGAATGGCTCTTTGTATACATTTATCAAAAATCTCTCGATACCGAGATAGTTCTAAACCCCTAATTTTTTCATTGAGAGAGTATGAAATTTCCTGAAAAGTATTGCTGTTATATACACCATTTAGTGTTAATAATATAAAGAGTCGATCATACTCGGATGCGATTTTATGAATCTTTTCTTCCTCTTGGGGGTCATTAATCTCGCAAGCTGATAAAATAATTTGATATTGACCAGACAGTGCAAGAACAGAATTGGTATATATCAAAAATTCATCATTATTCTTTCGAATCTTTGCATACAATTTGTTATAATAGTCAAGATCTTCGCGGATGAATTTTTTAATGTTTGAGATCTGGTGCTCATCTACTTTGCGAAATGCCAATTGGGAGGCTATGTCATTCGATTCAAAAATATATCGATGATATGCATTATTGATAGCTGACTCTTGTTTGGAGTTTCTTTTAAAAACAAAATGCGATTTTATGTAATCAATAAAGAATTCATCTTCTATATTAAATAGTCTGTTGAGTGCAACATCCCATATCTCGGAAAATTGTTCCGTATCGTTTTTACTCAACGCGCCAATAAGTTTTCCTTTTAGTATTTCAAATGGTTTTAGGGGCTCACCACGATCGTTAATAACTTCAAATATCATTGGAGTATCATCTTTTGTTATTCCAAGTTCTACTAATACAAGCCGCTCTAAGAAGTAACTAATAAAAGTATTTAGTTCCTTCTCGTCCATTGCTTTCTTGTTAATATACTCAGATATATCATTATATCGAGCGATAAGCGTTTCTTCGGTCTTGTTCTTAAAAGATTTAGGTGGTTCGGTATTGTTAAGGATGCAATCCATAATGTCTTTACGTTTATCATGGTCAAGACGATAAACGTTGCCCTTCCATTTGTCTTTTCCGAAGATGCAGTCTTTTAGCGTGTCCCGTAAATTTTCATTTTGGGTTGTGTGATATAGTTTTGCAGCAATTAATGTTAAAGTAGAGAGCCGTTGTTGTCCATCAACGATATAGACCTTTCCTTCGACATTGTTTGTAATAAATATGTTGAGGTAGTACCAGTTATATTTATCGAGAACCTCTTGTGTGAGTTCTGCGTCTTTATATTGCTCGTATGAAAGTTCGAAAGCATAAAAAATATCGCGAAGAAGTATTTCTACTGTTTCTTTAGCCCACACATATTCGCGCTGATAAAAGTCGATATAATATGACTTGTTTTTAAGGCAGCTTTCTACTGTTTGGTTCCTTGGATCAATAGTTTGTTGCATGGTAAATTACATATTTAATTTATATCCTATATTCTCAAATAATCGTTGTAGTTCAGCGTTACTTTTAGCCTCTTCTTTTAATAGTTCTGAAAGGCTTTGCTGAATCGCTTTCATTTGCGCATCGAAATCCACATTCTCATCACGGTCGAGGAATTCGATGTATTTGCTGGGAACCAGCGACCACCCCTTGGCCTCAATCTCGTCGAGTGTTGCCGAGTAGCAATACTCCGGAACATTCCGATAGGTCTGTTCGTAGCCTTCACGCTGCCAGTTGTGGAAATTCTCGGCAATACGGGCAATCTGCTCCTGCGAAAACTGGATGTACTTCTTTTCGAAAGGTTCGCCCCATTGACGGAGATCGACAAACAGCACCTCATTTTCGCGATCCCGGTATTTAACCAGTTCGCCGTTCTGCTCGACGGTGCGGGCCTTGCGATTGCGGGCCAGAATCCACAGGGTGACGCTGATGTCGGTGGAATAGAACATATTGCGCGGCAAAATCACGATGGCCTCGACCAAATGGTTTTTCAGCAGTTGACGGCGGATATTCAACTCCGTACCGTCGCCGCTCAACGCGCCGTTGGCCAGCAGGAATCCGGCCATGCCGTTTGCCGAGAGTTTCGAGACGATATTCAGAATCCAACCGTAATTGGCATTGCTGGTAGGCGGTACGTCATACCCCTGCCAGCGCGGGTCCTTGGTCAACTCGTTATCGGCCCGCCAGTCCTTCTGGTTGAACGGAGGGTTGGCCATGATGAAATCGGCCTTCAAATCCTTGTGCTGGTCGTCGTGGAACGTATCGGCCGCCTTCTTGCCCAGATTACAGGCAATGCCACGGATGGCGAGGTTCATCTTCGCCAGTTTGTAGGTCGTATTGGTATATTCCTGGCCATAGACGGAGATATCTTTCCGGTTGCCGTGGTGTGCCTCGATGAACTTCATGCTCTGCACGAACATACCGCCCGAGCCGCAGCACGGGTCGTATATCTTTCCACGGTAGGGTTGGATCATTTCGGCAATCAGATTCACGATGGTCTTGGGCGTATAGTATTCGCCTTTTCCCTTGCCCTCGGCAATTGCGAACTTGCCCAGGAAATATTCGTAGACGCGGCCAATCAGGTCGTGTTCCTTGTCCTTGAGGGTATCGATCTTGCCAATCACATCGAGCAGACTCGCCAGTTTAGTGCGGTCGAGCCCCAGCCCCGAATAATAGTTGCTGGGCAAGGCTCCCCGCAAGGAAGGATTGTCCTTCTCGACCTGCGCCAAAGCCGCATCGATCTTGATGGCAATGTCGTTCTGTTTGGCATTTTCAATCAAGTAGTCCCAGCGGCTGATTTCGTTCAGATAGAAAACATTCCGGGCATTATAGAACACCGCCTGATCCACGAAAGCCGACTTGCCGTCGGCAATCAGCTCATCGCGCCGCTCTACAAAGCGGTCGTATGCATATTTGAGGAATATCAGGCTCAACACCACATGTTTGTACTCCGACGGCTCCACCGATCCCCGCAGTTTGTTGGCCGACTCCCACAAAGTCTCCTCAATACTTTTCTCTTTCAGTTGTTTCTTTGCCATGCTTCAAATCTTTTCCGGACAACTCACTTTCACCAACACGAATGCATTTTGATTCTTCAATTGTCCGGTCAGTATCCGTATATATTATACAAATTTACCAAAAATATCCATGAATCACCTATTTCTAGGAAAATAACTTCATCTCTCAGTTTTTCCAATTTAATTTCTTATTTTTACATGACAGAATAGACACCACAGACACGTCGGGAACCCAAATTCCACAAACAAAGAATCCCGACCGGCTCCAATTGCTAAAAACATGAAGCGAATTTTACTTGGTATACTAACCTTACTGACTATTGGAGGCGTTTCGGCACAAGAGCGTCAGGACCGGATCGACTCCATCTATTACAATCGATCGGGGAAAAGCGCAGCAAATCCCGTATTTGCCGAATATCTGCGCATCGCACTTTATCCGGCAGACTCGACAGCCCGCAAAGAGTACAAAGATTTCTATCTCACCGGAGAGCTGCGAAGCGAAGGATATTTCCTCCGTATCGATTCGCTGGACGACAGCCGAACCCTCTTCGACGGCGAAAACAATAGCTATTACAAGAGCGGGAAGACCTTCGAGAAAAAGCACTATGCAAACGGACAACTCAACGGCAGTTACCAGCAATACGACGAAAGCGGAGAACTGAAAATCGAAGCCTGCTACCTGGATGGGAAACTGTCTGGTCCATACAAAACCAGCAACGAAGACGGTTCATTCCGGATCGTGGAATACAGCGAAGGAAAGCCTCTCCACGATTATTATCTGTTGACAGACCCGCAAGGCAATACACTCAAATTCCGCATGGCTGACGATATGCCCGTTTGGGAGACACCAGCCATTGCGGAACGAGTCACGAATTTCCAGGATGGCACGCCTTGGGAAACCTATTTCAAAAACGGACTGATCGTCTCCCTAACGAGTTCCATCGTCCGGGATTACGGAAAATGGCATCGAATCGGCATACTGATCGTCAACAACTCAACCATTCCGATCGAATTTACGCCGGAAACCGACATCGTGGCTTATTCCGCAGAGGAGATCAACCAAACTACCGATCTGCAGATTTTATCCTATGACAACTACATGAAAAAGATTAAACGAAGCCAGGCTTGGGAAGCGGCCCTGATGGGATTCAGCGAGGGACTGGCCACGGCCGGAGCCGGTTATTCGACCTCCACGACCACGGGATACAGCAGCTATGGCGGCTACACTAGCTTTACCACCACAACGTACAATCCGACAGCAGCCTACATCGCCAATCAGGCCTCCCAACAACGAATTGCCAATTTTGCCCAAGCACAGGAGAACGAACGAAACATCAAGCAGATGGGCTACCTGAAACGATACACCATTTATCCGGGAGATTCCATCTGCGGATATATCTACGCCACATGGATAAAAGGAAACCGGGTGGTCTTTGTCATCAATATCGGCGGTGCCGAATACCTCTTTGAGTGGGGATTCGACCGCAAAAACTCCTACTTACTTAATCAATAAAGAAATAAGCACACCTCCGATACACGCCACCTCACTCACCATAGTTAAATTATAGGTTCAAATATACAAAAAACCGCCTGCTTCCGTAAAATTTTCCGCATTTGGAGAATTCCGGAATTTTTACTACTTTTGCATTGTCTGACAAGAAGATACAGGCGCGATGCAGCGCAGCGCAGAAAACTGATGGGCAAGGCGTCAACCCGGCCTTGAAGGTTCACCTAATATTCTGATATACAGACAGGTTCCTATTGTACCGGAATCCGATTATCAGCAATGAGTATAAAGCACTTACAGAGATGAATTATTCTATAGGTAACGATTTGGAGACGAGCGATATTCTCTGAATCGCTCAATTTTGCATAACTAGATTATAAAGAGCGCTTGATTGTGTTGCAAAGATAATATTAAGTTCCATTCAGTAAACCCTCATGGGCAAAGTGAAACGTTACAATACACTTCATGCATGTTTAAAAAGCAATTAATTTCCAATTCAATACCATACTTCATTCATTTTTACAATAAAATTAATTTTAAGAACATTATTACACGCTAAAAGACAAGGGATTGGTAAAAAATCACCAATCCCTTGTTTGAAATGCACCTCATCAATCTAACTATTCTTCTGGCTTTGCCCGAAGCTCTGGTAACGGGCGTAGAGTTTGTCGTAGATGGCCTGCCGCTGCGGGTCGGGGGTGTATTCGGCCGAAAATCCCGGCTTCATCACCTGCTGTGCCGTTGCGATGTCGGGATGGACGCCGCTGACGACCGAGGCGAACATGGCGGCTCCCAGGGCGCACGCCTGGTCGCTGTCCAGCACGCGGATCTTCATACCGGCAATGTCGGCCATGGTCTGCATGACGAAGGGCGATTTGCGGGCAATGCCGCCGATGGCGATCACCTCGTCGATGAGAACTCCCTCTTCGCGGAATCGCTCGTTGATGGCTCGCGATCCGAAGGCCGTCGCTTCGACCAGTGCCTTGAAGACGGCCGGCGCCGAGGTGCCCAGCGTCAGACCCTCGATAGCACCGCGCATGCGGGGATCGAGGTCCGGCGTTCGGCGTCCGTTGTACCAGTCGAGAGCCACGGGATCCTCCTCCGTGACGGGCAGTTTCTGCGCCTCCTCCGTCAGCCGGTTGAGGATCTCGCCTTCGAGGTCGCTCCGTTCGGGGCACAGCTGTTGCAGGGGCCACGCCAGCATGCGGCGGAACCAGGCGTATATGTCGCCGAAGGCCGATTGCCCGGCCTCGAGCCCGACCAGCCCGGGGAGGACCGAGCCGTCGACCTGTCCGCATATGCCGCGGACGGCCTTGTCGCCGATCTCGTCATAGGTGGCGACGGCAATATCGCAGGTCGAGGTGCCCATCACCTTTACCAGCGTTCCGGGGCGGATACCCGCTCCGACGGCCCCGAAATGGCAGTCGATGGCTCCGATGCCGATGGCAATGCCGGCCCGGAGTCCCAGGCGGCGGGCCCACTCCTCGGTGAGGTGTCCGACGCATTCGTCGGCCGTCGAGGTCTGCGTGTAGAGGTGCCCCCGGAACAGGTTGTACAGCGGGTCGACAGCCTCGAAAAACGAAGCCGAGGGTAGACCACCCCACGCCTCGTGCCACATGGCCTTGTGTCCGGCCACGCAACGGCTGCGGGGCATGGTCTCGGGACGGGTGTTGCCGGTGAGCAAACCGGCCATCCAGTCGCAATGCTCTACCCATGAATAGGCCTTTTCACGCAGTTCAGGGGCGTGGCGCAGGGCATGCAGCATCTTGGCCCATGCCCATTCGCAGGAGTACGAGCCACCGCTGTAACGGGTGTAGTCAATCTCCCAGCGTTTCGACAGGGCGTTGATCTCGTCCGCTTCGGCAAGGGCCGTGTGGTCTTTCCAGAGGATGAACATCGCATCGGGGTGCTCGGCAAACTCGGGTAACAGCGACAGCGGTGTGCCGGTCGCATCGGTCAGGACGGGGGTCGAGGCCGTCGTGTCGAAACTGATGCCGCAGATCCGTGCGGCAACCTCCGGGCCGCATGCCTGCAGGGCCTCGCGGATGCACTGCTCGAGCGATTCGAGGTAGTCGAGCGGGTGTTGGCGGTATTGGTTCCAGCGGGGATCGCAGTAGAGTCCCTGCTTCCAGCGCGGGTAGGCTACGACGGCGGTCGCTACGGTCGCTCCGTCCTTCGTGTCGACGACGAGACTCCGTACGGAATCGCTTCCGAAGTCGATGCCGATGGTGTAGGTAGTTTCGGGTTGCATGGTGTGTATGTTTTAGAGTTTGAATGCATTTTTCACGGCCGCGGCCCCTCCCGGGACAATCGCCTCGAGAACGGCATCCAGACCGGCGGGCTCTCCCGTCAGGTGGTAGACCTCCTGGATGTGAGTCTTCGATGCTCCGGGCTGCAGGAAGGCGGCCGACGACGAGGTCTCGAGTTCGTAGAAGGGACCCATGATCTCGCCGGTCTCCGTGGGACCGTCGTTGTAGGCGTTGATGACATCGCCGCCGAACGGGTCATCCTGATGGCCCCAGCGGCTGTCCACGTAGCGGTCGCCCTCGGTCGAGCGGGTGTGGCGGATGAGGGTGATGCTGCCGGCCTTGGGATCGTAGCTGCCGCAGCAGCCGGTGTCGCGGCCCGCCGGGATGCCGATTTTGGAGCGGAAGGCTCCGTCGATGCGATGCAGACCAGTCCCGGACTGACCCGGAGCCGGTTGGCCGGCATCGCCCCGAAATAGTCGCTGCGGACGATCTCGCCTGAGCCGGGGTTGGCGTAGGGGATGAAGACGGTTGTCGAGGTCGTGGGCGGGAACATGCCGAGCATCCAGATCGAAGGGGCCCCGCTTTGGGGAGTCCAGACCTGCTCTCCGAGGTTGGTGATGCGGTTCACGCTGCGGTAGATGACCGTGTCGAGTTTGCCTGCGGCCGGAATCTTGCGCAGAAATTCGGATTCGGTGGGGCGGAGCAGCTTGATGCTGCGGTCGATGCCGATCCGGAACCGGTGTCCGGATGCGTTTCCCAGTTCCACCTCCTGCATCAGCCGGACTTTGCGCTTCGAAGCCTCGACAACCTCGAACGGCAGAGTGTCGAGAGCCGCCGGGACGCGCCAGTTTTCATAGTTCTGCGCAGCTCCGGGTGCAAAATAAAAGGAATAGGGGCCGCCTTCCGGTCCGAGCCAGAAGCGCTCCTCGCCGCCTACGGGGTTGAAATGCGGGAGGGTGGATTTCGATGCGATCAACGGGCGGTTGATCCATCCGAAACCCGCTCCTCGTTCGCCGCGGGCCGTGGAGGTCATCACCCATCCCTGCCATTGGGGGACGATGCAGACTCGTGCCCCGGCGGGTGTTTCGTCGGAGAGTTCGAGGGTTTCGATCTGGCAGGATTTCAGAAAATCCAGCTCCTCTGCATAGTTTCTCATGTCGGATGGAATAAAAAAAGATGGAAAAAATTTGTTTGTTAAAACGTTTTAATTACCTTTGCAAAGGTAACGAAAATTTCTATCCCTCCAAATTATCCGACAGATAAAAAAATGGGAGAACGGACTCGTAAGATAACAATCAAGGATATTGCTGCGGAAGCCGGCGTTTCGATTGCGCTGGTCTCGTTTGTCATGAACGGCAAATCGGACGGAAAGGGCGGCTACCGGGTCAACAAGGAGACGGCCGAACGGATTCGATCCGTGGCGGAACATCTTAATTATCAACCGAATGATGCGGCCAGAATGCTGCGGAGCGGCAAGACCAACACGATCGGGGTCATCGTTTCGGACATCTCGAACAAGTTCTTTGCCGACATTGCGCGCTGCATCGAGGACCGGGCCTATAAACATAAGTATACGGTGTTGTTCGGCAGTACGGACGAAAATTCACAGAAACTCGAGAATCTGATCGAAGTCTTCCGCAACAAGGGGATCGACGGACTGATCGTGGTCCCCTGCGAAGGAGCAGACCCGATTCTCCGTAAACTTGCCGACGAGAATTTTCCGCTGGTCCTGCTGGACCGTGAAGTTCCCGGGGCCGATCTGAGCAGTGTGGTGCTCAATAACCGACGGGCTGGCGGTCAGGTGACGGAAGTGCTTGTGAAACAGGGGTGCAGGAAGATTGAGATGATCTCTTATTCGATGAATCTTTCGAATATCCGCGAACGTGAGGAGGGATATCGTGCCTGCATGACGGAGAACGGACTGGGCGAATATGTCCGGATTCACCACCTGCGCCACGACCGCATGGATCGCATTACCGAGATCCTGCGGGATGTACGCGAACGGCAGGTTGAGGCTTTTGTCTTCGCAACCAATACGTTGGCGCTGCAGGGCGTTACCGTCATTTTCCGGCAGGGGTGGCAGATCCCGCGTGACTTTTCGATGGTTTGCTTCGATACGAACGAGGCGTTCGACCTCTACAAGACAGCGGCGGCCTGCGTGAGCCAACCCATTGACCGCTTCGGAGCTGAAGCACTGGATCTGTTGCTGAAGAGTATCGAACATCGGGATCAACCGATGGTCTGCACGCGCGTCGTGCTGTCGCCTGAAATTATTGAATATACTGATAAAGAGTCGGTCGATGACTCAACAACTGTAAAGGGATAAGGCTATTGAGGTTTGTCTTCCGGAAAAGGTGTGATAGTAAGAAAACGACTAGTAATGGCACATTATAGATGAATTATTAAAACGTTTTTACTTATATTCCTTTTTTCTTTAATTAAGTTATCTCGTTAATATCAAAAGTTGATTGATTCTTAAGTTGAAAACAATTGGAGAGCGAAATACTTGATAGTCGGATGCTTATTTTGTCAGGATTTATATTATGAGACGCTATCTTCTAATCGGACTGACCTTATTTATGGCCAGTATCGCTGAGGCTCGGGAGCCGCTACGCATTCCGCTGTTCCCGGAGGGAACGCCCTCGAAGAACGGACTGGAGGGAACTCCCGAGTCGATCAATGACAAGGGCTATTATGTAGGGGTGAGCATCCCCGAGTTGGAGGTTTTTCTTCCCGACTCGGCCCGGGCGACGGGACAGATCATGCTGGTGGTCCCCGGGGGCAGTTACGAGAAGGTTTGCGTCACCTATGAAGGGTACCGGACGGCAGAATGGCTCAACGGGCAGGGAATCGTTGCCGCCGTGCTGAAATACAGGATGCCGAACGGCCATCCTGAAATTCCGCTTGAAGACGGCGTGCAGGCCATGCACGTAATCCGCAGCGAGGCCAGCTCGTGGGGTGTCGCTCCGCGGAGCGTCGGTGTGATAGGATTCTCGGCCGGGGGGCATTTCGTCTCGACGCTCCTGACGGAGTATCCCGATGCAGAGTCGCGGCCCGATTTCGGCGTGCTGGTCTATCCCGTGATCACGATGAGCTACTCCTCGGCGCGGACGCGCGAAAACCTGCTCGGTGCGCGCAGCGGGGAGGAGGCCCTTCGGAAACGCTACTCGACCTGCGAACAGGTGCATGAAGGGATGCCCGAGGTGCTGCTGGTGTTGTGCGACGACGACCGGGCGGTGGTTCCCGAAAACTCGATCCGCTTCTACCGGGCCCTCAAGAAGCAGGGCGTGCGGGCCGAGATGCACATCTTCCCGCAGGGCGGCCACGGCTTCTGGATGCGCGAGCGCTACCGCTATGGCGAGGAGACCTATCCGCTCATTCTGCGCTGGATCCGCGAACACGACAATACGAAACAATCCAAATAAAAACGAAAAACCATGACTTGCATCAAAGGAATCATCCCACCGATGATCACCCCGCTGAAAGGGGATGACGAACTGGATCTTGAAGGAACCTCGCGCCTGGTCGAGCACATGCTGGCCGGCAGCGTCCATGCGCTTTTTCTGCTCGGAACGACAGGTGAAGCCCAGAGCCTGACCTACCGGCTCCGCTATGAATTTGTGGAACGGGTCTGCCGGCAAGTGGCGGGGCGTGTACCCGTGCTGGTGGGCGTTACGGACACCTCTCTCGACGAGAGCGTCCGTCTGGCTGAACACGCTGCCAAATGCGGTGCCGTCGGCGTTGTGGCCGCCGCACCTTACTACTTTGCTCCCTCGCAGCAGGAGCTCATCGAGTATTATACGGCACTGGCCGATCGGCTTCCGCTGCCGCTCTACCTCTACAATATGCCTTCGCATGTCAAGGTCTTCCTCGAACCTGCAACCGTCAAGACGCTCGCCGACCACCCGAACATCGTCGGACTGAAGGACAGCTCCGCCAACATGACCTACTTCCAGACGTTGATCTATCACCTGGGCGACCGGGATGATTTTGCGCTGTATGTCGGTCCGGAGGAGCTGACGGGCGAATGCGTGCTGATGGGAGCCGACGGCGGCGTGAACGGCGGTGCGAACCTCTTCCCGGAGCTCTACGTGGCGATGTACGACGCGGCCTGCAAACACGACATTGCCCGCGTCCGCGAGCTGCAGCGCCGGATCATGCAGATCAGCACCTCGATCTACACCGTCGGGAAGTACGGCTCGAGCTACCTGAAAGGCGTGAAGTGCGCCCTGTCGCTGCTGGGTATCTGCGACGACTACCTCTCGTATCCCTACCGGAAGTTCCGCGCCGAGGAGCGTAACCGGATCCGCCAGGCCCTCGAGACGCTGGGTGTCAAGTGCGTCGGTTGATCCTGAGTCCCGAAATCCCGGGTAGGACGCTCTCCGGACCGCCACGCCCGGATTGAATACCGAATCGAAAATCTAACCTGAACAACCATGGATATAACCATCCTCGATTATATCGTCTTCTTTCTTTTTGTCGGCGGTGTCGCCCTTTTCGGTTGCTCGTTCTACTTCCGCAGCCGCAAGGGTGCCGCGGCCTTCACGGCAGCCGAAGGGTCGCTTCCCACGTGGGTCGTGGGCATGTCGATCTTCGCCACGTTTGTCAGCAGCATCAGCTTTCTGGGGTTGCCCGGCGATGCATACAAAGGCAACTGGAATCCCTTCGTCTTCAGCCTCTCGATTCCCATCGCCACATGGCTCGCGGCTAAGGTCTTCATCCCGCTCTACCGTAACGTCAACAGCGTCTCGGCGTATCATTATCTGGAACTCCGCTTCGGCTACTGGGCGCGGTGCTATGCAGCGATCTGCTACCTGCTGACGCAGTTGGCGCGCGTCGGCTCGATCCTGTTGCTGCTGGCCCTGCCGCTGCACACGATGTTCGGCTGGGACGTGGCGACGATTATCGTCTGCACAGGCATCGCCACGCTGGCCTATACGCTGCTGGGTGGAATCGCCGCCGTAGTTTGGACCGATGCCATTCAAGGCATCATCCTCATCGTCGGGGCTGTGGCCTGCGCACTGCTGTTGACCTTCGGCATGCCCGAGGGCCCGGGGCAGCTCTTCCGGATCGCCGCCGAACACGGCAAGTTCAGCCTCGGCAGCTTCGGCACAAGCCTTACGGAGCCGACCTTCTGGGTGGTGCTCATCTACGGTCTCTTCGTCAACATGCAGAACTACGGCATCGACCAGAACTACGTGCAGCGCTACATGACGACCCGTTCGACGGCCGAAGCCGTGAAGTCGACCCTCTTCGGCGGTCTGCTCTACATCCCCGTGTCGCTCGTCTTTGTCTACATCGGCACGGCACTCTTCTCCTACTACACGGCGCAGCCCGAGCTGCTGCCTGCCGGGACGCCGGCCGATCAGATCTTTCCGTGGTTCATCGTCCACGGGCTGCCGACCGGTCTGACGGGTCTGGTCATCGCCTCGCTCTTCTCGGCCGGCATGTCCACCGTGGCGACAAGCATCAACTCCTCGGCCACGATCGTGCTGACGGATTTCGCCAAGCGCCTCTCGAAGCGCGACCTCTCCGAAAAGGGCAGCATGCGGGTGCTCTATGCCACGTCGTTCGTGGTCGGAGCACTGGGTATCGTCATGGGGTTGATGATGATGAGCATCGACGGCGTGCTGGATGCCTGGTGGAAACTCTCGTCGATCTTCAGCGGCGGCATGCTGGGTCTCTTCCTGCTGGGTGTCGTCTGCCGCAATGTCCGTCGGGTACATGCCGTTGTGGCGGTGATTCTCGGGTTGCTGACCATTGCCTGGATGAGCCTCTCGCCGCTGATCAACGAGGGTTCGCCCTTCTACCGGTTCCACAGCCCGCTGCATACCTATCTGACGATCGTCTTCGGAACGACGGTCATCTTCCTGGTCGGCTTCCTGCTGACGGCGCTGACCCGTAAAAAAGCCAATTTGTAACGAAAAACCAACCAACAGAGCCATGAAAAACTATCGACCTAAAATTGGGATCCGTCCGATCATCGACGGCCGCCGCGGCGGGATCCGTGAATCACTGGAAGCAATGACCATGGGCATGGCCCGGCGTGTGGCCCGCCTGTATGCCGAGGAGTTGCGCTATTCGGACGGTACGCCCGTTGAGTGCGTGATTGCCGACACGACGATCGGCGGTGTGGCCGAAGCGGCCGCCTGCGCCGAAAAATTCCGGGTGGAGAATGTCGGAGCCGTACTTTCGGTGACTCCGTGCTGGTGCTACGGCGCCGAGACGATCGACATGGATCCGCTGACGCCGAAGGCCATCTGGGGCTTCAACGGTACGGAGCGCCCCGGAGCCGTCTATCTGGCCTCGGCGCTGGCCGGACACAATCAGAAGGGGCTGCCGGCCTTCGGTATCTACGGCCGCGACGTGCAGGACGTGACCGACGAGACGATTCCGGCCGACGTGCGCGAGAAACTGCTGCGTTTCGGACGTGCCGCGGTGGCCGTGATGCAGATGCGCGGCAAATCCTATCTTTCGATCGGTTCGGTGTCGATGGGCATTGCCGGTTCGATGCCCAATCCGGACTTCTTCCAGGAGTATCTCGGGATGCGCAACGAGGCGGTCGACTGCTCGGAGATCGAGCGGCGGATCGAACTGGGCATCTACGACCACGGGGAGTTTGAGCGGGCCATGGCCTGGGTGACGAAATACTGCAAGGTGAACGAAGGCCGGGACTGCAATCCCGAGCATCTGATCTATCCGCGCGAAAAGAAGGAGCAGATCTGGGAGTATGTGGTGAAGATGACGATGATCATCCGTGACCTGATGCACGGCAATCCGGTTCTGGCCTCCATGGGCTTCGAGGAGGAGGCCATGGGTCACAACGCCATTGCGGGTGGATTTCAGGGCCAGCGTCAGTGGACCGATTTCCGGCCCGACGGTGACTTCTCGGAGGCGATGCTCAACTCGTCGTTCGACTGGAACGGCATTCGGGAGGCGGTCACCTTTGCCACGGAGAACGATACGCTGAACGGCGTCTCGATGCTGCTCATGCACCTGCTGACCAACCGTGCGCAGATTTTTGCCGACGTACGCACCTACTGGTCGCCCGAGGCCGTGGAGCGAGTGACGGGGCTGCAGCTCGAAGGCAAGGCTGCAGGCGGCATCATCCACCTGATCAACTCGGGCTCGTGTACGCTCGACGCAACGGGCCGGCAGACCAATGCGGCCGGAGAACCGGTGATGAAGCCCTTCTGGGAGATCACGCAGGCTGATGTCGAGGCCAGTCTGGCCGCCACGACGTGGTATCCGGCCGGTCGCGAATACATGCGCGGCGGTGGTTTCTCGTCGCATTTCCTCACGCGCGGCGAGATGCCGATGACGATGTGCCGTCTGAATCTGGTCAAGGGGCTCGGACCCGTACTGCAGATCGCCGAAGGCTGGGCGGTGAACGTTGCTCCGAAGATCTTCGAGGTGATCAACAAGCGTACCGACCAGACATGGCCGACGACCTGGTTTGCCCCGCGTCTGACGGGCTACGGCGCTTTCCGCGACGTCTATTCGGTGATGAACGCCTGGGGCGCGAACCACGGAGCGATCAGCTACGGACATGTCGGTGCGGATCTGGTGACGCTGGCCTCGATGCTGCGCATTCCGGTAGCGATGCACAACCTCCCGGAAGAGTCGCTGTTCCGACCCTCGGCCTGGGGCGCCTTTGGCACCGATCCCGAAGGAAGCGATTTCCGCGCCTGCATGAATTACGGGCCAATTTATAAGTGAATATTTATTAACCCTTAAAAATTAATAAGATGGATGTTTGTATGCTAGCAAAACGAATTGGGAGGTGCCTATTGGTTTTGATATTCGTACTCATTTCGTTTCGTCTTGCTGCACAAGAACAATTTACTGTTTCGGGTGTCGTAACAGACGAAAAAGGAGCTCCCATGGTAGGCGTGACCGTATTGGTAAAGAATACCAATATTGGACGTATTACAGGTTTGAAAGGAGAGTACAAAATAACGGTTCCGAAACATGCCGTATTGGTTTTTTCGTATATGGGTTATTCAACCGAAGAGAAACTTGTCGGCACTCAAACCCGGATAGATGTAGTCCTCAAAGAAGAATCTCAAAAAATCAATGATGTCGTTGTTACAGCCCTCGGAATCAAAAGAGAGCAGAAGGCATTAGGTTATGCAACAACCCAAATCAATGGTGACAGGATTTCAGAGGCCTTGTCTAATAACTGGACCTCAGCTCTGTCTGGAAAGATTGCAGGTTTGAATCTGGTTCGCTCCGATGCAGGTCCTTCGGGATCTAACAAGATTATATTACGCGGAGAGAGTAATCTGACCGGTGATAACCAGGCTCTGATTGTCATTGACGGAGTTGTTATAAATAACAGCAGTGGCTTAGCTACGGGATCCGGAAATGATGCTTATTTGGGGGAAGATTCTCCGGTCGATTTCGGAAGCGCATTGAATGATATAAATCCGGAGGATATCGAAAGCATCAATGTCCTTAAAGGCGCTGGTGCCGCAGCGTTGTATGGTCAACGAGGCGCACATGGAGCCATTATTATCACGACGAAATCCGGTGAGAGTTCGACGCAAGGTGTCAAGGTTTCATTCTCGTCGACCGCCAATTTTGAAACTCCATATCATTGGCCCGATTATCAGTATGAATATGGGTCTGGCAAAGAGGGTGTGAATTATTTTTCTTGGGGCAATACGGAGGATGGTCCCAATACACGTTCGGCGAGCGTAGCCTGGGGACCTAAATTTGATGGACAAATGTTCTATCAGTATGATCCCGTTACGCATGGTCAGAGCAAAGAACGAACTCTGTGGCAACCATATCCGAATAATCACAAGGATTTCTTCAGAACTGGACAGACATATACGAATAGCATATCTTTGAGCGGCGGATCTTCCAATACAAACTTCCGATTGGGATATACCAATGTATACAACGAATGGATCGTGCCGAATACGGGTTATACGCGCAATACGGTTTCCGTCTCGGTAAATCACAAGCTGTCGGAAAAAATCCGATTGTCCACCAAAGTGAATTATACCAATAAAAACAGCGATAATCTTCCGGCTACCGGTTATAACAACCAGACGGTCATGTATTGGAACATCATGCAGGTCCCTAATGGAAATCTGGATTGGCTGAAAGATTACTGGATGCCTGGCAAAGAAGGTGTGGAACAAAGCTATCCGTTCAGTTCTTCGCCCGACAACCCTTACTTGATTGTCAATGAAATGCTCAACAAACTCGATCGGCATACGGTGACTGGAAATGTCCAGATGAATTATAACATCATCAAGGGTTTAAGTCTGATGTTGCGGGGGTCGATGGATATGTCGTACGAAGACAGATCGGAACAACGCCCTATGGATACGAATAAATTCAAATACGGCATGTATCGTACGACAAAAATATTTGCACAGGAACTCACCGGTGATTTCCTGCTCAAGTATGAGAAAAAAATATCGGCATTTGATTTGTCTGCATCACTGGGTGGAAGTACGTTACATAACCGTTACAGACGAGAAAACAATAGGGCTGATGCGCTGATGTATCCTCAAGTATTCAGCCTTTCCAACAGTAAGTTCCAGGTATTGACGCTTCCTTATCAGAGTGACTATGTTATCAATAGTATTTACGGAATGCTGACGTTTTCGTACAACAATTATCTGTTTCTGGATCTTACAGCCCGAAATGACTGGAGTAGTGTGTTGGCAACTCCGCAATCGACTGACAACTCTTCGTTCTTTTATCCTTCTGTCAACTTGAGTGCTGTTTTGTCCGATATGTTCCGGATGCCGCGATGGATCACTTTTGCAAAATTACGGGCATCTTTCTCGGAAGTTGGCAGCAGCGGAACGAAAGTTTATCAAAATACCTATGTGTATTCCATTGCCGACGGTTATGCCGGAGGATTGATGAACCCCAAAACGCTGCCTAATCCAGATTTGAAACCTCAGCGAACTCGAACTTGGGAAATCGGTGCAGACGTGCGGTTCCTGAACAACAGGCTCGGTTTTGATATTGCCTTGTATCAAGGAACAACCAAGGATCAGATCTTGACTGCTACATTGGATCGGTCGTCAGGTTATGATAACAAGGTGGTAAACGGAGGAGTGGTCCGTAACAGAGGCCTTGAAATCGAAGCCAACGCCACTCCCATTCGTAACCGAAACGGCTGGACCTGGAGTTTGTTCGGCACATTCTCAATGAATGAAAACAAGGTTCTTGAACTGACGGATGATTTGTTTGCCTTGCGCCTGCAGAATACTTTGTCGGGTCGTGGAGCTATGGAGGCTCGTGTCGGACAAAGCATGAGTGCTATTTACGGAACTGGATACATGCGTGCTCCGGATGGCCAGATCGTATACGGAGAAGATGGATATCCCCTTTTGAATACAGACCTGATCTATTTGGGTGACAGTACGCCAAAAGGTAAATTCTCGATGGGTACGGAACTCAAATACAAAGGATTTAACTTCAGTATTCTTTTTGACGGACAGTTCGGAGGTAAAGGCTATTCGCAAACTACAGCAATCCTTATGGAGCAGGGAAAACTCAAAAGGACACTGCCCGGACGATATAATGGCATCATTGGAGACGGTGTAATTCAGAATCCGGACGGATCGTATCGTAAAAACGATGTTGTTGCAACGGAAATATGGACTTATTATACTCGTCATTATGGCCGTGAAAATATCGAAGGAAACATTTATAGCACGGACTTTTTGAAACTTCGGGAGATTACACTGGGTTATACTTTCCCTACAAAAATTTCAAAAAAATTGGGCCTGCAGAAATTGAGTATAGGTATTTATGGGCGTGATTTGTTTATGATCACAAACTGGCCTGCATTTGATCCCGAATTCGGAACCTTGAATAATGGTTCGATTGACAAGGGGTTTGAAATAGCTCAATTCCCGGCAACCCGTAATTTCGGAGTAAAACTGAATATTGAATTTTAAACAACGTGTTTTATGAATCGATATTGTAAACCGGCCATTGTAATATTATTTGCGCTCATTACGCTTATTGCAGGCTCTTGCACCAGGAATTTCGAGGAACTCAGTCGGAATCCTAATGCGAGTGAAACGGCGCTGCCTCAAGCTTTGCTTGCGCCGGCATTGTCCAGCGTTGTGAAATCGAATATGAGCAGATGCCGCCGTATTAATAATGAACTGATGCAGGTGACTGTAAATTATGGCGATACGGAAGGTAAAATTTTTCGTTATGATATTCGGAAGTCTGAAGCTGATTATCTTTGGAACGAGTGGTATGTGGAAATAACCAACTTCAAGGATATGTACGCATTCGCTCAAACGCTTTACAGCGTAGCCAATGAGAAGGTCTATAATACTTATATGGGTATATCGTTGATCTGCGAAAGTTGGGTCTTCTCCATGTTAACGGATACCTACGGTGACATCCCTTATACCGAAGCCTGTCAGGGACGGGACGGGATTCTGACACCTGCGTTTGATCGGCAGGAGTTTGTTTATACGGAAATTTTCAAGAAACTGGAACAGGCGAATACCTTGTTGAGCGACGGTGTCGATTTACCCGAGGATCAGGTAGTATGTGATCCTGTGTTTGGCGGAAATGCTTTGAAATGGCGCAAATTTGCCAATTCATTGTACATAAGGTTACTGATGCGTGTTTCGGCTAAAAATGAATCGTTTGTAGCTTCGAAACTTGCAGAAATGATCGATACCAGTCCCGACAATTATCCGATTATGGCAAGTAATGACGATTCTGCCGTTTTACGCTGGACAGGTGAAACTCCTTATATCTCGCCATTTTATTCCATGCGGGATGAAGATTGGCGAGTTTATCCCGTATGTGAATTTTTTGCAGATAATTTGAACTTGTGGAATGATCCGCGCAGGTCGAAATGGATGGTGGATTATGAAGGGGCATATGCGGGGATTCCGAGCGGTTATCCAGTCGGAGAGTCCGTTGTAAGAAAATCTACTTTTTTGGTGGCTCTCAAAACAGATCCTCGATTGGGAAATATGATGAATTATGCGGAATTGGAATTTTTACTTGCGGAAGCCATTGTAAAAAACTATATTTCGGGTGATGCCGCAACGCATTATGAAAATGGGGTCGAGGCTGCATTTGATTTTTGGGATTTAACGGTGTCGGCCAGTTATTTGGATAATCCAGCCATTAAGTGGGATGACGCTGAAGGCTTGGATGATAAAATGGCAAAGATCCACTTGCAAAAATATTATGCGCTGTTTTATACCGATTTGCAGCAATGGTTTGAATGTCGAAGAACTGGGTACCCCATATTGCCTAAAGGAGAGGGTTTGCTCAACAATAAGGAGCTGCCGTCGCGCTTGAATTATCCGGTTTACTTGCAAACTACTAACCGGGATAATTATTATGCTGCAGTTGCCGTGCAAGGCAGTGATGAAATCAGTACCAAAGTATGGTGGCAAAGAGGTGTCAATGAATAAGTAATTATGGTTATGAAAAGAATAGTATGTTTCGTTTCTTTTATTGCATGTCTTTGGGGAAGTGCATGTAAAGAGAATCCGGATTGGGCTGCAGGAACTTTGAATCCGACGGTCTCAATCATGGATGTCCGAGCATTATACAAAGGGAGTGATCTGGTTTTGACGCAAGACAAGTTATCTGGTGGAGTACAGATTGCTGGAGTTGTGAATGCAGATTATCAGAACGGCAATATGCCTGATGGAATCATTACGATCCAGAGCACGTTACGTACAAAGACTCGTGGAATAGCATTGCGTGTCGGAGATGATGTAGCCTCAACTCTTAAATTGGGCGATTCCGTTCTATTCCAAATCAAGGACAAACGCCTCGTAAGGGGGAATGGATGTTTGATGATTGATGGGGTAGGCGAGTCCGACGTAAAGGTGTTAAGTTCGGATCATCGACTTACACCTCAGACGATAACGGCGTCTGCATTGCTGACTCTTCCGGATGAATATGAATCCGTATTGGTCAAAATTGCCAATTGCTCACCGGCAGATCCTTCGTCTCCGGATCTTTCATATGAAGGCGGTTTGTTTGTCGAAGATGAAACAGGCTCTTTAACTATCTATGCTCAACCAGACTCTCCTGTGTCGGAGCTGTCGGTTCCGGAGAAGCCTGCAACTTATATTGGAATTGCATTTGCCGACTATGAACAGAGTGGAACAGCGGTCATATCGCTTTGGCCTCGGTTCGCTTCGGATATCATTGAAAAATATATTTTACTCGCTTGGAATTTAACAGGTTATAACATTTCAGCAGGACTTACACGAGATGCCACGGTTGTTGATCCAAACCTGGAGATCTCTACGTTGAGTAGAGGTCCTGGCCTTGAGGCACAGCAAGCATCCAATGCTTTTTCCGCCGTATGGCCTATCGATATCGATCGAGTAGCGGCTATGGAGCATGGTTCATACTATGAATTTTCGATTGTTCCCAAAAATAATGCGAAAGTTTCTTTATTATCTTTGGACGTTGCTTTACGTGTACAAACAGAAGCTCCCAAAAATTATATGTGGATGTATAGTGATGACCAAGGTGAACATTTTGTTCCGATGAGCGGAGAACTCAAGTTCGAAGGAAAGACTTCGGACAATAACGGGATACAACAACCGACACTGTCGTTGGAAGAAGTGGAAGGTATTCAAAGTTTCTCATCTCCCATAATTATTCGGGTATATGCCTGGGGAGCCACGAATGCGACTTCGGCATTTCGTATCGGGCAAAGTCGTCCGGAACGACCTTATGCCTTGACCATTGAAGGAATGACCCGTTGCGAATAGAAAAATTACCCCTCAGCAAGAGGATTAGTGAGTCTTTCACTATCCTCTTGCAGGGGCTTTATAAATCATTGAATCATGAAATGGATTATAGTGGCAATATTTGCCTCGGTCCTTTATCCTGGAATCGCTTGTGCCCAATTGGTTGCTTGGCAATTCGGACCGGATACAAGAGGAGATGAGGAAATCGCAATGTCAACATTTGAGGATCCTTATATGTTTGGATCTGAATTGACGAGAGGTGTCGGTGTTCAGCGTCAGAAAGCAACCTATTCATTTGCCGGAATTTGGCCGGAGTGTAAATCTTTTGTGGAAGCCGTTCGTAAGAAAACGTTTTATCAGTTTTCTTTGAAAACCCGTAAAAATTATCGAATGAGTCTTGATCGTATTGAGCTCATTTTGAGAATACAGCCTAATGGCCCACAGGAGTATGTTTTTGCTTATAGTGTGGATGGAGACAATTATGTGAACGTTGGACATCCTGTTCGTGTTTCACCGACATCCAACGATGGAGAAATACAAGAACCCATAGACCTTTCTACGATTTCAGATTTACAAAACATCCCATCCAAGACGCGCATATACTTTCGCTTGTACGCCTGGGACAGTAAGGATGGTTGGGAGAATACGGCATTCCGTATTGGAAAAAGTACCTCCAATCGTCCGGCTTTGGCCGTGTATGGTTCTGTCGAAAACTGAATTTGCACATTGCTGGAATTGGCTCCGATTGATGGATAAATAATTAATTGTATGGCAAGATTTGTTTTTATCGGTATCCTGTTGTTTCAACCATTGTCTCTTTGGGCACAATATTCGGTCAATTCATTGGGAATTAAAATGGCTCATATTGATTCTGGCGAATTTATCATGGGGTCCAGAGGTTATGGCGCTGTTGAAGATCGTGATGAAGCCCCCGCGCATCTTGTGCGTATTGAATCGCCCTTCCTAATGTCAGCTACGGAGATTACGAATTTGCAATATGAACAATATGATCCGACTCATCGTGCTCTGAGAGGTAAAAACGGATTTTCTACGGAGGATGACGACGCAGTGGTATTTGTTAGTTATGACGATGCTGTCGGTTTTTGCAAATGGCTCTCTGCAAAAGAGAAAAAAAATTACAGGCTACCGACAGAAGCTGAATGGGAGTATGCTTGCCGGGCTGGGACAACAACGCCCTTTAATACCGGAACCAACGGCTTGCCTGCGAAACAGCATAAAGCACAAGCTTATAACCAGACTCCCAAACCTGTTTCCTTGCGGACGGCCATGTATCCGGCTAATGACTGGGGACTGTATGACATGCACGGAAATGTCGAAGAGTGGTGTCTCGATTGGTATGGACCTTATAGCTCAGATTTTCAAATCAATCCCGCCGGGCCTTCGGATGGCTTATTTCGAGTCACCCGTGGAGGAAGCCATAATACACCTGTAAAATATTTGCGATCGGCTAATCGCTCAGCGATGATTCCTGAGGATAGAAATTATGCTGTCGGTTTCAGAATCGTTGAGACGGATATGCCTCTGACCTATGGTTCTGCTGTCAAATCCGATGTCGCCCCAATCTCTCGGCACTCTTTTAAATGGCATCAACCCCGGAAGGAACCGTTCTTTCTGGAACCGATCCCTTATATTTATGATCCCGACAATTGGAGTTCCGTCCCTTTTTTCGGGCATAATCATTGCCCTGCTATCACATGGTGCTCGAATGGTGATTTATTGGCTGTTTGGTTTTCAACACAGGAGGAATCTGGACGGGAAATGGTGATTCTTTACAGTCGACTTCGAGTTGGACATGAAAGTTGGGATAAGCCTAGAGAGTTCTTATGTGTTGCGGATCGGAATTTGACAGGATCATCGCTTTTGCGAGACGAAAACGGAGTCCTTTATCATTTAAATGGAATTGAAGCTCTCGGGGGGTGGCGGAATTTAGCCATTATACTTCGAGAAAGCCATGATAATGGAGCGACATGGAGTCGGCCGCGTATGATTGTTCCTGAACATACGCTGAGAAACCAGGTCATTGCGGGAGGATTTATTACCCGTAACGGCTGTTTTGTACAACCCTGCGATGCCGTTCCGGGACATTTTGGCGGTTCGGCCATACACGTTAGCAAAGATCATGGAAAGACTTGGCAAACCCCTTATACGGATCCGGTTATTCCGTTATATGAAGCTGGAAATGAGGGCGGCCTGATTGCCGGGATTCATGCCGGAGTCGTAGAACTCAATAATGGAGATCTGATGGCTTTAGGTAGGAATAACAACATAGAGGGTGATGTCGATCATCCGGGATTGCGTATGCCATGCAGTCGATCTTCGGACATGGGAAGAACCTGGACCTATTCGGCTACGGAATTTCTTCCTATTTATTCAGGGCAACGGTTAGTTCTGCGAAGATTGAATGAAGGCCCGTTATTACTAATTTCATTTACTCATCATCCAAGCGACAAAGAGCGTCAAGGGATGGAATTTGAGAGTGCTTCCGGTCAAAAATATGTTGGATATGGGATGTTTGCGGCTCTTTCATTTGATGAGGGTAAAACATGGCCTGTGAAGCGCTTGCTTACGGATGGAATACCGAGATTATTGGACGGACGAGGCTGGACCGGGTATTTTCGGATGACAGAAACAAATTCCGAGCCTTTAGGATATTTGGCTGCAACTCAAACTCCGGATAATACGATCCATTTGGTCAGCAGTGGAATACATTATCGTTTCAATATGGCTTGGATCATGGAAAAACCAGAAATCAACACACAAGAACAATAATGAAAAAAGGAGCACTGTTTTTTTTATTTGTTGGGGCATATATTGTTAACGCCTGTGCCACAGATGTATTAGGAAAAAAGGACAACACCGAACAGATTGTACCGATATCCGGTAGGGTAACTTGTTTAGGGAAGCCTGTAGAAGGTGCAATTATATCCGATGGTGTCGATCTTGTCAAAACGGATACGGAAGGAATATATTTTATTAATGCGCATAAACATATGGAATATGTGTTTATCAGCATACCGTCGGGTTATAGTGTAGCGAAAGACGGAATTCTTCCAGCCCATTGCTTGCCAATAAAAGGAACAAAGATGGATCATGCGGATTTTGAATTATTGCCCATGCCGAATGAATCGTATAAACTATTCGTTATGGCCGATATTCATTTAGTAGGGGATGCTGTATTTAAAGATTTGAAGCAATTCAGAACGATATTTTTGCCGGATATTTCTCAAACATTGAATGAAACTTCCGGAGAAAAATTCTCGATCTCTTTGGGTGATATGACCACTGATAATCGGTGGTATAAGAATAATTTCATGTTGCCTAATTATTTAAATGAATTCAAAAAGTATCCAACGATGATTTATCATGTGATGGGCAACCATGATAATGATCCTGCTGTTATGGGGTTGACGGATGAGGATGTCGATTGGAAAGCGTCCCGGGCTTATCGCAAATATATCGGTCCTACTTATTATTCGTTGAATATTGGAGATGTACATTATATAATGTTGGATAACATCATTGGGCTTGGCAATCGAAAATACAAATATTATATTGATAGTGTCCAACTTGAATGGTTGAAAAAGGATTTGTCATTTGTTGATAAAGAGACCCCGTTGATTGTCTCCATGCATGTTCCTGCTTATCGTTATTCTGGTTTGTCGAATGGCATTCCTATTATAGAGAAAAGAAGTTCGGAATATCAGGATGTATCGGTATTGATTGACTTGTTGAAACCGTATTCAGAAGTTCATATTTTGTCGGGACATGACCATCGTAATCGCAATATATGTATTGCTGATAATATTACGGAGCATACGTTGGCTTCGGCTTCGGCTATTTCTTGGCAGTTGAATGATATTCGTCCGATCACTACAGATGGAACATTGAGTGGATATCAGATATTTGAGATTTCCGGTAAAAAAATTCAGTGGTTTTATAAGGCAGTGGGATTATCGATTGAAAAAAGTCAATTCCGTGCGTATGACATGAATGCTGTTCCTAAGGAGTATTGTGAAGAAACAGATGCAAATGAAATAATTGTAAATGTATTCAATTGGGATCCTTTGTGGCGCGTTGCGGTTTATGAAGATGGTCAAGAGCTTGCCGTAGAGCAGTTTTGGGGAAAAGATCCGCTTTATATGTATTTGCGCGACCAAACTCAGCAATTTAATCATAGGCCGAATGATTGGCGAGCTGTAAGTAATATTCATATGTTCCGAGCGAAGGCCAAACGGAGCGATTCGCAGATTATCGTTCGGGTGACGGATCGATTTGGTATTGTCTATGAAGAAAAGATGGAGAGGCCCAAATATTTTTTTGAAAATATGAATTAATGTTTGATTTTTTTGTGGAATGTTTCCAAAAGTGTATATTTGGAAGGAAAAAGCCGGTTGTGTTTCAAAAAGTGTGTCTGGGAAGGAGCCTTCAGATTCTTCAGATATGCAAATATAGCGATTCTTGGTTTCAGATCCACACGCCGCGGCGTGTGGATCTTATTTTTGTGTTATAGTCTTCACTCGGGGAATAATTCCCGATCCAGGTCGATCCGCGGCACCGGTAGTGTTTCAAAAAGTGTGTCTGGGGAGGTGCCTTCAGATTCTTCAGATATGCAAATATAGCGATTCTTGGTTTCAGAACAACACGCCGCGGCGTGTTGTTCTTCTTTTTGTGTT
>NZ_NFHT01000012.1 GCF_002161445.1 Alistipes sp. An66
ATAAAGAGAAAAAACGATATGATGCAAATAAAGGATGAAAAAAGCACGAATTATTCGTACCTTTGCCCGAAACATGCCGGCAAAAACCCCGAATCCCGACCTGCGGATCCCCCGATCCGAACCGGAGAGAGGAACCGGAAAGAGAGGAAAACGATGAAAGAACGACTGATATTGGTTACGAACGACGACGGCTACGCCTCGAAGGGCCTTGCCGCCGCCATCGAGGTTGCGCGCACCTTCGGCCGGGTGATCGCCGTGGCCCCGGAGACGCCCCAAAGCGGCATGAGCCAGGCGATCACGATGTACAATCCGCTCTACCTGCGCAAGATCCGCGAGGAGGAGGGCGTCGATGTCTACTCCTTCTCGGGGACCCCTGTCGACTGCGTGAAGATGGCTTTCGATTACCTGCTGCGCGGGGAGCGGATCGACCTGATGATTTCGGGCATCAACCACGGCTCGAACTCGGCGGTGAACGTGCTCTATTCGGGGACGATGGGCGCGGCGATCGAGGGGAGCTTCTACGGCTGTCCGGCCGTGGGCCTGTCACTGGACGACCACGGCGCCGACGCGGATTTCGAGGCGTCGGTGATTTACGGGAAACGGATCATCGGGGAGCTGCTGTCGGGACCGTTGGAGCTTCCGCTGTGCCTGAACGTGAATGTTCCGGTGGGGCGTCCCGGGGAGTTGCGGGGCCTCCGCCTGTGCCGTCAGAACCGGGGTTTCTGGCGGGAGGAGTTCTACCGTCACGAGGATCCGCGGGGTCGGGAGTACTTCTGGCTCACGGGGGCGTTCGTCAACGAGGAGCCCGATGCGGAGGACACCGACGAGTGGGCGCTTCGGAACAAGTATGTCTCGGTGGTTCCCGTGCAGACCGACCTGACGGACTACCGTCAGATGCGGAATCTGGGCCGTATCTTCCCTTCGGTGGGCGGTCCGGACCCCGAATCCCGAAAATAGCGGTGAAATTTTGCGGCGGATTGGTTTCTGTTTTGTATTTTTGTGGAAAAGTGGAAAAATAGTCCCGCTCTATGCTGATCCGAATACTGTTGGTCATCTCGATCGTTGTCCAGTGCGTGGCCACGGGCTATGCGCTGCGTCTGGTCCGCACGACGAAGTACAATTCGGTGTGGATTCTCTTCATCGTGGGCTTTTCGCTGTTGTCCGTGGAGCGTCTGATCCAGCTGCTGCTGGAATCGGGCGTGCAGGTGATTTCGCGATGGTGGTTTGCCTATCTGGGGATCGTGATCTCGGTCTGCCTGTCGATCGGAGTGATGTACGCACACAAGCTCTTCAAGTATATCGACCGGTTGAACCGGCAGCGTTCACTGCTGAACAAGCGGATCCTCACGGCCGTCCTGCGCACGGAGGAGAAGGCCCGCTCGCGCTTCTCGAAGGAGCTTCACGACGGTCTGGGCCCGCTGCTGTCGTCGGCGAAGATGTCGCTGTCGGCGCTTTCGCGCGAGGAGCAGAGCCCCGAACAGCGGGAGATCATCGCCAATACGACCTATGTGATCGACGAGGCGATCCGTTCGTTGCGGGAGATCTCGAACAACCTTTCGCCGCACGTGCTGAACGACTTCGGGCTGGCGCGGGGCGTCCAGAACTTCATCGACAAGAGCGCGGCGATGCACGACGTGAAGATCCGCTTCACGACGAACCTGCGGGGCGAGCGTTACGATACGGACATCGAGGTGATCCTCTATCGGGTGATCTGCGAGCTGATCAACAACTCGCTCAAACACGCGGCCTGTACGGAGGTGAACCTTTCGCTGTCGCAGAACGGCCCGGAACTGGCTCTGGACTATTCGGACAACGGCCGGGGCTTCAATCCGCAGGCGATGATGGACTGCGGGATGGGGCTTTCGAACATCGCTTCGCGGATCAACTCGCTGGGCGGGATGTTCGACATCACGTCGTCGAAGGGCAAGGGGATGCGTGCGGCGATCCGCGTGAATACGCAGCAGGAGCCGTCTGCGGAGAAGAACAACCGCAAACACCGCCGTTGAGATGGAGCGCCGGATTATCCTTGTAGACGACCATTCGCTCTTCCGCAACGGTCTGCGGGGGTTGCTGGACCGTTGTGCGGGATGCCGGGTCGTGGGTGAGGCCGGGAGCGGCGAGGAGTTTCTGGCGCTGCTGGACGACGTGGAGGCGGACATCGTCTTCATGGATTTCTCGATGCCGGGGCTCGACGGTGCGCAGACCACGGAGCGGGCGCTGGCGCGGCGGCCCGATCTTCGGATCATCACGCTGTCGATGTTCGGCGAGGAGAGCTACTATTCGCGGATGGTCGAGGCCGGGGCGAAGGGCTTCCTGTTGAAGGATTCGGATATCGGGGACGTGCTGGAAGCGATGGATGCGGTGATGGCCGGAGGAAGCTATTTTTCGCCGCAGCTGCTCTCGTCGCTGACGGGGCGCATGCGCACGCGCGAGGATGTCCCGGACGAGCCGTTGTCGTCACGCGAGCGTGAGATTCTGGTGGCGGTGTGCCAGGGTCTTTCGAATCAGGAGATCGCCGATACGCTCTTCATTTCGAAGCGCACGGTGGACAAACACCGGGCAAACATCCTCGAAAAGACGGGCTGCAAGAATACGGCCTCACTGGTGGTCTACGCGATCCGCCACGGCATCGTGGAGCTCTGATCCTCGTGAGGTTTTCTTTTTCTCTTCCTTCTCTTCGCATTCTCTATTTTCCATCCCATCCTCTCTCTTCCCGGTTTACAGCAGGGGAGAGAAGACGCGCATGAGGGATTCGGTCCACCGCCGCGAACGGGGGCGGTTGAACCATTCGGCGGGGGTCAGCGCATGGGACTGCCGTGCGTCGTTTTCGAAGATCCGGGCCATCCGGGCATTGAAGTCGGCGTCGTAGACGAAGGCGTTTACCTCGAAGTTGTGCTCGAAACTGCGGAAATCCATGTTGGCGGACCCGATGACGGTCAGATCGTCGTCGATGATCAGGAGTTTGGAGTGGAGGAATCCGGGTTTGTAGAAGAGAATCCGGACGCCGGCCTTCATCATGTCGTCGAGGAAGGAGTGCGACGCAAGGTCCACGACGCGCGAGTCGGATCGTGCGGGGAGCATCAGCCGCACGTCGATTCCGGCCAGCGCGGCGGTCTGCAAGGCGGAGTTGAGGACTTCGGAAGGGAGGTAATAGGGGGTTTGGATCCAGATTCTGCGCCGGGCCTTTGCGATGGCGTAGCTGTCGCCCTGCAAGAGCGTGCGCCACTTGCCGAAGGGGCCGCTGGGTACGATCTGCAAGATTCCGTCGGAGAAGTGCCCGACCGGGGGATAGTACTCCGCTCCGGAGATCCGCTGCTTGGTGGTTGCGGACCAGTCGCTCAGGAACGAGGCCTGCAATCCGGCCGCTCCGCGTCCCTCGATGCGGAAATGGGAGTCGCGCCAGGTTCCCCATCCGGGCCCGTCGAGATAGCGGTCGGCGATGTTCATGCCGCCGATGAATCCCACGCGGCCGTCGATGACGGCGATCTTGCGGTGGTTGCGGTAGTTGATCTTGCTGGTGAAGCGGGGGAATCGGACGTGGAGGAAGGCGTGGATTTCGATACCTTCGCGGCGCATGGATTCGAAGAAGGCCTTCTTGACGCCGCTGCACCCGACGTCGTCGTAGAGGATCCGGATCCGGACACCCTCCCGGGCCTTTGCGACGAGCGCGTCGCGCAGCTGCCGTCCGGTCCGGTCGTCGCAGAGGATGTAGTATTGGAGATGGATGTGATGTTCGGCGCGTCGGATCTCGTTGAGGAGCGCCTCCATCTTGGCATTTCCGTCGGTATAGGGGGTGATCCGGCTTCCGTAGAGCGGCACGGCGTGGGCGGCGCTTTCGAAGAGCCGGGCGAGGGGTTTCCACTGTTCGGGGATCTCGGCCCGTCCGGTTTCGTCGGTCTCGACCAGCCGCATGGAGATTCGTTTCCGGGTTCTGCGGGAGATGATCCGCTGCTTGGAGAGATTCTGCCCGAAGAAGAAGTAGAAGACGAGCCCGACGACCGGAGCGAACACGAGCACGATGATCCACGGAAGCGTTTTCAGCGGGTTCCGGTTTTCGGTAATGATGACCAGCACGACGCCGAGGATCGTCACCGAATAGAGTGCGATGAAGATGTATGTCAGAATCTGCTGCATGCGTGTTTTCTGCGTGCTGCCGAAAGTCGTTCGGCGCGTCCTGATCCGCTCCGCTCTTCATCGTTTCCCGCAACGCGGACCAGGTATTTTCGGGGGGGCGTCGAATCCGTTCCGGGGAGTCGTCGTTTTTTGCCGACGCTATTGTTTTTGCTCTTCGGGGAATCGGATCGTGTAGAGCAGGTGCTCGATTCCCCGGATGTAGTTTCGCTTGCGGGGTTTGTTCAGGTCGGGGGCATAGACGTACCCGTCGATGGTGAAGACGCGATTGGTTTCGGTATCGACGGTCGTATAGCTGACGAACGGTCCGCCCATGAAGTCGCCCTCGACGTCCCAGAATCCGCGGAGTTCGCACCAGAGCCGGCCTTCGAGGCGGAACATCCGGTAGTCGGGTTCGAAGGCGTCGGAGGTGGTCATGTAGGATCCGTCGGAGGGTCCGGGGATCCGGGCGGCGAACTTGTTGCGGGCCTCGACCAGCGCCTCCCGTGACAGCGACTGCGGGCCTTCATAGGGGTATGCGTAGATGAAGAACCCCTGGCTGGCGGTGGGGTATTCGTAGCGGGCCCAGAGGAAGTCTTCGGACTGTTTGGCGAGGACATAGCCTTTGGGAACCCGGATTTCGGCGCCGAAGATCTTCTTGACGGCGGCTTCGATTCCGGGGTTGTTGAACGAGGCGTATGCCTTCACGTCCCGGTCGCGCTCGGCCTTTTCGAGGACGTGGAGCATGTTGTCGCGGTTTTCGGAGAGGTATCCGACGAGGGCCTTGTCGTCAGGGCCCTGGAGGGTGAGTACGATCTGGGGTTCGGAGGTAACGTCGTACTCGACGGCCGTTTCGGCCTTTTCGAGCGAGGGGTCGACGACGATTTTGAGGATGTTCCGGTGGTCGGCGATCATGTCCTTGAAGCTGCGTTCGGTAACGCGCAGCACGTCGAACAGGGGTTCGACCTGGTTGAGATAGGGCACGGGGGCGGTGAATACGGCGCGTATGGAGTCTCCGAGTTCGCCGTTCCACTCCATCTGCGGGCATACGACGATGAGTTCATAGGGTCTTCCCTGTGCCGATTTCTTGTTGTTCAGGGTATGGAAGGCGTCGCAGGCGACGGTCGAGATGGCGATCAAGGCGAGGATCACCCCGTTGAGCATCGTTTTCATGAGCATCGGAAACGTTGGATTTCTACAAATATACAACTATTTTTCCAAAAGGTACGGAAAATGATTATTTTTGCGGACGTATGCGCTTGAAACCACCGAAACTCATCCGGCGTCTGATGCCGGACCTGATCTGGGAGATCGACGATCCGGACGGGGTTTTCCTGACGTTCGACGACGGTCCGACTCCGGGCATTACGGAGTGGATTCTCTCGACGTTGGAGAAGTACGACGCGAAGGCCACGTTCTTCGTGCTGGGGAAGAACGTGGAGATGTATCCGGACCTCTACCAACGGATTCTCGATGCGGGGCACAAGGTGGGTAACCACACCTATTCGCACCAAAAGGGGTGGGGTATGAGCCTGGAACGCTATACGGAGGATGTGGACTTTGCGAACGATCTGCTCAACACGGAGCTGTTCCGTCCGCCGTATGCGCAGATCACGCCGGCGCAGGCGCGTTTTCTGGGGCAGCGCTACAAGCTGGTGATGTGGGACATCATTTCGCGGGACTACAACCGGCAGCTGTCGCCCCGGACGTGTCTGAAAAACGTGACGAAATACCTGGCTCCGGGGGCGATCGTGGTTTTCCACGACAGCGAGAAGGCGTTCCGGAACATGCGCTATGCGCTTCCGCGGACGTTGGAAAAGATCCGTCAGCTGGGTCTTCGCTGCAAGGCGATCGAGTTGTAGGGCTCGGGCCCGCCGTTGCGCGGCCTTTTCCGGCGCGGCATGGGCGACGGGGCGGCGGAGGTCGGATGACGGGTCGGATGACGGGGCGGAGGTCGGGGTTGCGGAGGTCGGGGTTGCGTGCGGCAGAAGTGCGGAGATTAGGAAATTCGGGAACTTTTTGTTACCTTTGCGGCCGCGAGAACACTTAAAAAAATACACGATAACTATGGCAACAACCGCAGACATCAAAATCGGCATGTGCATCGAGCTGGACGGGAAGACGTTCCAGATCGTGGACTTCCAGCATGTGAAGCCGGGCAAGGGCCCCGCTTTCGTACGTACGAAACTGAAAAACCTCGAAAACGGCCGGGTGCTGGAAAACACCTTCTCGGCCGGAGTGAAGATCGAGCCGGTGCGTGTGGAGCGCCGTCCGTACCAGTTCACCTACGAGGATGACCTGGGCATGCACTTCATGCACACGGAGACCTTCGAGGAGATCAACATCGACAAGAACCTGATCAACAACTACGACCTGATGGCCGACGGCCAGATCGTGGAGGTGATGTTCCACACGGAGAAGGAGACGGTACTTTCGGCGGAGCTTCCCCCGATCGTGGACATGGAGGTAACCTATACGGAGCCGGGCGTGAAGGGCGACACGGCGTCGACGAACTCGCTGAAACCGGCGACGGTGAATACGGGTGCGACGATCCGCGTGCCGCTGTTCATCAACACAGGTGACAAGATCCGCGTTGACACGCGTACGCGCGAGTACTACGAGCGTATCAAGTAGTCGCGTCCGATTTCCACGAAAAGGGCTCCGGTTGTCGGAGCCCTTTTTTTGGTCGGATTCGGAGAGTTAATCTTCGTAGAAGATTTCCAGTATCGTGAGGGGTTCACCATCCTCGTCGATTTCGATTTTCGAGATATACTCACCTTCCATCGTGTAGCGATAAGTGTCGACTCCGTTTTCTCCGTAATCGACCGATGCCGGGAGCTTTTTCAGACGGTTTCCTCCGGCGCCGACCAGATAGATCCGGTCGAGATCGGTTGTGGTGATGAAGTCGCTGATGCCGAAGAGGTCGATGTTGAGGTTGTTCATACGTTCGGGGTTGTTCGTGTAGGAGGCGTTCCCGCCGTACCACTCCCCGGAATCCTCGGCCTCCCGGACCTGCGTCATGCATCCGTTCACGACGGTGTAGAGGCTCTTTGCGGAGTAGGTTTTGTCGGGATTCTGGGTCCAGGTGCTGGTTGCGATGTACCCGTTTGCGTCGTAGGTGAAGGCGTAGTCGTCGGGGTAGTTGTCATTGAAGGCGACGCCGGTGATGGCTGTGGCCCGGCCGTCGGCCAGCGTGAGGATTGACTGTGCGCCGGAGGGCTCGGTGATGACGATGCGGTCGCTTTCGTAGGTGATTTCGGTCACTTCATCCTGGGCCGTGGTCCCGGGATAGGCGTATTGCTGGTCCGTTTCCGTGATGGAGGCAATGCGGCCCTGTTCGTCGTAGGCGAACTGCTGGACAAAGGATAAGTCGTCCGGATAGGTGATTCTGATGTGTGAGATCCGGCGGGGTAGAATCTCGATCGGCAGCATCTCCTCTTCGGGGAAGACGAGCGTTCCGATGTCCCATACCCCGCCGTTCTGCCGGAGTTCGATGCGTTGGGTCCCGCAGAGGTTGGGGGCCGTGAAGCGGACGGCGGAGGCGGAGACTTCGAGGATTTCGGCCTGTACTCCTGCGGTTTGGGACGCTCCGAAGAGCCAGATTTCGCAGTCGTCTTCGAATCCGTTTCCGCGGATTTCGATTGTGCTGCCGGGCTCGATGGGCGTTTGTTCGCTCGATTGCGGGAGTTCGATGTCGGTGACGGGACAAGGCCCGTCCTCTTGTTCGTTGTCCTTGTCGCAGGCGGTCAGCGACGCTGCGGCGAGGAGCCATCCCAAAAACAGAAATTTCTTCATGTCGGATTAATTGTTGGGTAGTCCGCCCGCCCCTACGAGACTGAATGCAATAAAAAAGACGTGGGACAGTACTTTTATCTGTTTTTGAGGTTTTGACTATTTTGCAACTAAATACAAGTAAACACTCCCATGGGCGTTCCTCGTTTTACTTTTGGTTGCTTTGAAAGAGTCGAAGCTTCAAGAACAAGAATGAAAGTTAACGCCTTGTAAACGATATGTCTGTATTTTTCTAATCTATCTTTGCACTCCGTTGTGGAGTTCCACGTTGTAAAGATAGTGAGAAATAGGATGAATTGGGTTGTTCGGGCTCTGTTTTATGCTCTCTCCTCCGGAACCTTCCCCGGACGTCGCCTTGCGGCACGAATGAACCGTTCCGGTTGCCGGGATGGCTGCCAGCCGTGCCATCCATCCCGGCAACCCCTTTTTCATTGTCTTTACGCCTGCAATCCCGGAGTCTCGAACTCCTGCATGACGGCCTCCATTTTGCGGCGGATCTCCGCGGTGCAGCGGTTTCCGATGCTCCCTTCGTGGGTGTGATGCACCTCGCGCGTGGGCTGGTACTCGCCGCGCTGCACGGCCATGCCGACCTGGCGGTATGCCTCGCGGAAGGGCACGCCTTGCAGGACGAGGCGGTTGACATCCTCCACGGTGAAGAGATAGTCGTACTTGTGGTCTTCAAGGATATGCTCGTTGACGCGGACGTGAGCCATCATGAAGTCGCACATGCGCAGCGTGCGGCGAATCTCGGCGAGGGCCGGGAAGAGGATGTCCTTCATGAGTTGCAGGTCGCGGTGGTATCCGACCGGGAGATTCGTCGTGAGCAGTGCGATTTCGTTCGGCACGGCTTGCAGGCGATTGCAGCGCCCGCGCATGATCTCGAAGACATCGGGATTCTTCTTGTGGGGCATGATGCTCGACCCGGTCGTGAGTTCGTCGGGCAGCGAGATGAATCCGAAATTCTGGCTCATGAAGAGACAGGCGTCCATGGCCAGACGTCCGACGGTGGCGGCGACGGCGGCGATGGCTGCCGCGGCGGCGCGCTCGCTCTTTCCGCGGCTCATCTGTGCGGCGACGACGTTGTAGTGGAGCGTCTCGAAGCCCAGCAGCCGGGTGGTCATCGTGCGGTCGAGGGGGAACGACGAACCGTAGCCGGCGGCGGATCCCAGCGGGTTCTGGTTGGCGATGTGCCAGGCCGTGGCGAGCAGACGCATGTCGTCGACGAGCGTCTCGGCGTAGGCCCCGAACCAGAGCCCGAACGACGAGGGCATGGCGATCTGCAAGTGGGTGTACCCGGGCATGAGCACCTCCCCGTATCGTTCGCTCTGCTCCTGCAAGCGGTCGAAGAGGGCCTTCGTATCGTCGGCGACCTTCCGCAGCTCGTCGCGCAGGAAGAGTTTCAGGTCGACCAGCACCTGGTCGTTTCGCGAGCGGCCCGAGTGGATCTTCTTTCCGACGTCGCCCAGCCGGCGGGTGAGCAGCAGCTCGACCTGCGAGTGGACATCCTCCGTGTCGGGTTCGATCTCGAAACGCCCGGCCTCGATTTCGGCGGCGATCTCCTGCAAACCGGCCGTCAGCGTGCGGAGCTCTTCGGCGGTGAGCAGCCCGATCTTTTCAAGCATGGCGATGTGCGCCAGCGATCCTTCGACGTCGTAGCGGGCGAGTTGCAGGTCGAGTTCGCGGTCGTTGCCGACGGTGTACTCTTCGATCATCTTGTCGGGTTCGAAACCCTTGTCCCAAAGTTTGGTGGTGCTCATGCGTATAGAATGGCTAACTGTTCGATATACTGTTCGTAGAGGGCGATTGCCCGGTCGATTTCGTCGATGCGGACGAATTCGTCGGCCGTGTGGGATCGGGCCGACTCTCCGGGTCCCATTTTGAGCGACGGGAAGGGCATCAGCGTGCGGTCGGAGGTCGTGGGCGAGACGAAGGTGCTGCGGCCGACGGCCTTTGCGGCGCGGACGAGCGGATGGTCGTCTCCGACGGCGGCGGCGCGGATGCGGGTCGAGCGGGGCACGATTTCCGATTGCAACGCCCGGCGCAGGATCTCGACCACCTCCTCGTTCGTGTAGGCGTCGGTCGTGCGGACGTCGACGACGAAGCGGCAGACGTCCGGAACGACGTTGTGCTGCGTCCCGGCCTCGATCTGCGTCACGGTGATGCCGACGGGTCCCAGCAGCGCCGATTCGCGTTCGAAACGGAAGCCGCGCAGGCGGGCGATGTCGTCCAGCGCGATGTAGAGGGCGTTCACCCCCTCGTTGCGGGCCGCATGTCCGCTCTTGCCGCGGGCCGTGCCGTCGAGGACGACCAGCCCGCGTTCACCGACGGCGGCCTGCATGCCGGTGGGCTCGCCGACGAGCGCCATGTCGATCTTTCCCAGCGCGGGCAGCAGCGCCCGCATGCCGTGCTCGCCCATGCACTCCTCCTCGGCCGAGAGGGCCACGACGAGGTTGAAGGGCAGTCGGCGGCGCCGGAACGTGAGGAAGGTCTCGGCGAGTGCGACGACCGAAGCCCCGGCGTCGTTGCTGCCGAGCCCGTAGAGACACCCCTCCTCGATCACCGGTGCGAACGGGTTGCGGGTGTAGGATGCCGCGGGGCGCACCGTGTCGTGGTGGGAGTTCAGCAGCAGGGTCGGCCGTGCGGGATCATACCCTTCGGCCCGGGCCCAGACGTTGTTGTGCAGCCGTTCGGGCGCGGCCCCGTGCTCCGCGAGGAAGGCGAAGAGCAGGTCGCCCGTGCGGGCTTCGTCGCGCGACAGCGAGGGCGTTGCGATCAACGCCTGCAACAACTCGACGGCTTCTGCGGTTTTCGGATTCATGCTTTTTCGGAGAAAGGCTTCCGCCTTTCGGGGTTTGTCGGGGCGCGCCCCGGGTTTTATTTGCGGATGACGGTTCCGATGCCGTCTGCCAGATGGGCCGAGCTGCGGATCGTGACGCTCCGCACCCCCTGTTCGACGGCTTTCAGGGCATTTTCGATCTTGGGGATCATTCCCTTGCTGACCGTTCCGTCGGCTTTGAGCGGCGGGTAACTGTCGGCGGTGATTTCGGGAATGACGGAACCTTCGTCCTCGGGATCGCGCAGCACGCCGGACTTCTCGAAACAGAAGACCAGATCGGTCGGGGCGACGGCTGCGGCTCCGAGCGCCACGGCCGAGGCGACGCTGTCGGCATTGCAGTTGAGCAGCGTGCCGTGGCCGTCGTGCATGATGGCCGAGAAGACGGGGACCAGCCCGCCCTCCAACAGCCGTTGCAGCAACGCCGAATCCACGCGGTCGATGTCGCCGACAAACCCGTAGTCGATCGGCTGCGGAGCCCTCCGGTGGGCCGTTACGGCGTTCCCGTCGGCTCCGGAGAGACCGATGGCGTTGCAGCCGACGGCCTGCAATCCGGCGACGACCTGCTTGTTGACGAGCCCGGCGTAGACCATCGTCACGACGTCGAGCGTTCCCTTGTCGGTGATCCTCCGGCCGTCGACCATCCGGACTTTGAGTTCGAGGCGTTCGGCGAGCCGCGTGGCGAGTTTTCCGCCTCCGTGGACGAGGATCTTCGGGCCCTCGATTGCGGCGAACTCCGCGAGGAAGGCCTTCAAGGCTTCGGGATTGTCGATGACATTCCCGCCGATCTTCATTACCGTGATCTTTTCCATCATTCCAGCCCCTCCAACAGACGTTTGAGCACTACCTGTGCCGATATTTCACGATTTGCCGCCTCGGGGATCACCAGCGAGCGGGGCGACTCGATCACCTCGTCCGTGACGATCATGTTTCGCCGCACGGGCAGACAGTGCATGAACCAGGCGTTGTTCGTCAGCGCCATCTTTTCGGCGTCGACCGTCCACGCGCGGTCGCGCGAGAGGACCTTTCCGTAATTGGGATCGGCATAGGCGGCCCAGTTCTTGGCATAGACGAAGTCGGCGCCTTCGAGGGCTTTGCGCTGGTCGTACTCGACGCGGGCTCCGCCGACGAACTTCGGATCGAGTTCATAGCCTTCGGGGTGTGTGATGACGAAGTCATACCCGGCGGCGTTCATCCACTCGGCGAATGAGTTGGGCACGGCCTGCGGCAGGGCGTTGGGATGGGGAGCCCAGGTCATGACGACCTTCGGGCGCTTCGTGGTCCTGTGCTCCTCGATGGTGATCAGGTCGGCGAAGCTCTGCAACGGATGTCGCGTGGCGGCCTCCATCGAGAAGACCGGACGTCCCGAGTAGCGGATGAACTGCTCCAGAACGCGCTCCTCATAATCTTCGGCCTTGTCGTGGAATCGGGCGAACGAGCGCACGCCGATCACGTCGCAGTAGGATCCCATGACGGGGATTGCTTCGAGCAGGTGTTCGGCCTTGTCGCCGTCCATCACGACGCCGCGCTCGGTTTCGAGCTTCCAGGCGCCCTGGTTGACGTCGAGGACCATGACGTTCATGCCGAGGTTCATGGCGGCCTTCTGGGTCGAGAGGCGCGTGCGGAGGCTCGAATTGAAGAAGAGCATCAGCAGGGTTTTGTTGCGTCCCAGTCCGGTGAACTGGAAGCGGTTTCGCTTGATTTCCAGAGCTTCGGCGACGGCTGCTTTCAGGTCGCCGATATCCTGTACGCAGGTGAATTTTTTCATCTCTTGTGCATGTTTTGGGGTGACGGGGCCTTTGCGGTGCTCCGACGCTGCGGCGACTTCCGCCGCCGCACCCCGGAGCCGGCCCCGAACGGTTTATCGGTTGTGCAGCGTGGTGCGGAATGCTTCGAGGAAGCGGTCGGCCAACTCGCGCGTGAGGCACAGCGCGGGCAACAGCCGCACGACGGAGGCTCCGGCGCCTCCGGTGAAGATGTGCTTCCCGAAGAGCAATCGCTTGCGGAGTTCCGATCCCGAGCCGTCGATCTCGATGCCGATCATCAGACCGCGTCCGCGCACCTCCTTCAATCCCTCCATGGCGCGGAGCTCCCCGAGGAGGTACCCTCCGACCCCGGCGGCATTTTCGACGAGACCTTCGCGCTCGATGATCTTCAAAACGGCGATGGCCGCGGCACAGGCGAGGTGATTTCCTCCGAACGTGGTCCCGAGCATCCCGGGCCGCGCCTCGAAGTGGGGAGCGATCAATACGCCGCCGATCGGGAATCCGTTGGCCATTCCTTTGGCCGTGGTGATCAGGTCGGGACGGATCCCGGCCTGCTGGTGGGCGAAGAAGCGGCCCGTTCGTCCGTACCCCGACTGAATCTCGTCGAGGATGAGTTGCGTGCCGGTCTCCGTGGTGGCCTCGCGCACGCCGCGGAGGAAGTCGTCCGTGGGACAGTGGATGCCCGAGACGCCCTGAATGCCCTCGACGATCACGGCGGCAAATTCGCGCGTGGCGAGCTTCGTGCGGGCTGCTTCAAGGTCGTTCAGCGGGGTGAACTCGACGTTGGGCGTGCGGTTGAAGGGTGCCGAGATGGCGGGATTGTCCGTCACGGCCACGGCTCCGGAGGTGCGCCCGTGGAAGGCGCGTTCGATGGCCAACACCTTGCTGCGCCCGGTATGGAACGACGCCAGCTTGATGGCGTTTTCGTTGGCTTCGGCGCCGGAGTTGCAGAGGAAGAGCCGGTAGTCGTCGTAGCCCGAGACCTTCCCGAGACGCCGGGCCAGTTCGACTTGCAGCGAGTTCAGCACCGAATTGGAGTAGAATCCGAGCCTCCCGACCTGCTCCGACAGGGCCTTCACATAGTCGGGCTGTGCGTGTCCGATCGAGATGACGGCGTGCCCGCCGTAGAGGTCGAGGTATTCGGTCCCGGCCTCGTCGTAGACGAAACACCCCTTTCCCCGCACGGGCTCGATCGGATAGAGCGAATATACGTTGAAAAGTTCCATGATAGCTTTTTGTTTGGGCTCCGCATCGGGGGAGACATCCCTCCCCGTCCGGAGCAATTAAAACGCGCTGGCTTTGAGGCGCAGCCCTTCGCGCTCGTCCAGCCCGAACATCAGGTTCATGTTCTGTACGGCCTGCCCCGAGGCTCCTTTCAGGAGGTTGTCGATCACCGAGACGACGTGCAGCTTCGATCCGTATTTGGCCGTATGGACCAGCGCCTTGTTGGTGTTCACGACCTGTTTGAGGTCGACGCCGCGCTCCGCGACATGGGTGAATGCCGCCCCGGCGTAGTAGTCGGCGTACAGCTTCCGGGCGGCTTCCTCATCGAGCGGGCAGTTGGTGTAGACGCTGGCGAGGATGCCGCGGGTGAAGTCTCCGCGCATGGGTACGAAGTTGATCTCCTGCCCGAATGCGGGTTCCAGCAGCCGGAGGTTGCGGCCGATTTCGAGCAGATGCTGGTGCGAGAAGGCCTTGTAGACGGAGAGGTTGTCCGACCGCCAGCTGAAATGGGTCGTGGCGGAGGGTTTCACGCCGGCGCCGGTCGATCCGGTGACGGCCGTGACGTGCACCTCGTCTTCGAGCAGCCCCGCTGCGGCCAGCGGCAGCAGCGCCAGCTGGATTGCGGTGGCGAAACAGCCCGGATTGGCCACGCGGCGGGCCTCCCGGATTCGCCCGCGGTTCATCTCCGGGAGGCCGTAGACGAACCCTTCGGACTCGTCGCGGAAGTCCTGCGCGAGGTCGATGATGCGCAAACCTTCGGGCAGACGCTGCTCCGCCATCCACGTGCGGCTCTGCCCGTGTGCCGAACAGAGGAAGACGACGTCGACCGACGCGAGGTCGTACTCCGCGCAGAAGCGCATCGTTGTTTCGCCCTCCAACCCGCCGTGGACCTCCGTGAGGAGGTTCCCGGCGTTGGACGTGCTGTGTACGAAGACGATCCCGACCTGCGGGTGGTTCACTAACAGGCGGATCAGCTCCCCGGCCGTGTATCCGGCCCCTCCGATGATTCCCGCGCGGATCATTTTTCCGGTTTTTCGTTACGTTTCTGGACGTTGTAGTAGATCTTGATCGGATTGGCGAGGATCTTCGTGAAGCCCTTCGCGTCGTCGGCCGTCCAGGCCTTGTTGACCTCTCCGTACTCGCCGAAGTCGGTCTTCATGAGGTCGAAGGGCGACTCGACGCCGACGAGCGTGTAGTTTCTCGGGCGGAGGATCAGTTCGACGGTTCCCGTGACGTTCTGCTGCGACGAAAGGAGCATGGCCTCGATGTCGCGCATGACGGGTTCGAGGTACTGCGCCTCGTGGAGGAACATGCCGTACCACGTGGCGACCTGATCCTTCCAGTAGATCTGCCACTTGGTGAGGGTGTGCTTTTCGAGCATCTTGTGCGCGGCGATGATGAGCATCGGGGCGGCGGCCTCGAATCCGACACGTCCCTTGATGCCGATGATCGTGTCGCCGATGTGCATGTCGCGTCCGATTCCGAACTTCGAGCCGATGGTCTCGACGGCGCGGATGGCCTCGACCTTGTCGGCATAGGGCTTCCCGTTCACGGCGCACAACTCGCCCTTGTCGAACGAGAGTTTGAGGTGCTCCTCGCCGTCGGCCGTGATCTGGCTCGGATAGGCCTCCTCGGGGAGCGTCTGCTCCGAATGGAGAGTCTCCTTGCCGCCGATCGAGGTGCCCCACAACCCCTTGTTGATCGAGTACTCCATCTTCTTGTAGTCGGCCGTGATGCCGTGCTTGCGCAGGTAGTCGATCTCGTATTCGCGCGTGAGGGTCATGTCGCGCGTCGGGGTGATGATCTCGATTTCGGGCGCGAGGATCTGGAACGTGAGGTCGAAACGCACCTGGTCATTCCCGGCGCCGGTCGAACCGTGTGCCACGGCGTCGGCCCCGATCTGCTTGGCGTACTCGATGATGGCGATGGCCTGGAAGATGCGCTCGGAGCTTACCGAGATGGGGTAGGTGCCGTTGCGGAGGATGTTGCCGAAGACCATGTAGCGGATGCTCTTCTCGTAGTATTCCTGTTCGATGTCGAGCGTGGCGTGCCTGACGGCGCCGAGTTCCAGGGCGCGCTTCTCGATGCGTTCGAGTTCGGGTTTGGAGAAACCTCCGGTATTGGCGATGGCCGTATAGACATCATATCCCTTCTCCTCGGAGAGATACTTCACACAGAACGAGGTGTCCAGCCCGCCGCTGAACGCCAGTACGACTTTTTTCTTGGTATCCATGGCTTTATATCGTTTTTTATTTCAGGTGAAAGAGTTTCTTGAATTTGTTCCGGAGGAACATGACGTAGGGTGCGAATCGGGAGTGCTTCTGGGGCGGTTCCTTCGCGGGGTCGTAGAGCATTCCGGTGCAGAGACACATGCGTCGGTTGTTGCGTTGGAGGATGTCGTAGTTGCAGCACCCTTCGCATCCGCGCCAGAACTCCTCGTCCTCGGTCAGTTCGGAGAAGGTCACGGGGACGTATCCCATGCGGGAGTTGAGTTTCATGACGGGGAGCGACGTGGTGATACTGAATAACTTGGCATACGGGAATCGTCGTCGGGCCAGCTCGAAGGTTCGTCGTTTGATCTGCTCCGCGAGTCCCATGTGCCGGTACTCGGGGTCGACGATCAGACCGGAGGTTGCGACGAAGTCGCCATGCCCCCAGCACTCGATGTAGCTGAACCCGACCAGTCTTTCACCGTCCAGCGCCACGACGGCCTTGCCACCGGTCATTTTTGCGGCGATGTACTCGGGCGAACGCTTTGCGATCCCCGTTCCCCGCTGCAATGCGGACTCGTAGATGAGCTGGCAGATACGCGGAGCGTAGTGCGCATGCGACGAGTCGGCAAATACGACGCTGATTGTGTTGTTATTCATTGATCGATAGTGTGGGTAAAGATGTTGACGGAATCAGTTGATGCGATAGGCTCGCTGTACGCCCTTGATGCGCATGATCTGGTGGATCAGCGTATCGACGACGGCCGTACCGGGGACCTCGACGGCGACGGTTCCGGCGATGCAGCCGTTTCCGGCTGCGGCGAAGTTGATCGACCGGATGTTGAGTTTCAGGTCGCGGATGATGACCTCGGTGATGTGGTTGGCCATGCCGGTGGTGTCTGCGGCGACGATGCGGATCGAGACGCGGAAGGCACCCTCGGCGGACTGCCGCCAGCGGGCCTCGACGACGCGGTAGGGATAGTTCTCGCGCATGCGCTTGGCATTGGGGCAGTCGCAGCGGTGGATCGTGATCCCGGAGTTGATCGTCACGAATCCGAAGACCTCGTCGCCTTTGATCGGGTTGCAGCACTTGGCCAGCTTGTACTGGATCTTCGAGATGTCGTCGTCGATGACCAGTGCATCCTGCGGTGCGGCCTTCTCCTGTGCGGCGTGCTGTGCGGCCTTCTGTCGTTCGATTTCGGCGGCCGCGGCGCGGCGCTCCTCGGCGGCTTCGCCGGAGAGGTGGCGCGAGAGCAGCTCCTTGACGGTTCCGAAGTCGAGTTTCTGGGTGGCGATCAGCCCGTAGACGTCGCTGCCGAGGCGGAGCTTGAAGTGGCGGGCGAGATAGGCCACGGCCTCGTCGATCGAGATGGCCATCTTCCAGTTTTTGAGCTTTCGCTCCAACTCTTCGCGGCCCATGCGGGTATGCTTGGCCTGCTCCTCGCGGAGGAACGACTTGATCTTGTTGCGGGCCTTGGAGGTGACGACGACGTTCAGCCAGTCGGATTTCGGGGTCTGGTTCTTCTGGGTCTGGATCTCGACGATGTCGCCGTTTTTGAGCGTTTCGCGGATCGAGACGGCGCGGTTGTTGACCTTTCCGCCGACGCAGGTCGAGCCGAGGTTCGTATGGATATCGAACGCGAAATCGAGCAGCGTGGCCCCTTCGGGCAACTTGCGCAGGTCGCCGTTCGGCGTGAAGACGAAGATCTCGCCCGAGGCGGGTTTGGCGTCGAACCGCTGTGCCAGCGAGTGGGTGGTGTCCTCCATCAGTTCGCGCAGGCGGCTCAACCACTGTTCGCTGGTCTGTGCGCCCTGCCCGACGCCTTTGTAGCGCCAGTGTGCGGCGATACCGCGCTCGGCAACGGCGTCCATCCGTTCGGTGCGGATCTGCACCTCGACCCAGCGGCCTTCGGCCGAGACGGTGGTGTGGAGCGACTCGTAACCGTTCGACTTGGGGATCGAGATCCAGTCGCGCATGCGGTTGGGGTTGGGCGTATAGAAGTCCGTGACCACGGAGTATGCGGTCCAGCAGAGAGGTTTCTCCTGCTCGCGCTCGCAGTCGATGATGATGCGTATGGCGAAGATGTCGTAGACGCCCTCGAAGGGGACGTGCTGCTTCTGCATCTTGTTCCAGATCGAGAAGATCGACTTCGTGCGGCTCTTGATGTGGTATCGGATGCCGAGACGGTTGAGCCGCTGCTCGATGGGCACGAGGAAACGCGCGATGAAGGCGCGGCGTTCGTCGGCGCTCTCTTCGAGTTTGGTGACGATATGTTCGTAATCCTTCGGTTCGAGGTATTTCAGGGCGATGTCCTCCAATTCGCTCTTGATCGAGTAGAGACCCAGCTTGTGTGCGATCTGCGCGTAGAGGTTCATCGCCTCCCAGCTCTTCTTGCGCCACTTTTCGTGGGGGAAGATGTCGAGCGAGCGCATCACTTCGAGCCGGTCGGCGAGCTTGATGAGGATCACGCGGGGATCCTCGGAGTAGCTGACGATCAGATCGCGGAAGTTGTCGGCCTGCTCCTTGGCGACTTTGAGGCGGAGTTCGGAGATGTTCGCGAGGCCCATGGTGATTCCGACGACCTGGTCGCCGAACCGGTTCTGGATTTCGGCCGTGAGGGCGAGGAACTCCTCGGCGGGGAGCTGCTTGTGAGCGATTCGCACGACATCGTGGAGGATCGACGAGAGGGTCGAGTTCCTCCCGAGTCCGACCTCGGAGATGACGATTTCGGCGACGGCGACGCCATGTCCGATCAGGGGCGAGCCGTCGTAGCGCACGAGACCGTCGAGTTTTTCCCCGGCGTATTCGAGCGCTTCGTCAACCAGACGCTGTGTCTGCTCCGAGAAGTTCGTCCGCACGAGAGTGCGGAGATTTTCGTAGCGTGAGAAGTCCATTTCCCGAACCGAATTAACCTAACCGAATACCTATGTGCGCAAAGATATGAAAAAAAATTATAAATTTGGCACATTGAATCAAATGGTTGAGTCATGGGAGCAAAAAAAGGGGTTTATCTTCCGACGCTGGGGGAGGAGGTTGCCAATGCGGTATCGCACGGTGTGATGTCGCTGGCTGCGCTGATTGCGCTGCCTTTTGCGTCGGTATGGGCGTATGTTCATGATCCCGAAGGGGTTCTGGCGGCGGTTTCGGTATCGGTTTTCGTGATCTCGATCTTTCTGATGTTTCTGACGTCGACGCTCTACCACTCGATGAATCCGCAGTCGCGGCACAAGGAGATTTTCCACATCCTGGACCACATTTTCATCTACGTGGCCATTGCGGGGAGCTATACGCCGATAGCATTGTCGGTGATCGGGGGCTGGCAGGGGCTCTTCATCACCGTGCTGCAATGGACGATGGTGCTCTTCGGGATCTTCTACAAGTCGTTGTCGCGGCGTTCGATTCCGGCCGTGAGCCTGACGATCTACCTGGTGATGGGTTGGACGATCGTCTTTTTCCTGCCGCTGTTCATCCGGCACGCTTCGGCGCCGCTGCTGTGGCTGATCGCCGCGGGCGGGGTCCTCTATACGCTGGGGGCGTGGTTCTACGCCCGGAAGGGGTTCCGCTACCACCACATGGTGTGGCACCTGCTGATCAACCTCGCGGTGGTGTGCCACTTCATCGGAATCGTCTTCTACCTCTATTGACACCCCCCCCCTCCATGAAAAATCTCCGGACCTGCAAGGCCCGGAGATTTTTTGATGCGGATACTCGCTCCCGTCAGTGCTTGTACACCACGTAGATATGGTCTTCGGGGAGGGCGTATCGCCGCCGCTCCTCCTCGGGGAGCGAGGCGGCATAGTCGATGTCGGCGGCCTCGAACCCCGCTCCGCGCAGACGGTCGACATAATCCTGACCGTAGATGCGGCGGTGGTCGTACTGCCCGAAGATGCGGGTGCGCTCGTCGGGGTCGACGATCGAGTCGTCCTCATAGGTCTGTTCGTAGTCGCGGTCGACGGGCGAGAGGAGGATGCCCCAGCCGCCGGGTTTGAGGATGCGGTGCAACTCGCGCAGCGCCTTGCGGTCATCGGCGACGTGTTCGAGGATGTGGTTGCAGAGCACCACGTCCACGGAGTTGTCCCCGAGCGGGATCTGCTGCACGTCGAAATGGAGGTCGGCCAGCGGGCTTTCCAGATCGGCCGTGATGTACTGCCCGGGCCGGGACTTGAAGTGCGGTTTCAGGTGACGCATGATACACACCTCGGGAGCAATGTGCAGCGTGCGCGGGAAGGCGGTCAGCAGATCGGTCTCGCGCGTCAGATAGAGCCACAACAGCCGGTGGCGTTCCAGCGACAGACACTTCGGACAGAGGGCGTTGGCTCTCGACCGCACGTATCCGTAGGGCAGGAACTTCCGGTATTTCGCCCCGCAGAGGGGGCACACCACGCCGCGCCCGCGGTAGAACAGCCCCATGACGGGCACGGCCCACGAGGCCATGCGTTGCAGCACGGGACGCGGGATGTGGTTCAGCGCCCAGCGGATCAGCCGTTTCATGCTTCGAGAATCTGGTTGACCTCCTCTTCGGCCTTGCGGAGTTTGGCCTTGCAGGCGGCGATCAGTTCCGTGGCGCGTTTGACCTCGGCCGCGAGGCTGTCCACGTCCATCTCTTCGTTGCGGAAGCGGGCGAGAATGCGTTCGATCTCGGCGACGGCCTCCGTGTAGGTCGGTTCCTCTTTTTTCTTTGCCATATCGTTGCAACCGGTCCTTGCCGGTGTTGTTGTCGTTTTACGCTTTATCCTCGGCCTTCTCCGTCTCCGGGGTCACCTCGACGGCGAAACGCCCGTCGGCCACCTCGACCGTGAGCCGCTCGCCGGCCGCTGCCTGCCGGACCGACGCCACGGCACGCCCCTTCTTGCGGACCACGGCAAATCCCATGCGGAGGATGTGCCGCGGCGAACGGCTTTCGACCAGTTCGCCCGTCGCGTCGAGCCGCTGCCGCTCCTGCCGGAGGAAGCTCCCGACGGCCTGCCGGAACGCCTCCTCGCGGTTCGCGGCTTCCAGCGCGCGCTGCCGGAGCATCCCGAGCGAGAGGTGGCGCACATCGCCCGCGCACTCTTCGAGCCGCACCTGCTGCGTCCGGGTCAGGCGCAGCACGCCGTCATGCAGTTGCAGGGCCGCGGCGTCGAGCCATCCCTCGACGGAGCCCATCCGCTCGACGAGCCATCCGGCGACGGCCGTGGGGGTTTTGAGCGCGGTGTGGGCCACCATGTCGGCGACGCTCGTGTCCTTGTCGTGCCCGATGCCCGTGATGACCGGCAGGGGGAACTGTGCGACGTAGGAGCAGAGGCGGTAGGCGTTGAAACAGTTCAGGTCGCTGCGCGACCCGCCGCCGCGGATCATCACCACGGCATCGAACTCCTCCATGCGGTCGGCCACGCGGCACAGGGCGTCGATGATCGACCCTTCGGCGGCCTCGCCCTGCATGAAGGCGTCGAAGAGCTCCACGTCGAAGCGGTAGGGACTCTTTGCCAGCTCCTTGCGGAAGTCCTGATACCCGGCGGCGTTGGCGCTCGACACGACGGCCACGCGCTGCACGACCATCGGCAGCGGGACTTCGCGGTTCATCTCCCAGACGCCGTCCTGCTGCAACTGCGCGATGGTCTGCTGGCGCTGGCGTTCCAGGTCGCCCAGCGTGTACGAGGGGTCCACATCGGTGATTTGCAGCGAGAAACCGTAGAGTTCGTGGTAGGAGACCAGCACTTTGGCCAGCACCTTCAATCCCGGTGCGAGCCGCTGTCCCGTTTCGGCCTCGAAGTAGCCGGCGATGCGGGGGTAGTGGGACTTCCAGATTACGGCCCGGGCCTGTGCCGTGGGGACTCCGTTGTCGCCGCCCTTCTCGACGAGTTCGAGGTAGCAGTGGCCCGAGTAGTTGACCTTGATGTCGGAGATCTCGGCGCTCACCCAGAGGGGCAGGGCGAACTGACCTTCGAGCGCCGATTTCACGCGGCGTTGTAGCTCGCGCAGGGTAATATGTTGGATTTCAGCCATCAGCCGAGCAGGATTCCGATCGTGAGCAGCGCTCCGAAGAGCATGATGTTGCGGGCCGTCTCGCCGAGGCAGATGTTCAGTTCGTCCCCGTGGTCGATGCGGACCACCTTGCGCCACGTGGCGGTGTGGCCCGCGAGGTAGAGGAGCGGCAGCAGGGCGGCCCAGGTGCGTCCGGCGGCCAGCAGCGTCAGACACAGCACGACGGCCGCGGCTCCGAGCCCGAAGTAGCTCCAACTCCCGAATTTCGCGCCCAGGGCGACGACCACCGTGCGCTTGCCGCAGCGGGCATCCTCCTCACGGTCGCGGAAATTGTTGATCATCAGCATGGTGTCGATGACCAGTCCGCAGGCTAACGCCGTGACGGTCGCATCCCACGACCACGCTCCGGTCTGGACGTAGTAGGTGAAGCCCACGGGTACGAGCCCGAAGAAGAGGATGACGGCCACGTCGCCCAGTCCGTGGTAGGCGAGCGGCCACGGCCCCGCGGTGTAGAAGTAGGCGAAGACGACGCAGGCGATGCCTGCGGCGACGAGTTCCCAGCCGCCCCAGATCAGCATGTCGTGGTGCAGGGCCCAGACGAGGATACCGATACCGGCGGCGCACGATGCCACGGTGAAGGCGGCGATGCCGGCCTTCATGGCGCGGGGGGTGATGTATCCTTTGGCGAAGGCGCGGTCGGGACCCAGCCGGTCGGGCTGGTCGGCGCCTTTGAGGTAGTCCCAGAGGTCGTTGACCAGATTGGCCGTGCACTGCATCAGCACGGCGAAGAGAAGGCACAGCAGCGCCGGGAGCGCATGGAACGATCCGTCGGTCCAGGCCAGGGCGGAGCCCACGAGGATCAGGATGACGGCATTGCCGAGGCTGTACGGCCGGACGGCCAGAATCCATGCTGCAAGGGAGTTGGTCTTCATAAGTTTCCGGTTTTTGAAAGGATGAATCGTGAAATGCGGAGGGGTATGGAGTTGTCTCCTTCCCCGTTCTCTTTCTCTGCTTGTCGGTTCTCTCTGTTATCTCGCGTTTCGACTTCGGCCTTCGGGCCCCAGTCTTCCCTTGTTTGGTTCCGTTTACGTGTTTTTGCTCCGTCAGCGGTAGACCAGCTCGACCTGGCGCGGCATCGGACGCCCCTCGGGGAGCTGGATGCTCAACACCCCCTCGCTGGCGATCGGCTGTCCGTTTTTCCGGGCGGGCTGCCAGCGCGGCGACTCCTCGACGGCCTTCAGGACGCGCCGTTTGAGCCGGTTGTCGGTGGCTTCGAGCGTTTCGCCGATCTGTATGGTCCCTTCGGGGGTGACCGTATAGCGCAGGACGACCCGCGCCACGGGTTCGTCATCCTCCCAGCGGACCTGGCGGGCGATGTAGTTCCCGAAGGTCGTATCGGCCGGGAAGGTCGCCGGTTCGTCGTAACGCAGCGTGATGAGCATCACGCCGTGCATGGCGCGCTCGCCGTAGCGGGCGATGGTCTCCTCGTCGGCCGGGAGCATCTCGACGTGCTCGATCTCCTCGGGCGGAATGGCGTGGATGGCTTCCGCCACCTTGCCGTTGACGATATAGAGCGGTTGGGGCTTCGGTCGCGGCGCGGCGGCCCGGGCCGTTGCGCCGAACAGCACTCCGAACAGGAACAGGATGGTCAGTCGTTTCATCATACCGGAAATCTCTCCTCCTTAAAACGTCCCCCGCCCCCGGATATTGCCCGGCGGGACGGAATTACAGCTCGCTCTCTTTCAGGCGTTCGGCGTTCTCGGCCACGATCAGGTGGTCGATGCAGTCCTGGATGTCGCCGTCCATGAAGGCTGCGAGGTTGTAGATCGTGTAGTTGATGCGGTGGTCGGTGATGCGCCCCTGCGGATAGTTGTAGGTGCGGATCTTGGCCGAGCGGTCGCCCGTCGAGACCATCGTCTTGCGCTTCGAGGCGATCTCGTCGAGGTATTTCGAGTATTCGAGGTTGAAGACGCGCGTGCGCAGCTCCTCGAAGGCCTTGTCGAAGTTCTTCAACTGCGACTTCTGGTCCTGGCACTGCACGACGATGCCCGTCGGGATGTGGGTCAGACGGATGGCCGAGTAGGTCGTGTTGACCGACTGCCCGCCGGGTCCCGATGCGCAGAAGATGTCCTTGCGGATGTCGTTCATCGAGATCTCGACGTCGAACTCCTCGGCTTCGGGCAGCACGGCCACCGAGGCGGCCGACGTGTGGACGCGGCCCTGGGTCTCGGTCTGCGGCACGCGCTGTACGCGGTGCACGCCCGACTCGTATTTGAGCGTTCCGTAGACGTTCTGTCCGGTGACCTTCATGACGACCTCCTTGTAACCGCCTGCGGCACCCTCGGACGACGAGGTGATTTCGTACCGCCACCCCTTCGACTCGATGTACTTGGTGTACATGCGCAGCAGGTCGCCGGCGAAGATCGCTGCCTCGTCGCCGCCCGTGCCGCCGCGGATCTCGACGATGGCGTTCTTCGAGTCCTGCGGGTCCTTGGGGATCAGCAGCAGCTTGATCTCCTCTTCGAGCTGCGCGATCTGGGGTTCGAGTTCCGTGATCATCTCGCGGGCCATTTCGCGCATCTCCTCGTCCTTGTCGTTGGCGTAGGTATCCTTCGCCTCGGCGAGGTTCGCGAGGGCCGTGCGGTAGCGTTCCGAGGTTTCGATGATGGGTTCGAGCTCCTTGTACTCCTTGTTGAGCTGCACGAACTGCTTGACGTCGGCGATGACTTCGGGGTCGGTGAGTTTCTGGCCCGTCTCCTCGTATTTGAGTTTCAGCCCGTCGAGGCGGGTCAGTATGGTGTTGTCTGCCATGAATGTTGTATTTTGGGAACAAAGATACGGAATAATCGGGAAACGGCAAGACTCCGGTCAAAAAACAAGCGGCGGACATGCCTTGTTCCGGTATGTCCGCCGCAGGTTCTGGCGGAGAGGCGCGTGCGGTGCTATTCGGCGAAGCGTTGCAGCCAGTCGAGCACGGCCTGCTGCCACTGGGCCTTGTAGCGGAACGAGTCGCGGAATCCCCAGCCGTGGCCGCCGATCGGATAGATGTGCATCGAAGCCTCGATGCCGTGCTCTTTCAGGGCGTTGTAGTAGCGTGTGCTGCTGATCGGCGGGACGGCCGTGTCGTCGTCCGAGAGGAGCAGCAGCGCCGGGGGCGTCTGCTCCGTCACCTGATTCTCCAACGAATAGCGGGCGTCGCTTTCCGGCGTGCGGTTCTCCTTGCCGATGAGGTTGTTGAACGACCCCTGATGCCCCGGCAGGGAGGTGATGACCGGGTAAAAGAGGATCGAGAAGGCCGGTTTCGTCGATCCCATCGTCGAGGCGTAGGCTGCCAGATGCCCTCCGGCCGAGAAGCCCATGATCCCCACCTTGTCGGCGGTGAATCCCGTGGCCCCGGCTTCGAGTCCCATCATGATGCGCAATGCCTGCACGGCATCCTCCAACGGTACTTCCGGATGTCCGTTCGGCATGCGGTATTTCAGCACGGCGGCCGTGATTCCGTTTGCCGCGAGCCACTGAGCCATCTGGAATCCCTCGTGGTCGATGGCCAGCCGTCCGTAACCGCCGCCCGGGCAGATCACGACCCCCAGCCCCGTGTGTCCGCAACGGGTCGTATCGGCCGGGTAGAGGAAGAGTTCCGCCGTCGAGGTCTTGGCCAGCCGCCAGGGTTCCGGCTCCTCTTCGGGGCCGGTCAGGCCGTTGCTGTGGGGTGCCGAGGCGTTGTCCCAGATGCGGACCGTGGCGGCCTGGCCATAGTCCTGTGCCGATACGGTGGTTGTCATAAGCAGAAGGATGAGCGTGAACAGGGCGGTTCGTTTCATGGTCAGCGGTTTTTCGGTGTGTTATTTTCGGGTTTTGGTTTTCAACTGTTGCGGATTGTTTTCAGGCTTTCCGGTTTTGCACTTTGCCCCCCCCCGTTGCTCCCGGGAATCCCGGCATTCGGGACTCTCCGAAAACGGTCTCCATCAAGTCCCCTCCGAGGAGGGGATTTAGGGGAGGGTCAGATCTGCATACGACGCCGCAGGCGGCGGGTGAACAGCGGTCGGAATGTTCTCAACCGTCAATCACCCTTCCTCTCTTGATTCAGATCACAATGTTTATGATCTTGCCCGGGACGACGATCACCTTCTTCGGGGTCTTGCCCTCGATCCACTTCTGCGCTTCGGGAGCCGTCACGACGTCGGCCTGAATCTCTGCCGGCGTCATCGACGTGGCGTACTCCTTCTTGAAACGCAGCTTGCCGTTGATCGAAACCGGATATTCGAACGAACTCTGTACGAGGTGCTTCTCGTCGTAAACCGGATACTGCGCGTCGCATACCGAGCCGCTCTTGCCCAGGGCTTCCCACAACTCCTCGGCAATGTGCGGCGCAAAGGGTGCGATCAGCACCGTCAGCGGTTCGAGGATCTCGCGCTTCGGACACTCGCCCAGCTCGTTGAGGCAGATCATGAAGGCCGCCACCGAGGTGTTGAACGAGAAGTTTTCGATGTCTTCCGTGACCTTCTTGATCGTCTTGTGGAGTGTGCGCAGCTCCTTTTCGGTCGCCTTCTCGTCCGTGACGCAGAAACGCCCGTCGCGGTCGTAGAAGAGCCGCCAGAAGCGGCGCAGGAACTTGTGCACGCCGTCGATGCCGTTCGTGTCCCACGGCTTGGACTGTTCCAGCGGTCCGAGGAACATCTCGTACATGCGCAGCGTGTCGGCGCCGTAGGTCTCGACGATGTAGTCGGGGTTGACGACGTTGTACATCGACTTCGACATCTTCTCGATGGCCCAGCCGCAGACGTACTTGCCCTCCTCGAGGATGAACTCCGCGTCGCGGAACTCCGGACGCCACGCCCGGAAGGCGTCGAGGTCGAGCAGGTCGTTCTTCACGATGTTCACGTCGACGTGGATCTCCTGCGTCTCATACCGGTCGCGCAGCCCGAGCGAGACGAACTTGTTCGTTCCTACGACCCGGTAGACGAAGTTCGAACGCCCCTGAATCATGCCCTGGTTGACGAGCTTCTTGAAGGGCTCCTCCTCGCAGACGTAGCCCAGATCGTAGAGGAACATGTTCCAGAACCGCGAGTACATCAGGTGGCCCGTGGCGTGCTCGATGCCGCCGACGTAGAGGTCGACGCTGCGCCAGTACTCGTCGGCCTCGCGGCTGACGAGCGCCCGGTCGTTGTGCGGGTCCATGTAGCGCAGGTAGTAGGCCGACGATCCGGCGAATCCGGGCATCGTCGACAGCTCGTAGGGACAGCCTTCGGGCGTTGCCCACCCCTTCACGCGGGCCAGGGGCGGTTCGCCCTGCTCCGTGGGTCCGAAATTCTCGATCGGAGGCAGTTCCAGCGGCAGTTTGTCCTCCGACAGCGGGTAGGCCGTGTCGTCCTTGTAGTAGATCGGGAAGGGCTCGCCCCAGTAGCGCTGGCGCGAGAAGATGGCATCCCGGAGGCGGTAGTTCACGAGTTTCTTGCCCAATCCGCGCCGCTCGACTTCGGCAAACATCACCTGAATCGCCTCCTTTACATCCATGCCGTTGAGGAAATCCGAGTTGATTACCTGGCCCGACTTGGCGTCGTAGGACTCCTTCGAAAGGTCGCCGCCCTCGACCACCGGGATGATCTCCAACCCGAAGTGGCGGGCGAAGGCGTAGTCGCGCGAGTCGTGCGCCGGAACGGCCATGATGGCGCCCGTTCCGTAGCCCGCGAGCACGTAGTCCGAGATGTAGATCGGAATGGCCCGTCCCGTGAAGGGGTTGATGGCATAAGAGCCTGTCGCCACACCGCTTACGCGCTTCGTGTCGGCGATGCGGTCGCGCTCCGAACGCTTCTTCGTCTGCTCGATGTAGGCCTCGACCTCCGCACGGTTCTCCGGGGTCGTCAGTTCGCCGACCCACTCGTGCTCGGGGGCGATGACCATGAACGTTACGCCGAAGATCGTATCGGGCCGCGTGGTGAAGATTTCCAGTTTCTTGTCCGAGCCCTGAATGTCGAAGAAGACCTGGGCGCCCTCCGAACGTCCGATCCAGTTGCGCTGGATCTCCTTCAACGAGTCGCTCCATTCGAGCCGGTCCAGTCCGTCGAGCATCCGCTGGGCGTAGGCCGTCACGCGCAGCAACCACTGCTTCATGCGCTTCTGCTCGACCGGATAGCCGCCGCGCACCGAAAGTCCGTCATGCACCTCGTCGTTGGCCAGCACCGTCCCGAGTTTCGGACACCAGTTCACCATCGTGTCGGCGCGGAACGCCAGGCGGTAGTTCTGCAACACCTGTTCGCGGCGCTTCTCGTCCCACGAGTTCCATTCGTCGGCCGTGAAGTGCAGCTCCTGCGTCGAGGCGGCGTCGATCCCCTCGGTGCCCGACTTGGCAAAGGCTGCCGCGAGCTCCTCGATGGGCCGCGCCTGACGGCGACGGTTGTCGTAGTAGTGGGAGAACATTTCGAGGAAGGCCCACTGCGTCCACTTGTAGTAGGCCGGGTCGCACGTGCGCACCTCGCGGTCCCAGTCGAACGAGAAGCCGATCTTGTCCAGCTGCTCGCGGTAGCGGGCGATGTTCTGCTCGGTCGTGACGGCCGGGTGCTGCCCCGTCTGGATGGCATACTGCTCGGCCGGGAGCCCGAAGGCGTCGTAACCCATCGGGTGCAGGACGTTGAAGCCTTTCAGCCGCTTGTAGCGCGAGTAGATGTCCGAGGCGATGTAGCCCAGCGGGTGCCCGACGTGCAGCCCCGCCCCCGACGGGTAGGGGAACATGTCCAGCACATAGAACTTCGGACGCGCGGGGTCCGTCTCGACCTTGTAGGTCTTCCGCTCGCGCCAGCGCTGCTGCCACTTCGGCTCGATCTCCTTGAAATTGTACTCCATATCTTGTTTGATCTGTTTGTTTTCGATTTTTCGGACAAAAATACGAAAAGTTTTTAAGATTGAACCCTTTTCGGCGATTCTTTGCGTCGGACGGCGCGGTGCGGCGGCTCCGGACGGCAAAAAAAGACACGACCTGTGAAAGGCCGTGTCGGGAAGGTGCGTTGCGGGGCGCGCCGGAGGGCGGAGCCGGATGGAGGTGCGGAGGAGTTTCGGCGGCGGGGCAGCCGGGGCGTGCCGCTGTCCGGAGCCGGGAGATTCGTTGCGGAATCTGTCCGGAGAGCCGCTACTCCTGCGTCGTCCCGTAGTGCGGGACGACATACATGGCGTAGGCTTCGCCCCGGTCGAGCGTGTAGAGGAGCCCGTCGTTCTGCCATACGGCGGCGTGGCGTCCGTTGCCGAAGAGCGTCCCGGCCGTGAAGACCGTCCCGCCCCATGCCGCAACGGCGTAGGGCATGCTGCCGGCGCCCTTGCCGTCCGAGAGCGTGTAGAGCTCGGTGCCGTTCTGCCAGACGACGCCCTGCTCCCCGAAATCCGACGTGGTGTAGTACCCCGCCGTGTAGAGCGTGCTGCCGTCCCGCCAGAGCGACATCGCCTCGGCCGAACTGCTGCCGTCGGTCAGCGTGTAGAGCAGCGAGCCGTTCCGCCAGACGACGGCCTGCTCGCCGATGTGCCCCGCCGTATAGAGATCGCTTCCGGCAATGAACAGTCCGCGGATGTCTCCCGGGGTGGTGCCGTCGCCCTGGGTGTAGTGCGCGTCGGCGTTTTTCCAGACTTCGGCGACGGGCTGCGTTCCGCCGGGTTGAAGGTTCCCCGCGGCATAGACATCGCTGCCCGAAACCGCGACGGCCCGGGCCTGTGACGTCGCCGGACTGACGGAGTAGGTGTGCAGTACGCTGCCGTTCTCCCACACGGTGGCCGTCAGCGAGCCGTCGACCGTCGTGCTGCCCGCCGTGTAGGCCGTGCCGTCCGATACCGTCACCGCCAGGGCGTAGGAGTTGCTTCCGGAGGCGCCCAGCGTGTATTTCAGCGTCGCGTTCTCCCAGAGTACGGCGACGATGTGTCCGTCCTGCTCTTCGTAGCCCGCGGTGTAGACCGTCCCGTTGTCGACGCAGATGCCGTAGGCCCAGGCGTCCGACGTGCCGTCGGTCAGGGCGTAGAGCTCCGTGCCGTTTTTCCAGACCGTCGCCACGGCCTTCGAATCGACCGTCTTGTACCCTGCGGCGTAGATGTCGTAGGTGGTGGGCTGCGGTTCGGGCGGCGTGTTGTTGTCCGAATTGTCGGAACTGCACGAGGTGTTCCAGATGAGGGCCGTCAGGAACAGCAGAAAACAGGTAAGCATGGTCTGTCTCATATTGTTGCGGTTTGTGTGTTGTTCGTCATCGGATTTGAAGGCCCTTGCCGGGGTGCAAACTCCGTGCCGCGGTGTTCGGGTCCGGCATTCGGGTCTGGTGTTCGGGTCCGGCATTCGGGTCCGGTGTTCGGGTCCGGCATTCGGGCCCGGTGTTCGCGGCGGACATGGCGGCGGGTCGTGCGGCCACTCCCGGTCCGTGCGACATGCGGAAATCTGCCGATCCGGGTATGGCCCGCGTCAGGACGCATCTGCACGCTGCGGGCGACTTTTTCGCGTGGCGAGTCAATCGTCTGTAAAACAGGGTATTGTTTATTTTATGATAAATAAAACAATATGATTTTTTGAAAACGATCAGTAAAAAGAATGGCAAACGGCGCAAAATCCTGAAAAAACGCCAAAAAAGATGCGCTTATATATTGTATTTCCAAAAAAATGCGTACCTTTGCAGTCCATTTTGGACAATGGAAATAGATTTTTAACCATTTAAAGGACAGTTTTAAAATGCCAACTATTCAACAGTTAGTGAGAAACGGCCGTCTGACGCTCGAGGACAAATCCAAGTCCCCCGCGCTGGCCGCTTGTCCCCAGCGCCGTGGCGTCTGCACCCGTGTGTACACCACGACCCCCAAGAAACCTAACTCGGCTATGCGTAAGGTGGCTCGTGTTCGCCTGACCAACGGCAAGGAGGTCAACGCCTACATCCCCGGAGAAGGCCACAACCTCCAGGAGCACTCCATCGTACTGGTCCGCGGCGGCCGTGTCAAGGACCTCCCCGGTGTACGTTACCACCTCGTTCGCGGCGCGCTCGACTCCGCAGGTGTCGACGGACGTCGCCAGCGTCGTTCCAAGTACGGAGCAAAACGCCCCAAGGCAGGCAAATAACCCGAAACTCACCCGAGAAACATTTTTTTAGACAGTAAATAGCAATGAGAAAAGCTAAGCCAAAAAAGCGAATTCTACTTCCGGATCCGAAGTTCGGAGACGTGGCCGTGACCCGTTTCGTGAACAACCTTATGCTGGATGGTAAGAAGAGTATTGCCTACACGATTTTCTACGACTCGCTGGAAATCGTCGGCAAGAAGATGAAGGATGCTGATAAATCTCCGCTGGAAATCTGGAAACAGGCCCTGGAGAACATCACGCCCCAAGTCGAAGTGAAATCGAAGCGTATCGGTGGCGCAACGTTCCAGGTTCCCATGGAGGTTCGTCCGGAGCGCAAGATTTCTATTTCCATGAAAAACCTTGTCCTCTATTCCCGCAAGCGCGCCGGCAAAACCATGGCTGACAAACTCGCCGCTGAAATCGTAGACGCCTACAACCAGCAGGGTGCCGCCTTCAAGCGCAAGGAGGAGATGCACCGCATGGCCGAGGCCAACAAGGCATTCGCTCATTTCAGATTCTAAACAAAGGACGCACAAATGGCAACCAGAGACTTACATTATACGCGTAATATCGGTATCATGGCCCACATCGATGCCGGTAAGACCACGACGTCCGAGCGAATCCTTTTCTACACGGGTAAAACCCACAAGATCGGCGAGGTGCATGAGGGCGGCGCCACCATGGACTGGATGGTCCAGGAGCAGGAGCGCGGTATCACCATCACCTCGGCCGCAACGACCGCCTTCTGGCAGTACAAGGGTCATCAGTACCAGATCAACCTGATCGATACCCCGGGACACGTCGACTTTACGGTCGAGGTGGAGCGTTCGCTGCGCGTTCTGGACGGTGCGATCGCCACGTTCTGCGCTGTCGGCGGCGTCGAGCCCCAGTCGGAGACCGTATGGCGTCAGGCCGACAAGTACAACGTCCCCCGTATCGGCTACGTCAACAAGATGGACCGCACGGGTGCCGACTTCCTCTCGGTGTGCGCCCAGATCAAGGAGCACTTCGGCGCTACGGCCCTGCCGGTCGTACTGCCTATCGGCGCCGAGGACAAGTTCGAAGGACTGGTAGACCTTATATATAATAATGCGATCTACTACTACGACGACAAGACCGTACGCGACAACTTCGAGTTGCGCGATATTCCCGAGTCGATGAAGGCCGAGGCCGCCGAGTGGCGCGCCAAACTCATCGAGGAGGTCGCCGCTACGGACGACGCCCTGATGGAGAAGTTCTTCGAGGATCCCGACTCGATCACGCCCGACGAACTGCTGGCCGCCATCCGCAAGGCCACGATCTCGATGCAGATCGTCCCGATGCTCTGCGGCTCGTCGTTCCACAACAAGGGCGTGCAGAAACTGCTCGACTGCGTGATGGCGTTCCTGCCCTCGCCGCTGGATGTTCCGGCCGTGACGGGTATCAACCCCAAAACCGAGCAGGAGGAGGTGCGCCACGCTACGGAGGACGATCCGTTCTGCGGCCTGGCGTTCAAGATCGCTACCGATCCCTTCGTAGGTCGTCTGGCCTTCGTCCGCGTTTACTCGGGCAAGCTCGATGCCGGATCGTACGTGCTCAACGCCCGCAGCGGCAAGCGCGAGCGCATCAGCCGTATCTACCAGATGCACGCCAACAAGCAGAACCCGCTGGAAACCGTCGGTGCCGGTGACATCTGCGCAGCCGTAGGTTTCAAGGAGATCCGCACGGGCGATACGCTCTGCGCCGAGAACGCTCCGATCGTTCTGGAACAGATGACCTTCCCCGAGCCGGTGATCGGTCTGGCCGTGGAGCCCAAGACCCAGAAGGACCTCGACAAACTCGGCATCGCGCTGGCAAAACTCGCCGAGGAGGACCCCACCTTCACGGTGCACACCGACGAGGATTCGGGTCAGACGGTCATCAGCGGTATGGGTGAGCTCCACCTCGACATCATCGTCGACCGTCTGCGCCGCGAGTTCGGCGTCGAGATCAACCAGGGCGCTCCGCAGGTCAACTACAAGGAGTCGCTCACCAAGACGGTTCAGCACCGCGAAGTCTTCAAGAAGCAGACCGGCGGTCGCGGTAAGTTCGCCGACATCATCTTCGAGATCGGTCCCGCCGAGGACGGCAAGATGGGTCTTACGTTCGTTGACGAGGTCAAGGGCGGTAACATTCCCAAGGAGTTCATTCCGTCGGTTCAGAAGGGCTTCGAATCGGCCATGGCCAACGGCGCCCTCGCCGGCTACCCGATGGACTCGATGAAGATCACCCTCAAGGACGGATCGTTCCACCCCGTCGACTCCGACCAGCTGTCGTTCGAAATCGCTGCCCGCAACGGTTATCGCAATGCCGCTCCGAAGGCCGGCTCGGTGATCCTCGAACCCGTCATGTCGGTCGAGGTCGTAACCCCCGAGGAGAACATGGGCGACATCATCGGCGACCTGAACAAGCGCCGCGGCCAGATCACCGGTATGGAGACCAAGGGTACCGCCCGCGTGGTGAAGGCCAAGGTGCCGCTGTCCGAGATGTTCGGCTATGTCACCGTGCTGCGTACTATCTCGTCGGGTCGTGCAACTTCGTCGATGGAGTTCTCGCACTTCGAGGAGGTACCTGCCAACCTGGCCAAGGAGATCATCGAGAAAGCAAGCGGTAAACGTAAGGATATAGAATAAGAAAACGCGATATGAATCAGAAGATTAGAATCAAGTTAAAGTCATTCGACCACAATCTGGTCGACAAGTCGGCCGAAAAGATCGTCAAGACGGTGAAGAGCACGGGCGCCGTTGTCAGCGGCCCGGTGCCCCTGCCCACGCACAAGCAGATTTTTACGGTCAACCGCTCGACTTTCGTCAACAAGAAGGCCCGCGAGCAGTTCCAGCTCTGCACCTTCAAGCGGATCCTCGACATCTACTCGTCGACCCCCAAAACGATCGACGCGCTGATGAAACTCGAACTTCCTTCGGGCGTCGAGGTCGAGATCAAGGTCTGATCCCGCGGCCGTGAGGCCGGAGGAAGGGGGGGGGAGAACGCCGGGTGCGCCAGGTCCTGGAAGAGACTCTGCACGCTGAAAATCCCGATCGGACGATCCCCGCACCAACCATTTCGGACGTCTCCGGCCGGCAACAGGGTCGGTCGGAGACCCTCCCGAAAACAGGTCTCCGCGGAGACCGGAGTTTGAAGAAAACTTCACTTTACACATCTATAACAAACAATTGACAACAAATGTCAGGACTTATTGGAAAGAAAATCGGAATGACTTCCGTTTACAGTGCCGAGGGTAAGAACATACCATGCACTGTCATTGAGGCTGGTCCGTGCGTTGTTACGCAAATCAAAACCGTCGAGAAGGACTCCTACGAGGCGGTTCAGATTGCCTATGACGAGAAAAGTGAAAAGCACACCACCAGCAGTTTGTTAGGTCACTTCAAGAAAGCCGGCACGACCCCCAAACGCAAGTTGGCGGAGTTCAAGGGCATGCCCGAAGTGGCACTCGGCGACACGCTGACCGTTGATCTCTTCACGGAAGAGGACTGGGTCGACGTGACCGGGATTTCGAAAGGAAAAGGCTTCCAGGGCGTTGTGAAACGCCACGGCTTCGGCGGTGTCGGCGGCCAGACCCACGGCCAGCACAACCGTCAGCGCAAGCCCGGTTCGCTGGGCGCTTCGTCCTATCCTTCGCGCGTCTTCAAGGGAAAACGTCTCCCCGGACAGATGGGCGGCGAGCAGGTCAAAGTGCTGAACCTGAAAGTTTTGAAAGTGATTCCCGAGAGCAACCTCATCCTCGTGAAGGGTTCGATTCCGGGTGCAAAAGGTGCTTATTTAACGATTGAGAAGTAGTATGGAATTAGCTGTATTGAACACCCAGGGTCAAGAAACGGGTCGCAAGGTAGTCCTTTCGGATGCCGTTTTCGGCGTGGAGGCTAATGACCACGCAATCTATCTCGACGTAAAGCAGTACCTGGCCGATCAGCGTCAGGGTACGCACAAGGCAAAGCAGCGTAACGAAGTTGCCGGCTCGACGCGCAAGTTGAAGCGTCAGAAAGGTACCGGCGGCGCCCGTTGCGGCAGCATCCTTTCGCCTCTCTTCCCGGGCGGCGGCCGTGTATTCGGTCCCCAGCCCCGCGATTACAGCTTCAAACTCAACAAGAAGCTCAAACAGCTCGCCCGCCGCAGCGCTCTGACCTACAAGGCCCAGGCCGGTGCCATCAGCGTCGTCGAGGCCATCTCGATGGAGGCCCCCAAAACCAAGTCGGTGGCAGCGCTGGCCCAGGCCCTGAAAGTCGACGACAAGAAGGTCCTGCTCGTCCTGCCCGAGTCGAACGTCAACTTGCAGCTCTCGTGCCGCAACCTTCCCTATGTGAAGCCGGTGCTGGCACAGAACGTCTGCACGTACGACGTGATGAACGCTTCGGCCATCGTGATGGTCGAGGGCGCCGAGAATGTCTTGAATACGATGTTAGCTTAAAAACGCAAGAGTACAATGAACATTATCATTAAGCCCGTTTTGACCGAGAAAATGACGATTCAGGGCGAAAAGTTGAATCGCTACGGTTTTATCGTTGACGTGAGGGCTAACAAACTGCAAATCCGCAATGCCGTCGAGCAGATGTACAACGTCGTGGTGACGGATGTCAACACCGTGAACTACATGGGCAAGCTGAAAAGCCGCTACACGAAGGCGGGCCTGCTCGAAGGTCGCGCGAACAACTTCAAGAAGGCGATCGTCACCTTGAAGGATGGAGACAAGATCGATTTTTACAGTAATATCTAACGAAGATGGCAGTAAGAAAATTTAAACCTGTAACCGCAGGTACGAGACATAAGATTATCGGCACGTTCGACGAGATCACCACGTCGAAGCCGGAGAAGTCGCTCCTCAGCCCCAAAAAGAGCACGGGCGGCCGCAACAACGCCGGTAAGATGACCGTTCGCTACATCGGCGGCGGCCACAAGCAGATGTATCGTAACGTCGACTTCAAACGCACGAAGGACGGCATCGCTGCAACTGTAAAATCGATCGAGTACGACCCGAACCGCACGGCGCGTATCGCCCTGCTGGTCTACGCCGACGGTGAGAAGAGCTACATCATCGCACCCAACGGCTTGCAGGTGGGTCAGACCGTAATGAGCGGCGCCGGCGTCGCTCCGGAGGTCGGCAATACGCTCTTCCTGAGCGAGATCCCCCTGGGAACCGTCATCCACAACATCGAACTCTACCCCGGTCAGGGAGCCGCCATGGCCCGCTCGGCCGGATCCTACGCCCAGCTGTTGGCTCGTGAGGGCAAATTCGCCATCATCAAGCTTCCTTCGGGCGAGACTCGTATGGTACTCGTAACTTGCCGCGCTACGGTCGGAGTGGTTTCGAACCTCGACCACAGCCTCGAACAGTCCGGCAAGGCCGGACGCGAGCGCTGGCTCGGCCGTCGTCCCCGCAACCGCGGCGTGGTCATGAACCCCGTCGATCACCCGATGGGTGGTGGCGAAGGCCGCGCTTCGGGAGGACACCCCCGTTCGCGCAAGGGTCTGCTTGCCAAGGGTTACAAGACGCGTAACCCGAAGAAGACCACTTCGAAGTTCATTATTTCCAAGAAGAAAAAATAATTAAATAAGAGTACATAATGAGCCGTTCATTGAAAAAAGGACCGTTTATCGACCCCAAACTCGAAGCCAAGGTTGTCGCCCAGGCCGAGGGGAACAAGAAGTCGGTCATCAAGACATGGTCGCGTGCAAGCATGATCTCTCCCGACTTCGTCGGCCAGACGATCGCTGTCCACAACGGAAACAAATTCATTCCGGTCTACGTGACCGAGAACATGGTAGGGCACAAACTCGGGGAGTTCGCTCCCACCCGCAATTTCCGCGGTCATGCCGGTAACAAGAAAAAATAGGTAGAAAATGGGTGCAAGAAAAGCAAATATGGCCGAAAAAATGAAGGCCGAAAAGAAGCAGAAGGCAATCGCCATCATGCGTGATTGCCCGACCTCGCCCCGCAAGATGCGCCTGGTGGCCGACATCATCCGCGGTGTGGAGATCAACAAGGCGCTGGGCATCCTGCGTTACTCGAAGAAAGAGGCCTCGATCCGTATGGAGAAGCTCCTCAAATCGGCTATCGCCAACTGGGAGGCCAAGAACGAGAACGAGCGTCTCGAAGATACGAAACTCTGTGTCAAGGAGGTATTCGTAGACGGTGGCCGCATGCTCAAACGAATCCAGGCCGCGCCCCAGGGCCGCGCGCATCGGATCCGCAAGCGCTCGAACCACGTAACGATCGTTGTTGACAAAATGGTAACCGTAGAAAACAAGTAAACAGATGGGACAGAAAGTTAATCCGATAGCAAATCGTCTTGGGATCATCCGCGGTTGGGATTCCAACTGGTTCGGTGGCAAGGACTTCTCCGATAAGCTCGTGGAGGACGCCAAGATCCGCAAGTATCTGAACGTCCGTCTGGCCAAGGCGTCGATCTCGAAGATCATCATCGAGCGCACGCTCAAACTCGTGACGGTTACGATTTCGACTGCCCGTCCGGGTATCATCATCGGCAAGGGCGGCCAGGAGGTCGACAAACTCAAAGAGGAGCTCAAAAAGCTCACCGGCAAGGAGATCCAGATCAACATCTTCGAGGTGAAACGCCCCGAGGTTGATGCCGTGATCGTGGGGCAGAACATCGCCCGCCAGCTGGAAGGCCGTGTCTCGTTCCGCCGCGCCGTGAAGACCGCCGTGGCATCGACGATGCGCATGGGCGCCGAGGGTATCAAGGTCCAGGTTGCCGGCCGTGTGGGCGGCGCCGAGATGGCCCGTACCGAAACCGTCAAGGAGGGACGTATTCCGCTGCATACCTTCCGCGCAGATATCGACTACTGCCTCACGGAGGCTCTCACGAAGGTGGGTATCCTCGGTGTCAAGGTTTGGATCTGCCAGGGTATCGTCTACGGCAAGCGCGACCTGTTCGAAATCGCCGGCGCTTCGGCCCAGGCTCCGTCGGGTGACCGCGGTGAGCGCCGCGACCGCCGTGACCGCCGCGATCGCCGCGACCGTCGTCGTGGCGGCGAGCGTCGCAACAACAATCAGTAGTAAGTAGGACCTTTTAAAGCAGAACAAAGATGTTACAGCCGAAAAAGACCAAGTTTAGAAGAATGCAGAAAGGCCGTATGAAAGGTCTCGCTCAAAGAGGTAACCAGCTTGCATACGGATCGTTCGCAATCAAGGCGCTGGAATCCACCTGGATCACCGGCCGTCAGATCGAGGCAGCGCGTCAGGCCATCACGCGTTACATGAAGCGTGAAGGCCAGCTCTGGATCCGGATCTTCCCCGACAAACCCATCACGAAGAAGCCCGCCGAGGTGCGTATGGGTAAGGGTAAGGGTAATCCCGAAGGATTCGTGGCTCCCGTAACTCCGGGCCGCATCCTCTTCGAGGCCGAAGGCGTGCCTCTGGCAGTGGCGCAGGAAGCACTCCGTCTGGGAGCCCAGAAACTGCCCATCACCACCAAATTCATCGTACGGCGTGACTACGTCGAAACCACCATTTAAGGGAGACACAACATGAAAAGTGCAGAAATCAAGGATATTTCGATCAAGGACCTGCAGGAGCGCATCGAGACCGAAAAGGCCCAGCTGGCCAAGTTGAAGGTGCAGCATGCCGTGTCCCCCGTCGAAAACCCGTCGATCATCAAGAAGAACCGCAGAGATATAGCTCGCATGCTGACGATTCTGCGTCAAAAAAACGCTAAATAACGAGTACAATTATGGAAAGAAATTTGAGAAAAGAGCGTATCGGTGTGGTTGTCAGCAACAAAATGGCCAAGACCATCGTGGTGGCCGTTGCACGTAAGGTGAAGCATCCTATCTACGGCAAGTTCGTCAACAAAACCACCAAGTTCGTTGCCGAGTCGCTCGATGAAACCTGCAAGGAGGGCGATACCGTACGGATCATGGAGACCCGTCCGCTCAGCAAAACGAAACGTTGGAGATTAGTACAAATCATTGAAAGAGTCAAGTAGTTATGATACAACAGGAAAGTAGACTCGTAGTAGCCGACAACAGCGGAGCCAAGGAGGTTCTCTGCATCCGCGTCCTCGGCGGTACGAAACGCCGCTACGCCTCGATCGGCGACAAGATCGTGGTAGCCGTCAAGAGCGCTACGCCCTCGGGCGACGTCAAGAAGGGTGCCGTGTCGAAGGCTGTCGTGGTCCGCACCACGAAGGAAATCAGACGTGCCAACGGTTCGTACATTCGTTTCGACGACAACGCCGTGGTGCTGCTCAACAACCAGGGTGAGATGCGCGGAACCCGTATCTTCGGCCCCGTGGCCCGCGAGCTGCGTGACCAGTACATGAAGATCATCTCCCTCGCACCCGAAGTTTTGTAATCATAAAAACTGTGTCGGATATGAAATTGCATATTAAGAAAGGGGATCAGGTCCAGGTCATTGCCGGTGACTCGAAGGGCCAGCAGGGCAAAGTCCTGAAGGTCGAAGTCTCCAAGCAGCGCGCCATCGTCGAAGGGGTGAATCTCTGCAAGAAGGCCACCAAGCCCAATGCCAAGAACCCCCAGGGCGGTATCGTCGAGAAAGAGGCCCCGATCCATGTGTCGAACCTCATGCTCATCGACCCCAAGTCGGGCAAGCCGACCAAGGTCGGTCGCAAACTCGACTCCAAAGGTAAATTAGTTCGTTTCGCTAAAAAATCAGGGGAGGAGATCAAATAATGGCTTACGTACCTACACTCAAAACCCAGTATAAGGAGCAGATCAAACCTGCCCTTATGAAGGAGTTCGGCTACACGAGCGTCATGCAGTGCCCGAAACTCACCAAGATCGTCATCAATCAGGGAATGGGCCAGGCCGTTGCCGACAAGAAACTCATCGACGTGGCCGAAGCCGAGTTGACCCAGATCGCCGGTCAGAAGGCCGTGCAGACCCGTTCGCGGAAGGACATCTCGAACTTCAAACTGCGTAAGGGCATGCCCATCGGCGTGCGCGTCACGCTGCGCGACAACAAGATGTACGAGTTCCTGGAGCGTCTGATCGCCGTGGCACTGCCGCGTATCCGCGACTTCAAGGGTATCAACGAGAAGTTCGACGGCCAGGGCAACTACACCCTCGGCATCACCGAGCAGATCATCTTCCCGGAGATCGACATCGACAAGATCACCAAGATCTTCGGTATGGAGATCACCTTCGTGACCACGGCCAAGACCGACGAAGAGGCCTATGCCCTGCTGCGCGAATTCGGACTTCCTTTCAAAAACGCTAAAAAGAACTAAGCCATGGCAAAAGAATCGATGAAAGCCCGCGAGGTGAAGCGTGCGAAACTCGCCAAGCGCTACCAGCACAAGCGTGACGAGATCGCTGCGAAGGTGAAGAGCGGAGAAATGGACCACGAGGAGGCTTGGCAGGCACTGTCGAAGCTGCCGCGCAACTCGAATCCCATCCGCCAGCACAACCGCTGCAAGATCACGGGCCGTCCCAAAGGATACATCCGCCTGTTCGGCATCAGCCGTATTCAGTTCCGCGAGATGGCATCCAAGGGCCTGATCCCGGGCGTTACGAAGGCCAGCTGGTAGTCCCGGGGGGCTGCAAGGGGCAAGAGTGGGGTGGAGAGAGGGCACCGATTACGGAGTCCGCAGCCCCTCTCTCGAAAGCCGCCGGGCAAGCCCGGGCGTAAGGAAGGTTCCGGAATCCGGAAGGTGAAGAGCCTGTGCGGCATATGCCGCGGAGGAACCGGGGCCGATAGGGGTGTACGACCCGCGTAGATACGTCACAGTATCGGGGAAAGTGCCGCCGCAAGCGGTAACTTCCCGATATGTGGGGCGTAACGAAAAGTCGGACACTGGGTTACAGATTTCTCGGACCACGAGGCCGGAATCGGGTATCCCGTCGGACGGAGGCCGTTGCAGGCTTCGGACGGGATGGTCGGGAACCGGTTTTCGGGGTGTGATTGCGGGAGTTTCTGTACGGAATCATGTTAGCAACTTCGGTGTGCTAACATTTCCGTATTCCTGCCAGCCCCGGAAAATCGCTAAAAATCAGGCGATCATCTTGGTTTTTTGGGAAATAATGCGTATATTTGCGCGCTTTGTGCCCCGCGTATGCGTATGCGAAGGAGCTGTCGGACAGGTCCGGAACGTGCCGGAAAGCGGAGCCCAAAGATCCGGCCGGAAAACGGAACGCAGATGCAAACCGTTGAAAGCCAAAACGTTGTTTAACAATTTTATTTTTTAATTTTTAACTTCTATTCGTTATGACTGATCCTATTGCGGACTTTCTGACCAGAATTAGAAACGCGGTGAAAGCCAACCACAAGGTGGTTGAAGCTCCCGGTTCAAAAATTAAACAGGAGATCACCAAGATCCTCTACGAGCAGGGCTACATCCTCGCTTACAAGTTCGACAAGGATGAAAAGGGACATCCGTCGATCAAAATCGCCCTCAAATGGGACGCCGCTACCAAGACCAATGCCATCAAGAACCTCAAACGCGTCAGCCGTCCGGGTCTGCGCCAGTATGCTTCGGTGGCCGACATGCCCCGCGTGCTGAACGGTCTGGGTATCGCCATCATCTCGACTTCCAAAGGCATCATGACCGACGCCAAGGCACGTAAGGAAAACGTCGGCGGCGAGGTGCTGTGCTACATCTACTAATTAATTAAAAATCAACGCAATGTCAAGAATTGGTAAATTACCTGTAAACCTGCCTGCCGGAGTTACCGTCGAGGTCGCTCCCGACAATACGGTAAGCGTGAAAGGGCCACTCGGGACGCTGAGTCAGAAGGTTGACTCGGACATCAAGGTAGAGGTCGGCACGCACACGGATCCCCACACGGGCAAGGAAATCCCCGCTGTTCTGGTGACCCGTCCGACGAACCAGCCGCGTCACCGCTCGCTCCACGGACTCTACCGCGCCCTGATCAACAACATGGTCATCGGCGTATCGAAGGGCTATGAAATCAAGCAGGAGCTCGTCGGTGTCGGCTTCAAGGCCGAAGTCAAGGGCCAGGTGCTCGAAATGAGCCTCGGCTATTCGCACGATACGCACTTCCTCCTTCCGAAAGAGGTGACCGCCACGGCCGTTACCGAGAAGAAGGGAAACCCGATCGTGACGCTGAAATCCATCGACAAGCAGCTCATCGGTCAGGTGGCTGCCAAGCTGCGCTCGCTGCGCAAGCCGGAACCCTACAAGGGCAAGGGTATCAAGTTCGTCGGCGAACAGCTGCGTCGCAAGGCCGGCAAGTCGGCAGGTGCTAAATAGTTAATACGCTGAAATTATGTCACTCAACAAGATAGAAAGAAGAGAGAGGATCAAGATGCGTATCCGCAAGATCGTCAGCGGAACGCCCGCACAGCCTCGTATGACTGTATTCCGTAGCAACAAGCAGATCTACGTGCAGTTCATTGACGATCTCGCCGGGGTCACCCTCGCAACGGCATCTTCGCTCGACAAGGAGGTCGCCGCAGCCGCAGTCGGCAAGACCAAATGCGAAATCGCAGCCCTCGTGGGCAAACTGGCCGCCGAGCGCGCCGCTGCCAAGGGCATCTCCGCCGTGGCTTTCGACCGGAACGGCTACCTGTATCACGGAAGAGTTAAACAGCTGGCCGAAGCAGCTCGCGAAGGCGGTCTTAAATTCTAATCGATCATGGCAAATACCAATATAAAGAAAGTTCGCACGAGCGATCTCGAACTCAAAGACCGTCTCGTCAGCATCCAGCGCGTCACGAAGGTGACCAAGGGTGGTCGTACGTTCAGCTTCTCGGCCATCGTCGTCGTGGGTAACGAGGACGGCGTGGTAGGCTACGGCCTGGGCAAGGCTTCGGAAGTGCAGGCCGCCATCGCAAAAGGCGTCGAGGATGCCAAGAAAAATCTGATCAAGATCCCCGTAATCAACGGTACGATTCCCCACAAGCAGGAGTTCCGCTATGACGGTTCGCTGGTGATGATCCGTCCGGCCGCTCCGGGTACCGGTATCATCGCCGGAGGTGCCATGCGTGCCGTGCTGGAATCCGTGGGCGTGAAGAACGTGCTCGCCAAGAGCAAGGGCTCGTCGAACCCCCACAACCTCGTGAAGGCCACGATCGGTGCGCTGTGCGAGCTGCGCGACGCCGCCAGCATCGCCCGCCTGCGCGGTATCTCCATGGACCAGGTGTTTAACGGTTAATTTCAGAACGGAAATGGCAAGATTGAAAATCACCCAGATCAAAAGCCGGATCGGTGCTACGGAGCGTCAGTGCAAGAACCTCGACGCCCTGGGGCTGAAACGGATCAACGCCAGCGTCGAGCACGACGACTCGGTGATCATCAAGGGGATGATCGAGCGCGTGAAACACCTCGTCAAGGTCGAGGTCGTTTCGGCAGAATAAGTTTAACGGCAAACGATTTTTAAGCAACATGGAACTCAATAATCTCAAACCTGCAAAGGGTTCAACGCACCACGACAAGCGAATCGGCCGCGGTGCCGGATCGGGTCACGGCGGCACGGCCACCCGCGGTCACAAGGGTGCACAGTCGCGTTCGGGATACTCGCGCAAACTCGGTTTCGAGGGCGGTCAGATGCCGCTCCAACGCCGACTGCCGAAGTTCGGATTCACGAACCTCAAACGCGTCGAGTTCAAGGCCATCAACCTCGGAGCACTCGAAGACCTCGCTGCCAAGAAGCAGCTCTCGGAGATTACGGTCGAAACGCTTATCGCCGCAGGCTTCATCTCGTCGAACGACAAGGTGAAGATCCTCGGAAACGGTGCCCTCACGAAAGCCCTCGCCGTCAAGGCTCACGCTTTCTCGAAGAGCGCCGAGGCTGCCATCACGGCCGCCGGCGGTAGCGTTGAAAAACTGTAAGAACCTTAGAACCCGAAAACTATGAATCAGTATCTGGTTGTTGGTATCGTCTTTATAGTGATCATCGCTCTTCTGGCGACCAACAAGAAATTGGTAGAAACGCTCAAAAACATCTACAAGATCGAGGAGCTCCGCAAACGTGTGCTGTACACGATCGGGCTGCTGCTTGTATACCGTTTGGGCAGTTTCGTCGTGATTCCGGGTATCAACCCCAACGCCCTGGGCGAAGGATCGGCGTATGCCAGCCAGCTGGAAGGCAACGGACTTCTGGGTCTGTTGAATGTCTTCTCCGGCGGCGCATTCGGCAATGCGGCGATCTTTGCACTCGGAGTCATGCCGTATATCACCGCCTCGATCATCATCCAGCTCATGGGCATGATGGTACCGTATTTCCAGAAAATGCAGAAGGAGGGTGAGAGCGGCCGCCGCAAGATGAACCAGTGGACCCGTTTCCTGACGATCGGCGTGCTGATCCTTCAGGGCCCGGCTTACATCGCGAACCTCTACCATCAGGTTCCCACGGCGTTCGTCTACGGCAACACGTTCGGCTTCGTAGCCTATGCGACGACGATCCTCATCGCCGGTACCATGTTCATCATGTGGCTGGGCGAGAAGATCACCGACAAGGGTATCGGCAACGGTATCTCGCTGATCATCATGATCGGTATCGTGGCGCGCCTCCCGCACGCGCTGCTTGCCGAGGTCAACGCCCGTTTCCAGACGGCTTCGGGCAGCGCCATCATGCTGATCCTCGAGCTGATCCTGCTGTTCCTTGTCTTCATGGCAACGATAGCCCTGGTACAGGCAGTCCGCAAGGTGCCCGTACAGTATGCCAAACGTATCGTGGGTAACAAACAGTACGGAGGCGTGCGTCAGTACATCCCCTTGAAGATGAATGCGGCCAACGTGATGCCGATCATCTTCGCACAGGCCCTGATGTTCATCCCCGCCCTGTTCTCCGGAACGGCCTTCGCCGCAGCATTCAGCTCGATGACCGGTTTCTGGTACAACTTTACGCTGGCAGTGCTGGTGATCGCCTTCACCTATTTCTACACGGCGATCATCATCAACCCTCAAATGATGGCCGATGACATGAAGCGAAACGGCGGCTTCATCCCGGGCGTGAAACCGGGCAAGCAGACCGTGAACTACATCGACACCATCATGACGCGTATCACGCTCCCCGGGTCGTTCTTCCTGGCCATCGTGGCAATCCTGCCGGCGCTGGCGATGAAGTTCCTCGGCATCCAGCAGTCGTTCGCCTACTTCTACGGCGGAACGTCGCTGCTGATCATGGTGGGCGTGGTGCTCGACACTCTCAAACAGATCGAGAGCTACCTGCTGATGCGCCACTACGACGGTCTGATGAAGACCGGCCGTATCCAGGGCCGTCATTAGGAGTTTGTCCGAAGAGTTTTTAGCGAAGAATCAATGATCTATTTGAAAACAGACGAGGAGATCGAACTGCTCCGCGAAAACAATATTCTGGTGTCGAAGACCCTGGCGGAAGTGGGGCGCCACATCCGTCCGGGGATCTCGACCCTGGAACTGGATCGCATCGCCGAGGAGTTTATCCGCGCGCACGGCGCAGTTCCGGCTTTCCTCGGGTATCAGGGATTTCCCGCTTCGTTATGCATATCGGTTAACGAACAGGTAGTTCACGGTATCCCATCCTCGAAATGCGTCCTCCGTGAGGGCGACATCGTTTCGGTCGATTGCGGTACGTTTATGAAGGGGTTTGTTGGTGATTCGGCGTATACGTTCGCCGTCGGAGAGGTTGCCGAGGATGTACGGCAGCTCATGGAGGTCACCAAAGAGGCTCTTTATAAAGGTACGGCACAGGCAAAGGCCGGCAATCGCGTGGGCGACGTGTCGGCGGCCGTGCAGGAGCACGCCGAAAGCTTCGGCTACGGCGTGGTGCGCGAGTTGGAAGGTCACGGACTGGGTCGGAAAATGCACGAAGACCCGGGTGTCCCCAATTACGGCGCACGCGGCAGAGGCCCCCTGCTCAAAGAGGGCATGGTCATCTGCATCGAACCCATGATCAACATGGGGACCAAGGCGGTGGTGTTCGAACGGGATGGCTGGACGGTCCGCACACGGGACCGCAAGCCTGCGGCTCACTACGAGTTCGCGGTTGCGATCCGCAAGTCCGGGCCCGATGTCCTGACGGACTTCAATATCATCGAACAGGCAATTAACAACTGAAACTCTATGGCAAAACAAGCAGCTATCGAACGTGACGGCACGATTATCGAAGCCCTGTCGAATGCGATGTTCCGCGTCGAACTGGACAACGGTCACGTGCTTACCGCTCATATCTCCGGCAAGATGCGGATGCACTACATCAAGATCCTGCCCGGGGATAAAGTAAAAGTGGAGATGACGCCCTATGACCTTACCAAAGGACGTATCTCTTTCCGGTACAAATAATTAGACGCTTGAAAAATGAAAGTCAAAGCATCCATCAAGAAGAGAAGCGAGGATTGCAAGATCGTGAAGCGCAAAGGCAAGCTTTACGTCATCTGCAAGAAGAATCCCAAGTTCAAAATGCGCCAGGGTTAGTTTAACAAGTTAAAAAAGAAGGAATTACAATATGGCACGTATTGTCGGTGTAGATTTACCGAAAAACAAGAGAGGCGAGATCGGCCTGACCTATATCTACGGCATCGGTCGTTCTACGGCTCGCAAGATTCTCGACGCCGCAGGCATCAGCTACGACGTCAAGGTTCAGGACTGGTCGGACGACCAGGTCGGCGCAATCCGTTCGCAGATTGCCGAAATGGGCATCAAGGTCGAGGGCGAATGCCGCTCGATGGTCCAGTTGAACATCAAACGACTCATGGATATCGGCTGCTACCGGGGTATCCGTCACCGTCTGGGCCTTCCGGTCCGCGGCCAGTCGACCAAGAACAACGCGCGTACCCGCAAGGGCCGCAAGAAGACCGTCGCAAACAAGAAAAAGGCAACGAAGTAATCTTTAAGGAATTATGGCAAAGAAAACTGGAACAGTCAAGAAGAAGGTTGTCAAGGTGGGCGCCGTGGGCAATGCCTATGTTCACTCCACTTTCAACAACGTAATCATCACCATCACCAACGAGGTGGGCGATGTCATCAGCTGGTCGTCGGCCGGTAAGATGGGATTCCGTGGTTCGAAGAAGAATACTCCGTATGCCGCCCAGACGTCGGCCGCCGATTGCGCCAAGGTCGCTTACGACATGGGTCTGCGCAAGGTCAAGGTCTATGTCAAGGGTCCGGGTGCGGGTCGCGAGTCGGCCGTGCGCACCATCCACGGAGCCGGTATCGAGGTGATGGAGATCATCGACGTCACTCCGCTGCCGCACAACGGCTGCCGTGCTCCCAACCGTCGCCGTGTATAGTTGCCGGTCGGAACGGAAAGGAAATATTTCAAGGTTTTTTAATATTGCAAGACAATGGGAAAATACATAGGACCTAAATCGAAAATCGCCCGCCGGTTCGGCGAAGCTATCTATGGTGCGGACAAGGTGCTCGAAAAGCGCAATGTTCCCCCCGGACAGCACGGTCTGGCGCGCAAGCGCAAGAAAGTGTCGGAGTACGGCACGCAGTTGAGCGAGAAGCAGAAGGCCAAATACACCTACGGACTTCTGGAAAAGCAGTTCTCGCGCACGTATGAACAGGCAGCCCGTATGGGCGGTATCACGGGCGAGAACCTGCTGAAACTGCTCGAATGCCGTCTGGACAACGTCGTTTACCGCTTGGGTATCGCTCCGACGCGTGCAGCTGCCCGTCAGCTCGTTTCGCACTGCCACATCTGTGTGAACGGCAAGGTCGTGAACATTCCGTCGTACTCGCTGCGTGCGGGGGACATCGTGTCGGTTCGCGAGAAGTCGAAGAGCCTCGAAGTGATTACGGCCTCCCTGTCCGGTTCGTCGAAGAGCCGCTACGCCTGGTTGGAGTGGGACAACGCCACGATGAGCGGCAAGTTCCTCCAGCGTCCGGAGCGTGAGGAGATCCCCGAAAACATCAAGGAGCAGCTTATCGTCGAGTTGTACTCGAAGTAGTAATCAAAACAAATTCACGCATTATGGCAATATTAGCATTCCAGAAACCTGAGAAGGTTATTATGCTTGAATCCACTTCGTCGTTCGGGAAGTTCGAATTCCGACCGTTGGAGCCCGGATTCGGCATGACTGTCGGTAACGCTTTGCGCCGGATCCTGCTCTCTTCGCTCGAAGGGTATGCGATTACGACTGTCAAGGTAGCCGGTGTCGACCATGAGTTTGCCGCTATTCCCGGTGTGATGGAGGACATGTTGAACATCATCCTCAATCTCAAACAGGTTCGCTTTATCCGCACAGTCGACAACCAGGATGCCGAAAAAGTGTCCATTAACGTTGCGGGTGTGACGGAGCTGACTGCCGGATATATCTCGAATTACCTGTCGTTCTTCAAAGTTCTGAATCCGGATCTGGTGATCTGCCACCTGGCTCCGGGTACGAAGATGCAGATGACGCTCACGATCGGCAAAGGCCGTGGTTATGTTCCCGCCGAGGAGAACACGCCTGCCGACTGCGAGTTCGGGACGCTCCCGATCGATTCGATCTTCACGCCGATCAAGAACGTGAAGTACTCGATCGAGAACTACCGCGTCGAGCAGAAGACCGACTACGAGAAGCTGAATTTGGAAATTACTACCGACGGGTCGATTCACCCCAAAGAGGCCTTGAAGGAGGCCGCCAAGATCCTCATCCAGCACTTCATGCTCTTCTCGGACGAGAAGATCACCGTCAACATGGAAGATACGAACGGAGCCGAAGAGTTCGACGAGGATGTACTCCACATGCGCCAGCTGCTGAAAACCAAGCTCTCGGATCAGGACTTGAGCGTCCGCGCCCTGAACTGCCTGAAAGCAGCCGATGTGGATACCGTCGGCGACCTGGTCAAGCTGAACCGCAACGACCTGTTGAAGTTCCGCAACTTCGGCAAGAAGTCGCTCACGGAGCTTGACGAGCTGCTGGCCTCGCTGAACCTGAAATTCGGTATGGACGTATCAATCTACAAACTTGACAAAGATTAATTAAATGAGACACAATAAGAATTTCAACCACCTCGGCCGTCAGGCGGGACACCGCAAGGCGATGCTTTCGAACATGGCGTCGTCGCTGATTCTGCACAAACGCATCGAAACCACCGTTGCGAAGGCAAAGGCCGTTCGGCAGTTCGTGGAGCCTCTGGTCACCAAGTCGAAGGAGGACACGACCCACTCGCGCCGCGTCGTATTCTCGTACCTGAAACAGAAGGAGGCCGTCACGGAGTTGTTCCGTACGATCGCCCCGAAGATCGCCGAGCGTCCGGGCGGCTACACGCGGATCCTGAAAACGGGATTCCGTCTGGGCGATGCCGCCGACATGTGCATCATCGAGTTCGTGGACTTCAACGAGGCCTACACGCTCGGGATCACGCCGGCCGCCGCTTCGGAGTCGAAGCCCAAGACGCGCCGTTCGCGCAAGAGCGCCGCGAAGAAGACCGATGCCGTAGAGGATGCAACGGTCGTCGAGGGTGAGACCAAGAAGGCCGCTCCGAAGGCTCCGAAGGCCCCGAAGGCTACGGCCGCCAAGGCCGCTGCCCCGAAGGCTGCGAAGAAGACCAACGTGGGCAAGAAAATGTAATTCCCGCGGGGGGGGGTAAAGGCGAAGGGTGGACCCCGGGCCGGACTCTTTCCCGAATGCGGAACGAAATCTCCGAAAGGAGCGGCTTTGCTTCGGCAAACCTCCTTTCGGGGATTTTTCGTTGTATGGAACCATCGAATGCTTCCGGTCATGAAACGTGTTCTTCTTTTGCTGGCAGGACTCCTTTTCGGGAGCCTGCATCTTGCGGCCCAAGACCTCGATTCGCTGCTGCGGGTCATTCACGACCGCGACCAGGCCGTGCGTGCGGAGGTTGTCCGCCTTTCGCAACAGGTTCCGCCTTCCGTCGATTCGCTGCTGGCGGCCTATGGACGGATGCAGACCGTCGATGCGGAGAACCAGCGCGTGGTCTCCGAACTGCTGGAAGGCGGCGGATGGCCCGAGGGAATCTCCGACGAGGCGGGTGAGACGATCTGGCTGGTAATCGACCATGCCGATTTGGAGATGCAGCGGCGCTGGATGCCCCTTATCGAGGCGCAGATGGCGGCCGGGAGGGTTTCGAAGTCGGGCTATGCGACGCTGCTCGACAGGATGCTGATGCGGGAAAAACGCCCGCAGCGATACGGGACGCAGACCGTTTCGGTTTCCCGCATGATCGAGGGGGATTCGACCCGTATGGAGCGCCAATGCTGGCTCTGGCCCGTGGAGAACCCCGATCGGCTCGATTCGTTGCGGGATGCGATGGGCTTGATTCCGGTTGCGGTTTATCTCCGGGAGGTGGAACGAGTCTATGGCGCTCCATGTCTGTGGGATCCGCAACTCTCCGTGGAGCAGGTCGAAGCCCTGCGCTCCGAACCGTAGCGAAAACGGGTGCATGGCGGAATCCGGAGAATTTTTTGCACGAAAATGCGGCGGAGAGGTGCGATTTTAGATTCCGTTCAGAATTCCGCCCGATCTTTGTATCGTAAAATAAAACCGAATACGTTGAACCATTCAAATTGACGATTATGAAAAAGATCATGCTTACCGCCGCTCTTCTCTTTGCCGGAATCACCGCTTCGCTGGCCGATAACGACCGTCCGATTGCGCTGGACAAACTGCCCGCCGCGGCGCAGACCTTCCTGAAAACCCACTTCGCCGACCTCACCCTGGCCTATGCCGTCGAGGATCCGAAATTCGTCGGATCGGAGTACGAGGTGACCTATACGGACCGCACCGAGGTCGAATTCCGTCCGAACGGCGAGTGGTCCTCCGTGGAGCGCAGGTATGCCGCCGTGCCGGCCTCGATCGTCCCGGCGCAGATCAGCGACTATGTGGCCAAGAGCAGCTTCCCGAACCAGTACATCAAGAAGATCGAACGCGATGCCTATACCTGGGAGATCGAGTTGTCGAACGGCATCGAGATCAAGTTCGACAGGGAGTTCCATGTGATCGACATCGACGATTGATCCCGGACCCGGGAACGGATCATCCGGCTCATTCCGCCCGGATTGCCGCCCGGCCGGCGCAAAAAGGACCGGACCTCTCCCGAAAGGGATGAGGTCCGGTCCTTGTGTGTCGGGGTCCGGTCTGGGGCAGCCCCCTGTGCGGCCGCTACTTGAAGTGGTAGAGGAAGATCACCGTGGCGTCCATGGCCGTCTTGGGACAGTCGCGGATTTCGAGTGAGACCTTGATCTCGGCCTTGGCGATGCCCCGCAGGTTGGCGATCGAGACCAGCGTGGCCCGCAGCCGGACCTCGCTGCCGACCGTGACGGCCTGATTGAAGCGCAGCTTCTCGATGCCGTAGTTGACGAGCATCTTCACGTTCTCGACCTCCACGACCTGTCCCCAGAGGTAGGGAAGCAGCGAGAGGGTCAGATAGCCGTGGGCGATGGTCGTCTTGTAGGGGCTCTCGGTCCGTGCACGTTCGGGATCCACGTGGATCCACTGGTGGTCCAGCGTGGCGTCCGCAAAGAGGTTGATCTGTTCCTGGGTGATCTGCAAGTAGTCGGAGACGCCCAGTTCCTGTCCCGTGTAACGGGAGAAGTCGTCGAAATCGTGGATGATGAGTTTGCTCATGGGTGATAGCTATTGGTTTCCGGTATCTTCGGTAAAGATAGGAAAAATTTTTGCTCCCGCATCGGGATTCCGCCGAATTTACATGGGGTGTCTCTCCCGGCGGCATCAGCGACGGAGAACGGGGGTGTCGGGACCTCCGGAGACCGGATCGGGCGCCGCAGCGGTATGAAAAAAGCGGGTCCGAACGATTCGGACCCGCTCTTTTCGAGATCCCGTTTCGGCGCAGGGCCGCTCCGGGATTCCTTTACCGGGGATTCCTATTTCTGAAATCCCTTGCCGATGGCGAGGAAGTCCTCGGCTTTCAGCGCGGCGCCGCCGATCAGGCCGCCGTCGACATCCTCCTTGGCGAAGATTTCGGCAGCGTTCGAGGGCTTGCACGAACCGCCGTAGAGGATCGGGCACTCGGCGGCTGCGGCGCCGAACTTGTCGGCCAGCACCTTGCGGATGTAGGCGTGGATCTCCTGTGCCTGGTCGGCCGTGGCGGTCTTGCCCGTACCGATGGCCCAGACGGGCTCGTAGGCGATGACGAGGTTCTTGAACTGCTCCTCCGTGAGGTTGTAGACGACCTCCTCGATCTGGGCCTTCACCACGTCGAAGTGTTTGCCGGCCTCGCGCTCGTCGAGGTTCTCGCCCACGCAGTAGATCGGCGTCAGACCGTTTGCGTAGGCCTGGGCCATCTTCTTGTTGAGCGTCTCCGACGTCTCGCCGTAGTACTGGCGGCGCTCCGAGTGTCCGAGGATCACGTATTTGCAACCCAGCGCGGCGAGCATCGAGGCTGCGACTTCACCCGTGTAGGCACCTTTGGCCTCGGCGGCGCAGTTCTGTGCACCGAGTTCGACGTCCGAGCCTTTCAGGGCCTCGGCGACCATTGCGAGGTGGGTGAACGGCGGGCAGACGATGAAGTTCACGCACGAGCATACTTCGCCGCGTCCTGCGACGACGCCCTTTGCCAGTTCGACTCCTTCGGCGGGAAGCGTATTCATCTTCCAGTTGCCGGCAACGATTTTCTTTCTCATAGTTTTACAAATATTTGAACAGTTGAATATTTCTGGTTGCTCCTGTCATTCCTGCGCGGCGCACCACGCCTTGACCTCCTCCATCGAAGGGGCTTTCAGCCCGAGCTTGTTCTTCTTGTTGAAGCCGCACAAGTCGTTGAAGAACTTGCCCGGCGCGAGTTTGCGCAGCGAGTCGACCGTCAGGTACCCCATCTTCTGGATCACCGGGACCCACTCTTCGGGGATGCCGATGGCGGTGTAGGCCTCGACGGGATCGTTCACGGGCTTCTTCTCGGGGCGCATCTGCGGGAAGAACAACACGTCCTGGATCGAGGTCTCGCCGGTCATGAACATCGTCAGGCGGTCGATGCCCATGCCCATTCCCGAGCAGGTCGGCATCCCGTATTCGAGGGCCCGGACGAAATCCATGTCGATGAACATCGCCTCGTCGTCGCCCTTCTCCGACAAGCGCAGCTGCTCCTGGAAGCGTTCCAGCTGGTCGATCGGGTCGTTGAGCTCCGAGTAGGCGTTGCAGAGCTCCTTGCCGTTGACGAAGAGTTCGAAACGCTCCGTGAGATCCTTGTTGTCGCGGTGGCGCTTGCACAGCGGCGACATCTCGATCGGGTAGTCGCAGACGAACGTCGGCTGGATGAGCTCCTCCTCGCAGTACTGCCCGAAGATGGCGTCGATCAGCTTGCCCTTGCCCATCGTATCGTCGATCTCGACGTTCAGGCGCTTGCAGGCCTCGCGCAGCTGCTCTTCGCTTTGGCCCGTGATGTCGTAGCCGGTCTTCTCGCGGATGGCGTCGGTCATCGTCAGGCGGCGGAACGGCGCCTTGAACGAGATCGGCCGACCGTCGATCACGAGCTCCGTGGTGCCGTTCACGGCCATCGAGATGCGTTCGAGCAGCTGCTCGGTGAACTCCATCATCCAGCGGTAGTCCTTGTAGGCGACGTAGATCTCCATGCAGGTGAACTCGGGGTTGTGCGTGCGGTCCATACCCTCGTTGCGGAAGTTCTTGCCCAGCTCGTAAACGCCGTCGAATCCGCCGACGATCAGTTTTTTGAGGTAGAGCTCCGTGGCGATGCGCAGGTAGAGGTCGATGTCGAGCGAGTTGTGGTGCGTGATGAAGGGACGCGCCGACGCGCCGCCCGGAATGGGTTGCAGGATCGGCGTCTCGACCTCGACGTAGCCCTTCGCATTGAAGAACTCGCGCATCGTGGAGATGATCTTCGCGCGCTTGACGAAGGTCTCCTTGACCTGCGGGTTGACGATCAGGTCGAGGTAGCGCTGGCGGTAGCGGATCTCGGGGTCGGTGAAGGCGTCGAAGGTCTTGCCGTCCTTCTCCTTGACGACGGGCAGCGGGCGGATCGACTTCGAGAGCACGGTGAACGCCTTGCAGTGTACGGAGAGTTCGCCGGTGTTGGTGCGGAAGGCAAACCCTTCCACGCCGATGAAGTCGCCGATGTCGAGCAGCTTCTTGAAGACCGTGTTGTAGAGCGTCGGGTCCCCTTCGGGGCAGATGTCGTCGCGGCGGATGTAGACCTGGATGCGTCCCGTGTGGTCCTGCAACTCGAAGAACGAGGCGCTGCCCATGATGCGGCGCGACATGATGCGGCCCGCGATGCGGACCTCCTGGAAGTTCTTCGCGTTGTCGTCGTAACCCTCGGCGATTTCGCGCGCCGTGGCCGTTACGTCGTAGCGTGCGGCGGGGTAGGGTTCGATGCCCAGGTCGCGCAGGGCGTTGAGCGACTGTCTGCGAAGCTGTTCCTGTTCGCTGAGTTCGATTGCCATATCGTCAGTTTTATGATGTTTCGTGGTATATCCCCGCAAAAGTAGTGAAAAACGGGCAAATTAGCAACTCGCCGGGGCGTTCAAACATCGGGCGATTTTGTTTGTTCGGAAAATATTTTTATATTTAACCCCTCATGTCTAACCAAAAAACGTGTTTATGAAACAAACTTTCACTCACTCGTCTATTTGTTTCACACTGCGCCGTATTTGGAAATTCCCGACTTTGTTGCCGGGATTGTTCGTGCTTTTGCTGACGTTTTTTACGGCGTGCGGCGGCGACGATGGTGCGGAGGATGGCACCTATGCCGTCGTGGAGGCGGCGTCGTTCACCTTCAACGAAAATGATCCCACAAAGAATGTAATCCAGGTACTGGCCAATACGGAGTGGACGGTCTATTGGACGCCGGAGACTTCGGGCGTATCCGTATCTCCGGCGACCGGATCGGGTAACGGAAGTTTTTATGTGGCTGACATGCCGGCGGGCCAAACCTTGAAATTCGGCGTGAAAACCGCCTCGGGCAAGGCCGTATCGCAGTTTGCGACGGTGACGCGCACCTCCGGATCGGGCGGCGATGACGAAGAGGATGACGGCGATGACGACACCCCCACCGGTGAGATCGTGTTCAGCCTCGATTTCGGCGCGGCACCCGCAAGTGCGGACTTCGCCGATTCCTTTACTTCGTGGCAGACCCAAACCGGGAGCGGTGCCGGGAGTGTCGGTTATGCTTCTTACGGGGTGAAGATCCGCAGCGGTTACGACGGGGCTTCGGCCGGAGCCTCCGGCAAGGGCTATGCGACGATGACTGCAACCAAAGCGACGAATTATTTTACCGTCAAGAATATCTCGCTGCCCGCCGGAGTGCAGAATTTCACGCTGTCGTTCTATGCGGCCTTTGCTACCGGAGACGTCGTGCTGTCGGTCAGCGACGGCTCCTCGACCCGGGCGCTGACCTATCAGGCCTCCTCTTCGTATAATGTTTGGTCGGAAGTTACCGTCGGATTTACGTTGGCGAATCCCGTTTCGAATCTGACGATCACCCTGGCGCCTTCCCAGGCCTTTAATTACAATGATCGCCAGTACGGGCTGAATTTTGACGACATCGTTCTGACGACCGGTGGCGGCGGTCAGCAGATCGACTTCGGTTCGACCGGCAAGGAGTATCGCTGGGCCGAGCTTCCCGCCACGCCGGCCGACATGACCAACAGGAAGATCCATACCTTCTGGTCGACGACCGTCTCGACGAAACAGCATCTGCGCAACTACACCTATTGCTATGATACGAAACGCCACTGCCCGCTCTGGATTGCCCATCCGCAGCATGCCTGCTACGAGGAGGGCGGACGGACCCGCCCGAAGCCGGAGCCCTGGGCCGCCGATCCCAACATGACGCAGGCCGAGCAGGCGATCATTTGGATATGGCCGGGGGACAACCGCGACAAGTATGTCGTTTCGGAGTCGCCGCTCTACCGCTGGGGACGCGGGCACATGCTGGCTTCGGGTTATCGCGGCTGCGGCGATGCAAACAACCCCGCGGAAATCAATGTGCAGACCTTCTATTCGTGCAATATCGCGCCGCAGGGTGGTGAGGTTTTCAGTTCGCTGTGGCTGCAGGCCGAACAGCACATTCAGGACAATTACGTCTGTGCCGATACCCTTTACTGTGTTTCGGGCGCCCATTTCGATGAGGGGGCCATTGCCGCTTATGATGGCAGCTGGGTCAACACCAACGCCCAGACCCGAGGACATATCGACGAGTCCAAACCGTGCGAGGTGCCGACGCACTATTACAAACTGATTCTGCGCACCCGCAACGGAAATACCGGCAAGGCCATTCAGGACTGCTCGGCCAGCGAACTCATAGCCGTGGGCTTCTGGTTCGAGAACGGCGACGGAACGGATGACAGCGGAGCCGCGAAGCCGACGCTCGATGCAAGCTATCTGAAATCCGTGGCGTGGATCGAACAGCAGACCGGCTTCACCTTCTTCCCCGACGTGCCGCCCTCCGTCAAGCAGCAGTGCAACCCCTCCGACTGGAAATTCTTCTGATCCGGACCGAGGTCCGCGAAACAGACAGGGAGCCGCCCGATCGGGTGCTCCCTGTTTTTTGTCTTCTCCGGCGGGCTGTTCTCCGGCGGGTTGCCCGCATTTCACAACCGACCCGGTCGCGGGTTACTTTGCCGTCTCTTTCCCGCTGGTCAGACGGCGGTAGACGGCGCAGGCCGCCCCGCCCAGCACGGCTCCGACCAAAGCGCCCCAGACGAGATCCATCGGGAAGTGCTTGCCCAGGTAGATGCGTGAATAGCAGATCGCAAGGGCGCAGAGCGTGACCAGCACCGAAAACCACCGCCGGCGGATCGTCCGCGCCGCGAAGAGCGCCAGCGCCACGATCGTCGCGGCGTGTGCCGAGACGCTGCCGTAACGGCCGCTGACCGCCTCGACGGGGACGTGCACCGTCCACTCGCCCGCATAGCCCGCCGCAGCCAGCTCCTCCGGCGCGAGCCGCCGCAGCACGCGCAGCGAGTCGGGCGTGATGTCGAGCCCTTCGAGCGCGGGGGTGAACATCGGCCGCCAGCGCGGTTCGAAATCGGGCAGCAGGCCTCCCAACGGCCCGGTGTGCTTGAAGATCCCCGCAATCAGGTCGGCCAGCCCCACGGCCGCCGCCATCACGACGAGGAACAGCAGAACGCCCCGCCAGCCGGCCCGCCGCCACACGAGCCAGAGGATCAGCAGGTAGAGCGGGATCCACATCGTCGTACCCGAGAGCGCGAGCATCACGCGGTCCCACATCGGTCCGCCGTCGAAGTTCAGCGCCAGAAAGAGTTGGTGGTCAAGGTTCTGCATCGGTCGTCTAAAATTGGAAGTAGATGAACGGCTGGATGTCGCTCGATTTCACCTGCATGACGCACCAGATCATCACGGCGGCCATCAGCACCTGCATGACCAACGGCGCCCGGACTACCAGCTGTTGCGCCGCGGCATCGACACGCCCCGGCAGCAGGTGCAGCACGTAACCCGCGGCTATCAGCGCGAAGACTCCCGTATAACCCGCCACGACCTGCGGAATCATGGCCGCGTTGAAGTTTTCGAAGATCTGGTGCAGCATCAGCGAGACGGTCTGCATCGACTCGGCGCGGAACATCAGCCAGCCCAGGCAGACCAGGTTGAACGTCAGGAAGATCCCCGCCGCACGGCTCCACCAGTGCATCTGGGCCCCCGTGGACTTGGCCCCCGGGACGATGCCCATCCAGAGTTTGTGCAGCGCCAGCGCCGCGCCGTGCAGCCCGCCCCAGAGGATGAACCGCACCGCCGCACCGTGCCACAGCCCTCCTAACAGCATCGTGAGGAGCAGGTTCCCGTAGGTGCGTAGCCGTCCCTTGCGGTTGCCGCCCAGCGAAATGTAGAGGTAGTCGCGCAGCCACGACGAGAGCGAAATATGCCACCGGCGCCAGAATTCGGTGATCGTCGCCGACTTGTACGGCGCGTCGAAGTTCTTCGGGAAGCGGAAGCCCAGCAGCAGCGCGATGCCGATGGCCATGTCCGAATAGCCCGAGAAGTCGCAGTAGATTTGCAGCGCGTAGCCGTAGATGCCCATCAGGCACTCGAAGCCCGAGTAGAGCAGCGGCTCGTCGAAAATGCGGTCGACGAAGTTCAGCGAGATGTAGTCCGAGATGATCGCCTTCTTGAAGAGTCCCGTGAGGATCAGGAAGACCCCCGTGCCGAACATCTCGCGCGTGACGACGATCGGGTTCCGGCGGATCTGCGGGATGAAGTCCCGCGCCCGCACGATCGGCCCCGCGACCAGCTGCGGGAAGAACGACAGGTAAAAGAGGTAGTCCAGCCAGTTCGTCAGGGGTTTCAGCTGCCCGCGGTAGATGTCGATCGTGTAGCTCATCGACTGGAAGACGAAGAACGAGATCCCCACCGGCAGGAAGATGTTCTGGAATTGCAGGAAACCCTGTCCGAAGAGTTGGTTCGAGATGTCGATCAGGAAGTTCGTGTACTTGAAGTAGCCCAGCATCCCGAGGTTCACCGCTACGCTCAATGCCACGAGCCATCGTTTCGCCCGTTGGCTCGCGGTGCGGAAAATCGCCCGTGCGATCAGGAAGTCGCTCGCCGCCGCGAAGATCAGCAGCAGGAAGTAGATGCCGCTCGACTTGTAGTAGAAGTAGAGCGAAAAGAGCACCACGTAGATGATACGCCCCATCGGGGCCCGGCGGAAGGCGCTGTAAACGAGCAGGAAGCCCGCAAACAGGAAGAGGAAAAGCCCGCTGCTGAATATCAGCGGCGAGGTGGCGTCGTAGGTCAGCAATGCCTGCAACTTTTCCCAGAGGCCGTCCGTCGCGGGGAGTGTCATGGCAGCGGCAGATTAAGGGATTCGCGGTGGAGGGCCGGCAGCAGCTCGCTTTGGATCCGGGCCCGCTGCAAGGAGTCCATTACTTCGGCCGCCTTTATCCGGCGCAGTTCCGCGGCACGCCGTGCGGCGTAGGCCCGGCACGCTTCGGCGTTCAGCGCATCGAACAGCGCCCACGCCACGCGGCGTCCGCCCGCGTAGTTGATATGCGTGTAGTCCTTCCCGGCCCAGCCGTTCCGAACGAACTCCGCCATGCCGCCCTGCGCACGCATCGCGTCGCTCGTGGGCCAGAATGCCGCGCCCGCGTTCCGGGCCGCCGAGCGCTGGCTTTCCAGCATGTAGGGGATGGCGTCCATCGGCTCGAAGCCCGTGTCGGTCTTCACCGAGCGGTCGCTCACGCCCAGCACCAGCACCGCCGCCCCCGGGAAGCACTGGCGCACATAGGCGACCATCTTCTCGATCTGCGTCGCATAGCCCCGGTAGCCCTTCACCCCGGCCTGCATGATGTTCAGCCCGTATTGCAGGATCACCAGGTCGTAGGGCGCGAACGAGTGGATTTGGGCGTTCACCGACGGGTTGGTCCAGAACATCGCCTGTCCGTTGTTGCTGCGCACCGAGTAGTTGTCCACCACGACACCCCGTCCCTCGAAGATGGCGCCGTAGCCGATGAAGTTCTCCGTCCCGGAGAGCACCCGGAAGCCCAGCGAGTGGATGTGCGGTGCCGTGACGGTGATCTGGCGCACCGAGGCGTCGCCCGCCACGGTGAACTCCCGGCGCAGCGTGTCGTTCAGCGTCACCTCCACGCGGCTCTCCCGCGGCGAGAGGAAGAGGATCCGGGCGTCGGTCACGGCATCCAGACCTTCGCGGTAGTCGGTGTTCTCCCAGCGGGTGGTGGCGCCGGTGGAGGGCTGGCTCACCCAGCCCGAAACATAGAAGTGCTCGCGCAGGAACTCCGGGGCCGCCTTGCGCTGCATGATGTTGTAGGTCGTCCACCCCTTCGACTGCGTCTTCACCGTGCGGCGGAAGGCCGTCAGCGGCGAGGCCATCGGTGCGAAGCCCGTGCCGCCGCCGGGGCGTCCGCCGAAGGCCGTTTGGAGCCGTTCGCGGAGGTCCGCCGTGAGGATGTCGCCCTCGACGAACGAGTCGCCCAGGAAGGCGATGCGCACCGGACGCCGGGCCGTCAGCAGCGTGTCGCAGAAGGCCCGCAGCCGACTGCTGTCGCTGTAATCCTCGATCGGCGTCAGCGTCTCCACCCACCGCGCCGGGTCCGGTTCGCGCAGTTCATAGGGGGCGAATTCCGCTGCGAGGCGCCATTCGTAGCTCGTCGGGACCTTGCGCGGCGTCGTGTCCGCCTCGATGCGCGAGGCGACCTCCGCCAGGTCGATCCGGAACTCCTCCTCGTCGTAGAGCGCCGGCGACGAAGACTCCTCCGCGGAGGCCGAGTCGTCGAACGTCATGAGGTCCGAGAGGATGTTCGCACGGCGCAGGCTGATCCCCCCGATGCTCTGCGGGGGTATGAAACTTACGGCCACGAGCACTGCGATGAGTGCCGCGGCCGCCAGCCAGGTGCGATGGGTGTAGTCTTTTTCCGGGGTCTCCATTCGTGTGTCAGTCGCGTCGCCCGAGAATCAGGAAGACGTAGTAGAGAACCGAGGCGATGGCGCTCAATGCGGCCACCAGGTAGGTCCGGGCCGCCCACGAAAGGGCCTCCCGCGCCTGCGTGAGCTGGATGCCCTGCATCGTGCGGCTCGCCTGCAACCATTCCAGCGCCCGCGCCGAAGCGTTGTACTCCACGGGGAGCGTCACGATCGAGAAGAGCGCCGACATGGCGATCAGTCCCACGCCGATCCAGCACAGCACCTCGTTCTGCGTCGTGGCCAGGATCACCAGCCCGAGGATGATCACCCACGTCGCGGCCGACGAGGCGAACTGTACCACCGGAACCAGCTGCGAACGCAGCACCAGCGGTGCGTAGCCGCGGGCGTGCTGCACGGCGTGGCCGCACTCGTGCGCCGCAACGGCTGCCGCCGCAACGCTCGTCGACGAGTAGACCGAGTCGCTCAGGTTCACGGTCATCGTCTGCGGGTTGAAGTGGTCCGTCAGCTGGCCGCTGACGTGCGTCACCTTCACGTTGTGGATGTTGTTGTCGCGCAGCATCTTTTCGGCGACCTCGGCGCCCGTCAGGCCGCCCGGGAACTGCACTCTCGAATACTTCTTGAAAACCGATTGCAGGCGTGCCTGCACGAGGAAGCCGATCACGCCGATGGCGATGATCAGAATGAACATGCCCATCGTCGCGGCGTCGTAGCGCGCGGCGTGCGGCTCTGCGTAGTAACCTGCTTGAAGCAGGACGATAAGGGGTTGATACATGATCGTATGCGTTTATTGTTTTTTGCGGTACGTGTAGTACGAGCCGGCCTGTTGGCTCGGCATCAGTACCATATCATTAACGTTCATGTGCGCCGGTAATTGTGCGACCCACGCGATTGCTTCCGCAATATCCGCGCCGGTCAGGGGCTCGACCCCCGCGTAGACCGCTGCGGCGCGCGCCCGGTCGCCGTGGAAGCGCACCTCCGAGAACTCCGTCTCGACCATCCCGGGGCGGATCTCCGTGACCTTGATCCCCGACGCGAGCAGGTCGGCGCGCATCGACTGCGAGATGGCGTGCACGGCGTGTTTCGAGGCGCAGTAGACCGCACCGCTCTCGTAGGGCTCCGTGCCGGCGATCGACCCCAGGTTCACGATGTGTCCCCGCCCCGCGGCGACCATTTTCGGCGCGATGACCCGCGTCACGTAGAGCAGCCCCTTGACGTTCGTGTCGATCATCGCGTCCCAGTCGCGCGTGTCGCCGCAGTCGATGTGTTCCAGCCCGACCGCCAGACCCGCGTTGTTGACCAGCAGGTCCACCCGTTCGAGCGGTTCCAGGTTGCGGCGCACCTCCTCCTCCGAGCGGACGTCGAACGTCAGCGTCGTGCAGCTCCCGCCTGCGGCTTCGATCTCCGATTTCAGCGCGGCAAGGCGTTCCGCACGGCGTCCCGTGGCGATGATCGCATATCCCGCTGCGGAGAGCCGCAGGGCCGCGGCGCGTCCGATTCCCGACGTTGCGCCCGTGATGAGTGCCTGTTTTTTCATGAATTTCCCGTATTTCGGGCAAAAATACGAAATTTATATGTTTCTTTGCATAAATTTTACGACAATTTACTGCGACCGTGAATCTTGCCCTTTTCATCGCCCGCCGCATGGCCCGGACCGCTCCGGAGAACAAACCCGGGGTCATGGAGCGCATTGCCGTCGGGTCGGTGGCGCTCGGTGTCGCCGTGATGATCCTCGCCGTGGCCGTCGTCCTCGGCTTCAAGCGCGAGGTCGCCCGCAAGGTGGAGGGTATGGCCGCACATGTCTCCGTGACGGACATCCGCGGCGTCGATGCCCTCGACTCGGAGCCCGTGCGGCGCAGCCCGCGTCTGGAAGCGATCATCCGCGCGACCGACGGCTTCGTCGCCATGGCGCCCTATGCCGTCAAGGGCGGCATCGTCCGCACGGATGACGCCGTCGGGGAGGTGCTCCTCAAAGGCGTCGGCGCCGACTACGACTGGTCCTGCTTCCGCGAGTGGCTCACGCAGGGTGAGTTGCCCCGCATCGGGGATTCCGTCCGCACGAAGGATCTGCTCGTCTCCCGCATCGCCGCCGAACGCATGAAACTCGGCGTCGGAGACAGGATCGAGATGCTCTTCGTCGATCCCGGTGAACGGCCCCGCCGCGACCGCTTCAAGATCTCGGGCATCTACGACTCCGGCATGGAGGAGATGGACCGCGCCGTCGTCCTCTCCGATATCCGCAACGTGCAGCGCCTCTCCGGCTGGGGACCCGACGAGATCTCCGGATACGAGATCCGTACCCGTTCGCTCGACGGGGCCGCGGAGTTCGCCCGGCGCCTCGACCGGACCTTCCTCCACGACGACGGCGACGAAACCGCAAACCTCGCCGTCGTGAGCGTCACGGAGCGTTACGCCAACATCTTCGACTGGTTGAAGGCCCACGACGTCAATGCCGTGGTCATCATCGTCATCATGCTCGTCGTGGCCTTCTTCAACATGACCTCCGCCCTGCTGATCCTCGTCCTCGAACGGACCCGCATGATCGGTCTCCTGAAAGCCTTCGGAATGCCCGACGGGCAGCTCCGCCGGATCTTCCTCTGGCGCGCGCTCTTCGTCACGCTCCGCGGCCTCTTCTGGGGCAACCTCTTCGGCGTCGGGATCTGTCTCGTCCAGCAGTGGACCCACCTCTTCAAACTCGATGCCGAGGGCTATCTCCTCTCGGAGGTCCCCGTGGCGCTCGGATGGGGGTGGTGGCTCGCCCTCAATGCCGGATTCATCGCCGCGATCGTCGCCCTGCTCGTGATCCCCACGGCCGTCGTCGCGCATGTCAAACCCGAAGAAACCATCCGTTACGAATGAAACCCTACAATACCGATCAATCCAAGAAGGAGGAGGTCCGCACGATGTTCGACAACATCGCCCCGAAGTATGACCTGCTCAACCATACGCTCTCGATGAGCATCGACCGCCTGTGGCGCCGCCGCGTCGTGAAGGTCGTGCGGCGCGCGAAGCCCCGCCGGATCCTCGACGTGGCCACCGGAACCGGCGACCTGGCCATCGCCATGGCCCGGCGCATCGACGGCGTGCAGGTCCTTGCCGTCGACCTCTCGGAGGGAATGCTCGACGTGGCCCGGCGGAAGGTCGAGGCACGCGGTCTCGACGGACGGATCGTCCTCGACCGTGCCGATGCCGAACATCTCGATATTGCCACGGCTTCGGTCGATGTCGCCACCGTGGCTTTCGGCGTGCGGAACTTCGGCGACCTCGCCGCCGGGCTCCGCGAACTCGCCCGCACGCTGAAACCCGGCGGAAAAGTCGTGATCCTGGAATTTTCGAGACCCGCGAACCCGATTTTCAGAGCCCTGTACGAATTCTACTCCTGCCGGATCCTCCCCCGAATCGGCGGACTGATCTCCCGCGACCGCCGCGCCTACGAATATCTGCCCGCCTCGGTCGGGGAGTTCCCCGGCCCGGCGGAGTTTCTGAAAATCCTCGAAGCGGCCGGATTCAGAAACTGCAAGGCCCGGAGCCAGAGCTTCGGTATCGCGCAGATCTATGTCGGAGAACGGTAGCGGGGCCTCTCTTCGGTGCGGGATTTTAAAGATTGCGATTCTATGTGGTTGAGATTTGGAAAATATCTTGTCGGCCTGCTGTTGTTCGGCATTGCGTTGTCGGGAGGCTCCTGCCGCCGGGCCGTGGAGCGCGCAAAACGGAACATACGGATCGAGGCCGTGGAAAAGGTCGAACGCATCGGTATCTCCGGTGCCGAGGTCGTCGTGCGCGTCAACAACGGATCCCGCTACAAGCTGGCCCTGACGACGGCCGAATTCGGGCTCTATTACGCCGATGCGCGCGTCGGGACCATCGTCCTGATGCAGCCCGTCGAGGTGCCACGCCGGTCGGTCGTCTCCGTGACGACCCGCTGGCGGCTGAAAATCTCCGATCCGCTGGCGCTCTACCTCCTGGCCCGGAAGGCGTCCGGCGGGGAGTGGGACCAGATCGCGGTCTCCTGCTCCGTCGAGGGGCGCGGCGGCCCGGCTCCCGTAAAATTTTCCCGCGAAAAAATGCCGTTGTCCGATTTTTTGAATACCTTTGGAGTCTCGATCCGGGATGTCGAAAATTATCTGAAATGAAATACATTACGCTGATCCTTGCCTGTGCGCTCGCCTTTGCGGCCTCCGCCGCACGCGGGCAGTCGCTCGACGCCTTCAAACGACGGCTGGCAGAACCTACCGCCGGCTCCGCGCTCTTCGATCCGGCCCGCGTGACCGTCTGCGAACACGGCGATGCCGCACGCGTCGTCGCCGAAGCCGCAAAGTCCGCACAGCGTCTCTCCTACAAGGGCTATCGCGTCTGCATCTTCTTCGACAACGGACCCGATGCCCGCAGCGGCGCCATGGCCGCCAAGCAGCTCTTCGAGGAGACCTTCCCCGGGACAAAGGTCTACATGGTCTACGAGAGCCCCTGGTTCTCGGTCTCCGTCGGAAACTGTCTCTCCGCCGAGGAGGCCGTCATCCTCAAGGGAAGGGTCGCGCAGAAATTCCCAAAGGCCTTTCTCAAAAACGAGACCCTCGCACTCGATGAACTATTGGACTGAAAATTAGTTTTTTTAAAAAAATCACGATTTTCTTTTGCATTTTTCTGCCTTATATATATCTTTGCGACGTTCTTAACATCTAATAATTAAACGTTTGACGCTATGAAAAAGATTTTCTCTTTTGTCATCGTTCTGGCTGCTGCCGCTATGGTAAGCTGCTGTGGCAATGCCAACAAGAAGGCCGCCGCAGAGGGCGCTGCCGAGGCTGCCGCTACCGAGGCCGTTGCTGCCGAGGCTGCTGCCTGCGATAGCTGCACCGTGAAGTGCGATTCGACGGCTACCTGCTGCGCCGAGCAGGCTGCTGATTCGACCGCTGTCGAGGCTGCGAAATAAGACGCAGTTCTCTGAAAAGGAACGATCCCTCGTTTCGGGGGATCGCTTTTTTTTGTCTTGTCCGCAAGCCTGCGGGCAAAATGGCCCGGTGTGCAGGGCGGTGCGGTAAAAAATCCCGGGGACTCCGGATTTTTCCGGGCCCCTTTTCGTATCTTTGTATGCCGGTCCGGCTCCCGCGGCGTGCATGATTCGTCCGGAAATGCCGGATCTTTGTCTTCGATAAAACAGTATGGATTATGAACGTGCTCCTTCTTAACGGAAGCCCTCACCGCGAGGGAAATACCTTCATCGCATTGAGCGAGGTCGCTCGGACCCTCGAGGCCGAAGGAATCGCAACCGAGATCGTCTCTCTGGGTACCAAACCCGTGCCCGGGTGTATCGCCTGCTGGAAGTGTGCGCAGACCGGACAATGTGCCTTCCGGGACGAACTCTATGTCGAGGTGCGCGGAAAACTCGCAACGGCGGATGCGCTTGTTGTCGGATCGCCGGTCTACTTCGCCGGTCCCAACGGCTCGTTGTGCGCGCTGCTCGACCGCTTGTTCGTCTCCTGTGTCGACCGGCTGGCCTACAAGCCTGCCGCGGCGGTGGCCGTATGCCGGCGGGGCGGGGCCAGTGCGACGTTCGACCGGCTGAACAAGTACTTCACCATCCTGAACATGCCCGTCGTGTCGTCCCAGTACTGGAACAGCGTCCACGGCCGCACGCCCGGCGAGGCGGCGCAGGATCTGGAAGGGTTGCAGGTCATGCGGGTCCTCGGACGCAACATGGCGCGGATGCTCAAAGCCGGATTGCTGGCCTCGGAGGGCAGGCCCGAACCCGAGCCGCGGATCGTCACGAGTTATATCCGGTAGCGGATCCGGGCGGGGCGGAGGTTGCGCCGCAGACCGGCCGGCAGGGATAAGTCTTGTGGTCGGGTTCCGGTTCCGGACAGGAAGTGCATAAAAAAATCGCCGTCATTTGCAGAATCGGGAAATATTGTCTATTTTTGCCCTGTATTTCGGAAAGATGCAGGAGTGGTTGAACTGGCCCGCCTGGAAAGCGAGTAAACCTCAAAAGGGTTTCAGGGGTTCGAATCCCCTTCTTTCCGCCAAACGCCGCAGTCGCGGGATGACAAACGACGGATCTTCGGATCCGTCGTTTTCGTTGTTTTCCGGAGATCCTTCGAAATGAATTTCGAGCCCCTCCGAAAAACACCTTCCGGCAGAGTGCCGTTGTCATCCCTTGCGGCATATTTGGCCGGGTTCTCACGGGCCGGGGGTTGCGGGGTTACAAGCGTTTATTTCCAGTGGTAACCCCGCGAGGGCTTCGCCCTTCGAATCCCCTTCTTTCCGCCAAACGCCGCAGTCGCGGGATGGCAAACGACGGATCTTCGGATCCGTCGTTTTCGTTGTTTTCCGGAGATCCTTCGAAATGAATTTCGAGCCCCTCCGAAAAACACCTTCCGGCAGAGTGCCGGAAAGTTATGGGTATTGTGCCTGTCGCGATGCTGTCGGGGGGACCGGGTCTTGCCCGTATCCATGTTCTTGTTCGCAAAAGCTGGCCGACGGATAACGCGTCCCGACTCTTGCCCCCTCCTTCGTGCGAAGCACTTCGAGCAACTCTTCCGCAATCTCCGGCAGACTGCCTGATGCGCTGCCTTTGCGCAGCCGGATCCGCTCGCAGGCTATGCGGAGCGGTTCGAGCAAGGCGACCGCTGCAATGATGTAGGACGGAAGTTTGAGACCGCTGATCTCATATTTCAACTGGTTCAGATAATTCAGAAACGTGTCGTAGGTCGTTCCCAACAGGTAGCGGCCGTACAGTTCGAAAATCCGCTTGCAGTTGCGGTGGGAGTTCTCTCGCTCGAAGTAAAATAGTTTGAGCTCCCGGGCCAGCAGAATACGCCATTTCAAATGATTCGGAACATACATGATCGTCTATTTTGATGGGTTTTCGTTCGTTGCTCCCGGCCTCCCGACATGGATCCTGTCTCTGCGAAGGACGCTCCGTTCCCGATTGGCTTGTCGTGGGCCGATGTCGCTGCCGTGTGCTGCAAAAGTGCCGATTCCTGACGGCTGCGCCAACCGGAACCCCAACCGTTAAGGTTGAAATCATATATTTTATTCATAAAATACATATTTTATATTGCAAATATAGAAAAATATCCGGAATGATCTTGAATGCAATCAATTTTGGACTTTTCGGAACACGGTATGGCAATGGTGGCCGGACGACCCGATCAATTGATGCTCCGTGATATGCAACGAAAGAACAAAAGTATTATATTTACAACCTGATTGAAAGTACTCCGAACGGAGTACGCTGCAAAAGGGATATTGACTGCGCTGTTTCTTATAGGGTGCCCGGATTCCCGCAGATTACGATTAATATTTAAAGTCAAATAGTTATGAAGATTGCAGTGGCCGGTACGGGTTATGTCGGTTTGAGCATTGCGACGTTGTTGAGCCAGCATCATGAAGTCATTGCCGTGGATATTGTTCCGGAGAAGGTCGACAAAATAAATAACCGCATCTCTCCGATTGTGGATAAGGAGATTGAGGAGTACTTGAAAACCAAACCGTTGAAATTGCGGGCGACGCTCGATGCCGAAAGCGCCTATCGGGTTGCCGACTTCGTCGTGATCGCCGCACCGACGAATTATGATCCGGTGAAGAACTTCTTCGATACGTCCAGCGTGGAGGCCGTCATCGAAATTGTCAAGCGGGTCAACCCGAAAGCGATCATGGTGATTAAAAGTACGATCCCCGTCGGCTATACCGAGAGCATTCGGAAGAAGATGGAAACGGACAATATCATTTTTTCTCCCGAATTTCTGCGCGAGAGCCGGGCGTTGTACGACAACCTCTATCCGAGCCGGATCATCGTCGGAACGGATATGAACGACCCCCGGTTGGTGGAGGCGGCCCATACCTTTGCCGCCTTGTTGCGGGAGGGGGCGATAAAAAAGGAGATTGATACGCTCTTCATGGGGATGACCGAGGCGGAGGCCGTCAAGCTCTTTGCCAATACCTATCTGGCGTTGCGTGTCAGCTTCTTCAACGAACTGGATACCTATGCCGAGATGAAGGGGTTGGATACGCAATCCATCATTCAGGGGGTAAGTCTGGATCCCCGGATCGGGAACCATTACAACAACCCGTCGTTCGGTTATGGAGGCTACTGCCTGCCGAAGGATACGAAGCAGCTGCTGGCCAATTACAAGGATGTGCCGGAGAATCTGATCGAGGCGATTGTCGAAAGCAATCGTACGCGGAAGGATTTCATCGCGGACCGGATCCTGCACAAGGCCGGTTATTACGACTATTACAGCCGGGGAGATTTCGCTCCGGGGCAGGAACAGCCGTGTGTGATCGGCGTATATCGGTTGACGATGAAGTCCAACAGCGACAATTTCCGGCAATCGTCCATTCAGGGGATCATGAAACGGATCAAGGCAAAGGGCGCCGTTGTGATCATTTACGAGCCGACGCTGGAAAGCGGCACCACATTCTTCGGTTCGCGGGTGGTCAATGATTGGGATGAGTTCAAAACGTTGTCGCAGGTCATCGTTGCCAATCGTTATGATCCGTGTCTGGACGAGGTGAAGGAGAAGGTCTACACCCGGGATATTTTCAAGAGAGACTGATTCCCCGATGGGAATCCGTTCGCCCGGAACGGTTCGGAAAATAAGTCTCCGAACGAAGTGTTTGGAGAGGTGTCTGCAACTCTTTCAGATATGGAAAGGGAGTGTCTGCCCGATTCCTCGTCAATTGTGTTGTGGCAGACTTGTTCCGCCGCAGGCCTTGATCCCCTGTGCAGCGATTTTTATCACAGGACGGGGTGTTGCAGATAGGCCTCTCGTCGTTTCGGCGGCTCCGGTTGCCGACTGTCCGGTCGGTCGTGTATCCTGCGGCGTGTGGCTCCGTGTGGCTCTGCGGTGGTGTGGTTAGGAAGCTCCCGGAGGTAGCGAAAATCGTCGGATCGGGGCTTGATTGTGTCGGAATCGGGTCTGTTTCTGCTCCTTCCCGACTCCCCGGAACAGGAACAGGGTGTGTCGTCGCGTGATGTCCTTAATATTCCGATTACTAAACAGATAAGTTCAGGTAAAATAGCGGTGAAACGGATGATTTGTCGCCGGAATTTTTTTGTTGTGCGCTTCCTTTTATGTACCTTTGCACTCGTAACGTGTGATTTCTGACGTGAAGACGGACAAATAGGCGGGTTTCGATCCGCAGAGGTGCAGGAAATCCGAAGAGTGAGAAATTTCAGGAATCGTCTTGGCTGAAATCTAATTATTTGTTTGTCAGCGTATTATGATTGCGTAATGACAAGGCTTGATATTGCCTTCAAGTGAAAAATTCAGATGTTCGCTGTCTTCGAATCGCTCCCGATTTGTTAATACGCAGGCTCTCTTTTCAAACCGCCGGATGCAGATGGTTGCTGTCCTCTCTCGGAGGGGTGGTTTGCGGGCTGATACGGTGTGTGGTTAACGAACCTCTTTTGGCGTAAGATCGAGACAGAAGTTTAATCGGAGAATTTCCCGCTTTCCATGTTGTACATTGCTGCCTTTTTGATCTCCTTGTTGAGTGTTTGCTGGATTCATCCGCGTCTGGTGCGGATCGCTTTGGATAAGAATATCGTCGATAATCCCAATGCGCGGAAACTGCAACGCAAACCGGTACCCGTACTGGGAGGTATCGCCGTCTTTTTCGGTTCGGTCATCGGACTGGGGTGTGCCAGCCTGGTCTGCAACTGCTCTGAACTGTTCATCGTCGTTGTGGCGATGATGATCATGCTCTATACCGGCACGCTGGATGATATTCTCGATCTTTCGCCGGGATTGCGTTTCCTGGTTGAGATTTTCACGGTGCTGCTGTTGGTCTACGTCGGAGGGTACAGTCTAAATGACTTCCACGGGTTGTGGGGTATTCATCAGATCCCACAATATCTGGCCGTGCCGCTGACGGTCGTGGCTGCCGTTGGAATTATCAACGGCATCAATCTGATCGACGGTGTGGATGGCCTTTCGTCGGGCTATTGCATCTTGACGAGTCTCTTCTTCGGCGGGATGTTCTGGGGTGTCGGAGATCGGGTGATGGCCATGTTGGCCGTGGTGGCGGCAGGGTCGCTGATTCCGTTCTTTTTCCACAATCTCTTCGGCAAGAGTTCGAAGATGTTCATCGGGGATGGCGGAACGCTCGTCATGGGTATTGTGATTTCGGTGTTCGTCATGCGGACGTTGACGCACGGCACTTTCTGCGAAATCTACGATCCGAAGAATGTCGGGTTGATTCCCTTCATGCTGGCTGTCTTGGCGGTACCGGTCTTCGATACGCTTCGCGTGATGACGACGCGCATCCTGAAACACAGATCCCCGTTCCATCCCGACAAGACGCACCTGCACCACATGTTTATCCGTCTGGGTTGCTCGCATGCCGCCACGACGCTGGCCATTCTGCTGCTCAATCTGTTTGTCGTCCTGTGTGGATGGCTCAGCTACCTGGCCGGATGCTCGGTTGACATGCAGTTGTACGTGGTGGTCCTGGCGGCGCTTCTGATTACCGTGGGGCTCTACAACTTCATGGAGTGGCACATCCGCCACAAGACGAAATTCATCCGCCTGCTCCGTCGGATCGGCTATCGCACGCATCTCAATCGTACGGGTATCTTCTTCTGGCTCCAGAAGAAGATGGACAGGATGTAGAATTGAAACTTTTCAAGATAAACTCTTTTCATTAAATAGTTAGTCAGCTCATTTGCTCCTTCGGGAATTGTGCTGGATTTTGTTTACTTTTTTAGTCTGTGGAACAGCAAGTAGTTCATGAGTCCCGTGTAAAAAAGTCGTTGCTGAATGCCCGTGTCAATTTGATCTTCTACTTTCTGACGTTGGCATTGAGTTTCTTCTCCCGGAAGATTTTTCTGGATACGCTGGGCGCCGATTTTGTGGGTTTGACGGGAACGTTGCAGAATCTTCTCGGATTCTTGAATCTGGCAGAGTTGGGCATCGGTAGTGCGATTGGTTATGTCCTTTACAAACCGCTATTTGACCATGACGAGTCGAAGATCAACGAGATCATATCCGTCTTCGGATATTTGTATCGGTGGATTGGATTTATCATTCTGGGGGCAGGGTTGATCCTTGCATGTTTCCTTCCTCTGATTTTCCCCGATACGAAATTTGAAATGGGCATTATCTTCTTCGCCTATTTCTCATTTCTTACTTCGTCGTTGATCGGCTATTTCGCCAATTACAAGCAGACATTGCTCGGAGCCGACCAGCGAAATTATGTGGTAACAGCCTATTTCCAGACAGCAACGATTATTAAGACCTTGATTCAGATGGCAAGTGCCTATTATATGGGTAGCTACTATCTGTGGGTCGTTATCGAGTTGGTTTTTGGAATTATCTACTCCTTTATCCTTAATTGGAAAATCAATCAGGTTTATCCCTGGTTAAGGAGTGAGGTCCGTTTGGGAAAACAGTTATTCAAGAAGTATCCCGAGGTGATGAAATACACCAAACAGTTGTTTGTTCATAAAATCGGAGGTTTTGCGCAGTTTCAGTTAACACCAATTTTAACATATACTTTTATTTCTTTACAATTGGTTGCATATTACGGGAATTATACCATAATAACAGATAAGTTAAATTTATTTGTTTTAAATTTTCTGAATAGTACTGGAGCAGGAGTGGGGAATTTGATAGCAGAGGGGAATCAAAATAAAATACAAAGAGTATATTGGGAATTAATAGCTATTAGATTCTTAATAGGAGGTATTATTGTGTTTGCTGTAAGTCAATTATTGCCAGCATTTATTTCCTTATGGTTAGGGCCTGAATATATCCTATCTAATACTGTTTTATATTTACTATTAATAATCTTTCTTATCAATATAGTACGAGGAGTAACAGAGCAATTTTTATTTGGGTTTGGTTTATTTTATGATGTATGGGCGCCATTTGTGGAGGCTGTAATATTTGTAATCGTCGCTATAATTTGTGGACATTTTTGGGGCTTGAAAGGAATTTTGTTAGGAAATATTTCTAGTTTGATGATAATAATATTATTATGGAAACCGTATTTTCTTTTTACAAAGGGTTTCAAGATTCCTGTGTATCGATACTGGATTAACTGGTTAAAATATTTACTAATATTGATATTTTCGTTGGGATTGAGTGCACTCGTAACGAAATATATTGCTATTGATCCATTTAAAGGTTGGAGTGAATGGATCTTATATGCATGTGTTGTCACTATAGTGGTTACTGTGATTGAATTATGCCTTTTATTTCTATTTTCACAAGGGATGAGAGATTGTTTGAATAGGATATTAAAAAAATGGACCTCATGAGTGTTATATTCTAATTTATATCGCTAGGGTTGTATTATTTTGATTTTTAATGATTTATATTTTGTGATAGTGATCCTAAATCTGGTTTAGTTTGATTGGGGATTTTTACTGATTACCTATTGTTAGATATGAATATTTTAATTACGTCAACTACTCCTTTTCATCCATATAGAGGTGGTGTTGGTCGTGTGACAGATTCTTTGACAAGAGAATTTATAAAACTGGGGTACTCTGTGTATTATATACACCTTAGTTGGTATATGGAGGATCGAAAAGAATTTGCATATCCTGCTCCCGTAACTATATTGCCGACCCAAAATATTCATGATCCTCAAAATATAAGATTTTATCATGATTTTTTATTGTCACATAAGATTGATATTATTATCAATCAAGATGGACTATTTGAAAGTTCTCATCTTTTCTTAAATACTGGAGATATTCCAATAAAGAAGATATCAGTTATTCATAATAATCCAGTCCTTAATTATAATAATCTATGGATAGATATATGCCGATTAAAAAATCAAAGTGTACTTGAAAAGATTAAAAGAATTATAAGATGTAGTCTATTTTTTAGGATTAAACGACAAATGAAGTCTCGTTTAAGATCTCATTATTGCTATATTGAGAGTAATTCGGACAAGATCGTTTTATTGTCTACTGAATTTCTACATTCAATGGAGTTTCTTAAATTAAAATGTCCTAATAAGGTTTGTTGTATTCCTAATCCTAACACATATAGCAATATCAAATATAAAGGTTCTCTCGGCAAGGAAGTTATCTATGTTGGTAGGCTCTCTGTAGTAAAGCGAATAGATCGCATTTTATGGGTGTGGAATAAATTGTATAGAGATTTTCCGGATTGGAAATTATCAATTGTTGGAGATGGTCCTGAATCCACCTCATTAAAAGAAAAAGCAAAGCAATTAGGCTTAGAACGAGTTGACTTTTGTGGATTTCAGGATCCTCGATCTTTTTATGAACGAGCCTCAATTATATGTATGACTTCGATTTATGAAGGATGGGGAATGGTTTTAACAGAGGCAATGCAGTTTGGGTGTATTCCTGTAGTGTATAATAGTTTTGAATCTGTTGTTGATATTGTCAAACCGGGTGTTACAGGAGAATTAGTCACACCATTCAATCAGAAAGAGTTTGAAAGTAAGATGCGGAGATTAATGTCCGATTCATCATATTTAAATCAATTGTCAGCGAATGCATTTCAATATGTGAAGAAGTATGATGTATCTAATATTATTAATCAATGGATAAAATTGTTTAATGAATAATGAGGATATTGATTGTTACAATGCATCGAGGCAATAACTATGGCTCTGCATTACAAGTATATGCTTTATCTGAAACACTGAAGGCATTAGGGCATAATCCTATTGTCCTTGACTATATTCCATCAAGAATAAATTTTAAATTGGGAGTCAAGCTTGCATTAAAATCCTTATGTAGAATAGGCCCCATTCGTGAGAAATATGATGCTTTAAGGGGGCTCATGATTCTAATCTCTTCCAAGCTCCTTTATGATTCATTTTTTAGAAAAAATATAAATCTAACAAAGCCCTATTATTCAATTGATGCTTTAAAAAAGGATTGCCCTCAAGTTGATATTTATATGACGGGAAGCGATCAGGTTTGGAACAGTTTTCATAATAGGGGAATTGAATATACCTTTTATTTGGATTTTGTTCCAGATAAAGCGACAAAAATTGCGTATGCTGCAAGTTTTGGTAAAGAATGTTTAGATGAATGGGAAATTCCTGAGACTAAAAGATTATTGGAGAGATATCAGGCAATATCTGTGAGGGAAAGTTCTGCTGTCAATATTCTTGGGAAAATGGGTATTCCGGGAGTTGTTGTTCTTGATCCAACATTTTTATTATCAAAAGACGAGTGGCTAAGACGACTTCCTCTACTTAAAGTAAAAGAAAAATATCTTTTGATTTATTCGGTGGAGCCCAACAAAAATGACCTTATTGCATATTCAAGATTAATTGCGGATAAGTTGGGCCTGAAGATTTATTTGGTAGAGTGGGGTTTGAGAAAATATAGTGGTGTAGATAAGATGTTTTCTCTTTTGAGCCCATTAAAGTTGTTATCCTATTTTTACAATGCATCCTTTGTAGTTGCAAGTTCTTTTCATGGAACGGCATTATCAATCAATATGAATAAACAATTTGTGTCAATTGCTCCGTCTAAATTTAATACACGGGTGAAAAGTTTACTTAATCTGGTGAAATTAGATCAACGGTATTTTGATAAAGATACTTTTCAGATTGAGACTGCTTTAATGCCTATTGATTATACAAGGGTTAATGCGATCCTATTAGAACAGCGATATGATTCTATATCATTTCTAAAAACCGCAATAAACAGCAAAAAGGGATAATGAAAGAAATCTGTACTTATGAGAAGTGTACAGGGTGTACCGCTTGTGCGAATATATGTCCTAAATCATGTATTCGCATGGAGCCGGATCAATATGGTTTTTTGCGGCCTGTTATTAACCCTGTGGCATGCATCGATTGTGGGTTGTGTGTGAAAGTGTGTCCTAATAATGGGATTATCGAAAAAAAATATCCGCGAGTAGCCTATGCTGCGTGGAGTCTAGATGACAAAGATCGAGAAACAAGTACATCCGGAGGTGTATCGTCTGTTTTATCTTCATTGGTCGTTAACAATGGAGGGGTGGTTTATGGCGCTGCTTTTCAGAATGGATGTGTAGAACATATTCGGGTTTCACAGCCTCGGGAGCTACATAAGCTAAAAGGTTCAAAATATGTCCAGAGTAATTTAACCAATGTTTATACTTTGGTTGTTCAAGATTTATTGGAGGGAAGGAGTGTGTTATTTTGGGGAACTCCATGTCAAACAATGGGCTTGAAGTCTTTTATCAACAATAAGAGAATAAAAGAGCTTGGGGATATAATATATGGGGATATAATTTGTCATGGGGTACCTTCTCAAAAAATTCTGAATGATCACATAAAGAGTGTAATCGGAGCAAAAGGGAAAGAATCATATAGTCTTTCGTTTAGAGATAGAGATGGTTACTTTCTTACCATAAGGCATAATGATAAGCTATTTTATAGAAAAGGGTTCCCTCAAGATAAATATTTAAATGGATTTCAATATGGATTATTCCATCGTGAATGTTGTTTTGAATGTCAATATGCCTCAGGTGAAAGAATCTCGGATGTAACGATTGGAGATTTTTGGGGATTGGGAGAAACAACTTATCCCAAAAAGAAGGTTTCTGTAGTTTTATGTAATACAGCCAAAGGCGTAAAATTAATAGATTCTGTTCGTGATAAATTATTTTTAGAGGAAAGGTCAATTCAAGAAGCGATACAAGGTAATTCACAATTGCAACACCCCTCTAGGAAACATGAGTTTTATAATTTTTTCCATTGGGCGTATCCAAATCTTGGGTACAGGATGGCTGTTAATTGTTCTCTGCTAAAATTTTATTTGAAGTATTTTATTTTTAGGACATTATATCGAAATAGAAGATTCCAAGTATGGTACAACAAGAAACGCGCGTAAACGAACGTTTATTGGATATTTCTCTATTACGCGTGATATCAATAGTCGCGGTTGTAGCATTCCATGTATATGGAATGATGTATGCCGATCATTTCCCAAAATCAAAAGATTTGTATCATCAAATATATTGGACATGGAATCAATGCGGGCTAATTAATATTGCGATGCCGATGTTTGTTTTCATATCAGGGTATTTATTCGCATTTTTGATGAGGAAAGGGAAATATCCGACTTTTGGCATCTTATTAAAAATTAAAATTAAAAGGTTATTACTACCATATTTTGCCTTTGGTCTTATAATGATGGCAACAACGGGGAATTTTCATCCTTTAGATTTGTTAAAGGGAGACTATTGGCATTTATGGTTCTTACCAATGCTTTTGGGGTGTTTTGTTATTAGTTATGGAATTCTTGGATGGTTACAAAAGAATCTAGATGTTTTTATATCTATTCTTGTAATAACATTTATACTTCGTCTTTCTCCTTTGTTGCAGATTGTACCTAAAATATTCGGGGTACATAATATATTAGGATGGTATTGTTGGTTTTTATTAGGATGCTTTGTCCAAACTAATAGTTATTATATTGTAAATTTTTTGCAAAAATATAAGTTGTATATGCTTTTGTTTATTATATACCTTATTGTAACAATTTTGAAGCCAACGCCCTATGGTGTATATACCTGGTATTTGTTGGTAGCACAAGTGTCAATTATGTTAGTTATCTGGTATTTCTTTCATACATTGAAGAAGGACTATTTTAATCACCTTGCACCGCTAATCTCGTTTGGTAAATATAGTTTTGGTATTTATATCTTTCATAATTGGATTGCTCTTTATTTGATTTCAAGGACTGCTCAAAAAATATTCCCTTTATCTGATTGGGCTATGCACCATACGGTTCTTTTCCCATTTAGTTTGTTTGTGATTACTTTGTTCTTATCATGGGGGATCTCATGGCTGTTTTTAAAGAATAAAATAGGGCGAATCTTAATTGGGTAAATTTATTTTATATTTTATGAAAACAATATTACTTGTATTCGGAACGAGGCCTGAAGCTATTAAGATGGCTCCGTTAGTTAAAAAGTTTCAACAATATCCTGATGATTTTAAGCCTATCGTTTGTGTAACAGGACAACACCGAGAAATGCTTGATCAAGTTCTTGAAATTTTTGATATACACCCCAATTATGATCTCAATATTATGAAACAGGGTCAGGATCTTTATGATGTTACAGCTCGTGTCCTTTTGGGTATGAGAGATGTTTTAGATAAGGCTAATCCTGATATTGTTCTTGTACATGGTGATACTACTACTTCTATGGCTGCAGCATTAGCTGCATATTATAAGCAAATTCCTGTTGGACATGTTGAGGCAGGTCTTCGTACGTACAATATTTATTCACCATGGCCCGAAGAGATTAATAGGCAATTGACAGGTCGTATTGCAACATATAATTTTGCTCCAACACCATTAAGTAAAGAGCATCTGTTGAGGGAAGAAGTATCTGAAGAAAAAATTATTGTGACGGGAAATACAGTAATAGATGCTTTATATAATGTTGTTGAGAAAATTAAAAATGACGCAGCGTTGGATGCTCATCTTAAACGGAAATTGTGCGAGGCTGGATACGATATTAATCGTTTAAATACGAACAAGAAGCTAGTACTTATAACGGGGCATCGGAGAGAAAATTTTGGTGATGGTTTTATTCGCATTTGTTCTGCTATTAAAAAACTAACCCAAAAGTATCCCAATGTGGATTTTGTATATCCCATGCACTTAAATCCCAATGTTCGTAATCCTATACATAAAGTTTTTGGTGAGGATTTGACGCATTTGGACAATATGTTCTTTATTGAGCCTTTAGAGTATTTAAGTTTCGTATACTTAATGGAAAAATCTTCTATTGTATTGACTGATAGCGGAGGAATACAGGAGGAGGCCCCTGGTTTAGGGAAGCCGGTTTTAGTTATGCGTGATACAACCGAACGGCCTGAAGCTTTAGCTGCCGGCACTGTTAAACTAGTTGGAACTGATTATGATAAGATTATACTTGAAACATCGTTACTTCTTGAGGATAACGATTATTATATTAAAATGAGTAAAGCTGTGAATCCTTATGGCGACGGTAAAGCTTGTGAGAGAATAGTGCATTTTTTATCTAAAACAGATCTGCTATGAGATTATTGATGATTACTCCAGGTTATCTTCCATATCTTTTTTCTGAATGTTTATGCTGTGCTAAACTTGTTTGGGCTTTAAAAGAATCTGGTATTGTAGTAGATGTAATTTCTAAAATAGATGAAGGCCCAATATATGATAATCAATGGCATGCTCCTTGGGATCAACTTCGCTCCAATACATACTTAATTCAATATGGAGGTTCGCGCATTGATCGACTTTGTGATATAATTTATTCAAGCCTTAAAATGGGGTGTGTTTCCCCTGGAATCAGGTGGGTGAGAAGGGCATATGAGCAGGCTCAAAAACTTATGTCTCAGAATTCTTATGATGCTGTTTTAACGCGATCTCCTAATGATTTGGCTCATTTCGTTGGTTATAAGTTGAAAAAAGATACAGGGATTAAATGGATTGCAAACTGGAATGACCCTGCTGAGGCAATTTGGCCGGAACCTTACACTCATCACGATTCTCGTTATAAGCAGAATCGGGCTCTTAAATATGCTCGAAAGATGCTTCAATTTGCAGATTATATCACATTCCCTTCAGATACACTTAAGTCCCATTTTATTTCATACTTTCCTGAATTGTCTTCTCTAAAAACAGAAGTAATTCCGCATATAGGATTGGTAGAATCTGTTTTTAAGAGAGTGGAAAGAGATACGCTCAAAAATAAGTTTTACTTATGCCATTCTGGAAACCTTTCTAAAGAGCGGGATCCGGAATTAACGTTTCAAGCCTTAAGAGATATTATCAATCAGGGATTCTCGAGATTTGAGTTTCACATTATGGGCCATATTAATGATTATACTCAGCAATTAATCCAGAAATATGATTTAACTGAATACGTGAAATGTATAGGAGGATATCCATATCTTACAGCTATTGATAAATTGCAACAATATGATGTGTTAGTCCTTTTAGAAGCAAAACTCGAAAAAGGAATCTTTTTTGCGAGTAAGATAGTTGATTATGCACAAACAGGCTTACCTATTCTTGCTATTTCCCCAACAGATGGTTTTGCAAATAATATGATAAAAACTTACGGCGGTGGTATTCTGGCAGATAATACAGATGTTCAATCAATTGAAACCTCGATTATTCAATTGATTGATTTGTGGGAGAATGGAGATTTATCTACAATCTCATCAAATAAAATGTATGAGCAATTTGCGCCAAGACGTGTGGTAAATCAATATATTGAAATGATCAATAAATAGATAATATCCATATATAAATATTGCGATCTTAGGTTCATACTTTCTTATTTAAGCTTTTGCTTGGAAAAGAGCCTATGACTTTGAAATGTAATATATGATTAAATCTTTGATAAAATATTGGCGAATAATTGTACTTCATGGAGTATCGACTATAATACATAAGTTATCTATACAATCATGGAGTCGGGTCCTCATTGTCGCTCCGCATCCGGATGATGAGGCCTTGGGATGTTCCGGTTTGATTCAACGTTTGTTGCGAGAAGGGAAACAAGTCGATATCGTTATTTTGTCGGGCGGCGGGAAAAGTCATGCGGGATGTTGTCATATTGAAGAGTCGTTGTTGGTTGATTCGCGCCGGAATTTGTCTCGTAAAGCTACCGGCCTTCTGGGGCTTCCGCTAAAGAATCTTCACTTTCTCAATTATCCGGATGGCAGTATCTCATATGATTGCCCGGAGACCGGTCAATTAAAGAATTTAATCGAAGGATTACAGCCTGATGTTATTTTTGTCCCATATCGAGATGAGGGATGGAGTGATCATTTAGCTGCTAGGGATATTGTCCGAAAATTCATTGGTAATGATTCCAAAATCGAGTTGTATGAGTATTGTGTATGGTTCTGGTTCTATAACGTATGGAATATAGACTGGAAAAATGCTCGAATTTTGGTCATGTCTCCGCAAGAGCACAAGAATAAAAATCTGGCTATTGACGCTTATATCCTGCCTAAAGCACCATGCGGAAATCCTTGGTCTGGAGTTCTGCCGAATGTCTTTGTCCGTGCTAATCGGTGGAAAAAAGAACTTTACTTTAAGCAATCGGAATTATGAAATCTTTTCGGTATATTCTTCGTCAGACTATCCTTTCTGCAATTGCTTTCTCCGGACTATATAATCTGTATCGGTGGAAAAACAGGGATAGGGTATTGGTAATGGTATATCATGATGTGGTGGATGATCAGTTTGATATTCCGTCAGATCATTATAATTATAATACGACCATTCGGAAGAGTCGGTTTGTCCGAGAGGTAAAATATTTATGTCGGCACTATACTCCGATAACATTGGAGAATTTCATTGCCTGGAAAATAAAAGGCGAAAAACTCCCACCCAATCCTGTTTTATTTACTTTCGATGATGGTCATACAAATCTGTTTCGTAATGCAGTTCCGGAACTTAACAAGAGAGGTGTCAAAGCCGTTTTCTTTGTTAAAAGTGGATGTATGGGGATGATCGAACAGAATTATTGTGAACGATACCTGTCTTATACAGCCTCCTATAAGGAAGGGCAGAAGGCATATACTGCGTTTCGACAAGTTCCTTTTGCTCAACAGTTAGCGATGATCGACCAATGCAAAGGTAGACAATATGATACGGTTAATCCGCAAAAATATAGCCATGTGACGCAGGAGGAGTGTCTTGCTTTATTGAAGGAGGGGCATAGTATTCAATCTCATACAGTGCACCATTATATATTGTCATCTTTGGAGAATAGTGCTGTTCGAGAAGAGCTGTTCGAGAGCAAGCAGAGTCTGGAACAATTGTTTAGTCATCGGGTTGAAACCTTGGCTTATCCTTTTGGGGATCCTCGGTTTGATTTTGGTGAGCGCGAAAAAATCCAAGCGAAGAATGCTGGATATTTACTTGCGTTTAGTGGCGAACGGCGTGATGTAAATGGGGTAACGAGAAATGAGGATAACTTCTCCATTTCTCGATTTGGAGACGTTAATCATGATCTTCTCTATTTCAAGTTATTATTGTCCCCAATAAGATTGGTTAAGTAAAAGCGATGAAAAAGGCTGTTATTATCGGGGATCCCTTTAACAATACCTTGGGATTGATTCGAAGCCTTGGTGAGGCGCATGTGGATATAACGTTGCTACTTGTAGGGAAAGGGGATCGGCTATTTGTATCGAAGAGTCGATACCTTAAGAAAGGGCAGGTATTTCATCTTGACAAAGTGGAAGATTGCCTGCTGGTCCTGCAGAAGATTGCCGATGGGGCGAACGATCAGGTTCTGATATGTACAAATGATGGCGCCGCACAATTTATTGATTCTCATGAACCTGAATTGAGTCAATCCTATATTACACCGATGCGGGGAGCTCGATTGGGGAACATAATGAATAAGGATGCTCAATGTTTATTGGCCCAAGAATGCGGATTCACAATTCCCAAATCTTTTATATATAAACGTGGAGATCAATTCCCGGGGGGGGTGGAGTACCCCTTGTTGCTTAAGCCGGCAAACAGTACGCTTGGTGAGAAATCGGATATTCATATTTGTTCGAATTATCAAGAGGTCGAAACAAGTCTGCAGCAGACGTCCTCATGTCCGTTGTTCATCGTACAGGAATATATTGAGAAGGAATATGAAATAAATCTGATTGGAGTCCGGACAGAACATGGTGTCTATGTTCCGGGAGGAATTAAGAAAATTAGACATTATCCGACGATTTATAGTGCCTGCTCTTTTGGCTTATATCAGGCGATTGACCGATTCAATATTGATATCGCTCCGATTGTGAAATTAATGGATCGGGTTGGATATTATGGCCCGTTCAGTGTGGAATTGCTGCATGAAAAAGATAAAAATTATTTTATGGAGGTTAATTTCCGCCATGATGGCCTTGCCTATGCGGCAACAGCTAGTGGTGTGAACCTCCTTGCCTTGCTGTTTGATGATAGGAAGGATCCGAAATTACATGTCAGGGATACGTATATGATGGATTTGTCGACAGATTATTGTCATGTCAAGGATGGGAAGTTATCCAAAAAGCAATGGTGGCATGATTTCATAAGAACCGGGTGTCAACTCAATTTTAATCGAAAGGATCCGATGCCGACGATTTGTTATTATGTAGATAAATTAAAATCGAGGTTGAAGAAGTAATGACTATCCTTATCTGTATTCCGTGTTTGATGACGGGTGGCACAGAGGTCCAAACGTTGAATCTCGTGCGGGCTCTTATAGCTGGCGGGCATCAGGTTGTGACCGTATGCTATTTCGAGAATTGCGAGGATATGATTTCCCGTTTTCAAAAGGCGGGGAGTGTTGTCGTATGTTTGAGCCCGGATGGAATTCGAAAGGGTGGATGGAAAGGTATTTTATTCCTGTATAAAGGATTGCGGTCCGTTCTGAAACAATACAAACCGGATGTCGCTCATGTCCAATATATGGCACCTGGCGCGATCCCCATTTTGCTGTTGCGGTTGTTGGGAATGCGGCTGATCCTTACAACTGCTCATACTGCGGCAGACATTTATCCAAATCTGAAATTGGTCCATTTTATTCAGCAGCATTGCGTAAGGGCGTTCACTTGTATTACGGAGTTGGCCGAACGTTCGTTCTTTGGTAGTTCGCAACTTTATGATGAGGCCGATCCTTTGAAAAAACGCAATCATTTCACCATCTACAATGCACTTTCAGCAAGTCTTCCTATAATTCAAGAACCGCGTATGGCCAATCGACCAATTACTATTGGTGTTGTCAGTCGATTGGAGTCTATCAAGGGGATGGATTTGGTGGTGCCGGCCTTTGCAAAGGTAAAGGCGATTCATTCGGAAGTGAGATTGTTGATTGTTGGAGATGGAACTCTGCGCGGACAGATGGAGCAACAAGTTCAAACAGCAGGTATCTCCGATTCTGTGGAATTTGTTGGTCGTCAACCGCAGGAAACTTTGACACAGTATTATGATCGGATTGACACCTTGCTGATGCCGTCGCGTAGTGAAGGTTTTGGACTGACGGCTATTGAAGGAATGGCGCGAGGATGCGTAGTAGTAGCGTCTCGGGTTGGAGGTCTCCCAGAGGTTGTTCGTGACGGAGAGGTTGGATTATTGCATGAATCGGAGAATATCGATGATTTAGCCTCGAAACTTATATATCTTTGCGAATCGCCGGAGCTGTGGCAGCAATACTCCGCGCGAGCAATTACTTATGTAAAACAATTTGGATTTGACCGATTCAGCGTGTTGTTCAATAATTTGTATAAAAGGATTGCTGAATAGAGTAATCGCTACATTCCCGGAAATATGTATGTACTGAATTATCTATATTTTTTAATCATCACGGTTGTCGGTTATCAATGGCTGACCTCCTCGGGGGCGATGAGCTATCCACTGAATAAACACCGACGAATGTGGCTGGATGGTCCCGAAAGGTTTTGGATTCTGACGTTCTCGACAGGATTATTAGCATTTTCGGCCCCAGGAGGCTTAGATCTGATGGCTGTCCGATTGTTTGTTTTAGAGTTGTTTTGCTTTGGGGGATTATTGTTTGTTTGTAAGCATAAGATTAAATGGACTTCGGTTCCCATTATTTATATAATTTATCTTTTTTGGCTGGTTGTTGGGTTGACCTATAGCCCCGCTCCAGGTTATGGATTTCGAGTGATATTGAAATATATCTATCCGTTGCTAATCATGCTATTTGCATCGGCGGCGGTGCGAGATACGCAAGTCTTCCTCACGGCGGGGATTGGAGCTCGGATGGTTGCTTTGCTTTCCATTTGTTTTGCGTTTATCCCGTTTGTTGGAAAACTTGTTCCGGGGGTTTTTTGGTATGGGACAGCTCGTGCTATCAATTATATCTCTATCATGATTTTTTCGTTGGGATTGTTTTATTACACCAATGAAAAACGTAAAAATCTGATTTATACGATTTTGTTTGCGCTCCCGTGCTTTGTTTGGGTGTTTCGAACTTCGATTGTAGGATCGCTGGTCTCAATCATGGCCTTTTACTTCATCAAATATCGAGTCCGATCCTTACCCATTATTGCCGGTGTGCTCATAGCCGGAGTTTTAGCCGTCTTTTTCATCCCGTCGCTTCACAAGAAAATGTTTATGGATAGCTCCATTAGTCTTGACCAGTTTCAAAGCGGGCAGGTGGATATGACGGATGTCAATACGAATGCCCGAGCTTCCATGTGGGAACATTTGGAGAATAAATTCTATGTTGGACATGAAATGATTGGCTCTGGAACCGGCTCAGTCCAGAACTATATGTACAATAATTTCATTTTTGGCGGACTTAAAGTCCCTCATAGCGATTTTGTCCAAATGCGATGTGATAATGGATTAATAGGTTTAGTCCTTTATGGGATTATAGCTATACTTATATTTATAGATTGTTTTCGAACATACCATTCTTTCAGAAATCAAGGGATAAAATTATGTTCTTTGGTAGCAGGCGCTTCTATGATTGGCGTTTTTGTTACATTATACTCTGATAATGTAGTTAATTATTCTATGGCGACCCTATCAATGCCTTTTGGCTTTTATGGAATGATGTTGGGACTTAAACAGAATAAGAATAATATATGATATCTGTTGTAATCCCTCTTTATAACAAAGAGAAAAGTATTACTTCTACGCTTCGAACGGTTTTAAACCAGACATTCCGTGATTATGAAATTGTGATTGTGAATGACGGTTCTACGGACGGCAGCGTAGAGGAGGTTGGAAAAGTTCATGATGATCGTATCCGGCTGGTTCATCAGCCGAATGCAGGTGTTTCTGCCGCTCGGAATCGGGGTGTTGAAGAAGCAAAAGGAGAGTTGATTGCATTTTTGGATGCCGATGACGAATGGAAACCGGAATATTTGGCTACGCAGTATTTTCTTTATCAGAAATATCCGGATTGCAGCGTTTTTGCCTGCAATTATGAATTTCGGGATGTGATGGGAAGGGTCACTCCAACCCTTATTCACAAATTGCCTTTTGTTGAAGAAGATGGCATCCTTACCAATTATTTTGAAGTTGCCAGTTGTTCAAATCCTCCGATTTGCTCTATCTCCATCATGGTAAAAAAACAGGCGATTCAGGCAATCGGAGGTTTCCCGGTTGGTGTCAAGTCTGGTGAAGACCTGCTTACGTGGGCCCGTTTAGCAGTTAATACGACTATTGCATATTCTAAATCAGTTCAAGCTATATTCTGTGAATCACCATCTGATTCTAAACAAAGTAAGGCTCAATTGAGATCAGGAGGGGAATCATTTGTCCTGGATGCTCTGCTTGCTCTCTATAATGAAGAGCAAAGATTAAATATTAAAAGGCAGTTAAAATTATATGTAATTCGGTGGTATAAGATTTATGCTGTGATTCAAATTGAGATTAAAAAAGGGCATAAAGCGATTAAGATTGCGTATGACGCAATTCGTTTTGGAGCACCATTTCATATATTCTTTCCAATCATTATTTTAGGGTTACTTCCTAATATTATATCCTATAAATTGCTCCTAAAATTAAGATAGAATGCATATCGTTTTCGTTTGTCGAGAATATGTTCCTACTCTCAGAGGAGGAGGAATCGCCTCGTATATTAAAGAAACCGCCGTTAATTTGGTGAAACGAGGACATACTGTTACGGTATGTTGTGCATCGGATGATACGAGAGAGGAAACTGAATATTCTGATCAAGGGGTTCGTGTTATTCGTTTATCAGGTGGCGATTTTGTGATTCCGGGTATCGAGCACGCCTCTATTATAAAAAAGTTCCGGTGTTTATATCGTTTCTTTTCTTATAGAAGAAAGATCCTTAAAACGATCGAGACTCTTCACAATGTTGATATTGTCGAAGTTCCGGAATTTGGGGCCGAGGCTTTTTATTTGACAAGATTGAAGATTCCGGTTGTGATAAGATTGCATACTCCAACTTTGTTGGATCGAAATAATGCGGGGATTAAGAAGTTATCGATAAGAAATTTTTATGACTATTGGGTCGGATGGCAGGAACTGAGAATACTGCCCAAATTTCAATATGTTACTTCTTGTTCTTTAAGTCTTAAACGATGGTTTGAAACATGTGTTCCAAAGTTAAAATCCAATATTGAGGTTATTTATAATTCTATAGAGATAGATTCGTGGAGGAGTGAGAAAGATAGGGAGTATAGTGAAGGCTCGATATTGTATGTAGGAACTGTTGCAGAGGGGAAAGGCGTCGGTGATTTGATTGAGGCCTGTCGAATTTTAAGAAGTCAAAATATGTCGGTGACTCTGCATATTGCTGGGAAAATGGGAGCTTATGCCAATTCCTTAAAGAAAGAAGTAGATGGAAATGGCGAGATATGGTGTACCTTTTTAGGGAATCAGACTAGAGGTTGCCTAAAAGATTGGTATGCGCAATCAAAAGTGGTATGTTTCCCGTCATGGTGGGAAAATATGCCATTAGTATGTTTAGAAGCAATGCTGGCAGGAAATATTGTGATTGGAAGTTCAAATGGCGGAATGGCTGAAATTATTGAAAATGGTAAAGATGGGTATCTGGTCCCGCCTCATAATCCGGAAAAATTAGCAGAGTATTTACGCCGAGCATTGGAAGAGAATGAGGCTTCAGTCGCACAAAAAAGGGCGAATGCATACAAAAAAATTAAAGAGAACTTTTCTACGGATGTGATTTTGGATTCTTTGGAGACGTATTATTTAAACGTTATAGAGAAAAATGCAGCCTCACAAGATATTATGGGTTAATCCGTCTTTTCTGGATTATAGAGTCCCCTTATACAAAGAATTGTATGATTTAAGTGAAGGGAACTTTTATTTGGTATATAGTAAGGATCGAGTTCCACCGCGATGTGTCGAAAAAATAGAATCTGCTCTTGGGGATCATGCTTTAGGATTACCTCATGAACGACAAATTCGCATTGGTGGAAAAGGAGACTTTGCAAATACAGGTGTTTCCATACCTTTTCCAAAAGGATTATACAGATTGATAAAATCCGTTGATGCAGATATTATCATAGCGGAAGGATTCTTTCAGTTTACGCCATGGGCTTTGTTCCGTTCCATTACGAAGCATATACCATTGATGATTGCTTATGAGCGTACGGCTCATACTGAACGTGATTGTCCGTGGTGGAGAAAGGTATATCGGAAATTAGTAAATAAATTTGTTTCCGGGTACATTGCGAATGGAATCTTGACCAAAGAGTATTTGGTATCCCAAGGAGTTAAGCCAGATTCGATCTTTACTGGAGGAATGTGTGCTGATAGTAAGCAACTCTCAATTGAGTGTATGTCCTTTGATCTTGAGAAAAGATCTGCATTAAAGCAATCTTTAGGTATTAAAGAGAACGGGCTTATTTATATATATGTCGGTCAATTGATTGAAAGGAAGGGTGTAATTTATCTTTTGGACGCATGGAGAGAACATCATCATAGATATCCACATGATAGCCTCCTAATTGTAGGAACCGGTCCTCTTGGAGAATCTTATATTCACAACTTTGGTTCGGGGTATAATATTTTGTTTACAGGGGGAATAGATTATTCTGAAATATATAAATATTATGCAATCTCAGATGTGTTTGTAATCCCAACCTTGGAGGATAATTGGAGCCTTGTTGTGCCAGAGGCAATGTCGTGTGGTTTACCTATAGCTTGTTCAATTTATAATGGTTGTTATCCTGAGTTGGTTCAAGAGGGGCGCAATGGTGTTTTGTTTGATCCTTTGAAAAAACAGACAATAGAAAAGGCTTTGGCAATCTTCCATTCGGTTGATCTAAAACGTTATGGGGAAGAATCTAAATTGATTGAGCAATATTACAACCCTCAGCAAACAGCCCAAAATATTTATAATGCGGTTACTGCTATATTAAATGAAAATACTACTCGTCCATAACGGCTACGGAAAATATTCGGGAGAGGAGTCCGTTGTCGATCAGATGGCAGCCATGTGGACAGAGCACGGCCATCAAGTCGTGCAACTGAGAATGTCGACGGCCGGTAGCCGAGATTCGTTTGTGGGTAAGATTCATGGATTCCTGGCTGGTCTGTACAGCCCGAAAGGGGTGCGTGAGATGCGGCGGATTCTGAAGGCGGAGCGGCCGGATGTCGTGAATGTGCACAACCTGTTTCCATTTATCTCTCCGGCTGCTCTGTTTGAGTGCAAAAAGGCGGGTGTTCCGGTTGTGATGACCGTCCATAATTTTCGTCTGATCTGCCCCACGGGCTTGTTCATGCGGAATGGGAAACCTTGCGAGTTGTGCTTGGAGCGTGGCAACGAGTGGGGCTGTGTGCATTATAATTGCGAGCACTCCCTGTTGAAATCGGTCGGATATGCGGCGCGAAATGCGGTGGCACGATATTCGGGAGCCTATCGCAAATGCGTCGATCGGTTTGCTTGTATTACCGATTTTCAGCGGCAGAAGTTGATTCAGGCCGGATTTGATGCCGCTAAAATGGTGGTTATCCCTAATGCTGTCGTTGCGACTTCAGATTATGATCCGGTGATTGGAACTTATGTCGCGTTTTCTGGGCGTTTGAGTCGAGAGAAGGGGGTAGATCTGATTGTTGAGGTTGCTCGCCGACATCCGGAGATTACGTTCAAATTTGCAGGTGCCTTGCGTGATCCCGACATTGTTGAGAATTTGCCGACCAATGTTACTCTTGTGGGGTATCTTCACGGAGAAGAGTTAAACGCTTTTTATAAGGGCGCGGCCTTTTTTGTGATGGCTAGTCGTTGGTATGAGGGATTTCCGATGTCCATTCTCGAAGCGGCACAATTTGGCAGACCGACTATTGGCCCCAATCATGGTGGCTTTACGGAGATTATCAGTGAAGGTGATACAGCAATTGGGCGTTTATTTGTTTCGGGCAATGTTGAAGATTTGGAACGACAAGTAGTTGCTCTCTGGAATAATCCGAATGAGATTGTCCGTTTGGGAGAAAAGGCCCACGACAAACTTTTGCGCGAATATTCTACGGAGGTGATTTATCAAAAATGGAATGATTTAATTAAAAGTATGTTATAGTTGTTGATGATGGCAGAAACCAATCCGATCAAGAAAGTTCCCCCCCCCGAATTGCAGGCTTGGATATAATCCGGGTAGTTGCTATTTTCTCGGTAATTGCCGGGCACTTTTTTGTGCTGAATACTCCTTTCCGTGAGACGGTGTTCAATGTTCATGGAATGTTTCTTCAAGGTATGTCCTATTTGTTGTTTAATGCGATAGGTGTTCCTTTGTTCATCATGATGACAGGGTTCTTGAATGCTCACAAGATAGAGTGTAATTGGAAATATTATCGCGGAGGAATAAGAGTAATTATTGCTTATTTGTTTTTTGCGGTAGTTACTATTTTATTCCGAAGATTCTGGATGGAGGAGGATTTATCTTGGATTAAGTGGGGATTGAAAATATTGGATTTTTCGGTCATCCCTTATGGCTGGTATATTGAAATGTGGATAGGGCTGTATTTGTTAACTCCGTTCCTGAATTTGATGTATAAGGCAATTCCAATAAAGCGGCAAAAACAAATTCTATTGGTAACGTTGTTCGTTTTGACGGCTTTGCCCGATTTGTTCAATCGTTACGGATTCCATCTCGTTCCTGGATTCTGGCAAAATATATATCCACTTACTTTTTTCTTCATTGGATCATATATCCGCGAATATGAGCCAAGATTGACTGGAAAGAACGTATGGATGGCAATTGCTGCCATTATTCTTGTATGTGCCATCAATCCTATTTTCAATATGCTGTTTGTCAAAAACCATGCAATGATTCAAATTGTTGGCGGTTCCAGTGGCGTATTCGGAACTATTGTGGCAGTCTTGATGTTCCTGCTCTTATACAAAGTGGATATTAAGAATTATGCGACTACCGCAGTTTTGAAACGCATCTCATTGTTGTCGCTTGATATGTATCTGTGCTGTTGGATTTTTGATAAACTGTACTATCCTTATTTCTTGGATCGCTACTTTGTCAGTCAATCTCAATTCGGAAAATACTTTTTCGTAATTGTCCCCTTGGTTTTCCTCTCATCGCTCGTTGTGGCACAACTCAAAGAGTGGCTTTTTGCCTTGGGTGGCAGACTTCTGGTGCTGAAAAAAGCATGATGTAAGGTACAATGTCCTTACAAGTCATTTTCTCATATTATGGAATACTATTTCAACATTCGTTACGAGTTCGACAAAAAGGCCGTACACGAAAGCATTGCACGACAGCTGCAGAAAAACGAGGCCGACTACGTCTGTGTGGCCGACGGCGTGATCCTCAATACTGCAAACCGGGATCCCGAATATCTCAAGGTCGTAAACGGTGGTATGTTCTCCATCTGCGACAGCAGCTATGTCCCGCTCTACATCCGATGGATCTATGGAAAGCGCTTTGAACAGTATTGCGGCAGCCAGATCTTCATGGATATCATCCGCAGCCGCAAGTATCGCATGATCTTCATGGGAACCTCGCAGGCCATTCTCGACGGGCTCAAAGAGAATCTTATCCATGAAAACCCCGATGTGGCGCAGATGCAGTTCGTCGAGCTGCCGTTCCGCAAGGTCGAGGAGTTCGACTACCCGGAGATCGCCCGCATGGTGGAGGCCGACGGTGCCGACATCATCTGGGTGGCCCTCGGAGCTCCCAAACAGGAGATCTTCATGAGCCGTCTGAAACCGTACCTGCATCGTGGGGTCATGATCGCCGTGGGCGCCGCTTTCAAGTTTTTCAGCGGAACGGAGGTCTCGCGGGCGCCCCAGTGGATGATCCGCTGCCATCTGGAATTCGTCCACCGGATCTTCAAGGAACCCCGCAAGCAACTCGCTCGGTGTGCCGGGATTCTCGGTTCGCTGCCCCGTCTACTATGGCAGGAGCGTCGGCGCAAGCATCAACAAAAGAAACAATCAAAACACAATCGGTAAGATAAAATATGAAAACAGCTTTGATCACCGGGATTACGGGCCAGGATGGCTCGTTCTTGGCGGAACTCTTGTTGGAAAAAGGTTATGATGTTCACGGCACGATCCGCCGTTCGTCGACCGACTATCGCGAGCGAATCGCCCATCTCGAAGGCAAACCCCATTTCCATCTCCACTATGCCGACCTCGGCGACTCGATGAGCATTATTCAGGTCGTCAGCAAGGTACGTCCCGATGAGATCTATAACCTGGCGGCCCAGAGCCACGTACAGGTGTCGTTCGACGCCCCGGAGTTCACCGCCGATGTCGATGCCACGGGCGTGTTGCGCATTCTTGAAGCCGTGCGCCTGTGCGGTCTGGCGCAGACCTGCCGCATCTATCAGGCTTCGACTTCGGAGCTCTACGGCAAGGTCGAGGAGGTCCCGCAGAACGAGAAGACCCCGTTCCATCCGTACAGCCCCTACGCCGTGGCAAAGCTCTACGGCTACTGGATTGTCAAGGAGTATCGCGAAGCCTACAACATGTTCTGCTGCTCGGGTATCCTGTTCAACCATGAGTCGGAGCGTCGCGGCGAGACCTTCGTGACGCGCAAGATCACCCTCGCAGCGGCCCGTATCGCGCAGGGCAAGCAGGATAAACTCTATCTGGGCAATCTTTCGTCGCTGCGTGACTGGGGCTACGCGAAGGATTACGTCGAGTGTATGTGGCTGATTCTTCAAAACGAAAAACCCGAGGATTTCGTGATTGCCACGGGTGTGCAGCACTCCGTGCGCGAGTTCTGCTATCTGGCCTTCAAGCACGTCGGGATTGAACTGGAATTTGTCGGTGAGGGTGCCGACGAGAAGGGTATCGACAAGGCTACGGGCCGTGTGCTGGTGGAGGTGTCGCCCGATTTCTACCGTCCGACGGATGTCGTGAACCTCTGGGGTGATCCCACGAAGGCGAAGACCCAGTTGGGATGGGATCCGATGAAGACGACCTTCGAACAGCTGGTCAAAATCATGGTCGATGCCGACATGGCGAAGGTGGCTGTCGAACGGGCCGGTGACGAGATCCGCACGAACTTGGCCGAGTATCTCGAAAAGGGTATCGTAAAATAGGAGAGAACGTCTTATGATGGAGAAAAATGCAAAAATCTATGTGGCCGGACACCGCGGCATGGTGGGTTCGGCCATCGTCCGTGAGCTGCAACGGCAGGGTTACACGAACATCATCACCCGTACGCACAAGGAGCTGGATCTGACCCGCCAGGAGGCTGTCGAGCGCTTCTTTGCCGAGGAGCGGCCCGAGTATGTCTTCCTTGCTGCGGCGAAGGTCGGCGGCATCGAGGCCAATCAGAGTGCATTGGCCGACTTCATGTACGACAACATGATCCTCGAAATGAACGTCATCCATGCCGCCTGGCAGAACGGCTGCAAGAAGTTGGAATTCCTCGGCTCGTCGTGCATCTATCCGCGCATGGCGCCCCAGCCCATGAAGGAGTCGTGCCTGCTGACCTCGGAGTTGGAGAAGACCAACGAGGCCTATGCGCTGGCCAAGATTTCGGGGTTGAAGTATTGCGAGTTTCTGAACCGCCAGTACGGAACGGACTACATCAGTGTGATGCCGACGAACCTCTACGGTCCGAACGACAACTACCACCCGACACACAGCCATGTGCTTCCGGCGCTGATCCGCCGCTTCCACGAGGCCAAGGTGCAGGGGCTTCCCTACGTGACGTGCTGGGGCGACGGCAGCCCGCTGCGCGAGTTCCTCTACGTGGACGATCTGGCCAACCTGTGCGTCTTCCTGATGAACAACTATTCGGGCAACGAGACGGTGAATGCCGGTACGGGCAAGGAGCTGACGATCAAGGAGCTGACCGAACTGGTCGCCAAGGTGATCGGCTATGAGGGAGAGATCCGCTGGGACCCCTCGAAGCCGAACGGTACGCCGCGCAAGCTGCTCGACGTTTCGAAAGCCACGGCGCTGGGCTGGACCTACAAGACCGAACTCGAGGACGGTATCCGCCTTGCCTACAAGGATTTTCTGGAAAACCCGATGCGGGCCGAGCGATAGGGTTGCACGAGTCAGAAAGGATGGGCCGGTCTCTTTTTGGGGGACAGGCCCTTTTTACGTTTTGGTCTGTCGTAATCATGGATACTGTTTCGCGAGGAATCACAAAAACTTAGTAAAAGCTTCGGAAAAGATAAACGATACTGTTCCCAAAAGTGTGTCTGGAGAAGGATAAATGAAAAAGTCTACAGATTTTTTAGATTTGTATAGGGAATCAACAAAAAACTAAAAAAGAGTAGACTTATGGTGTTGACAAA
>NZ_NFHT01000013.1 GCF_002161445.1 Alistipes sp. An66
ATATCCCGTTCCTGCAACTTCTGCGCAAAGGTCTCATCGAACAGTGCGGAGAAGTCCATGTCGTCGGACAGGCCCGTCTGGGTGACGGTCAGCCGCACGGTCTGCTCCCCGCAGACGAGATCGACATAGGCCGTGCGGGGCGCTGCCTGGAAATTCCGTGCGGCGGACATTCCGAGGCTCTGTTCTCCGGCGGCACCGCCTGCGGCATCGGCCGTCAGCCACGCGGCATCGGCATCGGTTTCGTCTCCGGCATCGGCATCGTCGTACACGATCGAGAGGGTCCAGTCGCCCTTTGCGGAGAACACCACCGTTGCGGTCCGCTCCTCGATGGGCCCGAGCGTGTAGTCGGTCTGTTCAACGGTCAGATTTTCCGGAAGGGGGGAGGTAGAAACATCGACCAGATCCACCTTGACGCACCCGGCGGCGGTCAGCGCGAAGAGGGCGGTCAGCAGGTAAAAACGTTTCATGATGGTTGTTTTTTGGAGTTTGTAAATCCGGTTTTTCCAAAGATAGGGATTTTTCCCGAACGCACCAAACCGATCCGCCCGAAGGGTATAAAAAACAGGGTGTTCCGGAAAAAACAGAGGGAGCGGGCCGCCACATACGGGGTCCGCTCCCTGAAATGAACCGTTTTTTCACTCCTTGTTGAGTTTGCTGTTGTTGAGGTGTCGCTCCTTGTCGCGAGAGGTCTTTTTGGCGAAATTGGCCTCGATGGCTTCGGTGAGGTCGATGCCGGTCTGGTTGGCCAGACAGACCAACACCCACAGCACGTCGGCCATTTCGTCGGCGAGGTTGGCCCGTTCGCCGGCCTTGAACGACTGGTCGCCGTAGGTGCGGGCCATGACGCGGGCCAACTCCCCCACCTCTTCCGTGAGGCAGGCCATGTTGGTCAGTTCCGAGAAGTAACGCACGCCGTACTGCTTGATCCAGGCGTCTACCCTTTCCTGCAATTCCTTGATCTCCATGGTAAAATGTATGTTGTCGATGGTTGCTTGTTGTCCGGTGTTTCGTATCCCGCCGCTGTTGTTCGCCGCCTGCGGCGCCGTATTCAGGTCAGACCCACCCCTAAATCCCCGCCTCGGCGGGGACTTTGCGAAGCCTGTCAGCGCTGTATCGAATCGTTGAAATCCGTAGTATCCCTGTTGTTTTCAGTTGCTTTTTACCCGGATCAGGTTCAGCCCGTCGCGCAGGGGGACGATGACGTTCTCCACGCGGGGGTCCTCGACGACCATGCGGTTGAACTCGATCAACGCCTGCGTGTGCCGGTCGCCGTGTGCCACGGGCTGCACGACCTTCCCCGACCAGAGGATGTTGTCGGCGATCATCACCGAACCGCCGTGTACGAGCGCCTTGCCGCCGTTGTCGCCCATCAGCATGCGGTAGTAGTCGGGATATTCGCGCTTGTCGCCGTCGATGAAGACGAGGTCGTAGACCTCGCCGAGCCGGGGTGCGATGTCGAGTGCCGAGCCGATGTGCAGCCGGATCTTGCGGCCGTGGGGCGAACGGTCGAACCACGACCGGGTGAACTCTTCCAGCTCGTCGTCGACCTCGATGGTGTCCAACCGGGCCTCGTCGTCGAGCCCCGCGGCCATCGAGAGGGCCGAATAGCCCGTGAAGGTCCCGATCTCCAACACCCGGCGGGGGCGGATCATGCGGACGATCATTTCGAGCATCCGCCCCTGAATGTGCCCGGACAACATGCGGGGTGCCACGGCGCGGAGGTTGGTTTCGCGGTCCAGCTCATGCAACAGCTCCTCTTCGGGCGCCGAATGTTCGTGTACGTATCGTTCGAGTGCGTCCATAGACTCTATTTGTAAATCAACCTTGACATGCCCGAAAAGACCTCTTCGGCAACTTCGGTGAGTTGTGCGGCGGTCAGTTCGCGGACTTTGGCGTAAACCTGCTCCATGGTGTCCACTTCGTCGTGGGTCAGCAGGCTCTTGCCGGCACCGAGCATGTAACTCTCGTTGCTTTCGCTCGAAATGGCCAGTTGGGCGATGAACTGCTTCTTGGCCATCGAGAGCTGGCGGCTGGTGAGGGGTACGGTGCGCAACCGGTGCAGCTGCTCCTCGATGAGCTCGATGCAATGGTCGGCGTTTCCGTGTTCGGAGCTGAAATAGATCGCCACGATGCCCGTATCGCCGTAGGGGGTGTAGTTGGCTTCGATGTTGTACGACAGTCCGTTTCGTTCGCGCACGACCACGTTGAGCAGCGAGTTGGCCGACGGTCCTCCGAGGATGTTGACCACGAGGGCCAGGGGCAGGCGGCGTTCTTCGGCGATTCCGCAGGCGCGGCCGCCGATGATGCAGTGGGTCTGGTGGGTGTGTTTCACGACGCTCTTTTCGAACGCCGCGCAGGGGCCCGGCGCTACCCTTTCGCCGCCGCATACGGTGGCGGGCTGTTCGCCGAAGTAACGCGCGGCGACGGCTTCGGCCGCCCGGGGCGAGAAGTTGCCGATCGACGAGAAGACCATGCGGTCGGTGGTGTGCATCCGGCGGGTGAAGGCGCGGATGGCGTCGCCGTCGTAACGGGCGAGTGCGGCCTTGCGGCCCAGGATGTTGTGTCCCAGCTGCGAACCCTCGAACAGCAGGTCCTCGAAGGTATCGTAGATCAGGTCGGCGGGCGAATCCTTGTAGGTGTTGATCTCGTCGACGATGACCTCCTTTTCGCGTTCGAGTTCGCGTTCGGGGAAGGTCGAATGGAAGGCGATGTCGGCGATCAGCTCGGCGGCCTTTGCAAAGTCGCCGCGGAGGGTCGTGGCATGGATCGTCGTGTCCTCCTTCGTGGTGAAGGCGTTGAGCTCGCCGCCGAGGTTTTCGAGGCGGCAGTTGACCTGCCAGGCGCGGCGGCGCTCGGTGCCCTTGAAGAAGGCGTGTTCGGTGAAGTGTGCCAGCCCGTACTCCGTGGGGAGTTCGTCGCGGCTTCCGGCGCCGATGACCAGGGCACAGTGTGCCACCGATCCGCGCACCTGACGGTGGATGCCGCGGATTCCGTTGGGCAAGGTATAGGTGTGGAATTCCATGATTGGGGATCAGCGTTTGGTGCGGCGGCGCAGGAACTCGCCGGTGTGGCTTTCGGGGCATTGTTCCAGCTCGCGGGGCCGGCCCTCGAAGATGACGCGCCCGCCCCCGTCACCGGCTTCGGGCCCGAGGTCCACGACCCAGTCGGCACACTTGATGATGTCCATGTTGTGCTCGACGACGACGATCGTGTGCCCGCGTTCGATCAGGGCGTTGAACGCCGCGAGGAGCTTCGAGATGTCGTGGAAGTGGAGTCCCGTGGTGGGTTCGTCGAAGATGAACATCACGCCGCCCTGGGCGGCATCCTTCGTGAGGAACGATGCGAGTTTCACGCGCTGGCTCTCGCCGCCGGAGAGCGTCGAGGAGGACTGCCCGAGCTTGATGTATCCGAGACCGACGTCCTGCAAGGGTTTCAGCCGCTCGATGATCCTGCGGCAGGTGGCGTTCGCGGGCTCTTCGCCGAAGAAGTCGATGGCCTCGTCGACGGTCATTTCGAGTACGTCGTAGATCGACCGTCCGCGGTACCTGACTTCGAGGATCTCGTCGCGGAAACGCTTTCCGCCGCAGGCTTCGCAGACCAGTTCGACGTCGGCCATGAACTGCATCGAGACCTTGATGACGCCCTCGCCCTGACACTCCTCGCAGCGGCCTCCGGCGATGTTGAACGAGAAGGCCGAGGCGCCGAGTCCGTTGTGCTGGGCATAGGGTTGGTCGGCGAAGAGCTTGCGGATCTCGTCGTAGGCCTTGATGTAGGTGACGGGATTCGATCGCGAGGACTTTCCGATGGGGTTCTGGTCGACCATCTCGACCGATTTGAGCAGCTGCACGTCGCCGTCCAGTCCGTCGAAGTCGCCGGGTTTGACGCCCGTGTCGAAGAGCATGCGCCGCAGCGCGGGATAGAGGATTCCTTTGGCCAGGGATGATTTTCCCGATCCGCTGACTCCGGTGATGCAGGTCATCACGCCGAGCGGGATCCGCACGTCGATGTTGCGGAGGTTGTTTTCGCGGGCTCCGCGGATCCGGATCGAGCGGCTCCACCCGCGCTCGGTGGGGGGCACGGCGATTTCGCGGCGTCCCGTGAGGTAGTCGGCCGTGAGGCTTTGCCCGCACTTCAACAGATCGGGGAGCGTGCCGTTGAAGACCACCTCGCCGCCGTTGTAACCGGCCTTTGGACCGATGTCGACGATCCAGTCGGCGGCTCGGATCACCTCCTCCTCGTGTTCGACGACGATCACCGTGTTTCCCAGGTCGCGCAGCTGTTTCAGCACGCCGATCAGGCGGTTTGTGTCGCGGGGATGGAGCCCGATCGAGGGTTCGTCGAGGATGTACATCGAGCCTGTGAGGTTGCTTCCGAGCGATGTGGAGAGGTTGATGCGCTGGCTCTCGCCGCCGGAGAGGGTTGCCGACAGGCGGTCGAGGGTCAGGTATCCGAGCCCCACGTCGGCGAGGTATTGCAACCGGTTTCGGATCTCGACGAGGATGCGCGCCGCGGCCTTTGCGTCGTGGTCGTCGAGTTGCAGGGCGGCGAAGAAGTCGATCAGCCCGTCGACGGGCATGCGGACCAGATCGGCGATCGTGCGCCCCCCGACCTGGACGTAGAGAGCCTCGCGGCGCAGCCGCGAACCGCCGCACTCGGGGCAGACGGTCTTGCCCGTGTAGCGGGCCTTCATCACGCGGAACTGGATCTTGCGCCGCTCGGAGTCGATGTACTGGAAGAACTCGTCGAGACCGTGGAAATACTGGTTTCCGCGCCAGAGCAGACGTTTTTGGGCGGGTGTCAGTTCGTAGAAGGGGGTGTGGATCGGGAAGTCGAACTTCGCGGCGTTGTCGATGAGCTGCTGCTTCCAGCGACGCATCGTCTCGCCGCGCCAGCAGGCGATTGCATCCTCGTAGATGGTCTTGCTCTTGTCGGGGATCACGAGGTCCTCGTCGATGCCGATGACCTTTCCGTAGCCTTCGCAGCGGGGGCAGGCGCCGAGCGGGTTGTTGAAGCTGAACAGATGCTCGGTCGGGGGTTCGAACTCGATGCCGTCGGCCTCGAAGCGCGACGAGAAGGAGCGCAGTCCGTCGTCGGTGACCGTCTCGCAGACGCCCCCGCCGTAGGAGAAGGCGCGGGCCACCGAATCGCGGATGCGGGTCGGGGTCTCCTCGTCGTCGTTCACGCGCAGGCGGTCGACGACGATGCGCAGCTCGTCGGCCTTCGTGTCGGGTCCGATTCCGGGCAGGATGTCTTCGATGAGCCGCACCTCGCCGCCGGTGTAGACGCGCATGAAACCCTCGGAGAGCAGCAGCGTCAGCTTCTCGATGATCCCCTGCCCTTCGGCGAGTACCAGCGGCGCCCCGATGAGGATGCGCTGCCCGCGGTGTTCGAGGAGGTATTCGGCCACATCGTCCGTCGAGTAGCAGCGGACCTCTTCGCCCGAGACGGGCGAGAAGGTGTGTCCGACGCGTGCGAAGAGGAGTTTCAGATAGTCGTAGATTTCGGTGGTCGTTCCGACCGTCGAGCGGGGGTTGCGCGTGTTGACCTTCTGCTCGATGGCGATGGCCGGGGCGATTCCCTCGATGATGTCGACATCGGGTTTGTTGATCTTGCCGAGGAACTGCCGGGCATAGGCCGAGAGGCTCTCGACATAGCGGCGCTGCCCTTCGGCGAAGATGGTGTCGAAGGCGAGGGTCGACTTTCCGGAGCCCGACAAACCGGTGATGACGATCAGTTTTTCGTGCGGGATGGCGAGTTCGATGTTGCGAAGGTTATGAACCCGCGCCCCTTTTATGTAGATGCAGTTATCGTGTTTTTCCATATCCGTAAGGTCTGCGATCCGCGACCTTGTTCCGTTGGTTTGTTTCTATACTTGGGAGGACCCGATTCCGCCTGTCCGCGTCTGCAATCCCGGTTTTTTCTTTCCCTGCTCCTTCTTCCCGCGGTCCTTCTACCCTGCTCCTTTTCCCGGTCCTTTCCGGCCGTCTGCCCTCACCGGTTACTCCCGGATGGAACCTCCGGCCTTGCGGAGCCTGACGACCAGCCCCTCGGCGCGGCTTTCGCGGATTGCGAGCCGCAGGGTGCAGAGGTTGTCGAACTCCTGCGCCTCGATCCTGGGCTGCTCCTCCTTGACCACACGCATGATGTCGTTCATCGCCACATAGGGGAAATCCACCGTGACGACCCGGTCGACGGTCCGCTCGACGATCTGCGCGGCTTCGATGGCCGCAGCTGCGGCTTCGCGGTATGCGGCGATCAACCCGGGAACCCCGAGCTTCGTGCCGCCGAAGTAGCGGACCACGACTACGAGACAATCGGTGATGTCGTTCGAGAGCAGCTGCCCGAGAATCGGCTTTCCGGCCGTTCCCGAAGGTTCTCCGTCGTCGTTGGCGCGGAATGCCTCGCCGCGGGGTCCGAGCCGCCAGGCGTAACAGTGGTGCGTGGCGTCGAAGAATCGTTTGCGCAGGGCATCCAGATGGCCGCGGATCTCCTCCTCGCTGCGGACGGGATAGATCCAGGCGAGGAACTTGCTGCTGCGTTCGCGGCAGGCGGCCTCGGCGGGCGCCGCGACGGTCCGGTATCGGTCGTCGTCCTGCATGGCCTACCGCACTTTCCGGAAGAGCCGCTCCCAGCGGATGTTCGACGGGAACTTCTTGTTGGCGTCGAGCGAGAGCCAGACGAACGAGGCCTTTCCGACGATGTGGTCCTCGGGCACGAAGCCCCAGAAGCGCGAGTCGGCCGAATTGTGGCGGTTGTCACCCATCATCCAGAAGTAGTCCATGGCGAAGGTGTACTGCGTGGCGGGTTCTCCGTCGATGCGGATCGCGCCGTCGCGCACGTCGAGCTCATGCCCCTCGTATGCCTCGATGATCCGGCGGTAGAGCGGCAGGTTTTCGGGTGTCAGCTCCACCGTGGCGCCCTTCTTCGGGATCCAGATCGGTCCGTAGTTGTCCTGGCTCCACCGCGCCTCGTCCCATTGCGGGAATACGTCGGTCGAGGGGGTGTAGATGTAGGGGCGGATCGAGATGACGTTGCTCGACGCCTCGATCTTTGCGGCGGCCTCCTTCGTGAGGGACATGTAGTAGGCGGCGCCGTTTCCGCTGTACTCGGTGATTCCGAGGTTGTCGAGCGCATACTGCGTGAAGGGGGCGTTGGTCTGCACGATGTAGGAGCTCTGCAAGCCGGGGATCGGCTCCTGGGGTTCTCCGTTGACAAAGACCTGTCCGTCGCGGATCACGAGCGAGTCGCCGGGCAGGGCCACGCATCGCTTGATGTAGTTTTCGCGTTTGTCCACGGGTCGGCTGATGACCGTGTATTTTTCGTTGAGGCGCTTGCGCCCCTCCTCCTTTCCGAAGGACTCCTCGAAACCGCGCAGCACGTCATAGTAGGTCACCGACTGGTTTTCGAGCAGCACGGTGTCTCCGGCGGGGAAGTTGAAGACCACGACGTCGTTGCGGCGGATGGGTTTGAGTCCTTTGAGCCGGTGATAGGGCCATTTGATCGCTTCGGAGAAGGATTTTTTGGTCTGCGAGAAGGGCATCGTGTGGTGCACGAAGGGGAACGAGAGGGGTGTGTTGGGCATCTGGGGGCCGTAGGATACCTTGCTGACGTAGAGGTAGTCACCGACGAGCAGGGATTTCTCCATCGACGAGGTGGGGATCACATACATCTGGAAGATGAAGATGTGCACGAGCGTGGCGACGACCGTTGCGAAGATGATGGCGTTGACCCACTCGTAGACGGTCTTGTAGAGCCTGTTTCGTTTGCAGAGCTCCGCGTTGTGGTGCCAGACGTAGCGGTAGAAGAGCTTCGAGATGTAGAGGTCGTAGATGACGGGCAGGCCGATCAGGAGCCAGAGGTTCCCGGTCCAGACGACGAACCAGAGCGTATAGAGCAGGGCGGCCAGCGTGAACCCGACCCATTTGTTTCTGAAAAAAGCCTTGATTTTTTGCATGTTGTCTCGGTTGTTTCAACTATTTCAGCAGGTCCTCCATGCCGTATACGCCCTTCTTTCCGCAGAGGAATTCGGCCGCCACGACGGCTCCCTGCGCCAGCGTGCGGCGGTTTTTGATCGTGTGCCGCAGTTCGAGGATGTCGTCCTCGGACTCGTAGGTCACGGTGTGGATGCCGGGGACCATTCCCTCGCGCACCGAACGGATCTCGATGCGGTCGGCCGGCGTATCCCCGCTGCGCTCCACGCGGTTTGCGGCGTGTTCGATTCCCGGTGCGAAGTTCACCCATCCCGTTTTGGCGGGGAGGTTTTCGATGATGCCCTCGGCGAGCGTGATGGCCGTGCCGCTCGGGGCATCCTTCTTCTGGGTGTGGTGGACCTCCTCGATGCGGACGTCGTAGCCGCCCCCGACGCGGCTGACCAGTGCGGCCAGCTGGCGGTTGAGGCGGAACAGGAGGTTGACGCCCAGACAGTAGTTCGAGGCGTAGAACAACGCCCCGCCGCGCCGGCGGCACAGCTCCTGCAACTCCGCCAGACGGTCGGTCCAGCCGGTGGTTCCGCTGACGACGGCCGCGCCGCATTCCAGACAGGTGCGGATGTTGTCGTAAGCCGTTTCGGGCGTCGTGAATTCGATGGCCACGTCGATGCCCTTCAAATGTTCGGCGTCGAGGTCGTGTGCGTTCTCCTGGTCGATGACGAGGGCGATTTCGTGTCCCCGTTCGGTGAGGATCCGTTCGATTTCGCGGCCCATCTTGCCGTATCCGATGATTGCAGCCTTCATGTCGTTCGAAAGTTTCCGACAAAGATACGAATAAATTCGGAAACTAAACGTAGCGGGATCGTTTATCGTATGCGTGAAATGCGTATCTTTGTCGGCGAAAAGGATTCAGCCATGCGTTATTTTCTCGAACTCCGTTATCTGGGGGCCGCCTATTGCGGGTGGCAGCGGCAGCCCGACCAGCCGTCGGTGCAGCAGACGCTCGAACGGGCCCTGACGACGCTCCTGCGCGAACCGATCGAGACGACCGGTGCGGGCCGTACCGACACGGGGGTCAACGCCTCCTACTACGTGGCGCATTTCGACTGTTCGCATCCGGTATCGGACCCCGTGCAGACGCTCTACAAACTGAACTTTCTGCTTCCGGAGGATATCTCCGTGGAGGGGCTGACGCCGGTTGCGGAGGATGCGCACGCGCGGTTCCATGCCTGCGAACGCGAGTACCGCTACTACATCGAGCCGCGCAAGAATCCCTTCACGCGCCACCTGACATGGCAGTACTACGTGCCGCTGGACGTCGCGCGGATGAACCGTGCGGCGGCCTTTCTGCTCGAATACGAGGATTTCACGTCGTTCGCCAAGCTGAACTCGAACAACCGGACGAACATCTGCCATGTGCAGCGGGCCGACTGGGAGGAGTTGGCGGACGGGCGCCTCTGCTTCACGATCCGTGCGGACCGGTTTCTGCGGAACATGGTTCGGGCGATCGTGGGGACGCTGGTCGACGTGGGCCGGGGGCGCTATACGCCGGAGGATTTCCGGTCGATCATCGAGAGCCGCGACCTGTCGCGTTCGAGTGCCGGGGCCCCGGCGCAGGGGCTGTTTTTGAGCGACGTCCGCTACCCTGCCGAAATCTTCCCCCCCCTTTAAGAAAGGGGTTTTAGGGGCTGCGGGACCTCACGGGGTTTCCGGCCCCTGAATCCGCGTCGACCGACGGTCGACGCGCGGAATAGTTTCGGAAACTCTTCGCCGACCCCATCGCCCCTAAAACCGGCTTTTTAAGCCGGCGCACTTTGTTTTTTGCGGAAAAAGAAACCTCGGAAGTCCGAGCGCCCGGAACGGGAGGCTGTAAAGGCTTGATCTTACTGCGCCCGCCCGGTTAAGAACCGCCGGCTTAAAAAGCCGGTTTCAGGGGCTGCGGAAACTCACGAGGTTTCCGAATCGTGAATCCGCGTCCAACGTTCAAAGCGCGGAACCGGCCCGGAAGCCCCACAAAGGTTCCTTCGCCCATAGAACCGGTCTTTTAGACCGGCGCACTTTGCTTTTCGCGGAAAAAGGACGCAACGAAGGCGGAGCGAAAAGAAACGGGGCCGGTTTGCTTGCAAACCCGCGTCAGGCGCCCGTTTCCGTGATGCCGAGGTGCGGCCCCGCAAAAAGCAACTTGCGGCTGGTTCTGGTGGCACCTTTTGACACCAAAATGCCCCTTTTAAGAGAAGGGCTTTATGGGCTGCGGAAACTTACGGGGTTTCCGACCCCTGAATCCGCCCCGGTTCTTAACCGGGCTCCTTTCTTAAAGGGGCTATTGAGCTTTTTGGTAGACGGGAGAGATGGTTGTGCCGTTGTCGAGAACCCAACTGTCTTTGGTGAATTTGTCTGGGATGCGGTTCAGGTTGAAATCAGCCCAGACCGTTACCGGGAACACAGACTCCCCGTCCCCGGGATTGCCTCCGCAGTACAACGTCGTCAGCGCCGTGTTTTGGCTTACATCCAGCGACTTCAACTGATTGGAGGAGCAGCGCAACGACTCCAGCTCCTTGTTGTTGCTTACATTCAGCGTCGTCAACTGATTGTCGTAGCAGTACAACACCGTCAGCGCCGTGCAGCCGCTTACATCCAGCGACGCCAACGAATTGGAGTAGCATTGCAACTCCGTCAGCTCCGTGTTGTTGCTTACATCCAGCACCGTCAACTGATTGGATCTGCAGTCCACCAACCACAACGATTGGTGGTTGCTTACATCCAGCGAGGTCAACTGATTGGAGTAGCACTCCAACTCATACAGCACCGTGTTGTTGCTTACATCCAGCGACGTCAACGAATTGTCGTAGCAGTACAACCACATCAGCGCCGTGTTTTGGCTGACATCCAGCTCCGTCAACTGATTGAAGGAGCACTTCAAACACTTCAGTTTCGTGTTTTTGCTTACATCCAGCGAGGTCAACTGATTGGACAGGCACTCCAACCACGTCAGCGCCGCACAGCCGCTTACATCCAGCCTCGTCAACGAATTTCTTGTGCACTGCAACTCATACAGCACCGTGTTGTTGCTTACATCCAGCTCCGTCAACTGATTGGAGTTGCAGAGCAACGACTCCAGCGCCGTGCAGCCGCTCACATCCAGCGACGTCAACTGATTGGAGGAGCACTGCAACTCCGTCAGCGCCGTGCAGCCGCTTACATCCAGCGACTTCAACGAATTGGACAGGCAGCGCAACTTCGTCAGCGCCGTGCAGCCGCTTACATCCAGCGTCTCCAACTTATTGGTTTCGCAGTCCAACTTCGTCAGCGCCGTGCAGCCGCTTACATTCAGTTTCGTCAACTGATTGTTGTAGCACATCAACCTCGTCAGCGCCGTGCAGCCGCTTACATCCAGCGACGTCAACTTATTGTAGTTGCAGCCCAAATACGTCAGCGATTCGAAATATTCGATTCCTTGCAGGGAGGTCAGGGAACTCCCCGAAACATTCAGTTCGGTGATTGCGGCAATCTTTTCCATATCATCCAGCGTGATATTTCCCGCATCGGAGATAATTTCCAGTCCCTGCAACTTCTGCGCAAACTCCGGGGCGAACAAGGCGGAGAAATTCGTTTCGTCGGATGTGCCGGTTTGGGTAACGGTCAGCCGCACGCTCTCTTCTCCGCAGGCAATATCGACATAGGCTGTGCGGGACTCTTCCGTGATTTTGGGGGCGGCGGTCAGTTCGACCGTCTGTTCTCCGGCGGCACCGCTCGCGGGCGTAACGGTCAGCCACGCGGCTTCGGTTGCGGTTTCATCGTCGGTTGCGGCTTCGGTTGCGGCTTCGGTTCCGGCATTGTCGTACACGACCGAGAGGGTCCAGTCGTTCTTTGCGGTGAATACGGCCGTTGCGGTCCGCTCCTCGACGGCGCCGAGCGTGTATTCGGTCTGTTCGACGGTCAGTTCAAGTTCAGGTTCAGGCTCCGGTGTGGGGGGGGGAGAATCAGGGGTGTCGTCCTTCTTGCAACCTGCAAGGACGAGGGTGGCAGCGAGTGTCAGCAGGTAAAGGTTTTTCATGTATTTATGAATTAAAAAGCGGGGCAAAGATACGAATTTTTCCAAAAAAACACTCCGGATGGCTCGTGCCGCGTGCGCCTGATCCGTCAGAGATGGATGGCGGCCCCGAGCGCCGCTTCGGCAGCCTCCATCACCCCTTCGTTCATCGTCGGGTGGGCATGGATCGTGCGGGCGATCTGATGCGCCGTGGCGCCCAGCCTGCGGGCCAGCGTCGGCTCGGCCAGCATCTCCGTCACCGAAGCCCCTACCAGGTGGGCCCCCAGCAGATGATCCTCCTCGTCGAAAATCAGCTTCACGAAGCCGTCGCGCTCCCCCGCTGCCGTGGCCTTGCCCGAGGCCGTGAAGGGGAAGCGTCCGATCTTCACGGCAATGCCCTTTTCTGCGGCCTGCTGCTCGGTCATGCCCACCGACGCCACTTCGGGCTGCGTGAAGACGCACGACGGAATGGTCGTGTAGTCCACCGGTGCGGGCGAGAGCCCGCAGATGGCCTCCACGCAGCAGATACCCTCGGCCGAGGCCACGTGGGCCAGCGTCGGACCCGGTACGATGTCGCCGATGGCGTAGATCCCCGGGACGTTGGTGCGGTAGAATTCGTCGACGCAGACCTTGCCGCGCTCGACGGCGACGCCCAGCTCTTCGAGACCGATTCCCTCGATGTTGGACTGAATGCCCACGGCCGACAGCACGACATCTGCCGTCAGGGTCTCCGGGCCCTTCCGGCCCTCGATCTCCACCGCGCAGCGCCCCTCGTCCGTGACGCGCACCTGCCTGACGGTCGTCCCGACGAGCACCGTGGCGCGCAGCTTGCGGAAGGCGCGCTCCATGGCCTTCGAGACCTCCTCGTCTTCGAGCGGCATCATGCGCGGGAGGTACTCGATGACGGTCACCTTGACGCCCAGCGCGGCGTAGAACCACGCGAATTCGCTGCCGATGGCCCCGGAGCCGACGACGATCATCGTCTCGGGCAGCCGCGTGAGCGTGAGGGCCTGGCGCGAGGTGATCACATGCTCGCCGTCGACCGGGATGAAGGGCATCTCGCGCGGACGGGCCCCGGTGGCGAGGATGATGTGGTCGGCCTCGTACTCCGAGCCGTCGACGTCGACACGCCCCGGGGCCGTGAGCCGCCCCGTTCCGGCGATGAGGTCGATGTCGTTCTTTTTCAGCAGGAACTGCACGCCCCGCGACATGGTCTCGGCCACGGCGCGCGAGCGGGCCACGATCTGTTCCGGATTCGGTCGGATTTCTCCGGAGAGTTCGAGTCCGTATTGCTCGGCGTGGCTGCACAAGCCGTAGACCTGTGCGCTTTTCAGGAGCGCTTTGGTGGGGATGCAGCCCCAGTTGAGGCAGACGCCGCCCGCCTCGGCCCGCTCCACGAGGGCCACCTTGCGGCCCAGCTGCGCGGCCCGGATTGCGGCCACATATCCGCCGGGGCCGCTGCCGATGATCAGAATGTCGTATTTCATGGTTTTCAGATTTTCGTTTCAGGTCTGGATGTCCCGGTTTCCGGACGGGTATGAATGCCCCCTCCTTCGGCCGTTTGTATGCGCGGTTTCCCGGTCGGGGCCGGACCGCGTGAGACGGCCGGCCCCGGGAGTTCGGGTGCTTATTTCCGCACTTTGAGCACCTCGCCGTTGTCGGCGGCCACGGCGCGCTTCCACTTCTCGTTGTAGCCCGGGAACTGGATCTTGTCGGGGATCTGGCGCCCGTTTCCGTTGTCGACGAAGTGGGCGGCCGAGCCGTCGCCGTCGAGGAACGACAGCACGTCGCCGTGCTCGCTCTTGACGTTGCCGTCCATGTACTTGATCAGCAGGTAGCCGTTCAGACGCTGCCAGCGGTCAAAGAGCTCCTGTGCCGTCGATACGCTCACTTCGGTGAGGTAGTTGCGGCGCGCCGCGGGCGACATCCTGCCGATGCGGGCCATGATCGCCTCCATGTCGGCCAGGCGGGCGTTCTCCCACTGGTCCGAGACCTTGCGGATGTCGGCCGCGATCATGTCGTAGCGCATGTAGGCGAAGTTCGTCGTGCGGTTGAAGAGCCAGAATGCCGACGTGGGCGAATATTCGAGCATCGAGCCGTTGCCCTCGCGGAAGCACTCGGGAACCTCCTGCGCCGAGCAGAAGATCGGCGTCAGGCACGACGTCGCGGCGTCGTCGACCCCGAACCAGAGGATGCCCGTGTCGGCCGGACGATCGGCGCGGGCCTGCCCCACGAACCAGAATCCGGTCTGCTGCGTAGCCGTGGCGCGTTCGTTGAGATAGGTCTCGCCGTCGACCTCGAACTCCATCGGGCGCCAGCGGTAGGGGCAGTTGTGGCCTCCGGCGCCGATGTCCGTGGTCATGTCCATCGGCGTACCCTCGTAGTGGTCGCGCATGCAGTCGAAGAGCTGTTTCGGGGAGACCTTCGTGCGGGGTTTCACCCACAGCGGCATGCGGTTTTTGAGGTCATAGCCCATGGCGTAGTCCTGATAGGCGTCCATGCCGTCGGCCACGGTGCGGAAGAAGGCCCACACGCGGGCGTCGCAGCCGCGCACGGTCCCGAAATCGGGCGGGCAGTAGGCGTCGGCGAAGCTGAACGCCTCGTCCTCACCCTCGAAGTAGCCCATCTCGCGGGCGAACTCCACGACGTCGGGGGCATAGAGACAGTTCTCCGGGTCGTCCTTCGGGAAGGTGGTGATCCGCGCCTGGTTGGCGTGGGCCGAGACATAGCCGTCGGGGATGCGGCGGGCGACCCATACGATTCCCTTTCGGGCGTTGCCGCCCTTGCCGTCGTCCTTGTATCCCTTGCCGATGAGCTCCATGATCCATGCCTCCTCGGGATCGGCGATCGAGAACGACTCGCCGCTCGACGCATATCCGTAGGTGTTGGCCAGGTCGACGATCACGCGGATCGCCTCGCGGGCCGTGCGTGCGCGTTGCAGGGCGATGTAGATCAGCGATCCGTAGTCGATGCGGCCGGTGGTGTCGACCAGCTCCGCACGTCCGCCGTAGGTCGTCTCGCCGATGATGAGCGAGTGTTCGTTCATGTTGCCCACGGTGGAGTATGTTTCGCGGAGCTGCGGGATGTCGCAGAGGTAGCGTCCCGTGTCCCACTCGTAGACGGAGAGCATCGCCCCGGCCTTGTGTCGTCCGCCGGGGGTGTGGTAGAGGGCTCCGTAGAGCGCATGGGAGTCGGCCGCGTAGGTCACCATGACCGAACCGTCGGTCGAGGCGCCCTTCGTGACGATGAAGTTGGTGCAGGCCGAGACCGCGCCGTAAGCGGCTACGGCGGCGAAGGCTGCGAGCATCAATCTGAAATTTTTCATGTTTTTCGGGTTTAGCACGTAAAGATAGAAAAAAAGCCGGAAACCGCTGCGTCGATCGGTCCAAAATACTATATTTGTAACGGCAACAACTTTCTTCCGCCCGGAAATACCCCCCCCCGATACGGAGGTAAAAACTTTAAAATCATTGCTTTGCTATGTGCAGGATTGGTGTGGTGCTGTTTTTCAGCCTTCTTGTGTCGGGGTGCGGCCTCACGGTGGAACGCCCGAAGGAGATCCTGGTGACCGACATCACGATGCCCTCCGACGGGCCGTTTGCGCCGGGCGCTCCCGTGACCGTCACGGCCTCGGGATTCGAATCGGGGGACGAAATCTGGTTCGAGATTGCCTGGACCGGCGGTTCGGAGGAGTTTGCCCCGGAGGGCTGGGCAAAGGGAGTCCGGGGCGTCGTGACGGAGCGCACGGCCGGGTCGGTCACTTTCCTGGCTCCGGGCCACTACCCTCCCTCGACGGTCGACGTGCTGCTTTTCCGCGCAGGGATCTTCCAGCCGCTGGGCACGATCCGTGTCGGCGACGGCGTGCAGCACGAAATCTTCCTCTATACGCTCACCCCGACTGCGGCGGGTGGAACCGCCGTGGCCCGCTGTCCGATGTACGGATCGACCGAAATGTATGAGGATGTGCTGACCTCCGACCTCCCGCTGGATTATGTTGTGGGGTGTTTCGGCACCGGCACGGCCTGCGGCATGGCGGACGGACGGCTCGTCGATCTGGACCTCGTCACCCGCCATACGCAGGAGTCGGGCGGCGAGGCTCTGCTTGCGGGATCGACCTCCGCATCGTCCGTGGTTGCTCTCTACGTCCGCGACGACCGGCTCTACCTCTCCGGAGGCACGTCGCAACCCTATTCCTGGCAGCTGCCCGAGGGGGTTACTGCGGACCGCATCGTCCGCCAACCCTTCGTCTATGCCTTCCAGGCCCTTCTGCTCACGGTGCGTAACGACGACGATACCTTTTCGCCGCTGGTACTTCCGCTGTCGGGTTCCACGGCCCGGCTCGGGGAGTCCGTCGCGTCGGAATACCTGCTCCCCTACTGGACCATGAAGCCGTCGGCCGACGATCCCGCGCGGATGGAGCGTGTGGGCGGTTATGCCGTGCTGCACGGGAGCGTGACCTGGTTCCTGCCCCTCGATCCCGCAACGCTGGCGCTGAAATCCCGGGATGAGCATGTTCTCGCGGTTGAGGGGCGGGTGCTGTCGATGACCCAGTGTATCGTGCCCGGGAAGGAATCGGCCGAAGAGGCCGCTGTCGAGATCGGTTCGGAGGGTGAGGAGCCGGCCGGAAAGGGTGTGCCCGAGGTCCGGATCGGCGTGCTGAGCGAGGTCGAAGGCCGGCGCGAGGTCTGGATCTATAACCCTGCCACGCACTCCGGGACGATGGTATTGAGTGATGCCGACCTCTCCGTCGTGACGGGCATTTTCCTGGCGCAGTGAACCGGGGCGGCCTTGACCGTGCGATTTTCCGGACGCTGTGAGTCCGGGGAGGCTTTGACCGTGCAATTTTCCGGATGTAGTGACTCCGGAGAAGTTTTGACCGTTCGATTTTCCGGACGCTGTGAGTCCGGGGAGGCTTTGACCGTGCAATTTTCCGGATGTAGTGACCCCGGAGAAGTTTTGACCGTTCGATTTTCCGGGCGAAGTCATCCGTCGAGGCGGATTTTTCCCTATTTTTACGGAAAATTTGCAAACCCATGTCGGAAATAGCATCCCAACTGGCCCTTGTGCGGCAGTCGCTGCCTGCGGGGGTGACGCTGGTCGCCGTCTCGAAGACCCACCCCGCGGAGGCGGTCCGCGCGGCCTACGACGCCGGACAGCGCGTCTTCGGCGAGAGCCGCCCGCAGGAGTTGCGCGGGAAGTACGACGCGCTGCCGAAGGATATCGAGTGGCACATGATCGGCCACTTGCAGACCAACAAGATCAAGTACATCGCGCCGTTCGTGGCCCAGATCGAGTCGGTGGACAGCGCGCGGCTCGTCGAGGCGATCCAGAAGGAGGCGGCCAGGTGCGGCCGGGTGATCGACATCCTGCTGGAACTCCACGTCGCCGCCGAAGAGACCAAGACGGGCTGGGACCCCGATGAACTGCGCACGTACCTGGCCGGGAATCCCTTTGCCGGGATGCCGAACCTCCGGGTGCGGGGCGTGATGGGCATCGCCACGAACACCGACGACGAGACGACCGTCCGCCGCGACTTCGACGCACTGCGCCGCTGCTTCGAGGAGCTGCGTCCGATGTTCGGCCCGGCGTTCGACACCCTCTCGATGGGCATGTCGCACGACTACCCGCTGGCCGTCGGGTGCGGTTCGACGCAGGTGCGCGTCGGGTCGCTGATCTTCGGCGAGCGCGACTATTCGAAATAGACCTTTTCAGACAACAACCATCCGCTGCGTTGCGAAGGCGGCGCAGCCTTTCAAATCGTATTTTTCGTTATGAACATCGGATTTATCGGATTCGGAAACATGGCCCGGGCCCTGGCCGGCGGACTGGTGCGCGGCGGCGCGGTCGGGGCCGGCTGTATCGGGGCCTGCGCCCGCGACCGGGCCAAACTGCAACGCAATACGGAGTCCTTCGGCTTCCGGGCTTTCGACACGGCGGCCGAGGTCGCGGCGTTTGCCGACGTGGTGGTCATCGCCGTGAAACCCTACCAGGTCGAGGCGGTCGTCGCGCCGGTCCGCGAACTGTTGAAGACGAAGGTTGTCGTCTCGGTGGCCGCGGGGGTAACGTTCGACGACTACGAGCGGATGCTCGCTCCCGGCACGGCCCATTTGAGCACGTGCCCCAACACGCCGGTTGCGGTCTGTGAGGGCATTGTGGTCTTCGAACGCCGCCACTCGCTCTCGGACGAACAGCTGAAAACCCTGACGGAGCTCTTTTCGCACGTGGGGCTGGTGCTGACGGTCGATACCCCGCTGCTGGGGATGGCCGGGACGATCTGCGGATGCAGCCCGGCCTTTGTGGCGATGTTCATCGAGGCGTTGTCCGACGCGGCGGTGAAGCACGGCATTCCGCGGGCCGACGCCTGCCGGATGGTGAGCCAGATGGTCGTCGGCACGGGCAGGCTGCAACTCGAAACGGGCCAGCACCCGGGAGCGATGAAGGATGCGGTCTGCTCGCCGGGCGGCACGACGATCGTGGGTGTCGGGGAGCTCGAACAGCGGGGTTTCCGCGGGGCGGTGATTGCGGCCATCGACGCCATCGACGCGAAGATCAACAAAAAATAACCCATCCGGTTAAAAACCGGTTTCTCCGGGGCGGACTCTCCCGGGGGCCGGTGCCGGATCCGCAAGCATTTCCGCCCGGCTAAAAGCCGGGTTTTGTGAGTTGCGGGGCTTATTGGGGTTTCGGATAACCGAATCTGCGTCGTCTGGTGTCCGCCGCACTTTGCTTTTCGCGGAAAGAGGACGCAGCACGGGCGGAGCGATAAGAAACGGGGCCGGTTTGCTTGCAAACCCGCGCCAGGCGCCCGTTTCCGCGCCGCCAGATTGCGGCCCCGCGAAAAGCAACTTGCGGCTGGTTTTGGGTACCTTTTGCCATCAAAAGGTACCCTTTTAAGCTTTTAAGAAAGCCCCTTTCTTAAAGGGAACCTACCGCACCCGGAGCGTGCGGCCGATGCGCAGAATGGTCGTCGACTTGATGCCGTTCAGCCGGCAGATGTTCGAGACCGTCGTTCCGTACTTGATGGCCAGCGCGCCCAGCGTGTCGCCCGAGCGGATCTTGTGGTAACGCATGGCGGCCTTTTCGGCAGCCTCCTTCTTGTCCTGCTCCTCGTTGGCGATCTCATCCTCGAAATCCTGCCCGGCGTTGGAGTAGATGCTGAAAAAGGACCGCTTCAACAGGAAGGTCTCGCGGCACAGGGTGCCGTTCTTGAAGTCGATCAGCCGTTCGGGGTCGAACGCCTGCCCGTAGTAGCGGGTCTCGAAGTGCAGGTGGGGTCCCGTCGAACGGCCCGTCGAGCCGCCGAGTCCGATCACATGCCCGGCCTCGACCCACGTCCCCGGCTCCACGAGCCGCTCCGAGAGGTGTCCGTAGTAGGTTTCCAGCCCGTTGTCGTGGCGGATGATGATCAGATTGCCGTATCCGCGGACGTACTTCGAGATGCGCACGCGGCCGCAGAACGTCGCATAGACCGAATCGCCCGTTTTGAGCGGCAGGTCGACGCCCTGATGGCGGCGTCCGCGGCGTGGTCCGTACTTGCCGCGGGGGTTCACGGCGCCCTTGTAGGGATAGTGGTAGCTTGTCGTCGAGTCGATCAGGTCGATCACGACCGACTGCGGCATCGACGACATGTCGACGCTCTGGTACGGGAAGAGCGACGACGTGTCCCAGTACTTCTCGAAGATCGTGCTGTCTTTGGCCACGGCGCGGTTGCGGACATATTTCCAGGTGTTGTTGGCGTAGAGAATGACGTAGAGGGCGTCGTTCCCGGAGTTGAGCGTGTCGAGGACCGTCAGGCCGTTGGTGTCGAACGTCGACTCGATCTGCTTGCGTTGCAGGCGGAGTTGCAGCGAGGCGATGGAATCCGCCGCGGCCTGTTCGGGATCGACGGGCTGTTCGGCCGTAACCGTCCGGTTGGTCTGGTTGCGGGCGGCCATCCGGGCTTCGGTGCGGTCGAGCAGGTGTTGCAGGGAGTCGATTTCGGCGCTTTGCAGCGCGGAGAGGCGGCGCAGCGAGTCGGCTTCGGCCATCGCTTCGACGGCCTGTTCCTGGAGTCGGGCCCGCGACGGCCGGGCCGCCCGGACCTCCCGGGTTTCGGCCGCAAGGGCCGCAGCGAGCATAACGAGTGTCAGCGTGTATTTTTTCATCCTTTTGTCGGTTGTCGGGTGTTTTGTCGGGTTCGGGTTTCTGTTTACTGTTTGATCAACGCTTCGGCGGCTTCGAGCGCTTTATAAAACTCCTCGCCGAAGCGGCGGATGATCGGCTCGCGCAGCGCCTTGTAGACCGGGATTCCGAGCTTTGCGCCGCACCTGCGGGCCGGGGCGCAGACCGACCAGCGGTGGTAGTTGAGCCCCACGGTGCCGTTCGAGAAACGCATCACGCGGATCGGATAGAGATGGCACGAGATCGGCTTGCGGAACGGCGTCCTCCCCTCCTGCCAGGCCTTCTCGATGGCGCAGAGCGTCACGCCGTTCTCCCGATAGGTGTAGGCGCACTCGGCATCGTTGACCAGCGGCGTGGTGAGGTCGCCCTCCTCGTCCACGACCATGAAGCCCTGCCGCTCGACGGCCTCGATGCCTTCGCCGGTCATGTAGGGGCGGTAGTTCGGGAATTCGCGTTCGAGCACCTCCACTTCGTCGGCTTCGAGCGGCGCCCCGGCGTTGCCCTCCACGCAGCAGATGCCCCTGCATTGCGCCAGGTCGCACGCGAAGCATTCGCGCAGCAGGTCGGCGCTCACGATTTTGTCGTCGATCTCGATCATTGGCGGCAGGTGTCGGCGATAATCAGGTCATAGAGCTCGCCGAGCGATATGCCCATTTCGCGGGCCTGCTTCGGGACGATGCTCCCGGCACTCATGCCCGGGATCGAGTTCAGCTCGATGAAGTAGGGTTTTCCTTCGGGGGTTACGATGAAGTCGACCCTGACGACACCCGAGCATCGGCACAGCCGGTAGGCTTCGCGCGTCATGCGGTTCAGCTCCCGGCGCACCTCGTCGGGGATCTGCGCCGGGGTGATCTCCTCGGAGCACCCGGCGGTGTATTTGGCCTCGTAGTCGAAGAAGTCGTTCCGGGGGACGATCTCCGTGATCGGGAAGACGTACTCCTTCTCGCGCGTGACGAGGATTCCGCATCCCATTTCGCGGCCCGAGATGCACTCCTCGATGAGGATCTCGTCGCCCTGGGCGAAAGCCGTGTCGATGGCGTCGTCCAGCTCTTCGGCCCTGTGGACCTTCGTCACGCCGAACGACGAGCCGTTGGCGTTGGGCTTCACGAAGAGCGGAAGGCCCAGTTCGGCGACGATCTGCGCCGTGTCATACGCCTCGCCGCGGCGCAGGAAGCGTTCGCGGGCGAGGTTCACATGTCCGGCCAGCGTGCGCTTGGTGGTGATCTTGTCGAACGTGACGACCGACGAGACCATCGAGCACGACGAGTAGGGAACGCCCATCATGTCGAGATAGCCTTGCAGCCGCCCGTCCTCGCCCGGCGTGCCGTGGATGAGGATCAGCGCATAGTCGAAGATCTTGTGTTCGCCGTCGATCGTCACCGAGAAGTCGTTGCGGTCGACCGGCCAGCGGCGTCCGTCGGGCGTCGTGCAGTGCCAGTCGCGGTGGTGGAGGTCGACGACCGTGATGTCGTATTTCGAGTGATCGAGCGCCGCTTCGATCTGTGCGGCGCTTTGCAGGGCGATTTCCCGTTCGGGCGAATCGCCGCCCGCCATGAGGGCGATCTTCAAACGTGTCATGTTCAGGGATTGTATATGTCTTTGTATCGGAATTCGAGAATCTCCTGCACCATCTGTGCGAACTGCTGCGCCTCGACATGCGCGGCGTCGGTGCGCAGCACGGCGTTGAAGTCGTTCAGCGCCGGGCCCCACTCGCCCATGCGGTAATGGAGCCTGCCGCGTTCGAGGAGCAGTTCCACGTCGCCGGGCCGTGCGGCGATCCGGGCCGTGAGCTCCGCGATGCGGGTTGCGGGGCTCCACAGCCCCTTTTTGCGAATGTATTCGAACACCTCCGGATCAAGCATCGCGCTCACGTCCTCGCCGCGGGCGATGCAGGCGCGGATGTCGGTGGCGGCGAAGTCCTGCAACGGCGCGTCGCCGAGCACCGTGATGCGCCCCTCGAACCCGACGGTCGCCTGCCCGCGCCGCGGGTAGACGTAGATCGGATATTCGAGCACCTTTTCGTACTCCTTCCAACCGGAGAGCCCGGCGATCTGGTCGCCGCCCATCAGGATGGAAAAATCCATTTCCGACCCGAAGTTTTTCTGTAAGTAACGAAGGGTGTCAATTGTGTATGAGGGTTTTGGTAACAGGAATTCCACGACCGACGGCTTGATTCGCTCCGGATGTTTCGAGTTGCGGCAGGCGATCTCGGCCATCTCGAAGCGGTCCAGTTCCGGAGCCAGCTCCCCGGCCTCCTTGTAGGGGCTCCGGGGCGAGACGACCAGCGCCACCTCGTCGCACAGACCCCGGTCGAGGACATACTCCGCCAGGGCGATGTGTCCCTTGTGGATCGGGTTGAACGACCCGAAATAGAGCATTTCGCGTTTCATGCGGCTACCGGGCGATGAATTGTCCGAGGATTTCGCAGGCCCGGGCCACGGCGTCGTCCAGCCGGTCGTTGACCACCACGTGGTCGAACTCCGGGGCCTTCGTCAGTTCGAACTCCGCCTTGGCCACGCGCCGTTCGATGGCTTCCGGGGCATCCGTGCCGCGCGAGACGAGCCGGCGGCGCAGCTCCTCGACCGAGGGTGCCATGATGAAGACCGAGCAGGCGTCGTCGCCGAAGATCCGTTTGAGGTTGATGCCTCCCAGCACGTCGACGTCGAAGACGATCACGTGGCCCTTTGCCCAGATGCGCTCCACCTCGCTGCGCAGCGTGCCGTAGCAGGTGCCCTTGTAGACTTCCTCCCACTCCACGAAACGCCCTTCGGCCGCGGCCTGTGCGAACTCCTCCTGCGAGAGGAAGTAGTAGTCCACGCCGTCGCGCTCCGCTCCGCGCGGTGCGCGGCTCGTGGCCGAAATGGAGAATTCCAGCTGCGGGTAACGCGCCAGCAGCTCCCGGACGATGGTGGTTTTCCCCGAACCGCTCGGGGCCGAAAATATGATGACTTTTCCCATTTTTTCTTCTTGTGGTTTGTCCGGGCCGTGCCCGGCGGAACCTCCCCCGCCCTCCGGGGATTTACAAAATGTTGAGTACCTGTTCCTTGATCTTTTCCAGTTCGTCCTTCATCTTCACGACGAGGATCTGCATGTTCGTCTCGTTGGCCTTCGATCCCAGGGTGTTGATCTCGCGGCCCATCTCCTGGGCGATGAATCCCAGCTTGCGGCCCACGCCCTCCTCTTCGGCGGCCACCTCGCGGAAGTAGCGGCAGTGGTTCGTCAGGCGCACCTTCTCCTCGGTGATGTCCAGCTTTTCGAGGTAGAAGATCATCTCCTGTTCGAGCCGGTTGCGGTCGACCTCGACGCCGAGTTTGGCGATGTTGTCCAGAATCCGCGCACGGATGGTCTCCGTACGGGCCTGCTCGAAGGGAACGACCTCGTTTTTATACTGTTCGATCAGGTCGACGCGCCGCAGCAGGTCGGCGATCAGCGTGGCGCCCTCCTGTGTGCGGAAGGCATCGAGCTGTGCGGCGGCGGCCTCCGTGGCGGCGAGCAGCGCGGCGTGCTCCTCGTCGGAGATCGTCTCGCTCTCGGTGGATACGACGTCCGGCAGGCGCATGAGCGTTTGGAGCGCTGCGGCATCCCACTCCGGGGTGCCGGGGTCGAGCCCTGCGGCCCGGGCGGCCTCCCGCAGCTGGGCGGCATAGGCGGCGAAGACTTCGCGGTTGATGCGCGCCGAAGTCTCCGTGACCTGCGACTCCACGCCGACCGAGACGTCGACCTTGCCCCGTTGGAGCAGGCGCGTCACCAGCGCGCGGAGTTCGGATTCCGAGGCCCGGTAGATGGCCGGCAGCCGCAGCGAGAGGTCCAACTGCTTGGAGTTCAGCGAGCGGATCTCTACGGTGATCTTTTTATTCCGGAGTGCGGCTTCGCCCTTTCCGAAGCCCGTCATGGATTTGATCATGGTTCAGGAACACTTTGAATTCGGACACAAAAGTAGTAAAAACAAATCAAAAAGGTGTCGATTCTTCTTCCGGAATGAAATTTATTTGGCTATCTTTGCGTTTATAAAAATTTTTTATTTATATTTGTGTTAGCAAACTAACAGTTTCGGATCGGACACTCAAATCACATAACGAATTACTATGAAAAAGCACAATTTCAATGCGGGCCCGTCGATTCTGGCGGATGAAGTGATCGAAAAGGCGGCTCAGGCCGTTCTCGACTTCAACGGATCGGGACTTTCGCTGCTTTCGATCTCGCACCGTACCAAGGATTTCGACGCCGTGATGGCCGAGGCCGACGCGCTTTTCCGCGAACTGCTCCACATCCCCGACAACTACAAGATCATCTATCTGGGCGGCGGAGCCAGTACCTATTTTTATCAGATTCCGGCCAACTTCCTGGGTCGGAAGGCCGGTTATGTGAATACGGGCGTCTGGTCGAAGAAGGCCATCAAGGAGGCCAAACGCTACGGTGAGGTCGAGGTGCTGGCCTCCTCCGAAGACCGCAACTTCACCTACATCCCCAAGGGATTCGCCATCCCCGAGGATCTGGACTATGTGCACATCACCTCGAACAATACGATCTACGGCACGGAGTACCATGAGGATCTCACCTCGCCGGTGCCGCTGATCGCCGACATGTCGTCGGACATCCTGTCGCGTCCGGTCGACGTGACGAAATACGCCATGATCTACGGCGGTGCGCAGAAGAACCTCGCTCCGGCGGGCGTCGCCTTCGGCATCATCCGCGAGGACATGCTCGACCGCATCGTGCGCGACCTGCCGACGATGATGTCCTACCGCACGCACGTCGAGAACAACTCGATGTTCAACACGCCTCCCGTCTTCCCGATCTACGTGTTGATGGAGACGCTGCGCTGGCTGAAATCCATCGGCGGCGTGCCGGAGATCTACCGCCGCAACCGGGAGAAGGCCGCCCTGCTCTACGACGAGATCGACCGCAACCCGTTGTTCCGCGGCACGGTCGAGAAGGAGGACCGCTCGCTGATGAACATCTGCTTCGTCATGCAGGAGGGTTACGAGGATCTGGCTCCGGAGTTCATGGAGTTCGCCAAGAGCCGCGACATCGTCGGCATCAAGGGTCACCGTCTGGTGGGCGGTTTCCGCGCCTCGTGCTACAACGCCCTGCCGATCGAGAGCGTCCGCGTACTGGTGGAGTGCATGCAGGAGTTCGCCGCCAAGCACGCCAAATAGCCGGACCCCATGCCGCTCGTTACGCGCGTCCCGACCGGTTACGACACTCTCACCGGTGAGGTGAAGGCCTGGGACATCCAAGAAGTGTTGAACACCGAAATATTGAAACCCATGAAAATATTGGTAGCAACGGAGAAGCCTTTTGCCAGGAAGGCGGTCGACGGAATCCGTGAAATCATCGAAGGGGCCGGCTGCGAACTGGCGCTCCTCGAAAAATACACCGACAAGGGGCAGCTGCTCGAAGCCGTGGCCGATGCCGACGGCATCATTATCCGCAGTGACAAGATCACCGCCGAGGTGATCGCCGCGGCGAAGAACCTCCGCATCGTGGTGCGGGCCGGCGCGGGCTACGACAACGTGGACCTCGCGGCCGCCACGGAGCGCGGCATCGTGGTGATGAACACCCCGGGCCAGAACTCCAACGCCGTGGCCGAACTGGCCATCGCCATGATGATCTACATGTCGCGCAACCGCTTTACGCCCGGCACGGGCTCGGAGATCCAGGGCAAGACGCTCGGGATCCACGCCTACGGCAACGTCGGCAAGCTGGTCGGCCGCAAGGGCAAGGCGCTGGGCATGAATGTCGTGGCCTACGATCCGTTTATCACCGACCCGGAGGTCTTCGCGGCCGACGGTGTGGAGCCGGTTGCGTCGGTCGAGGAGCTCTACAAGCGTTCCGACTTCCTCTCGCTGCACATTCCCGCCACGCCGCAGACCGTCGGCTCGATCGGCTATGACCTGCTGATGTCGATGCCCAAGGGCGCCACGCTGGTCAACACCGCCCGCAAGGAGGTGATCGACGAGGCCGGGGTGCTGCGTGCGCTGACCGAACGCGAGGATCTGAAATACATCACCGACATCGCGGCCGGGAATCAGTCCGAGCTGGACGAGAAATTCGGCAAGCGGGTCTTCGCCACGCCGAAGAAGATGGGCGCCGAGACCGCCGAGGCGAACATCAACGCCGGCCTGGCCGCCGCCCGTCAGATCGTCGACTTCCTGAAAAACGGAAACCGGAAATTCCAGGTCAACAAATAGGAAGGACCGGACGAGCGGAGAAGGCGGGTGCGGTGTGAACGGGCCCGCCTTTTTCGATGGAACGAGTGAACCAACCAACCAATAATCGAAAACAACCGAAAGACTATGGTACGAATCAAACCATTCCGTGCGGTGCGTCCGCCGAAGGAGCATGCGGCCGAGGTGGCGTCGCGTCCCTACGATGTACTGAACTCCGCGGAGGCGAAGGCCGAAGCCACGGAGCGTTCGCTGCTGCACATCATCAAACCCGAGATCGACTTCGACCCCATTGCCGACGAGCATTCGCAACCCGTCTACGAGAAGGCGGTGGAGAATTTCCGCAAGTGGCAGCGGGAGGGCTGGTTGCAGCAGGATCCCGAGGAGTATTACTACATCTATGCGCAGACGATGGAGGGCCGCACGCAGTACGGACTGGCCATGTGCTGCCACTTCGAGGACTACCTCTCGGGAGCGATCAAGAAGCACGAGCTCACGCGCCCCGACAAGGAGGAGGACCGCATGATCCACGTGCGCAACCAGCAGGCCAACATCGAACCGGTCTTCTTCGCCTACCCGGACAACGCCGAGATCGACGCCATCGTCAATGACATCGTGGCGAACAACGCCCCGGAGTACGACTTCACGGCGTCCGACGGATTCGGGCACAAGCTGTGGGTGATCCGCGACCGGAAGACCAACGACCGCATCACGGAGATCTTTTCGAAGATTCCGGCGCTGTACGTTGCTGACGGTCACCATCGCACGGCTGCCGCCGCGCGTGTGGGCGCCGAGTGCAAGGCGGAGAACCCGAACCACACGGGCGAGGAGGAGTACTGCTACTTCCTGGCCGTGACGTTCCCGGCCAACCAGCTGCGGATCATCGACTACAACCGCGTGGTGAAGGACCTGAACGGCCTGACCCCGGCGGAGCTGGTCGAGCGGCTCAAAGAGTCGTTCGAGGTCGGGGACAAGGGCACGGAGGAGTATCGTCCGACAGGCCTGCACAACTTCTCGATGTACCTCGACGGCCGCTGGTGGAGCCTGACGGCCAAGCCCGGGACCTACGACGACAACGATCCGATCGGGGTGCTGGACGTCACGGTGCTCTCGAACCTCGTGCTGGACCGGATCCTCGGCATCGAGGACCTGCGCACCTCGAAGCGGATCGACTTCGTGGGCGGCATCCGCGGTCTGGGCGAGCTGAAACGCCGCGTCGACAGCGGCGAGATGAAGGTGGCTTTCGCGCTCTACCCCGTCTCGATGCAGCAGCTGATCAACATCGCCGATACGGGCAACATCATGCCTCCGAAGACGACGTGGTTCGAGCCGAAACTGCGTTCGGGCGTGGTGATCCACTCCTTCGCCGAGGAGAAGTAGCCGCAGCCGATGGAATGAAGACGGTCCGGAAAATCCTCCGGACCGTCTTGTTTTTGTTCGCTTCGGGGCGTAGGTTCCGGGATTTTTCGTATCTTTACGCAGCCGGACCGGAGCGTTCCGGAGGAAAATTGTCGCGGGCCGCCCCTTGCCGGGACTTTGTTCTGGCTTTTGTTTGGCCCGCAGATCGGAAAATCCCTGAAAACCGTGCCGTATGAAGTGGTTTTTCAAATGCATCCGCAACTATGTGAATTTCTCGGGGCGTGCCCGTCGGACGGAATTCTGGTACTTTATCCTCTTTTCGTGCCTGCTGTTGATCGTGGCCATGGCGCTGGACGTGGTCTGCTTCAATACGCCCTACGGGGTGTTCTATCTGCTGGTGGCGCTGTTCCTGTTCCTGCCCCAGCTCGCGGTCTCGGCACGCCGCCTGCACGACACGGGCCGCACCTCCAAATGGCTCCTCTGGAATTATCTCGCCCTGCTGGTCTGGGCAGTGGCCGCTCTGGTGCTTTCGGGACTGTCGGCCTTTGCCGGAGGTCGGGACGCATCCGCGTGGTTTCTCATCGTGCTGTGCGGCGGCTGCGTGCTCTTCTTCATCTGGGAGATCGTCTTTCTGGTGTGGTTCTGCCTGCCCGGGACGCCCGGGGAGAACCGCTACGGCCCCGATCCCAAGCAGCCCGATCAGGAAAAGAGCGCTCCGGAATCCGTGTGATGCGCTCCGGACCAATATTTTATCATGAAACGGTGATATTTTATAACGAAAATAAATCGGGGCCGGGAAAAATTCGTATATTTGTAAGCAACTTAACAATACTATTGGCGTTATTATGGCAAAGATCAAAGGAACTATCGTCGTCGACAGGGAGCGCTGCAAAGGGTGCGGCGTCTGTGTCTCGGTATGTCCGTGCGACGTACTCGCCCTCTCGGCAGAGGTCAACGGCAAGGGCTATCCCGTGGCCCGGATGGCAAATCCCGATGCCTGCACGGGCTGCGCTTCGTGTGCGGTGATCTGTCCCGACAGCGTCATCACGGTTTATCGTCAAAAATTCGAATAAGCGATGGCAGAGAAGGAAGTAAAACTCATGAAAGGCAACGAGGTGATCGCCCATGCGGCGATCCGCTACGGTTGCGACGGATATTTCGGCTACCCCATCACCCCGCAGTCGGAGGTCATGGAGACGCTCATGGAACTCAAACCGTGGGAGACGACCGGCATGGTCGTCCTGCAGGCCGAGTCGGAAATTTCTTCGATCAACATGGTCTACGGCGGTGCAGCGACCGGAAAACGGGTCATGACCTCGTCGTCGAGCCCCGGCATCTCGCTCATGGCCGAGGGTTTGAGCTATCTGGCCGGCGCGGAGCTTCCCTGCCTGGTGATCAACTGCCAGCGCGGCGGCCCGGGTCTGGGTACGATCCAACCCTCGCAGGGCGACTATTTCCAGGCCGTGAAGGGCGGCGGCCACGGTGACTACCACCTGATCGTCTTCGCCCCGAACTCCGTGCAGGAGATGCACGACCACGTGGCCGAGGCCTTCGATCTGGCCTTCAAGTACCGCAATCCGGCGATGATCCTCGCCGACGGCGCCATCGGCCAGATGATGGAGAAGGTGGTGCTGGCGCCGCAGCGTCCGCGCCGCACCGACGAGGAGATCAAGGCCGAATGCCGCTCGTGGGCGACCTGCGGGAAACCGGCCGACCGCGAACGCAACGTCGTCACGTCGCTGGAATTGCAGTCCGAGAAGATGGAGATCATCAACATCCGCTTGCAGGAGAAATACAAGGCGCTCGAAGAGAACGAAGTGCGCTACGAAGCCATCGAATGCGACGATGCGGATTATGTGATCGTGGCCTTCGGGTCGTCGGCGCGGATCTGTTCGGCGACGGTCGAGATGGCGCGCGCCGAAGGTCTGAAAGTGGGCCTGCTGCGCCCGATCACGCTCTACCCGTTCCCGACCCGACAGATCGCCGAACTGGCCGCACGCGGCGTGAAGGGCTTCCTCTCGGCGGAGCTGAACGCCGGACAGATGGTCGAGGACGTGCGTCTGGCCGTCAACGGAAAGGCCCCCGTGGAGCACTACGGGCGCCAGGGCGGCATGTTGTTCAACCCCGACGAGGTGCTCGCAGCCTTGAAGGAAAAACTGATTAAAAAGTAGACTACGATGGCAGAGGTTGAAATCAAACAGGAGAATCTGGTTTACGCGAAACCGAAACTCATTACCGATAACGTCATGCACTACTGCCCGGGTTGCAGCCACGGCACGGTGCACAAACTCATCGCCGAGGTCATCGAGGAGATGGGTCTCGAAGATCGCACGGTGGGCGTTTCGCCCGTTGGCTGCTCGGTCTTCGCCTACAACTACATCGACATCGACTGGATCGAGGCGGCGCACGGACGCGCGCTGGCCATTGCCTCGGCCGTGAAGCGGCTGTGGCCGGGGAACATGGTCTTCACGTACCAGGGCGACGGCGACCTGTCGGCGATCGGTACGGCGGAGTCGATCCATGCGGCGGCGCGCGGCGAGAACGTCGTTGCGATCTACATCAACAACGCAATCTACGGCATGACGGGGGGACAGATGGCCCCGACGACGTTGCTCGGGATGAAGACCTCGACGACGCCCTACGGCCGCGACCCGCGTCTGAACGGCTATCCGTACAAGATCGCGGAGATGATGGCGCATCTGGACGGTGCGACCTACATCACGCGGCAGAGCGTCCACACGGCGGCGAACGTGCGCAAGTGCAAGCGTGCGATCCGCAAGGCGTTCGAGAACGCGATGGCCGGGAACGGCTTCTCGCTGGTGGAGGTCGTGTCGACGTGCAACAGCGGCTGGAAGCTCTCGCCGGTGGATTCGAACCGTTGGTTGGAGGAGAACATGCTGCCCTACTATCCGCTGGGCGATATCAAGGACGTAAAAAAGGAGTAAAGCGATGAAAGAGACATTGATCATAGCAGGATTCGGAGGACAGGGCGTCCTCTCGATGGGCAAGATTCTGGCCTATTCGGGCGTGATGCAGGACTTCGAGGTGACGTGGATGCCCTCCTACGGCCCGGAGATGCGCGGCGGCACGGCCAACGTGACGGTGATTCTCTCCGACCGGAAGATCTCCTCGCCGATTGCGCACGAGTACGACACGGCGATCATTCTGAACCAGCAGTCGATGGAGAAGTTCGAGCCGATGGTCAAGCCGGGCGGCGTGCTGATCTACGATACGAACGGGATTTCGCGCCATCCGGTCCGCACGGACATTTCGGTCTATTCGATCGATGCCACGGCCGAGTGTGCGAAGATGGGTCAGGCGAAGTTGTTCAACACGATGATTCTGGGCGGCTACCTGAAGGTCTGCCCGGTGGTTGAGATGGAGAACGTGATGGTCGGGTTGAAAAAGTCGCTTCCCGAACGTGCGTGGAAGATGCTCCCGGCCAACGAAGAGGCCATCCGCCACGGCGGCGAGATTATCCGCAAGGTGCGGTAAATTGCGAAAACGGAGATATCGGCATTCTGACGTTTCGCTGTTACATATTGATTCTGGCGGATATACGCATAAAAGAGAAGGTCCCGACGACGGGCCTTCTCTTTTTCAAAATGAAATTAGAGTTTCTCGGTGTGTCGGTCAGAACTCTTTCCCTTCGAAAAAATTTGAACGGAGGAGAATATCCGAAATGCGCCACATCTCAAAGCGGGCCTGCCGTACGGAATCGTCGGTATTATCTCCAACCCATTTTCCATCCCAGTTTACGGCACAGTTGCACGAGTTTCTGAAAACGCTTTCTCCCAGACCGGGGAATGGGTAGTCAGCCAATCCCATCAGATCCAACAGGCTCGGATAGATGTCACTTTGAGCGATAACCTTGTCGGTTTCCGCTTTCAACGGAGCATTGAGAATGAACAACGGAATGAAGCGATCCTCCAAAGAGCGTTCCGGACGACCTTCGTACAAATTCCGGGAGATGATTGAATCATGATCTCCGACAATGACGATAATGCTGTTGTCATATAGTCCGGCGTCCCGAAGAGAGGTAATGAACTCTTGGATACAATGGTCGACATATTGTGTAATAATCAGATAATTCATGACCTTCCGATTCGGAATATCAGCCTGCCGGAGTGAACTTTCGAATTCGGTTTCTATAGGATCATGACCCGAGAAGGTGACGAGTTGTGCATAGAATGGTTGATGTAATTTCTGGAGGATCGGAAGGCTGTTTGTAAAGAGATAATGGTCCGATTCAGGGCGCATGTGACCATTGTCCATCCGCTCATAGAAACGGTCGAATCCATAATTTCTGGCGGCAGCTTCCTGATTCCATACTGTTTTATTGTCGCAAGTCAGTATGATGGAGACATATCCCTTTTTTTTCAAGGCTTTTGGTAATGATGGATAGGTATTTGAACTGCCATAGATTACCGAGGTAGCTCCCGAGATAAGAGGAAGTAACCCTGTATTTATAAGCAATTGAGCATCGGACGATCTTCCATCCTTGATTTGTGGCAGGACTTTCATGAAAGAAAGCACGCTTGTATCACGAGTCAAAGAATTGAGATATGGAGTGACTTCTGTCCCGTCTATGGTCAGATTGATCGGCCATGCACATAAGGATTCCGTCAGTATGATGATCAGATTTTTGTTGTGAGAGGTAACAAGTTGAGTGTCGGCCCGACGTTGCTTTGATATTTCGATGAATCGGCCTGCATCTTCGATTTCCTCTTTTGTACAACCTTTAAGCAAGGTAAATTGCGAGATCCAGAAATTGACTATTCCGTATTCCCGCATGCCAACCATCGGCTCTGTTTTATAGCGGTAGATAGGATGCTGATGGACTGCATAACATCGGGCAAAAACATAGTTTTGTCCGATAATGATCGAAAGGGTAATCAGGCAAAGTACAGCCGCAAGATTTTGCTTCTTGAACAACTCCCCCCCCCGATGTTTTTTTCTTTGTATGATCTGGTTATAACGGTATCCAATCATGAAAACAAATGGAGGTAGAACCAATAGAAGATCAATCCAACGAAGCGAGAACAGTACACTGCTCCCGATTGTTGAAAGGTTCTGAACCAACAGAAACGATGTTAAGGGCATAATCGTTCCGTAGTTACGATAATACCATACGTTAGCAAGCAGATAGAGTGTTACAACGCAGATATAGGGGAAAAGCCACTTTTTCCGTCTTAACCCCCAAGCCGGGAGGGCAAAGAACATGGCATCGGCCAGACGGTGAATGTAGGACCTGAATTCATGCAATCCCTTGAACTCCCAGATGGAGTCCATGACAGATAACGATAGATAAAATGCAATTACTAATGCAATATAAATCGTGACTCTGTATTGACCCGATTTTATGAAATATTCAGATATTTTTTTCGGCGAGTATATGGAAAATATCATTTTAGATATTTAAGTGGATCCGGTTTATAGGTGTTCGATTGTAGGATTGTGTCAAGGTTCCCTGAACCGGTATTGCAGCACGTCGCGCCAGCCCAGCAGCAACTCGCGGACCGCAAGACGCTTCTTTCCGGCAATCTGCAACTCCCCGAGACGAATCCATCCGTCGGCGCATGCCACCCGGATGAAGGTCCGTCCGTCGCTCTCCACCGTGCCGCAAGCCGCCTCTTCGTGTGCGGCCTCCTCGAACCGTGCCGCATAGATCTTCGCCGTCTGCTCCTCATCTGCTCCGGCGCGGTACATGGCCGTCCATGCCGCCGGATAGGGCGACAGCCCGCGGATGAAATCCACGATCCGCTTGCCGTTCCACCGCCAGTCGATGCGGCAATCCTCCTTGAAGATCTTCGGCGCCGGGCGCAAGGCCGATTCGTCGATTCCCTGCTGTTCGATCGGTTCGATCTTCCCGGCGGCAATCCGCTCCACGGTGTCGAGGACCAGCCCCGTGCCGACCTCCATGAGCCGTTCGTACATCGTGCCGATCGTATCCTCCGCACCGATCGGCACGCGGATCTGCCCGATGATGGCTCCCTTGTCGATTTCGTGGTTCAGCAGGAAGGTCGTGACGCCCGTTTCGGTCTCGCCGTTGATGATCGCCCAGTTGATCGGCGCCGCACCCCGGTACTGGGGCAGCAGCGAGGCGTGGAGGTTGAACGTCCCCAGCCGCGGCATCGCCCAGACCACCTCCGGCAGCATCCGGAAGGCGATCACGATCCCCAGGTCGGGCTGCCACGCCCGCAGCGTCTCGACGAATTCCGGGTCGCGGAGCTTGACGGGTTGCAGAATCGGAAGCCCCAGCTCCCGGGCGGCGATCTTCACGTCGCTCTCGTGCATCCGCTGCCCGCGGCCCGCGGGTTTGTCGGGTGCCGTGACGACCCCGACGACCTGGTAGCCCCCGGCGACCAGCGCCCGCAACGACGGCACGGCGAACTCGGGCGTGCCCATGAAGACGATGCGGAGATTTTTTGCCTGTTCCATCCCTTTTCCCGATATTGAAACGCGGAGGTTCCGCCGGCGATTCCGGACCCGGGTCTTCTTCTTTTTGCACCCGCTCCCTTCCGGCGGCCTCGCCTTTGCGGTCTCTATTTTTTCAGTCCCAGCGTGTGGTGCATGCGCTCCTGCTTGGTTTCCAGATAGTGCTCGTTGTAGGGGTTCGGGGCGATCACAATCGGCACGATCTCGTCGATGCAGAGCCCGTAGCCCTCCAATCCGGCCCGTTTGAGCGGGTTGTTCGTCATCAGCCGCATGTGGCGGATCCCCAGCTCGCGGATGATGCTCGCACCCACGCCGTAGTCGCGTTCGTCGGCCTTGAAGCCCAGTTTGAGGTTGGCATCCACCGTGTCGAGACCCTCGTCCTGCAACTTGTAGGCGTGGATCTTGTTGCAGAGCCCGATGCCGCGCCCCTCCTGATTCAGGTAGACGATGGCGCCCTTGCCCTCCCGGTCGATCATCTGCATGGCGCGGTGGAGCTGCTCGCCGCAGTCGCAGCGGTACGATCCGAAGATGTCGCCCGTGGCGCACGACGAGTGTACGCGCACCAGTACGGGTTCATCCTCCGACCACTCCCCTTTCGTGAGCGCCACGTGCTCCACGCCGTTGGATTTCTGACGGAACGGCGTGATCCGGAAGTCGCCCCATGCCGTGGGCAGCGGCACCGTCACGCCCTTCTCGATGAGCGACTCCTCGCGCAGCCGGTAGGCGATCAGCGAGGCGATCGAAATGATTTTCAGCCCGAATTTCCGGGCTTTCTCGACGAGTTGCGGAAGGCGGGCCATCGTGCCGTCCTCGTTCATGATCTCGATCAGTGCGCCGGCGGGCTGCAAGCCGGCCAGACGGGCCAGGTCGACGGCCGCCTCGGTGTGCCCCGGACGGCGCAGCACCCCCTTCTCGCGGGCCCGCAGCGGGTTGATGTGCCCCGGGCGTCCCAGATCGGTGGGCTTCGTCGCGGGGTCGGCCAGCGCGCGGATCGTCGCCGCACGGTCGTGGATCGACACTCCCGTGGTGCAGTCGTGGCCCAGCAGGTCGACCGTCACCGTGAACGGAGTCCCCAGCAGCGACGTGTTGTTCTCCTCCATCATGTTGAGGCCCAGCTCCTCGCAGCGTTTCTCCGAGAGCGGTGCGCAGAGCACGCCGCGTCCCTCTTTGAGCATGAAGTTGACGATCTCGGGGGTTATTTTCTCCGCCGCGACGATGAAGTCGCCTTCGTTTTCGCGGTCTTCGTCGTCGACCACGATCACGATCTTGCCGTTGCGGAAGTCCTCGATGACCTCCTCCACGCTATTCAGTACCGTCTCTTTTGCCATTCCGTTTGGTTTTTATCGTTTTTTTCTTTTTCCGTTTTTCGAACAGCCGGCCCGTCCATTTCCCGAGCCGCTCTTTCAGGGCCTTGATCCTTCCGGCATACCAGTCCGTGTCGAGCAGCGCCGAGTCGTTCGTCGCCTTGTAGGTGAGGTAGACGGCGATGGGCGTGAGGATGAACGACGAGATCCACATGCCGTAGAAGGCATTCCAGCTCCCCTCCTTGGCCATCTTCTCGCCGGTGAGGCTGATGACGTAGTAGAAGACGAAGAAGACCACCGAGATCACCACCGGAAGCCCCAGACCGCCGCGGCGGATGATCGCTCCGAGCGGCGCCCCGATCAGGAAGAAGATCAGGATCGAGACCGGCAGCGAGATCTTGCGGTGCCACTCGATCTTCGAGCGGTAGAGCTGATTCAGCGCCTCTTTGGCCGAGGATTCGTCGAAGGCGAACATGTTGCGCGAGTTCTTGGCCAGCGTGCGGGCCTGGTCCCAGATCCGCTCCTTTTCGCGGGTCGGGAGCCCCGAGATCGAATCCGTGGCCAGCAGGTTGCGGAAGCCGCTCTTGTCCACGCGCAGGCTGTCGGGCTGCGGCAGGACGCTGTTGTCCCGGGCGAAGATCTGTTCTTTGAGCAGCGGCTCGTAGGAGTTCGTCGTCGCGGCGTTGACCTTGATTTCCAGCGAGTCGATGTCGTGCTGCAACTCGTTGATGTTCTTCGTCTGGGAGTTCGAGAACATGTCGGCGTCGCTGCGTCCCATGGCGAAGCCGTCCATCGGGATGACCTGCTTTTGCAGTTCGAAGGTGTGGTGGCGCAGGGCGCTCTTGTTGTACCACTGGCTGTTGCGGGTCTGCTCGTAGGTTTCGCCGTGGTAGAGCGTCACGAGCAGGTATTTCTTGTCGTCCGAGAGGCGGATGTAGCCCGAATCGGCCACGATGGTGTTCATGTTGCCGTTCGTGGCGCGGTTGTCGTAGATCAGCACGTCGGTCAGCAGGTGCGTCTCGGGATCCTGGTGTCCCACGCGGATCGACATGTTGTCGATGCCGTTGAAGAAGAGTCCGTCCTGGAATTCGAGGCTCTGTTTCTGCTGGCGGATGTCGTAGATGATGCTGAACATCTTCTTGTTGGAGTACGGCACCAGGTTGTTCGAGATGAAGAAGCTCCCCACGGCGATGAACCCCACGACGATGATCAGCGGTTTGGTGATTTTGAGCAGCGACATTCCGGCCGACTTCATGGCCAGCAGTTCGTAGTTTTCGCCCAGATTGCCCATCGTCATGATCGCGGCCAGCAGCATCGCCAGCGGCAGCCCCATCGGGATCATGTTGGCCATGGCGTAGGACATCAGCTCGATGATGATCCCGGCGCTGAGTCCCTTGCCCACGAGTTCGTCGATGTAGCGCCACACGAAGTTCATCATCAGCACGAACATGACGATGAAGAAGGTGAGGACCATGGGTCCGAGGTAGGCCTTCAGGACGAGTTTATGGATGGTCTTCATGCCGTGTATGCGATTTTTTGTTCGGCAAAGATACGAGTTTTACCGTTATGAGCGCAAGGGTGAGCGTAAATATTATGGCGGCGCCGGGCGGGACGTCGAGGTGGTAGCTGACAATGAGTCCCGCGATGTTCCCCGCGACGGCCACGGCCGGCGCCGCGAGGGCCAGCGTCCGGTACGACCGCGAGAGGCTGTTGACGATGACCGCGGGCATGGTCAGCAGCGAGATGAGCAGCACGATGCCCATGATGCGGATCGAGAGGACGATCGTCACGGCCACCAGGGCCGACATCACGTAGGAGATCACGCGGGTGGGGATGTTGCGCGAGCGGGCGAAGTCGCGGTCGAAGGCGACGTACATCACCGGACGGAGCCAGAGCAGCGTGCCGACGAGGATCACGCCGGTGAGGAGGGCCAGCGCCGCGACGTCGCCGCCGGTGACGGTGATGATGCTGCCGAAGAGGTAGGCCGAGAGGTCGCCGGAGGTGTATCCGGGTCGCAGGCTCATGAAGAGGGCCCCGACGGCCATGCCCACGGACCAGATGATGCCGATGGCGGAGTCTTCGCGGATGTGTCCGCGGCTGCCGGCCCACTCGATGCCGAGGGCCGAGAGCACGGCGAAGAGCATGGCGCCGGCAATGGGGTTCGTGCCGGCCCAGAAGGCGATGCCGAGGCCGCCGAACGAGGCGTGGGTGATGCCGCCGGCGAGGAAGACCATGCGGCGGCAGACGACGTATGTGCCGATCACTCCGCATGCGATGCCCGAAAGCACGCAGGCGGCCAGTGCGTTCGAGAGATAGCCGTATTGGAAGACGTCGCTGAAAAATTCCATGCCTGGTCCGTATTGCGTGCAAATTTACGCTTTTTTATCGGAAAAGCCTCCTCCTTTCGCACAGTTTTCGTAATTTCGTGCCGTAAAAAGTAAGGAATTCATGCAACCGCGAAGAGTCAATTTCCATACGTTGGGCTGCAAGCTCAATTTTTCGGAGTCGTCGACGCTGGCCCGGGAGTTCGAGCGGGGCGGCTTCGTGCGGGTGCCGCCCACGGCCGAGGCGGACATCTGCGTGATCAACAGCTGCTCGGTGACGGAGCACGCCGACAAGAAGTGCCGCAACCTGATCCGCAGGCTGCACCGTCGCAATCCGCAGGCGATCATCGCCGTGACGGGGTGCTACGCGCAGTTGAAACCGCAGGAGATCGCCGCCATCGAGGGGGTCGACATCGTGTTGAGCAACAACGATAAGGGAGAGTTATATAAACGGGTGGTTGAACTCACGGGCAAGGGCCGGGCGCAGGTGTACAGCTGCGACACGGATTCGCTGACGTCGTTCTTCGCAGCCTTTTCGAGCGGCGACCGCACGCGCGCCTTCCTCAAAGTCCAGGACGGCTGCGACTACTGCTGCTCCTACTGCACGATCCACTACGCCCGCGGTGCGAGCCGCAACATGCCGATCGCCGATCTGGTGGCCGAAGCCCGTCAGATTGCCGCGGCCGGACAGCGCGAGATCGTCCTCACGGGCGTCAATACGGGCGACTTCGGCCGCTCGACCGGCGAACGCTTCATCGACCTGCTGCGGGCGCTGGTCCGGGTCGAGGGGATCGAGCGCTTCCGCATCTCCTCCATCGAGCCGAACCTGCTGACCGACGAGATCATCGAGTTCTGCGCCCGCGAGCCCAAGATGATGCACCACTTCCACATCCCGCTCCAAAGCGGTTCGGACCGCATCCTGGGCCTCATGCGCCGCCGCTACACTACGGCCCGCTTCGCCGAGCGCATCGCCGCCGTGCGGCGGTGGATGCCCGACGCCTTCATCGGCATCGACGTCATCGTCGGCTTCCCCGGCGAGACCGAGGCCGATTTCCGCGCGACGTACGACTTCCTCGCCGGGCTGGAACCCGCCTTTCTGCACATCTTCCCCTTCTCGGAGCGTCCCGGAACTCCGGCCGTCGACCTGCCCGGAAAGGTGCAGCCCTCGGTCGCCACGCGGCGCGTCGCCGAACTGGAAGCGCTCTGCGGGCGGCTGCATGCCGACTTCTGCGCCCGGGCCGTCGGGTCGGAGGACACGGTGCTCTTCGAAAGCACGCGCCGCGGCGGCATGATGTTCGGTTTCACGGGCAATTACCGCCGCGTGAAGGCCCCCTACGACGCCGCCCGGGTCAACACCATCTGCCGCGTCGCACTCGGCGAGATGGATGATTCTCACGATCTGATGGGCGAAATCCGGGATTAATTATTATATTTGCATGCAAAGTAACGCTGTAAAGTATGACGGGTTTGCGTAAACGGGTGACGGTCGGATTTTTGAGCATCGTCTGCCTGCTGTTTTTTTCCGGAATGATCTCCCTGCTCGAACTGGGCCATTTGAGCCGCGATACGGGTGAAATCCTCAAGGCCAATGCGCGCAACATCGAGCTGGCCAAAGAGATGCTCGACGCCGCTCACGAACAGAATGTGGCGCTGATCCGTCTGTCGGTCTTCGGCGACCGCTCCGGAGACAGCCTCTGCCGCGTCTGCATGGACCGGCTGGAAAATACGCTGCTCGTGGCCCAGAACGAGGCTCTCGACAAGTCGTTCCTCGATTCGCTCGCCTTCGCGACCACAGAACTCCGCCTCGCCACGGACAACTACCTCGCCTTCGGCGACCTGCGCTCCTCCGACTCGCTCGCCGCGGCGCAGACCCCCCAACGCCCCGACTCGCTGGGCATCAAGTGGTACAACGAGGAGTACGACGCTCTCTACGGACGTCTTACGGCCGCCATCAAGAACTACATGACCTCCACGCAGAGCTCCCTGGCGCCGCGTGCCGAGCAGATGAAGAAAAACGCCTACCGCGCCGTGACGCCCGTGCTGATCTCCGTTGCCGTGATGATCGCCATCGTGCTGATGCTCTACTATTTCATGTCGATCTACTGCGTGTCGCCCGTCGTGCGCATGAACAAGAGCCTCGGCGACTGGCTCTCCTTCCGCACCCCCTTCAACGTGAAGGGCGACCTCAAGGACGAGGTCCTCGAACTCAAGGAGCGCATCGAAACGCTCATCAACCAGTCGAAACAACCCAAAGCCTGAAGCGATGCGCGTCGAAGTGGTCCTGCGATATGTCGGAGTCGTGATGCTGTTCATGGCGCTCTTCATGCTGATCTCCGCGGGGATCTCCTACGTGAGCGGCGTGGACTCGGCATTCTATCCCCTGCTGCTGTCGTCGCTGCTTACGGCCCTGCTGGGCGCCTTCCCGCTGATCTTCGTGGGGCGCTGCGAGCAGATCACCAACAAGGAGGGTTTCTGCATCGTCGTCGGGGCGTGGTTGGTGGCCTGCGTCGTGTCGATGTTCCCCTACCTGATCTGGGGCGGGGAGTTCACGCTGGTCAACGCCTGGTTCGAAAGCGTCTCGGGCCTTACGACAACCGGTTCGACGGTCCTGAATGACGTCGAGGCCCTGCCCCGCGGGTTGCAGTTCTGGCGTTTTGCGACGACCTGGATCGGCGGTATGGGCGTGGTGATGTTCGCCCTGGTCGTCCTCCCCTCGATGGGCCGCAGCAAGATGATGCTCTCCAACGTGGAGCTCTCGTCGATGGCCCGCGACAACTACCGCTACCGTTCGCAGATCACCCTCCAGATCCTGCTGGTGGTCTACGTCGGGCTGACCGTCCTGTCGACCGTGCTGCTCAAGATGGCCGGGATGAACTGGTTCGACGCCCTGTGCCACGCCATGTCGGCCTGCGCCACGAGCGGCTTCTCGACCAAGAATGCCAGCGTCGCCTACTTCAACAGCCCGGCCATCGATACGATTCTGATCTTTACGATGGCTGCGGCCGGTATCCATTTCGGGCTGATCTACGCTACGGTCACCGGGAAACGCAACAACATCTTCCGCTCGGAGGTCACGCGCTGGTATCTCGGAATACTGTTGGTCGGGGGGCTGCTCATCGCCATCAGCCTCTATGCCGCGGACCTCTACCCCACGCTCTCGGCCTCGTTCCGCCACGGCATGTTCCAGTTCGTCTCGGTGGTCTCCACCTCGGGGTTTGCCACGGCCGATTCGAACACCTGGACGCCGTTTGCGGTCATCATCCTGATCTTCGGGTCGATCGTCTGCGCCTGTGCGGGCTCCACGGCCGGCGGCATCAAGGTCAACCGCATGGTCCTGGCCGGAAAGATGATGAGCGCGCGCCTGAAACTCCAGCAGCATCCCAACGCCGTGATCCGCATCCGGCTGGACGGCGTCATTCAGGACAACGAGGTGCTGCACTCCGTGATGATCTACATCGTGGCCTATCTGATGTTTTTGCTGTTGGGGACGATTGCGGGGGCCTTGTTCGGCGTCGACCTGACGACCAGTTTCACCGGGTCGGTCGCTTCGATGGGCAACGTGGGACCGGGATTCGGCGAGGTCGGGTCGATGGACAACTGGTCGGCGATGCCGTCGGCTTTCAAAATGACGAATACGTTGCTGATGCTGCTGGGGCGTCTGGAGATTTTCGGTCTGATTCAGATCTTTTTGATTAAATGGTGGAGATAATCCGAAGCCTATGTTTCGCAGGAATTTCATATATGTGCTGGGTGCGCTCTTTCTGACGGCGGGCGGTCTGTTGGCCCAACAACCCCCGGTGGAGGCCCGCATTGCCGGTCTGGAGAACAACGAGGAGTATATGTCGCTGCTGCGGGAGGATGCCCGGCTGCAGGAGCGCGAGGATTCGATCGTGAATGCCGTGGCGGTCCTGCGCGAACGCCTGCGCGAGGATCCGGTGCAGCGTCAGCGCTATTCGCAGGAGATCCTGCAGCTCGAAAGCCGGATCTTCGAGATCCGCAACGCCAAGGGGCGTCTGATCGATCGGATCAACACCATCGAGCAGGAGTGGGTGCTGGCCAATCTCGACGGGGCGGTGCAGACTCCGGCGACTTCGGGCGACGGAGCCGTCGTGTCGATTCCCGACTCCGTGAAGGTCCGCAACCTGGTCGACAACCTCTATTTCCGCGAACACCTTGCCGAGGCGGACTATGCGGCATTGTGCAAGGCCCAGCGGCTGGAATCCGCCGCCCGGGATTATGCGGACCGCTATTTCGCCAACCATGCGACGCTGACCGAACTGGCCGAGTCGTACGCCGCGGTGCAGACCGAGGCCGAGGCGATGGAGATCTACGAGCGGCTGACGGCCCTGCAAGGGATCAACCGCCAGCTGGCCGACTCGCTCTCCGAGGTCTGGAACTACATCTTCGACAACAAGAACTACGCCTACGGCTATATCCTCGACGAACTCAACAGCGAGGAGATCCTCGCCCGTGAGGAGGAGGAACTCGCGCGTGCATCGCGCCAGCTCACCGGGTTGAGCGGCACGACGGCCTCGGATGCCGTGGCGGACTATTTCCTCCGCAAGCGCGTGATCGCCGACTATGAAGTCGCCGTGGCGGAGGTCCTGGGGCTGGATGCCGCACGCGATTCGCTGCGCGGGGCGGCCGAACAGCTCGCCGCCGTCGATTTCCGGCTCCCGCGGGTCGAGGTTGCCGAGCGCTACTTCCTCGACTACGACAGCGTGGCCTTCTCGTCGAAGCCCAAATACACGTATCAGAACCCGATCCCCGAGTGCAAGGTCTACGCCAACGGTACGATCTACCGGATCCTGCTCGGCACGTTCAACACCAAACGGGCCGCCGCGACCTTCCGCGGGGCCTACCCGCTCTTCTACCTGATCAACGCCGACGGCAAGTGGTGCTACTATACGGGCGGCTTCGCGTCGCTCGAAGAGGCCGAGGCGGCGCAGAAGATCCTCAAAGAGCACGGATTCCTGCGTCCCGAGATCGTGGTGTGGGTCGACGGCGCGGAGCGCAACCTCTCGCGCGATCCCGAGGCGATGAACGTCACCTACCGTGTGGAGATCACCGGTGCGGAGGCCCTGCCGGAGGCCGCGAAGCAGGTGATTGCCGAGACCGCCGCCGGGCATGAGCTCTCGCGCGTCGGGCAGCAGCTGTTCGTCGTCGCGGGATTCACCGAGCGGACGACGGCCGACCGCCTGGCCGAGGCGTTGCGCATGGCCGACGGGTCGCTCGAAATAAATGTCGTCGAAGTGACGAATCCCTGAAAAATTTTTCCTACCTTTAACTTCTGACCAAACCGCTCATCGGATCGCTTTATGGACCTCTTCTATATCGTATTGCTCGTTCTGCTCGGGCTGCTCTTCCTGGTGGCCGAACTCGTGCTGCTGCCCGGCGTCTCGGTCGGCGCCGTGCTGGCCATGGCCTCCTACGGCGGGGCGATCTACCTCGCCTTCCGCAATCTCGGAACCGTGCCCGGCATCCTCGTCATCGTCGTCATCCTCCTGTTGTCGCTCGTCGCGGTGGTCGTCTCCCTGCGTGCCAAGACCTGGCAGCGATTCTCCCTCAAACAGGAGATCCAGTCGTCGAGCATGCCCGTCATGCCCTCCGAGGAGCTCCGGATCGGCGACCGCGGCACGACTCTTTCGCGCCTCTCTCCGATGGGAAAGGTCGAAATCGGCGGACGGGTCTACGAGGCCAAATCCACGGGGACCTATGTCGACCCGAACCGGGAGGTCGAGGTCGTCGGATTCGAGAATTTCAGCGTCGTCGTCAAAACGGTCGGGTGAGAACCTGCGTCCCGCTTCCCTGCTACTGTCGCTTTTTCCTGTTGAAGCCCGATGCGGAGGGACCGGCGACAAAACTATCGGAAAATTGTCAAAATAAAATATCGGATTTATGGATTTACAGGTTGGAATGATCGCGCTGATCGTCTTCGTGAGCCTCTTCGCCATCTGGCTCGTCTTCTATTTCATCCCCGTGGGATTGTGGTTCTCGGCCCTGGTGTCGGGCGTAAGGATCAGCCTGCTGCAACTCGTGCTGATGCGCTGGCGCAAGGTCCCGCCTTCGATCATCGTCTCGTCGATGATCGAGAGCACGAAGGCCGGACTCAAACTCAATCCCAACGAACTCGAAGCCCACTATCTGGCGGGCGGAAACGTCACCAACGTGGTCCATGCCCTCGTTTCGGCGCAGAAGGCCAACATCCTGCTCGACTTCAAGATGGCCACGGCCATCGACCTGGCGGGCCGCGACGTCTTCGAGGCGGTGCAGATGTCCGTCAACCCGAAGGTGATCAACACGCCGCCGGTGGCCGCCGTGGCCAAAGACGGCATCCAGCTCATCGCCAAGGCCCGTGTGACGGTGCGCGCCAACATCAAGCAGCTGGTCGGCGGCGCCGGTGAGGAGACCGTGCTGGCGCGCGTCGGCGAGGGTATCGTCTCGTCGATCGGGTCGGCCGACTCGCACAAGATCGTGCTCGAAAATCCCGACTCCATCTCGCGCGTGGTGCTCGAAAAGGGACTCGACGCCGGGACGGCCTTCGAGATCCTCTCGATCGACATCGCCGACATCGACGTGGGCAAGAACATCGGCGCGCAGTTGCAGATGGACCAGGCGCAGGCCGACAAGAACATCGCCCAGGCCAAGGCCGAGGAGCGGCGTGCGATGGCCGTGGCTCTCGAACAGGAGAACAAGGCCAAGGCGCAGGATGCCCGCGCGAAGGTGATTCTGGCCGAAGCCGAGGTGCCGCTGGCCATGGCCGAGGCCTTCCGCAACGGAAATCTCGGCATCATGGACTACTACAAGATGAAGAACATCATGGCCGACACGCAGATGCGCGAGACCATCGCCAAACCCGAGAAAAAATAAAACCGGGTCGGGATATTTTCGGGGCGTTGCGAACGCCCCTTTTTTTGATTGTGGAAAATGGATGAGAAAATGAAGAAATTGCAGATTCTTGTACTCCTTCTGTTCCTGACCGTGACGGCGTCCGCCGCAAAGATTGATACGGCGGCGGTTTTCAGCCCGAAGATGCAGCGCGACATTCCGGTGGCGGTCGTCGTGCCCGACGGCGCCGAAGAGGGGCTGAAATACCCGGTGCTCTACCTGCTGCACGGTTACGGCGGTTCGCACCTCACGTGGCCCGGCATCTGCGACCTGCGGGCCCTGGCCGAGCGTCACGGCATGATCTTCGTCTGTCCCGACGGTGAGAACAGCTGGTATTGGGACAGTCCGCTCGATCCCCGCTCGCAGTTCGAGACCTTCGTGTCGCGGGAGCTGGTCGACTGGGTCGACGCGCACTACCCGACGCTGCCATGCCGTGAGGGACGCGCCATCACGGGGTTGAGCATGGGCGGTCACGGTGCGCTGTGGGTTGCCCTGCGCCACCGGGAGCGTTTCGGCGCCGCCGGCGCGACGGCCGGAGGGGTTGACATCCGTCCGTTCCCCGATTCGTGGGAGATGAAGAAGCAGCTGGGGCCGCGGGACGAGAATCCCGAACGGTGGGACGCCCACACGGTGATCGGGCAGGTCGACCGTCTGAACGACGGCGAGCTGGCATTGATTTTCGACTGCGGATACGGGGATTTCTTCTACGGCGTGAATACGGCCCTGCACGAGAAGTTGCTGGAACGCGGCATCGGGCACGATTTCCAGGTGAGGCCCGGGAAGCACAACGCCGCCTATTGGGCCGTTGCGCTCCCCTCGCAGCTGCTCTTCTTCGAGCGTTATTTCCGCACCTCGCGGGCGGAGGATTGACCCATCCGCCGCGGCGCGGACGTTTTCCCCGGGGCAGCGCGCGTTTCGCGTCGGGAGTTCCCGATCCCGGGGGCAGTCCGGCCGAAAGCCTCCGTTCCGGGCAGCGTGCCGAGGTCATGAAAAGGGGCGGTTCCGTCGGAACCGCCCCTTTTCGTATATCCGGTTGTTTATTCGCTCTTGACGCAGCGGACCGGAAGTCCGGTCGAGCGCCGCAGGGCGTAAGCGTTCTGCACCTCCTCGCTGCTGCCGTAGCGGAAATAGAGCGCCGAGGAGAGGTTGTCGGAGGTCTGGGCGTCGGCTGTCCAGTAGAGCCCGATCCAGGGCTGTGCCTCGTCGGCACGGGTGCCCTTCGGGTCGTAGCCGGCCACGTAGACATTCTGGAACTTCCCGTCGAGGTAGGTGCGGCGTCCGGCCCCCATGAAGAGCGACGATACGCCCTCTTTTTCCAGTGTGACGCTGTATTTCGTGTTCTCCCAGCCGAGGCTCTCCGCATCGGGCGTCAGGCCCTCGAAAGCCGCCGCAGGCGCTACGCGCCAGCCCGCCGGGCAGGGATCGTACAGGCTCTTCGTGCTGCCTGGGGCCGTCCAGAGCGTGGCCGAGTGGTCGCTCCACAGCCAGTCGTAGTCGGAATCCTCCACGCCGGTGATGAAGATATACGGATTGAGCTGCGCGTATTCCATCGTTCCGTTCGACGAGCTTGATGCCGCGGGCGTTGCCGTGATGCTCGTGTTGCTGCCGTTGTAGAGCGTTGCCGCCGAGCCGCTGGCGAAATTGTAGGTGCTCGGGCCGATGAACGGGTCCTTGCGCCCCCACTGGTAGTAGAGTCCGTAGGAGGCGAGGATGTCGTCGGTCGAGTCATTGCCCGCAGCCCGTGCGCCGAGGTTGCGGTCCATCATCGTGTAGCCGTTGAATATCTTCTGGTTCCCGGCAACCGAGGGATCGTAGTCCGCGACCCAGATGTGCCAGCTCCAAAGGAGCTTGCCGGCGGCGTCGTAGGCCCCGATCACGGCGTTGCCCGATTTGATTTTCGTGTCGTCGTCGCTGTCCGCACCCACGTAGAACGAGGCCTTTCCGTTTTTCAGCGACAGGTACTGGATCAGGCTCGACGGATTCTGCCAGATGAGTTCCACCGACACCGTGGCGAGCGTCGCGCCGTCGCTGCGGTGCTCGACATCGAGCAGGTAGTTCGTCTCTTTCTGGTTGACGATGTAGCTGTTGGCCCGCTCGGAGAACTCCTTCTGCTCGACCACCCCCACGAAGAGCGATGCCGAGCCCGTAGCTCCGCCTCCGCCCTTGCCGCTCAACACGATCGAACCGGTTTTGGCCTCGTCGTCGTCGAACGAGTCGGGGGGCGTCACCGTCACGGTGCATGCCACGGGATCCAGCACGATACCGTCCCATCCCGTCGGGGTGCTGGAAACGGAGAAACTGTTGAGATTCGAAGCCGTAAAATGGACCGTTACCGGTGCCGTGTCGCCGTCGGCGAAGAAGACGGCCGGAGTATCGAATGCGAGCGAACCCTTCACATCGTCGTCGCTGCACGAGAGAAAAAGGGCGGCGGCAAGAGCGCAGGTCCACCCGGCGAATCGTTTCATATTCATCGTGTATTTTCGAATTTCTGAATCCAAAATCGTTGCAAAGATACCAAAAAGCGGGATAATTTCCATGTTCGTCCCCGCGAATTTTGCATCCGGGAACAATTATTGTGTCTCTTTTTTAACGAATCATCAATCCGTATAGTATGCCGACACGAAAAATTGAGCCGGGAAGTCATCCGGCCGCAACAGGTTTCAGCATCACGGTGAGCGAAAAGGGTCCCTATCTGGTCTACGGGCGTCCGCCGCTGGCTGCGCAGTTCATCATGCCCGATGCGGAGAACGAAAGCTGGTATTTCCAGGAGGGGCGCCGCTTCTCGACGGAGGCCGAACCCACGGCCCTCTGCCGCTGCGGGGCGTCGAAACGCAAACCCTACTGCGACGGAACGCATGCCCGGACGGCCTGGGATCCCTCGCTCACGGCTCCCGACGAGGCGTTGCTCGATCAGGCGGAGGAGATCCGCGGCGAACGTATCGTGCTGACCGACAATGCGAAATATTGCACCTTTGCACGCTTCTGCCACCCGGCCGGGGATGTCTGGACCCTTACGGAACACTCCGACGATCCGGCCTCGCGCAAACTGGCCGTCCGTGAGGCGTCGATGTGCCCCGGCGGCCGTCTGACGGCCTGGGACCGCGAGACCGGAAAACCTTATGAATTCCGCTTCGAACCGAGTCTGGGGCTGATCGAGGATGAGGCGATCGGCAGCAGCGGCGGTTTGTGGGTCCGCGGCGGCATCCCGCTGCGGCGCGAGGACGGCCGCGTGTACGAGATCCGCAACCGCATGGTGCTCTGCCGCTGCGGGCAGTCGGCCAACAAACCCTACTGCGACGGAACCCACGCCGCCGTCAAGTGGCGCGACCGAATCGACGGACAGCCCGTCGGCGAAACCCTTCCCGAGGAGGTCTACTGATCGGCGGCAGACCCGGACGGTCCGCCCGGCAGTCGGCGACAGGTCCGGAGCCCGTTTCGGTACGACACTTGCAGGGTGTATGCCAAAATCTCCGCACATGAAAATCAAAACCGGAAAAGGCTTCATCTCGCTTCCCGTTCTGCTGGCCATCTGGTCCGTGTCGGCCATCGCGTCGCTCCCCGGACTGGCCATCTCCCCGATTCTGGGTGACCTGAACCGGGTCTTCCCGAAGGTCACCGACCTCGAAATCCAGATGCTCACGTCGCTCCCCTCGCTGCTCATTATCCCCTTCGTGCTGCTCTCCGGAAAGCTCTCCGAAGGGCGCGGCAAACTCAAAATCCTCGCCGCCGGACTTACGGTCTTCTTTCTGGCCGGCGTGGCGTGTCTCTTCCTGCGCAGCATCGTCGGACTGATCGTCGCCGGCTGCATCCTCGGTATCGGCGCCGGCATGGTCATCCCCCTCTCCACGGGACTCGTCGTCGAGTATTTCACGGGCGACTTCCGCGTCCGCCAGCTGGGGTACAGCTCGGCGATCAACAACCTCACGCTTGTGCTGGCAACCGCCCTGACGGGCTATCTGGCCAACGTCGACTGGCATCTCCCCTTTCTGGTGTATACCCTGCCGGGCATCTCGCTCGCGCTCTCCCTTTTCCTCCGCCGGCAGCCCTCCGACCCCGAACCCGCCCAGAGCATCCAGCTCCGATACAAGCGTATCGACACCCGCAAACTCGTCGGACTCATGCTCTTCTACTTCTTCATCACCTATGCCGTGCTGGCCATCGTCTATTACGCCGCGTTCCTTGTCGAGGCCTGCAAGATCCGCAGTTCGTTCTCCGGGGTGCTCATCTCGCTCTTCTTCCTGGCCATCATGCTCCCGGGGCTCTTCATCGACCGCATCATCCGGCGTCTGAAAGCCGACGTCAACCTCGTTTCGCTGCTCGCCGTCGCATTGGGACTGCTCTGCTTCGGGATCTTCCGCAGTGGCTGGCTCCTCGCCGTCGGGGCCCTGCTCGCCGGTGTCGGATATGGCGTGATGCAGCCCGTCATCTACGACAAGGCCGCGACCATCGCTCCGCCCCGCCCCGCGACGTTCGCCCTGTCGTGTGTCATGGCCATGAATTATCTCGCCGTGATGGTCTGCCCCTTCCTGATCGATCTCTTCCGCTATCCGTTCCATACGCACGGCGACCGCTTCCCCTTCATTTTCAATGCCGTATTGGTTTGTCTGCTTGCCGCCGTCACGTGGCGGCGACGCGGGAATTTCACCCTCGGGCTCGATGCGGCCTATTACAAAAGTGGATCGCCGACTTGAAAATCGGTCGAAAAGGTTTATTTTTGCGCCGGAAAGTCGCATAAAATAAACCGAAACATGAAATATTCATCCTTTTCAGGCATCGTTCTTCTGGCCGGAGGGCTCATGGTGGCATGTGCCAAGCAGGCGGCAACGCCGCGTCGTATTGAAATCGTTCCGAATATGCAGACCCGAGTGTCGGGCCTCTACTTCGAGTCGGGAGACCGGATCGGCCTGACCATTCGGAAGGGCTCCGAAACCTATGTCCAAAACTATCCGATGACCTACGACGGGGCGGTTTTTGCCGACGACAATCTCCTTTGGTACGACGACGTGCAGCAGACCGCCACGCTGACGGCCTGTTATCCCTATTCTCCGGAGGGGCTGCCCGAGGAGTTCGCGCTGTTGCAGGACCAGCGTGCGGGATACGAAGAGGCCGATCTGCTGGGGGCCGTCGTCCACGAGGTCTCCCCGTCGGGAACCCCGGTGGCGATGCTCTTCCGCCATCTGATGACCCGGCTCTCCATCATCATCGACAATGCGACCGCGGCGGCGGTGACGGAGGTCGCCATCGACGGGTTTGCAACCGTCGCCGACGTGGATCTTTCGGTTCCGACGGCCGTTGCGAAGCCCGGGGCCCTTCCGGCCCGGGTTCAGGCCTTCGAGGTCGAGCCCGGTCTCTCCTACCGGGCGATATTGGTTCCGCAGCAGGGCGATCTGACCGTTACGGTCTCGACCTCCGACGGTCGGACCGCATCCCGGACCGTCGCCGATGCCCTGCTCGAAAGCGGCAGGCGTTACGACCTCTCGGTGCGGATCGACGACAACGGTCTGGAACTCTCCCTGGCCGGCGAGATCGTCGATTGGGAGGAGGGCGGGTCGCTCGGCGGTTCCGGGAAACCCGATCTTCCGGATGAGCCGGAAAACCCCGACGAGGAAGCGCCGGATCTGGTCTACGAGGGGGTCGTCTACCCCACGCTCCGCATCGGCGGGCGGCTCTGGATGGCCGGGAATCTGCGCTGTCAACCCGCCTCGCTGACGCAGGAGGTCGATTACTGGTATCCCCAGTCGGGCCTCGGGGAGGAGACCGGGCAGGGTTTGTTGTATGCCTGTACGGCTGCGATGGGCGGCAAGACCGCGGACGGGACCCCCGTGCAGGGCATCTGTCCCGACGGTTGGCACATCCCCGATACGGAGGAGTTGTCGGCGCTGGCCGCCGATCCCGAGCGTCCGGACGATTTTTTGAAATGCGACGGATTCCGCATCGTCACCGCGTCGAGTCAACGCTACGGCGATTCGGAGACGGGGTATCTGATGGGCTGCGAACTCACCGGGACGGGCAAGTGCCGTTGTCTCTGTTATCAGACCGGGGCGGATCCCGTGGAAACGGAGGTTTCCGTCAATTACGGCATCACGGTCCGCTGTGTGCAGGATTGATCCCGGCTGCGCGGAGCCTTCCTTATGACAAACCCCGGATGGAAACACCTTCCATCCGGGGTTTGCGTGCTATTGCGCTGTTCCGGCCGGTTCTTCTCCGGACCGCCGGAGGATCAGTCGCGGTTCAGGAAGAAGATCGGAATGTTGGCCAGGAAGACATCCTTGCCCGAAAGCTGCGGACGCTTTTCAAGCAGCTCGCTCAACAGAATGTCGCCGATCACGTAGTTGCTCTCCTCGCTGATGAACTGTTCGTGGATCTTCGTAAAGTGCAGGATCTGCCGTACGTCGGTCTCCCGGTAGCGGGCGTAGATTTTCAGCGTGATGTCGGTCGTGTAGTCGGGCTTCTCGATGTAGTTCATCTTCTTGTACTCGTAGCGGTAGTTGTTCAGCCGCGCCATGATGTCGCTCAGGATCGACGAGGCCGTGGGCAGGCTCCCGGCGCCCTTGCCGAACATGAACTGACGGTCGTAGCACTCGCCGCGGATCACCACGCCGTTGTACTCGTCGTCGACGCTGTAAATGTACTTCGACGGCGTGACGAACTCCGGCATCACGAACATCGTGAAGTGCTCGTCGCTGACCTTGACGACCTGTGCCACGAGCTTGATCTTGACGTTCTTCTCGCGCGCGTAGCGGATGTCCGAGTCGTGGATCGTCGAAATGCCGTAGGTGAAGATCCGCTCCGGGGCGACGTAGGTCCCCAGGGCGTGCACGGTGATGATCACCAGCTTGAAGAGCGAGTCGTAGCCCTCGATGTCGAACGACGGGTCGCTTTCGGCGAATCCCAGCGCCTGGGCCTGTGCCAGCGCATTGGCGTAGGAGTCCTTGTGGTCGAAGACCCGCGAGAGGATATAGTTCGACGAGCCGTTCAGGATGCCCTTCACTTCGAGCAGCAGGTCGTTGTCGTAATACTCCTCGAGGTTGCGGATCACCGGGATCGAACCGCACGACGAGGCGTCGTACAACAGCGCCACGCCGCGTGTCTTCTGGATCTCGATCAGCTCCGGGAGGTGGTGGGCCAGCATCGTCTTGTTGCCCGAGACGACGGGGATTCCGCGCAGCATGGCGCGTTTGACGATGTCGTAGGCCGCCTGCGCGTTGTCGATCACCTCCACGACGAGGTTCACGTTCTGGTTGTCGAGGATCTCGTCCACCGACGTGGTGAACAACGACGGGTCGACCTCGATTTTGCGGGGCTTGTGCGGGTCGCGGACGCAGATCTTCACGATCTCGGCGTGGGCGTTCTTCGACTTGCGCACCACTTCGTAGATGCCCTGTCCGACGACGCCGAATCCGAACAGTCCGATTTTGATTTTAGTCATGGCTCTATGCGTTTGTTGTCTGTTTTCCGAAGGTTACCGCTCCGTCATGAACGGCAGGAGCAGGGCGTTGAGCTGTTCGTATTCGACGAGGAATCCGTCGTGGGCGAACGGCGAGTCGATTTCGCAATAGCGGCTTCCGGGGATCTGCCCGTGCAGGCGCCGCATCTCCGCGGGGGTGAAGATGATGTCGGTGGTGATTCCCACGACCAGCGTCCGGGCGCGGATCTTCCCGAGCGCCGCCTCCACGCCTCCGCGCCCGCGTCCCACGTCGTGGGTGTCGAAGGCGTCGAGGATCGCGTGGTACGAATAGGCGTTGTAGCGCCGGCAGAGCTTCTCGCCCTGATACCGCTGGTAGGTGCAGGCCCGGTGCAGGACGGGATTCTCCTCATGGTCCTGCTGCGTGAGGTTGTAGCCCTCGGGGCCGCGGTAGCTCAACAGCCCCAGGGCCCGGGCCGCCGCCAGCCCCTTCATGCCGGCATCGGGGCGCTCCTCGCCGAACGTCGCGTCGGCCTCGATGGCCATGCGCTGTGTTTCGTCGATGGCGATGTTCCAGGGCGAAGCTTTGGCGTCGGTGGCGATCAGCGCCAGACCCTCGATCCGTTCCGGCTCCATGACGGCCCACTCCACGGCCTGGAATCCGCCGACCGAACTCCCCACCAGCATCGCGATCCGCCCCACACCCAGCGCATCGGCCAGCAGACGATGCGCCCGCACGATGTCGCGGATCGTGAACTGCGGGAAGCTCCCGTACCACGGCCGTCCCGTTGCGGGGTTGACGTGCAGCGGTCCCGTCGTGCCGTAGTGCGAGCCGAGGATGTTGGCGCACACCACGAACCACCGCTCCGGGTCGAGAAACCGCCCCTTCTCGACCGTGTGGGGCCACCAGTCGGCGACCTCCGAATTGGCCGTCAGGGCGTGGCAGACCCACACCACGTTGTCGCGCGCGGCGTTCATCCGTCCGTAGGTGTGGTAGGCGATGCGCAGCTCCGGGAGAGTGTCTCCCGATTCCAGCGCGAAAGGCCCCGGGGCCAGATAGATCTGCGGTTCCATGGTGCGGTGTGTCTCTTGTTCTGTTTCTGCGGTCCCTATTCGACGTGTGTGAACGCCTGTTCGAAATCGTCGATCAGATCGTCGACGTTTTCCAGTCCGAGCGAGATGCGCAGCATCGTGGGCGTCACGCCCGCCGCCGCGAGATCCTCGTCGCTCAACTGCTTGTGGGTCGTCGAGGCCGGGTGGGTCACCACCGTGATCGAGTCGCCGATCATCGTCATGTTCGCGGCCAGGTGCAGCGACTCCACGAACCGCACGGTGCTTTCCAGCGTCCCTTCCAGTTCGATGGTGAAGATCGCCGAAGCTCCGAAACGGTAGTATTTGCGGGCGTTGTCGTGGCTCGGATGGGTGTCGAAGCCCACGTAGCTGACGTTCCGGACTTTGGGATGGCGGCGGCAGTATTCGGCCAGCTTCCGAGCCGATTCCACTTCATGCCTTACGCGCAGCGAGAGCGTTTCCAGCCCGATGAGCATCAGGTAGGAGTCGAACGGCGACGGCGCGCAGCCCAGGTCGCGCAGTCCGTCGACGCGGCATTTCACCACGAATGCCGCGTTTCCGAACGTCTCGTAGAGGTTCAGTCCGTGGTAGCCCTCCGAAGGGCCGTCGATCTGGGGGAACTTGCCGTTCGACCAGTCGTAGTTGCCGCCGTCGACGATCACGCCGCCGAGCGTCGTGCCGTGGCCGTTGATCCACTTCGTCGCGGAGTCCACGACGATGTTCGCACCCCACTCGAAGGGGTTGCACAGGTAGCCCGCGGCCCCGAACGTGTTGTCCACGACCAGCGGGACGTCCCGACGCCGGGCCACCTCGCCCAGCGCTTCCAGATCGGGCACCGTGCAGGTCGGGTTGCCCATGCTCTCGGCATAGATCATCCGCGTGCGGTCGTCGATCAGCGGTTCGAAATCCGCCGCCTGCTCGCTTGCAGCCATGCGGCAGTCGATACCCAGTCGCCGCAGGGTCGTGCGCAGCAGGTTGTGCGTCCCGCCGTAGAGGTAGGGCGAGACGACGATGTTGTCGCCCGCGGCGGCCAGCGAGAGCGTCGTTACGAGGATCGCCGACATCCCCGACGAGACGGCCAGCGCCCCGACGGCTCCGTACAGTGCGGCGATGCGCTCCTCGAAAGCCGCCGTCGTGGGGTTTTGCAGGCGGGTATAGATGTTTCCGGCTTCGCTCAAATCGAAAAGACGCGCCGCGTGGTCGCAGCTCCGGAAGCGGTAGGCCGCCGTGGGCCAGATCGCGATGCCGCGCGAGCCGGTCGGTTCGTCGGGATTGAGTCCGGCGTGGATCTGCCGGGTTTCGAATCGGTAATTTCGGGTCTCCATAAATCGGTATGCTTGCGTTTCTTTCCATCGGTCCCGCCCTCTCCGGGCGGGCCTTTCCTGTCATAAAAAAATCCGACTCCTCAGGAAGCCGGATCGTATCGTTGTCGTGCACGAAAAGATTACACCCGGCAAGTTCGGTTGCACATGACCATCATCATCATCATCCCGCAGGAGATCATGCCGGTGTTCATCCGATATGTGATCCGTGCATTCATGTTCCGAGATTTGTTCGTGCTCGACAGGTGCAAATATAGGAAAAGATTTCAAGAAATGCAAGATCTCCGGGCAAATCCCCCAAAGAAAAGCTCCGCACATTGCAATGTGCGGAGCTTTTCTTCATCCGTAGTTTCCGTTGCGGACTCTGGGGGCTTCACGGCCGGCGGTCGATCAGCTCGATACCCTGACGGGTCGCCGCTCCGCGCAGGATCGTCCGCCCGAAGAGGCTCAACTCCTCGCGCGAGGTGCCGTTCAACCGAAGATCCAGAAGCGTACCCATCAACTGCTCGGCGAAGGCCGCGGCGTCGATCTCCGGCAGGAGCAGCTCCTGTTTGCGGCACATGTCGAGCAGCATGGTCAGCTCCTTGTGCCAGAATCCCCGGTGTTCGTCGTAATGTTCCGCGAAGATCACCTTGCGGCGCAGGTCCGACAGGAAACTGTGGTCCACCCGATAGAGGTTTTCGATGTATTCGTTCATCAGCCGGACGGTCTTCTGCAACGGATTTCCGCTCCGCCGTTTCCGGCAGGCGACGATCTGCTCCTGCTGCTGGCGGCTCATGGCGTCAAGACAGGCGCTGATCAGGTCGTTCTTGTCGGTGAACATTTCGTAGAGGGTGCGTTTCGAGATGCCCAGCGTCTGCGCGATCTCATCCACCCGCACGGCACGGATGCCGTTTCGGGCGATGAACTCCTGCGTCGTGCGGATGATCTCTTCTCTGGTCGCTCCCCGTTTCATCACTTCTCCTCCCCGGTTGCGATGTCACGTCCTCCGCCGAGCGCCTGATAGAGGTTCACGACGCCCTGGATCTCGTCGAACTGGTCGGAGATCTGCGACAGTTGGGCCGAAAGCAGCGACTGCTGGGCCGTCAGGACTTCCAGATAGGTCGTCGTGCCGTGCTGCATGAGCAGCTCCGTGGCCTCGACCGCCCGTTCCAGCGCCTTGATCTGGGCAACCCGAAGGTCGGCCTTCGCACGGGCCGACTGGCTCTGCGTCAGGGCGTTGTTGACCTCCGCACCGGCGTTCAGCAGCGCCTGCTGGAAGGCCAGTTTCGACTCCTCCTGCTGGGCTTTGGCGATCTTCACCTGGGCCCGGTTGGCGTTGGCGTTGAAGATCGGTTGCAGGAGCGACCCGGCGGCCGTCCAGATCAGCTTGCCCGGGTTGATGATCCCCGCACCGCTGTTGTTCGTCCATCCGAGCGTACCGCTCAACGTGATCGACGGATAGAGTGCCGACCGGGCGCTGGACGTCGCGTAGTAGGCCTGCATGAGCGAGTATTCGGCCTGACGGATGTCGGGGCGGTTCGAAAGCATCTGCAACGGAATGCCGACGGCCAGCGTCTCGGGCATGTGCTGCGCCGCGAGCTCCCCGCGTGCGATCGTGTGCGGGGCCTCGCCCAGCAGCGAGCAGAGGCTGTTCTCGGTCTGCGTGCGCTGGTAGGCCAGGTCGTGCAGCGATGCCTCGATCGAGAGCGTGTTGGCCTCGTACTGGGCCACGGCGGCCTCGTTCGTCAGTCCGGCATCCTTCATGGCGCGCATCATCTCGACGCTCTGACGCCATTTGGCCGCCGTCTCCTCCGTTACGCCGTATTGGCTGTCGAGCATCAGCAGCGTGTAGTAGAGGTTCGCCACGCTGGCGATGAGCTGCGTCTTCACGGCCTGTTCGTACTCCTGGCTTTGCAGGTAGAGCGCCTTGGCCTTGCGTTTGGCGTTCGTCAGTCCGTTGAAGATGTCGATCTGCCAGCTGGCCGTTACCGGGACGGTGTAGGTCTTCGTCGGTGTCGCGCCGTTGAAACTGCTCAACGAACCCTGCGGCGCGAAGTTGAACGACGGCAGGTAGGCCAGACGCGCCGATTTGAGCGTCGCCTCGGCCTCCTTGACGCGCCATCCGGCCGATTGCAGGTCGGTGTTGTTCGTCAGCGCCTGTTCGATGAGCGCCTGCAACTGGGGGTCGGAGAACATCTCCTGCCAGCTGATGTCGCCCAGCGTCGTCGTATCGGCCGTTTCGGCCGTGCCGTACAATCCGTCGGTCTTCACCTCCGGGCGAGTGTAGGGCTTGTAGATGCCGCAGCCCGTCATGGCGGCTGCAGCAAGTATGATGATGGTTTTTCTCATGGTGTTACTCCTCCTCTTTCTCGTTTTTAACCTCTTCCACTTCAGCGCGTACGGCCCACTGCGGATCGGTGTCGAATTCGATCGGTTTGAACTTCTCCTGCAGCGTCTGGAAGGCGATGAACAGGCCCGGTACAAGGAACAGCAGGGCCAGCGTTCCGACGATCATACCGCCGACGACGCCCGTACCGAGGGTCGAGTTTCCGTTGGCGCCCGCACCCGTCGAGAACATCAGCGGAAGCATACCGAAGACACACGTGAGCACTGTCATCAGGATCGGGCGGAGACGCACCTTGGCGGCCGAGACGGCGGCCTGCGCGAGGCTCATGCCCGCACGGCGGCGGTCGCCGGCGTACTCCGTAATCAGGATGGCCGTCTTCGACAGCAGGCCGATCTGCATGATGATACCCGTCTGGAGGTAGATGTTGTTCTCCATGCCCATCGCCTTGGCCAGCAGGAAGGCACCCATCAGACCGCACGGCACGGCGAGAATCACGGCGAATGGTACGAAGAAACTCTCGTAGAGGGCGCAGAGGATCAGGTAGATCAGCAGGATACAGATGCCGAAGATGATGATCGAGTTGCTGCCCGTTGCATTCTCCTCGCGGGTCAGGCTGTCGAAGTCGTATCCGTAGCCACGCGGCAGCACTTCGGCGGCGGTCTCCTTGATGGCCTTGATGGCGTCACCCGACGAGTAGCCGTCGTTCGACGAACCCGTCACGGCAATCGAGTTGTAGAGGTTGAAGCGGTTCAGCACGTCCGAGCCGTAGGTCTTGGTCAGCGTGACGAACTGGCTTACGGGGGCCATCTCGCCGCTGTTCGTGCGCACGAAGACGTTGTTGAGCGACTCCATGTCGAGGCGGTACTTCTCGTCGGCCTGCACGATCACGCGATAGACCTTCGAGAAACGGTTCAGGTACGATACGTACTGGCCGCCGTAGTAACCCGAGATGGTCGAGAGGATCGTCGTGGGCGACACGCCGGCCCGCTTGGCCTTGGCCGGGTCGATGTCTACGATATACTGCGGGAAGCGCGGGCTGAACGACGAGTAGGCCATGGCGATCTCCGGGCGCTGGTTCAGGGCGCCGATATATTGCTGGGCCACTTGGAAGAAGTCGTCGATCGAGCCGTCGGCACGGTCCTGCAGGTGCATCGAGAAGCCGTTCGTCGCACCGTAGCCCGAGATCATCGGCGGGGCGATAGCGAGGATCTGCGCATCCTTGATGTCGGCCGTGCGGGCGTAGACCTGGCGGATGATCGCGTTCACGTTATCCTCCTTGTCGGGACGCTCCGACCAGTCTTTCAGTCGGATCAGCGCCATACCGTAGGAGGTGCCCTGGCCCGAGATCAGACCGTAGCCGGCCGTCGTCATCAGGTTCTTGATCTGCGGAATGCCATTCAGACGGTCGTAGACCTGCTCCATGATCTCGTTCGTCTCGGCCAGTGTCGAGCCCGGGGCCGTCGACACGTTGATCATGATGACGCCCTGATCCTCGTCGGGAACCAAACCCGACTTGGTGGTATTCATCAGTAAGACTAACGCGGCGAGACCGAGGCACAGCGTCGACCACATCAGCCACTTGTGCTTGATGAAGAGCAGCACGGCGTGCTTGTACTTGTTGAGCATCGCCCCGAATGCGGTGTTGAAGGCCTTGCGGAAACGGGCGGCGAAGTTGTCCTTCATCTCCCCGTTCTCATCGAGGTAGGGCTTCAGGATCAGCGCGCAGAGGGCCGGCGACAGCGTCAAGGCGTTGATGGCCGAAATACCTACGGCCACGGCCATCGTGACACCGAACTGGGTGTAGAACGTTCCCGACGTACCGCCCATCATCGCCACGGGGATGAACACCGCCATGAAGACCAGCGTCGAGGTGATGATGGCCGACGTGATGCCCGACATGGCGTCGATCGTGGCCATGTAGGAGGACTTGTACCCGGCGTCGAAGCGGGCCTGGACCGCCTCGACGACGATGATGGCGTCGTCGACGACCGTACCGATCGCAAGCACCAGGGCGAAGAGCGTCAGCAGGTTGATCGTGAAGCCGGCCACCGAAAGGAAGGCAAACGTACCGATCAGCGAAACGAGAATCGACACCGTGGGGATGAGGGTCGAGCGGATATCCTGCAGGAAGACGTAGACCACAAGTATCACGAGGATGATGGCCTCGATCAGCGTCTTGATTACCTCGTTGATCGAGGCGAAGAGGAAGTCGTTGACGCTCATCATGTCCACGATCTCCACCCCTTTCGGGAGGTCCTTGCGGGCCTCGTCGAGCAGGGCGTCGATGTCCTCGACGATGGCTGTGGCGTTCGTGCCGGCTGTCTGGAAGACCATGGTCGTCACGCCCGGGTGGCCGTTCACGCGGCCCTCGAAGGAGTAGGACTCCTGGCCCAGCTCGATTTCGGCCACATCCTTGAGCCGCAGCACTGTACCGTCCTCGTTAGAGAGAATAACCAGGTTGCCGAACTCCTCGGGGGTGTTCCAGCGGCCGCGGTACTTCATCTCATACTGGTAGACATTCTCCGAGTCGGCACCCAGCGAACCCGTGGCGGCCTCGATGTTCTGCTCGGCGAGGATGGACGTGATGTCGCTGGGCATCAGCTTGTATTGGGCCATCACGTCGGGCTTCAGCCAGATGCGGATCGAGTAGTCGGCGCCCATTGCGAAGGCCTCGCCGACGCCCTGGATACGCTTGAGCTCGGGCTCGATGTTGATTTTCGCGTAGTTCGACAGGAAGGTTTGGTCGTAGGTATCGTCGGGGCTGACGAGGGCGAAGACCTTCAGCATGGAGGACTGGCGCTTCATCGTCGTGATACCGATCGAGGTCACCTCGCCCGGGAGCATACCGGTAGCCGTTGATACCTTGTTCTGGACGTTCACGGCCGCCATGTCGGGGTCGGTGCCCTGTTTGAAATAGATGTTCAGCGAGGCGCTTCCGGATGCGGACGAAGAGGTGATGTAGTCCATGTTCTCCACGCCGTTGATGGCCTGTTCGAGCGGGATGGTCACCGATTTCTGCACCGTCTCGGCGCTCGCACCCGGGTAGGATGCGCGCACCATGACCGTCGGGGGCGCGATGCTCGGGTATTGCTCCACGGGCAGCGTTACCAGACCAATGATACCGGCGATTACGATGATAATGGAGATGACCGACGCCAATACGGGTCGTTCAATGAAATGTCTGAGTGTCATGGATTATTCCTCCTTTGTGGTTTGGTTTTGAGCGGCATCGGAAGCTTCGTTCCCGGGTTTGTCGTCAGCTGCGGGTGCGGCCTCGTCGGCGTTGGCTGCGGCCTGGCCTTTGGGTACGATGGGCGTACCTTCACGCATGCGGCTTACACCCTCGGTGATTATCACATCGCCCGGAACGAGGCCCGAGGTGACGATATACTCCTTGCCGTTGGAGATCTTCTCCACGCCGATCATGGTCGACGACGCCTTGCCGTCCACCAGCTTATAGACGAATATCTTGTCCTGGAGTTCGAACGTGGCAGACTGCGGAACGACGATGCAGTTCTTGAAGGCGCTGGTCAGGACGACATTGCCCACACCGCCGCTGTGCAGCAGTCCGTTGGGGTTGGGGAATGCCGCACGCAGCGAAACGCTGCCCGTCGAGGTGTCGATCACACCGCTGATCGACTCCACGCGACCCGACTGGTCGTACATCGAGCCGTCGTTGAGCAGCAGCTGCACGTCGGGCATGTTCTTGAGCGTTTCGGCGATCGAGCCGTAGCGGCGTGCGAGGTTGAGCAGCTGGTTCTCGGTCATCGAGAAGTAGACGTACATGGTCGAGTTGTCCGAGACGGTGGTCAGCGGCTGCGGCATCGAGGCGCTCACCAGTGCACCCACACGGTAGGGAAGCGTTCCCACGACGCCGTCCGACGGAGCCTTGACAACCGTATAGGAGAGGTTGTTGGCGGCATTGACCTGCTGTGCCTGGGCCTGTGCGAGCTGTGCTTTGGCCGTCAGCAGGTTGTTCTCGGCCGTGGAGAGGTCGTACTGCGAAACGACGTTGCGGGCGAAAAGTTCTTTTTTGCTGTCATAGGTCAGTTGGGCCGTGGCGACGCTGGCTTCGGCAGCGGCGACATTGGCTTCGGCGGTTTGCAAAGCGGCCTTGTAGGGCACCTGGTCGATGATGAACAGCGTCTGTCCTTTCGACACGCGCTGACCCTCGTTGACGCAGAGCTGCCAGATCGTTCCCGACACCTGCGGGTAGATGTCGATGTCCTGACGTCCGCGGATCGTGGCCGAGTAGTTCGTCGGGATTTCCCGGTTGGTCGTGGCGACGGTCTGCACGGCGTATTCGCCGGGGCCCATTGCCGTAGGGGCCTGTCCGCATGCGACGGCAGCCAGGCAGCATGCCCAAACGGCCGCTTTCATGATTGTTTGCTTCATAACTTTCCTTTTCTTTTATACTAAAAAACTTTTTCAGGTGCAAAAGTATTTTAAAAACGGTGCCGATATGCCTTATATTGCGAACAGTGTTGGTACTTTTCGGAACAAAATTAGGGTAAATCGCCGCTTTTTCACTATTTTTGTTCGAAAAAAGAATTCTTATGGATGATAAGAATCCCTTGATCACCACTTCCGAGGATCAGTTCATAGTTGGCGACTCCGATTTTTCCTATTTCGAGCACCATGCCTACCGGCTGGAAGGGTGTGCCATTCTCTTCTGCCGGGACGGCGAGGCGGAGATGATGGTCGACCAGTGTCAGGGCCGGCTCGTGCGGAATACCCTGATGCTGCTGTTGCCGGGGGCATACCTTTTGCTCATGGACCGTTCGGAGAATTTCGCGGTCTCCTATTGTACCTTTTCGCGCGATCTCTTTTCGGAAGCGGCCTTCCGTCTGGAACCGGATTTTTTTGCAGCCGTGCACCGCAATCCGATCGCGAATCCCCCGCAGCAGCTTGTCGACGGAGCCGCCATCTGGTTTCAGATGGCGGCCTACACCTACCGGGACCGGCAAAATATCTTCCGCAATACGATCATCAAGAACCGTTTGCAGAATATCCTGTTGGAGATCAGCGACAAGATGCAGCGCTTCGCCACGAAACAGGTGCGGACTTTCGCGAACACCACCCGGCAGATGGAGCTGTTCCACCGTTTTGCGGCGTTGGTGCACGAATTCTGCGCGCAGGAGCGGGAGGTTGCGTTCTATGCCGACAGGCTCTGCATATCGACCCGTTATCTCTCGACCATCGTGCGGTGCGTGGCCCACACTTCGGCCAAGGAGTTCATCGACCGGGCGGTGATGCTGGAAATCCGGATGCTGCTTCGTTCGACCGATCTTTCGGTGCAGGAGATCGCCTACCGGCTGAAATTCCCGGACCAGTCCTATCTGGGGCGTTTCTTCAAGAAGCACGCCGGGGAGTCCCCCACCGAATACCGCAACGCCAAACGGGCGTAGTTTCCGGGGGTGCGGGGCGGACGGCTTTTCCGGTTTGGACCCGAAATTGCACGTCTCTGCGACGGAGCCGATCCGCGGCGGCCGCCATATTCCGCACCTGTCATATAATAGACGGCGGCAGGGGCCGTTTGTCGGAACGGGAATTTTCGATATGTTGTCAAGTGCTATGAAAGTCATCTTGTTCGGGACGCAACCCTACGACAGGGAGTCCTTCGAGCGGATCCGCCCGGCTTTCGGGTTCGAGGTCTGCTACCACCGGAGCCATCTGAATGCCAGCAACGTGGCATTGGCCCGCGGAGCCGATGCGGTGTGCATCTTCGTGAACGATGTGGCCGATGCCGACACGATCCGCGAACTGGCCGCCATGGGCGTGAAACTGATCGCCCTGCGCTGCGCGGGATTCAACAACGTGGACCTTACGGCGGCGGCCCGTTACGGGATTCCGGTGGTCCGTGTTCCGGCCTACTCGCCGCATGCCGTGGCCGAACATGCCGTGGCCCTGATGCTGGCGCTCAACCGCAAGATCCACCGCGCCTACTGGCGGACACGCGACGGGAACTTCTCGCTGCACGGGCTGATGGGATTCGACATGTACGGCAAGACGGCCGGGATCATCGGCACGGGGAAGATCGCCCGGGAACTGATCCGCATTCTGAAAGGGTTCGGCATGGAGGTCCTGGCCTACGATCTCTACCCGGACGAGGCGTATGCGGCCGGGGCCGGCATTACCTACGTGCCGCTTGAAGAGCTCTACCGCCGTTCGGACATCATTTCGCTCCACTGTCCGCTGACCGACCGCACGCGCTACATGATCGGCGACGTGGCCATTTCGCAGATGAAACCGGGCGTCGTGCTGATCAACACGGGCCGCGGGCAGCTGATCCACTCCGAGGCGTTGATCGACGGGCTGAAAGAGAAACGCATCGGCGCTGCGGGGCTGGATGTCTACGAGGAGGAGGCGGGTTATTTTTACGAGGACACCTCGGATCGTATCATGGATGACGACGTGCTGGCGCGGCTGTTGTCGTTCAACAACGTGATCGTGACGTCGCATCAGGGCTTTTTCACACGTGAAGCGCTGGATAATATAGCGCGCATTACGATGCTGAACATCAGTGAATTCGAAGTGGGTAAAAAACTGACAAACGAGGTGCGTGCCGAATCGGATCGATAGGCCGTTTTTTCGGGAATCGGACGGGGCGGACGCGGGTCCGTCCCGTTTTTGTTGCGGGGGTGCGTTCCGTTTTCGTAGCGTGGTGTGTTCCGTTTCGTTGCGGGGTGCTCCGGCTCCGGCACGTGCGGTTCCGGCCCGGACTGCACCGGGCCGCATCGTCCGGTAATTTTTCCCCGCCGGGAGGCCCGATTTTACCCGCAAGAAGCCCGAACGGGCCGAAATTTTTGTTAATTTTGCAGAACCCGGGTTGGCCGCTGCGGATCGCAACCCGCACGCGGATGCCCGGTCGACACACAAACTAACTCGATAATACCCATGCTGCGAAAAATCCGGATCGCCCTGGCGATCCTCTTCTTCGTTCCGATCACGCTGCTGTTTCTCGACTTCACGGGGACGATCCATGCGTGGTTCGGCTGGATGGCGAAAATTCAGTTCCTGCCCGCCGTGCTGGCCCTGAACGTCGGCGTGGTTGCCGGACTCCTCCTCCTGACGCTGCTCTTCGGGCGGGTCTACTGCTCGGTGGTCTGTCCGCTCGGCGTCATGCAGGACCTCGTCTCGTGGCTCTCCGGGCGGCGGCGCCGGCATCGCAACCACTTCCGCTACTCCCCGGCCCGCACGTGGCTGCGCTGGGGCGTATTCCTTCTCTTTGTCGTCGTCATGGCGGCCGGGCTCGGAAGCATCGGGGCCCTGATCGCCCCGTACAGCGCCTACGGACGCATCGTCCAGAGCCTGCTGGCCCCGCTCTGGGGCTGGGGCAACAACCTGCTGGCGTGGGCAGCCGAACGGGTTGACAGCTACGCCTTCTATTCGGTCGATGTCTGGGTGAAGGGGCTCGCAACGCTGGTCGTCGCCATCGTGACGTTTGTCGTGATTGCCGTGCTCGCCTGGCGCAACGGCCGCACGTGGTGCAACACGGTCTGCCCGGTCGGGACATTGCTCGGGCTGCTGTCGCGCTTCTCGCTCTTCAAGCCGCGGTTCGATGTCGCGAAGTGCAACGGCTGCAAGCTCTGCGCCCGCAACTGCAAGGCCTCGTGCATCGATCCCGAAGCCCATACGATTGATTACAGCCGCTGCGTCGCCTGCATGGATTGTCTCGAACATTGTCGTCAGGGGGCCATCTCCTACACATGGCGGCGGTCGGAAGCGGCGGTGACCCCGAATCCGGCGGAAAAGTCCGGAGAAGCTCCGGCCGACGCTTCGCGGCGCCGGTTCCTCGGCGTGGTGGGGCTGATGGTCGGCACGGCCCTGCACGCCCAGGAGAAGAAGGTCGACGGCGGTCTGGCCCTGATCGAGGAGAAGCGCATTCCGAAGCGGGCGACGCCCCTCGTGCCGCCCGGAGCGCGGAGCCTGCGCGACTTCCTCACCCACTGCACGGCCTGCCAGCTCTGCGTGACGGTCTGCCCGAACCGGGTGCTGCGCCCGTCGGGCGACCTGATGCGGCTGATGAAGCCCGAGATGTCCTACGAACGCGGATACTGCCGCCCGGAGTGCACGAAGTGTTCGGAGGTCTGCCCCACGAATGCGATCCATCTGACGGAGTTTTGCGAAAAGTCCTCCATACAGATCGGACACGCCGTGTGGATTCCCGAGAATTGCGTGGTCAACACCGACGGCGTGTCGTGCAACAACTGCGAACGCCACTGCCCGGTCGCCGCGATCCGCATGGTGCCCCGCAATCCGGACGATCCGCAGTCGCCGCGCATCCCGACCGTCGACGAAGCCCGCTGCATCGGCTGCGGGGCCTGCGAGAACCTCTGCCCGGCGCGGCCGTTCAGCGCCATCGTCGTCGAAGGGCACGAACACCACAGAACACTCTGAAAAATCCCGGAACATGAAGAAGAAAAAGATAGATCGCCGCGCATTCCTGAAAACCCTCGGGGTCGGCGCGGCTGCCACCACCGCAGCGCTCTACGGCTGCGGACCCCGGAACGGAGGCCCGGCCTCCGTCACGCCGGGCGAGGTCCCGGCCGACGGGATGACCTTCCGCACGAGTTCCGCGACGGGCGACCGCGTGTCGCTGTTGGGCTACGGCTGCATGCGCTGGCCGCAGCTCCCCTCGCCCGCCGATGACGGAAACCCCATCGACCAGCAGACGGTCAACACGCTGGTGGATTATGCCATTGCGCACGGCGTCAACTACTTCGACACGGCGCCCGTCTACCTGCAAGGCTTCTCGGAGCGCGCCACGGGCATCGCCCTCAAACGCCACCCGCGCGACAGCTATTTCATCGCCACGAAGATGTCCAACTTCTCGAACCCCACGCGCGAGAATTCGCTGGCCATGTACCGGCAGTCGTTCCGCGAGTTGCAGGTCGACCATATCGACTACTACCTGCTGCACTCGATCGGCGGCGGGAAGGGCATCGAGACCTTCAACGAACGCTTCATCGACAACGGCGTGCTGGACTTCCTGCTGCGCGAACGCGAGGCGGGGCGGATCCGCAACCTCGGGTGGTCGTTCCACGGCTCGCAGGAGGTCTTCGACCACCTGCTGACGATGCACGACGAGGGGCGTGCCCGCTGGGATTTCGTCCAGATCCAGATGAACTACGTCGACTGGCGCCACGCCTCGGGCCGCAACGTCAATGCCGAATACCTCTACGGCGAGCTGGCGAAGCGCGACATCCCGGTCGTCATCATGGAACCGCTGCTCGGCGGGCGCCTCTCGCGGCTGAACGACTACCTGGTCGGGCGCCTCAAAGCCCTGCGGCCCACGCAGAGCACCGCTTCGTGGGCCTTCCGCTTTGCGGGCTCCTATCCGAAGGTCCTCACGGTGTTGAGCGGCATGACCTACATGGAGCATTTGCAGGACAACATCCGCACCTATGCGCCGCTCGAAGCGCTGACCTCCGCGGAGTTCGAACTCCTCGAGGATACGGCGCAGGTGATGCTCAAATACCCCACCATCCCCTGCACCGAGTGCCAGTACTGCATGCCCTGCCCCTACGGGCTGAACATCCCGGCGATCTTCGCCCACTACAACAAGTGCGTCAACGAGGGCAATGTCCCCAAGGACCGTCAGGACCCCAACTACCGCGAGGCCCGGCGTGCGTTCCTCGTGGGTTACGACCGTTCGGTGCCGCGTCTGCGGCAGGCCAGCCACTGCATCGGCTGCAACCAGTGTGTCGAGCACTGCCCGCAGTCGATCGACATCCCGAAGCAGCTGCATCGCATCGACTCGTTCGTCGAGCAGCTCAAACAGAATACGCTCTGACCCGCGAATAGAACCTTATAGCCTGATACGATGGAGAAACCTACTTTGCCCAAACGGCTGGAATCGCTGGATGTCCTTCGGGGTGCCGATCTGTTTTTTCTGGTCGCCCTCGGACCGCTGATCCGCTCCGTGATCCGGGCCGCCGATGTGCCGTGGCTGAATGCCTGCATGGGACCCCTCCTGCACAGCAGCTGGACGGGGTTCACGCTCTGGGACCTGATCATGCCCCTCTTTCCTCTTCATGTCGGGAATCACCATCCCGTTCGCCTATGACCGTTACCGGGAGGCGGCGGACCGGAAACCGCTGTTTCGCCGGCTCGTGAAGCGGGTCCTGCTGCTGTGGATCTTCGGCATGATCGTGCAGGGCAATCTGCTGGGACTGACCCCCGATCATATCTACCTGTACACGAATACGTTGCAGAGCATCGCCGTGGGTTATCTCTTCGCTGTGCTCCTCTTCGTATACACCTCCCGGAGGACGCAGTTCATCGTGGCGGCTGCCCTGCTGCTGCTTTACTGGGCCGCCATGCAGTTCATTCGCGTGGGGGCGTTCGGCGGCGGCGACTACACGCCCGACGGAAACCTCTGCGAGTGGGTCGACCGCGTGGTGCTGGGACGTTTCCGCGACGGCGCCTCGGTGCAGGACGGTGCGGTGGTCTTCGCCCCGAAGTACCATTATACGTGGATTTTGAGCAGCCTGAACTTCGTTGCGACGGTGATGTCCGGCATGTTCACCGGATACATCGCCCGGAGCCGGACGCTGGCCGACCGGCGCAAGGTGGCGCTGTTTCTGGGGATCGGTGCCGTGCTGGTCGTGCTGGGATGGGTCTGGAACCTCGTGCTGCCCGTCATCAAGATCATCTGGACCAGTTCGATGGTGCTGGTCAGCAGCGGCTGGTGCTTCCTGCTGATGGGCCTCTTCTACTACTGGATCGACTGCAAGGGCCACCGCAGGCACCTGACCTGGCTGAAAGTCTACGGCATGAACTCGATTGCCGCCTACATGCTCGCCATGGCCGTGCAGTTCGGCAGTATCGGGCGGTCGCTGCTCTATGGCTTCGAGCAGTATCTGGGCGACTTCTATCCGACGCTGCTCCTGTTCAGCAACGTCGCCGTCGTCTTCCTGATCCTGTGGGTGATGTACCGCCAGCGCATCTTCCTGAAAGTGTAGGTTTGCCCCTGTTCCTGCTTTTTTCCTCCTCTCCTCCTCTCCCCTCTTCCCGCTCCGGTAAAAACAACTCCGGAGGGTCTTCTTCCCGCTCTGAACCGCATTCAGACAGGAACAGGACCCTCCGGAGTTCTTTTGGGCGAATGTCAGGAGCGCTGATCCGGGTCGGATTCCCGGCCGACGTTCCAGCCGCCGCCGAGGGCCTTGTAGAGCTGCACCAGCGCCAGATGCTCGTTGCGTACGGCGTTGCTCTCCTCGATCTGGGCGTCGAAGAACTTCCGCTGGGCGTCCAGCACGTCGATGTAGCGGATCACGCCGTTGATGTATTGCAGCTTCGCCAGCACGACATACTGCCGTGCGGCCTCTTTGAGGTTGTATTTCAGTTCGGCCGTGTGGCGCATGTTCCGGTAGGCCACCACGGCGTCGTTCACCTCCTGGAAGACCTCCAAAACCTTCTGTTCATAGGCCAGACGCGCCTGGTCGTAGGCCGCCAGCGCCGCGCGGTACTTCGCACGCTTCGTCCCGAAGGCGAAGAGCGGCGCCGTGAGATTCCCGGCCATGTAGGTGAACGGCGATTCGAGAAGCCCGCGGACATAACCGTTCTCGACACCGCCCGTCAGCACGATCGTCAGCCGCGGGAAGCGGTCCGCGTAGGCCACACCCACGGAGGCCATCGCCGAACGCAGCGCCTGTTCCGCCTTCCGGACGTCGGGACGGCGTTGCAGCAGCGTCGACGGTACCCCTACGGGCAGCGAATCCGGCAGAACGACGTTCAGATTCATCGTCGCACGCTCCACGCTTCCCGGGTAGCCGCCTGCAAGGATCGAGATCTGGTTCTCCTTCTGGGCGATCTTCAATTCCAGATCGGGGATCAGCGCCGAGGCGCTCGCCAGCTCGACCTTTGCCTGCTGGTAGTTCGTCTCGGAGGTCAAACCGCCCTCGAAACGCAGTTTTGCCTGCTGGACGCTCTCTTCACGGGTCTCCACCGTGCGGCGCACGATTTCCAGTTCGTGGTCCAGCGCCACCAGTTCGAAATAGGCCGTGGCGACCTCGGCCACCAGCGTCATCTGCAACGCCCGCGCCCCCTCCACCGAAGCGAGGTATTCGGCTGCGCCCTTGCGCTTCGACCACCGCAGGCTCCCCCACAGGTCGGCCTCCCAGCTCAACCGCGCCTTGATGCCCAGCTCCGGGTCGTTCGAGAATGCTTTCCCGTAGTAGTCGTTGGTCTCCCGTTCGGCATAGATCTCGCCGCTGATGATCGGCAGGCGCGCCGCCTTGCTTACGCGGTAGAGCTCCTCCAACTGCCGTACGCGCGCTTCGGCCGACAACAGGTTGCGGTTGCGGTCGAGCGTGCGGTCGATCAGCCGGCAGAGCATCGTGTCGGTGTAGATCTCCCACCAGTTGCGGTCGCTCAACGTCAGCGTGTCGCGCTGGCCCGCGACCAGCTCCTCCGGAAGGTCCAGCTCCGGGGCCTTGCACTTCTTCTGCACCGAGCAGCCGCCCCCGGCGAGCAGCATCCCGCACAGCAGGAGCAGACCGTATATCGACCGTTTCATCGTTTTGTCCATTTTTCTTTCACTTTATACACCCAGACGAAGAACAGCGGCACGAAGACGATACCCGCGGTGATGGCCACGAGCATGCCGAAGAAGACGCCCGTGCCGATGCCCTGACGGCTCGCCGAGCCCGGGCCGCTGGCGAAGACCAGCGGCAGCATGCCCAGTATGAAGGCCAGCGACGTCATCACGATCGGGCGGAAGCGCAGGTGCGCCGCCTGGATGACGGCCGAGAGCGTGTCGCGCCCCTTTTCGACCTCGTCCTTGGCGAACTCTACGATCAGGATGGCGTTCTTGGCCACCAGACCCACGAGCATCACCAGTCCGATCTGGAAATAGATGTTGTTTTCCAGTCCGCAGGCCCAGTTTCCGAGGTAGGCGCCGATGCCCGCGATGGGCAGCGACAGGATCACCGAGACCGGGATCAGCCAGCTCTCGTACTGCGCCGCGAGGAACAGGAACACGAAGAGGAATGCCAGCGCCAGCACATAGCCCGTCTGTCCGCTGACGTGCTTCTCCTGATAGGAAAGTCCGCTCCATTCGACGCCGATCGACGCCGGCAGGTGGCGCCGCGCGATCTGTTCGAGGATCGCCATGGCCTGTCCCGAACTGTATCCCTGGGCCGCCTCGCCCGAGATCGTGGCCGAGTTGAACATGTTGAAGCGGCGGATCGTGCCCGGGCCTGTCGTGTAGGAGGTGGTGCCCAGCGCCGTGATCGGGATCATCGCCTTGTCGGCGCCCCGCACGAAGAAGAGCCCCAGGTTCTCACGCTGCGCGCGGTACGGTGCCTCGGCCTGGATGTAGACCCGGTAGATGCGGTTGAACATGTTGAAGTCGTTGACGTAGACCGACCCCGTGAAGGTCTTCACCGTCGAGAAGATGTCGGACATCGGCACGCCCAGCATCTGGGCCTTGTCGCGGTCCACGTCGAAGTAGAGCTGCGGGATGTCGTTCTGGATCGACGACGAGAGCCCCGTGAGCTCCTTGCGCAGCGAGGCGTAGTGCATCAGCGTGTCGACGGCCCGTTGGAGGTCGTTGTACGAGGCGTCGCCGCGCGCTTCGAGCACCATCTCGAAGCCGCCCGAAGCGCCCAGTCCCGGGATCACCGGGGGCGTCGAGAGGTAGGCCTTGCTCTCCGGATAGCGTTCCAGCTCCCGGCGCACGTCGCTCATCACTTCGCGGATGTTTGAGCTCTTGCGCTCCTCCCACGGTTTGAGGATCACCGTCAGCTGGCTCCGCGACTGGTTCGTGCCCACGCGCGGGCTCGAACCCGTGACGTTGAGCACGTACTCCACGTCGGGCAGCGACATCAGATACTCCATCGCACGGTCGGTTACCTTGCGCGTGCGTTCGAGCGTCGCGCCCTCCGGGAGTTCCAGCTCCACGGTGAAGTAGCCCTGGTCCTCCTGCGGCATGAAGCTCTGCGGCACGACCTTGTTCAGCAGCCACAGCGCCACGAGCGTCATCCCGAAGAGCGACAGCATGCGTTTCGAGTGGCGCACGCCGCCGCGGATCATCTTCTCATAAATCTTGTTGCCGCGCGCCAGCCAGAAGTTGATGCGGCGGAACAGACGGTTTTTCTTCTTCCCCGAGTCGGGACGCAGGATCAGGGCGCACAACGCCGGCGAGAGCGTCAGCGCCACGAACGTCGAGATCAGCACCGAGACGGCGATCGTGATGGTGAACTGGCGGTAGAGCTGTCCGGTGATGCCCGACAGGAAGCTCACCGGGACGAATACGGCGCACAGCACCAGCGACGTGGCTACGATCGCGCTGCCCAGCCCCTTCATGGCCTTTTTGGTGGCCTCGTAGGGCGACAAACCCTCCTCGTCCATCGTGCGCTCGACGGCCTCCACGACTACGATGGCGTCGTCCACGACGATGCCGATCGCGAGGATCAGTCCCAGCAGGGTCATCATGTTGAGCGAGAATCCGAAGGCGAGCATCACGCCGAACGTACCGATCAGCGAAATCGGCACGGCGATCGTCGGGATGAGCGTCGCGCGCCAGTTCTGCAACGAGAGGAACACCACGAGAATCACCAGCAGCAGCGCCTCGATGAGTGTGTGGTACACCTCGTCGATCGACTGCGAGATGTAGGAGGTCATGTCGAACGGAATCTCATAGGAGATTCCCTCGGGGAATCCGCGGCTGATCTCCTCCATCGTATCCTTGACGCGCTGGGCCACCTCCATGGCGTTGGCGCCCGGCAGCATGTTGATGTTCATCACGGCGGCGTTTCCTCCGTTGATGCCGCTCTCGGTGCTGTACGACGCCGCTTCGAGCGACACGCGCGCCACGTCGCGCAGGCGGATGAGCGACCCGTCGGGATTGGCGCGGATGACGATCTCCTCGAATTCGCTCACCGACGAAAGGCGTCCCTGTGCGATGATCGGCGTCGTGACGTCGAGGTCCGTGATGGGCTGCTGCCCCAGTACGCCGGCCGCCGATTCGCGGTTCTGGTCTTTGAGCGCCTTCTGCAAGTCCTGCACCGTCAGGCCGAGGTTGGCCAGGCGGTCGGGCTGCACCCAGATCTGCATGGCGTAGTAGCGGCTGCCGACGTTCGAGACGCTGCCCACGCCCGGCACGCGCCGCAGCATGTCCAGCACGTTGAGCGTGGCGTAGTTCGAAAGGTAGATCTCGTCGAACTTCGGGTCGTTCGACAGCAGCGTGACGGTCATCAGGCGGCTCGACGCCTGCTTCTCCACCGAGATGCCGTTCTGGACCACCTCGGCCGGAAGGCGTGCTTCGGCCTGTTTCACGCGGTTCTGGATCTCGACGGCCGCCAGATCGGCGTCGGTGTCGATGTCGAAGGTCACCGTGGCGGTGAAACTTCCCGAGTTGGAGTTCGTCGACTCCATGTAGAGCATGCCGGGCGTACCGTTCAACTCCTGTTCGATGGGTGTGGCGACGGCCTGCGTCACGGTCTGGGCGCTGGCGCCCGGATACGAGGCCGAAATCTTCACTACCGGGGGTACGATCCGCGGATACTGGTCGACGGGCAGCAGGAACAAACCCAGCAGACCCACGATCACGATGACGATCGAGAGAACGGTCGAGAAGATCGGCCGGTCGATAAAGAAATCCGATTTCATGGGCGGGTCAGTTTGCGGGGGTTTCCGATTCGGTCGATTCTCCGGCTGCGGCCCGTTGCGGGTCGGCGACGGGGTTGACCTTGTCACCGTGCGTGAGCTTGTGGAAGCCCTCGACGACGATCCGCTCGCCCGGGATGACGCCCCGTTCGACGATCACGCGGTTGTCGATCTCGGGTCCCAGCTCGATCATGCGGCGCTCGGCCACGCTGTCCGGACGGATCACGAAAATGTAGGCTCCGCCCTTCTCGATGACCACCGACTTCGTGGGTACGACCGTGGCGTGCTCACGCACGTCGAGCAGCAGCCGCACCTTTGTGAACTGTCCCGGCAGCAGGATCCGATCCGGGTTGGCCATTTCGGCACGCACGGAGAAGGTTCCCGTTTCGGGATCGACCTGCGGGTCGGCGAAATCCACCAGACCCCGCAGCGGGTATTGGGAGTTGTCGGGGAGCGTGATCGTGACGTAGGGGTTCCACTTGCGCGTGGAGTCCTTCTGTCCGAGATTCACGTTCCGGGCCTTGCTTTTCAGGTAGTCGAGGCCCGTCATGCTGAAATCGACCTGCACGGTGTCGCTCTTCACGACGGTGGCCAGCAGCGACTTCCCGTTCGGGCTCACCAGCGTGCCGATGTCGACGCTCCGTTCGGAGATATAGCCCGACAGGGGCGAACTGACGGTCGTGTAGCTCAACGCCGTTTCGGCCTGTGTGAGGTCCGCCTCGCTCATCGCCACGGCGGCCGTCGCGCTTTCGTACGATGCCACGGCGTTGTCCAGATCCAACTGGCTGGCGGCATTCTGCTCGTAGAGGGGTCGGATGCGTTGCAGGTCGCGTTCGGCCTTTTGGGCCAGGGCCTTGTCCTTGTTCAGCTGGGCCTTGGCCTTGTTGACGCGGGCCTGGTAGACCTTGGGGTCGATGATGAAGAGGGGCTGTCCGCGGCGGACATAGGTTCCCTCCTCGAAGAGCATCCGTTCGAGGAAGCCCTCGACCCGTGCGCGGATCTCGACGAACTGCTGGGCGCGGATGCGTCCCACGTATTCCCCGTAGATCTCGATGTCGTCCGTCCCGACGGGTTCGACCGCCACAACCGGATAGACCGGCTTCGGCGGTTCGGGCCGGAACACCCACCAGAGTCCTCCGGCGATCAGAACGGTGACGACTGCCAGTATCAGCCACGTGCGTTTGGAGAAACGGCGGACCCTGCCGCCGGCTTTCCTTCCGAGTTGCAGCGTGCGGCGACCCGCGCGGGTCGCCTGCTGTACGATTTTCTCGCGTGATAGTTTCATGTGTTGCTTCAAATTCCGGATCGTTTGCCTGGTTTGTGTCCGGTTCAAGGGGCAAAAGTACAAATTTTTCCCGTAACAAACGGCCTTTTCGGGCAAATAGGCGCTTCGAAAGGCGAGAATTTTATCCGTCATCCCTATTCCTTGTCGGAAAGACTCCCGGGAAACAGCGAATGACGCGACAGAAAATCGTAGAATGCCTGCCGGCAGTTCTCCGAAATCGGGATGCGTTCCGATCCGAAGACGATCCGGTTCCGTTCGATCGTGCGGATCTTCGACGGCTGCACGATGTAGGAGCGGTGGACGCGGATGAAGCGGTCCGACGGCAACTGTTCTTCGAGCGTTTTCAGGCTCAACAGCGAGAGGATCGGGTGCGGTTCGCCTTCGACGTGGATCTTCACGTAATCTTTCAGTCCTTCGATGTAGCGGATGCGGTCCAGGTCGATCCGTTGCAGGCGGTATTCCGTCTTCACGAAGAGGCTCTGCCGTTCCGGTTCTGCCTTCCGCGGTGCCTCTTCCGGGGTCCGGTCCGCGCGGCGTTTGAGCTCGAACCACGCCAGCGCCTTCTTGGCTGCCGCGAGGAAGTCGTTGTAGCTGATCGGTTTGAGCAGGTAGTCCAGGGCGCGGACCCGGAACCCCTCGACGGCATACCGGCTGAATGCCGTCGTGAAGATCACCCGCGTCTCCTCGGGCAGCATCCGCGACAGCTCCATGCCGTTGAGCCCCGGCATCTGGATGTCGCAGAAGAGCAGGTCCACGGGATCCTCCCGCAGGGCCGCAAAGGCTGCCGTGCCGCTCTCGAAGGAGCCCGCGAGTTCGAGAAACGGCGTCTTGCGCACGTATCCCTCCATGAGCTCCACGGCCAGCGGCTCGTCGTCGATTACCAGACAGCGCAGTTTCATCGTTCGTTGAGTTTGATGCAGAGCAGGGCCGTGTAGGTGTCGCCCTGCCCGCCGTATTCGAAGGTGTAACGGTCCGGATAGATCATTTCCAGCCGTTTGGAGAGGTTCGGAAGCCCGATTCCCGAGCCGCTGCGGTCGGACGTTCCCGATTTGGGGAAGCAGCTGTTCTTGATCCGGCAGATCAGCTGACCGTCGATTTCGTGGATGTCGATGGCTACGTAGGAGGGTTTTTCGTTGTCCACGCCGTGCTTGAAGGCGTTCTCCACCAGCGAAATGAACAGCAGCGGTGCGACGGGTGTCTGCGAGGGTTCGTCGGGCAGCGACACGAAGACCCGCACGTGGCGCGGCTGGCGGATGCGCATCAGCTCGATGTAGTCGCGCAGGAACCCGATCTCGGCCGACAGCGGGACGGTCGGCAGGCTGCTGTCATAGAGCACGTAGCGCAGCATGCGGCTCAAATCGTGGACGGCCTGCTGGGCGCGTTCGGTGTCGAGCAGGATGAGCGAGTAGATGTTGTTCAGGGTGTTGAACAGAAAATGGGGGTTCAGCTGGCTTTTGAGGTTCTGCAACTCGGCCTGTGTGCGGCTGTGTTCGAGCTCCTTGCGGGCCGATTCGGCGCGGTACCAGCCGCTGGTCATCCGGATGGCGACGCCCACTCCCACGACCAGCACATAGAGGGTCAGGTTTCCGGCGAAGAACCGCACCGAGTCCTGCCAGGGGCGTTCGATCGGCGGGCGGTGCATGTCGGGCAGCAGGAGATGGCGGAACAGCAGGTGGACGAGGAGCATCACCGCGCCGATGAGCAGCAGGTTGTAGCCGGTGAACCTGCCGAACCGCCGCGACGTGAGGTAGCGGTCGATCAGCAGGAAATAGTTCGTGTAGAAGACCACCATGAAGGAGAGCGGAACCAGCAGGAACCGGGCATATTGCGATCCGGTCATCAGCGGACGGTTCGGCCCGGTTACGAAGAGCGGCATGCCGAAGATCACGGCCCAGACCGTGACATGGACCAGCCAGCCCGTATATTTCGATTGCGAAGCAGTCATAATGCAAAGATATAAAAATTATGGGGTCGAAGCGCGTGTAGTGGGTGCCTTTTGGTGGCAAAAGGTACCGCCAAAACCATCCGCAAGTTGCTTCCGACCCCCCCCCGTGAGATTCCTCCGCCCACAAAACCGGCTTTTTAAGCCGGTTATTCGTAGCGGATGGCTTCGATGGGGTCGAGCATGGCGGCTTTCTGCGCCGGATACCACCCGAAGAAGACGCCCGTGAGGGTGCAGACCGCAAAGGAGAGGAAGACGCTCCACGGCTGGATGTAGATCGGGAAGGCGGCGAAGATGTTCACCGCCACGGCCGCCCCGATCCCGGCCAGCACGCCGATCACACCGCCCGTGACACTGATCAGGATCGACTCGATGAGGAACTGCGCCAGGATGTCTATCCCTTTGGCTCCTATCGACATGCGGAGTCCTATTTCACGTGTTCGTTCAGTTACCGAGACGTACATGATGTTCATGATCCCGATGCCGCCCACGAGCAGCGAAATCCCTGCCACGGCCGCCAGCAGCACGGTCATCATGTCGGTCGTCGAGGTGAGCATCGAGGCCATCTCCTGCTGCGAGCGGATCGAGAAATCGTCGTCGTCGGTCTCTTTCAGCCGGTGGTTCGTGCGCAGGATCGCCGTGATTTCGTCGATGGCCTGATCGGTGTAGGCTTCGGTGAGCGCCGAGCAGATGATCTCCTGCAAGTGCGTGATGGCGAGGATGCGTTTCTGCACGGTCGTGTAGGGGGCGATGATCAGGTCGTCCTGGTCCATGCCCATGCTGTTGTAACCCTTGCTTTCGAGCACCCCCACGATGCGGAACGGGATCGTCCCGAAGCGGATCACCTTCCCCACGGGATTCTCCCCGTCGGGGAAGAGCTCCCCGGCCACGGTCTTCCCCACGAGGCAGACCTTCGCGGCCGTCTTGATGTCCTGCTCGGAGAAGGTGTCGCCGTCGTCGACCCGGTAGCGGCGGATTTCCAGATAGTCGAGATTCACGCCGTAGACCGTCGTCGGAGTATTGTTGGCCCCGTAGATGGCCTGCCCGGCGCTGTTGACCGACGGCGAGACGTAGGTCACGTAGCGGGTCTTGCTCCGGATGTCTTCCAGATCCTGCAATTTCAGCGACTCCATGTCGTCGGCGCTCAACTGGACGCCCCCGCGGCGGTCTGCGGCTCGCGGCTCGCGGCCGTCAGCCCCACGGCCACCGTATCGCCGTCGACGAGCCCTCCGAGGATCTCCGTGAGCTCGCCGCTCGCCGCCCCCGTCGTCACCGGGCACGGTTGCAACTCCCTTCCGCGCACGACCCAGACCTCGCGCATGCCCGGCTCCTCCGTGGCGGCCGGGGCGACCGTCAGCTCCAATTCGCCCAGCAGCTCCGTGTCGGGTACGAAGCGCAGCGCTTTGGTCGGCACGGCCAGCGCATGCTCCTTTTCCAGCGTGGAGATCGTGACGTTGGCCGTCAGTCCGGGTTTGAGTTTCAGATCGGGGTTGTAAGCCGTGATGACCACCTCGTAGGTTACGACGCTCGATTCGGTCGTCGCTTCGAGGCGCACCTGCTCGACCGTCCCCTCGAACGTGTCGTCCGGATAGGCGTCGACGGTGAACTCCACGCGCTGCCCTTCGGCCACCTGCCCGATGTCGGCCTCGTCGACGTCGGCCACGACCTCCATCTGCGTCAGGTCGTGGGCGATGGTGAAGAGCGTCGGGGTCTCGAAGCTCGCCGCTACGGTCTGCCCCTCCTCGACGGCCCGGCTGATGACCACGCCGTCGATCGGCGAGGTGATCGTTGCATAGCCCAGGTTACGCTCGACCTTCACCATTGCGGCCTTGGCCTGATCGTAGGCGGCGCCCGACTTCTCGTAGAGGTACGTGGCGTCGTCGTACTCCTGGTCGCTGACCAGCTCCTTTTCATGCAGCGCCTTCGTCCGCGTGTAGTTTTTGAGCTGGTATTCGTATTCGGCCTTGCAGCTGGCCAGCTCCGCCTGTGCGGACTCCAATTCGGCTTGCAGCGTCACCTTGTCCATCTCGGCGATCAGCTGCCCGGCCTTCACCACGTCGTTGTAGTCGACGTAGAGCTTGTCGATGATGCCCGACACCTGCGTGCCGACGTCGACCTCCGTGACGGGCTCCACGGTGCCGGTCGCCGTCACCGAATTGCGGATCGTGATGCGGCTCGTCGGAGCCGTTTCCAGCGTGATCCCCGCCCCTTTCGAGGGGCGCAGCAGCAACCACGCCGCAACAACTCCCGCGGCGACAAGGACCGCGACGAGGATTTTTTTCCGTTTCATCTCCTGTGTTTTGTGTTTAGTTGATCGTTGTCGTGTTGCGCCCCTGGTAGATATTCAGCAGCTCGATGTTCAGCAGCGCCATGTACTTGGCCTGCAACACCTCCTGACGGGCCGACGACCACTCGTTCTGGGCCGTGATCAGCTCGACGGTGTTCTTCACGCCGAGGTTGAACTGCTCCTGCGTGAGCTCGAAACTCTGGCGGGCGTATCGCTCCTTTTCGGTTGCCGCACGGTACTGCGACTGCGCCGAGACGGCATCCAGATAGGCCGACTCCACCTCGCGCAGCAGCGTCTTCTGCAAGTCCTGCCACGTCAGACGGCTGTTCTCCGCTTCGAGGCGGGCCTTGTTCACGGCCGTGCGGTTCCTGCGGTTCGAGAAGATCGGGATGCTCAACGTCAGCCCCACATTTTCGTTGAAGCGGTTCCAGATCTGGCTGCCGCTTTCGTATCCGCCGTTGGACATGTGGCCCGTGCCGATGCCGGCGGTCAACGATAAGGAGGGATAGAACCCCGCCTGCGCCTGCCGGATTCCCAGTTCCGCGGATTCGACGGCCAATTCTCCCCGTTGGATCTCGGGCATGGCCGTAAGTGCCGTTGCATAGATTTCGGCTTTGGCGGGCAGGGATGACAACACCTCACTCTCTTGGATGGCAGGTGCGGCGAGGTTCATCTCCTCCGTAATATCGAGTTCGAGCAACTGTTTGAGTTGCAGCCGGTAGTTGTCGAGCGACGTGCGGGCGGTCGTGACCTGGTAGAGGTCGCTCGCATATTGGCTTTCGAGTTGAGCGAAGTCCACCCGGCTGATCGACCCCGCTTTCCACAGCTCTTCGGCTCGGTCGCGCTGGGCCCGGGATACTTCGGCCGTATTGGCAGCCACCGCCACGGCCTCGGTTGCGTAGAGCGCTTGCAGATAGGCCTGTACGATGGCGATGCGGATGTCGTTCTCCGATTCGGCGACCGAAAGTTCGTCGATGCGGTTCTGCACCTGCTGCTGCCTGACCGCCGTGCGGAGTTTGCCTCCTTCGTAGAGGGTCAGTCCGGCTTCGAGTCCGTAGGTGCCGGTGTAGGTGGTCCGGTCGGAGACGTTCGTCGACGGGTAGTTCGTGAATCCCTGGGTCGTCGAGGCGCTCAACGACGGCAGCCGTGCGGCTTTGGCCTCTTTCGTGTCTTCGAGCCCCGAGAGGTAGTCGTTGCGGCTCTGTTGCAGCTGGATGTTGTTTTCCAGTGCATAATGCAGGCATTCGTCCAGCGTCCAGCATCGGACCGTATCGCCGGACATCGTTCGGGTTTCTGCGGAGCGTGCCGGTACGTCCGGTGTCCGGAGGGCTTCGGAGTTCCGGGCCGGTGCGGAGAGAAGCCCTGTCAATGCGGCGCATGCTGTCAGCACGATTCGTTTCATGGCATTTTCGTTTGCTGCAAAGCTACGCGCGGTATTGCGTGCGTACAATTAAAATGGACGAACCTCGTTTTTTTGTCGACGAACCGGCCCGGAATATCGTCGGGCGTTTTGGGTATTGATGCGGGTTTCGGAGGGCAGACGCGGTGTCGGGATGCAATTCAACTCCTTTCCGGATGTCGATGGCGGGAACGGAGAGCCGGGGACGATTGTCCGGAGGATTTTGTTCGTTTGATTTCAGAATGGAGGATATCTGATTGATAATAAGCTGTGTGAGAGGCTGGTGGCGGGCGATTGGATTTGTCTTGGGGTTCGGTGATAGTAAAAAAATTGCAGAATGGCACTGAAAAATTTGGAGATTCACAAATTTTAGTTACCTTTGCACTCGCAATAAGCAACAAATATTTGCGGAAATAGCTCAGTTGGTAGAGCGCAACCTTGCCAAGGTTGAGGTCGCGGGTCCGAGTCCCGTTTTCCGCTCCAGAGGGGGCCAGAAAGAAACCCCGATAGAAAGCAAAAAGCCTTGTATATCAGCGATATACAAGGCTTTTTGCTTGTATTCTCCCACTCCTGTTGAAGCAAAAGGCAGCAAGTATTTCACGCCTTAATCGTGACCTTTTTTGCTCGGACCGAAAATAGGTCACGATTTAGCTCTATTTCGCTGATTTGCATCATTTTACTCTGCAATATTCCGGTGCTGAAGACGTTTAATTTATCCAAAAACCAAGCAGCCATGTTGCCACGAACCACCTTCAGCGTTGTCTTCTTCTGCAAGAAGACCAAAGTCACGAAAAAGGGCAAGGCCCCGATCTATGCCCGTATCACTACGACCGGTCAGTCGACCGAAGTCTATACACAATGCCAGATCGAGCCGGAACGCTGGAATCAGCGCCTCGAACGCTCTCTCTACAAGGACGAGGTCGATCAGCAGATCAACCGTATCATCGCCAGCTACCGGGCCTCCATCCTTGCCGCCTACGACCGATTGATCCAGGAGAACAGGACGCCGACCTGCTTTGCCGTCAAACAGCTGCTGGGCTCCGCCTCTTCGAGCCGGATGGTGCTGGCGGAGTTCGGCAAATACTGCGAGAAACGCCAGCAGGAGGTCGGCACCCGGATCACACAGCTCACGGCCAACAAGTACCACCGCCTGCTGCGCTACATGACCGAATATGTCCGGCAGGTGTATGGCAAAGAGGATCTTCCGCTGGAGACGATCGACTATGCCTACGTCGATGGATTGAACACCTACATGCAGACGGCCTACAACTGCCACAACAACGGGGCGGTCAATCTGCTCTGCTGTTTGAAGAATTTCCTGCTCTATGCGGTCCGCAACGAATGGATCGAGAAAAATCCCTTCCGTTACTATAAGATGAAGATCGACAAAACGAACGTCAAGGTGCCGCTGACGAAGGCGGAGCTGGACCTGCTGCTAAGGCGACCGATGCCCAACGAGCGTCTGGACCGGATCCGGGATGTCTTCTGCTTCTGCGCACTGACGGGACTGGCCTTCACGGATGTCGACCACCTGCGGAGGGAACACTTCACGACGGACGAGGAGGGGCAACTGTGGATCCATAAACCGCGGGAGAAGACTGCGGTGATGAGCCGTGTTCCGGTGCTTCCGCAGGCGGCGGCCCTGCTGGAGAAGTACTGCGACGATGCCAACTGTCGGGCGCGGGGCAAGCTGCTGCCGGTCCCGTCGAATACGAAGATGAACGCCTACCTGAAGGAGATAGCGGATATTTGCCAGATTCACAAGCATCTGACCACGCACTTGGCGCGCCATACGTTTGCCACGCTGGCAATTGAATACGGGATGCCGATCGACATTATCGCCAAGATTCTGGGCCATACGAATACGAACATGACACGGCGCTATGCGAAGATCTCCGAGGCGAACATCAGCCGCGAGATGCGCCGCATCGGCAAGGTACTGACGGCATAAGTTGTAGATCCTAAAAATGGGACATATTTTTGATATGTCCCATTTTTTTATAGTCCAAATTGCAATAAAATTATGCTTGCTGACTTCTTTCTTTTGTGCAAACATCATCTATAATCTTCCAAACAATCGAAATAAGTAAAATCAACAATCTTAAATAGTCTTGCTCGATGGTTTCTTTATCAATATTATGCGTGCCATGTATATATTTATTTCGAAGATCTTGACCATTGGTAAACTCTGATTTATTAAGATAATAATTGAAGAATTTTATCTCTTCATCTGAAAATAAAGTATTTTTAAATTCAATCTGCTGTTTTGCATACATTTGATTTAGAACATCTCGATATGTACTGGATATATGCCAATATGCTATACATCCATTAGTGTACAAATCTTTTAGTAATAACAATTCAGCTTGTTTTTGTATCCGTATGTAGTTATTTCCGTCTATACATAAATATTGGGATGCTATTAGATTCCGATATGTAGGTTGTTGATATATTTCTATATCTTCAAACATTACTGTCCCGTAAAAGTGGATAAATAGTTCTTTGAAATTATTGAAATATAGTCAATTACGTGTTTTCTTGAGATGAAACGGACTTGATTTTGCAACTTTGCAGTCTAATACAAAT
>NZ_NFHT01000014.1 GCF_002161445.1 Alistipes sp. An66
CAATACCTTGTCGTGCGCCACACCGATACGAAACATCCCCACCTGCATATTCTCTACAACCGGGTACGCTACGACACGACGCTGGTCTCGGACCGAAACGAACGCCTGCGCAACATGCGCATCTGCAGGGAACTCAAACAGGAATATGGGCTGACCTTCTCGCGCGGCAAGGAGCAGGTCTCCACGGAACGACTGCATGGCCCGGAGCAACTGCGCCACCGCATTTACGACCACCTGCGGGAGCTGCTGCCCGACAGCACCTCCTGGACGGCATTAGCCGAAGAGCTGGCCAAACGACAAGTCGCCACGATCTTTGTTCATCGGGGCGGAGATACGGCGAAGGAGATCCAGGGTGTGACCTTCACCCTGGAGGGGCATACGTTCAAGGCCTCGCAGGTGGATCGGAAGTTCAGTTACGGCCGCCTGACGCAACGTATCGAACAGAATCACTTCCGACAGATGATGATCGAGCGGGTCCGCAACTACGCGGACGAACAACGTCCGCAGGTCACGTCCATTCTGCAAAAGCTGGAAGAGGAAAAACAACGACAACAGCAGTTAGAATCTCCGCGTTGGAATCTGTCGATTGCAGGCAAGCCCTTGACCAAAGAGCAGATCGAGATGCTCCGTGAGGGAGAGCCGATCTTCGTGCGGGGGCAGCAAATGGAAGGTTATGTGGTGATGGACGACCGGCTGCAGATGGCGTGGGTCTATCGGGACGATCCGCGGGACTGGGTGGAGTATGGGAAATACACGATGCGACGCATGGATCGGGATCGAATCGAAGCGGGGTATGTCGTGCGGGCACTGGTGAAATGGTGGGGAGGCACAACGGCACGTCCCTACCTGTGGAAGGAGAACGCATCAGATACGACCTATCGGGAGAGTTGGGACGATCCCCGCGAACCGCGCCCTTCCCAAACCGAACGACAGCAGGATCGACCGCGCCGCTTTATCACCCCGAAGAAGAAGTCGCGAGGACCGAGTCGGTAACAGAGAGAGTGATCTGTTACAACTCTTTGCCGAAAGCTTTTCCCTTTCCACCCGTCCGCAAAGATCCGACTTGCCGGTATCGGCTGCAAGGCTGTACGAAGCGTCCCACGGGGACGACCTTGCATCCGTTACCGCCAAGTCCAGAGCTGGTCGCTATCGGGTGGAAAGGGATGGATTGAAAAAAAATGGTTTATCTCACAAAAACATCACCTTGTGTCGGCGGATGCAGGCCAAACGGTCGTTCCCTCGTTGGTTGACGGGTAGGATCACGTCGTAGCGAAACGGCTGTGTCCATCCACCCAACCGGTTGAGCAATCCGTAGCGGCCTCGTTGGCCGATGATATTGAATTGAGCTAAGTGGTTGGTTGTCAGATTGTATTGTGAGGGGCTTCGAAATTCACCAGGTCGTATCGCCCGAGGTCTGAAATCCCGTCTTGCTGTTCTTGGAATAGTATCTGATGCCCATATCCAGGCTTTTCGGCAAAGTAAAAGCCCTGCTGTGCCAAATGGCTGCACGGCAGGGCATACTCAATCAAAAACGAGGGTATCTCAATTATTGAAAGATGTTTACATATTGCCGGATGTCCCGAGGACAATTGAGTAGCTGCAGGCTCTCCATCATCAGCCCGCTGCGACGATTGTCATCTGCCTTCCAGTCAGTGGTATGGGTTGCATAGGCTGTCAATCGATTGAACAGTTCCCTCATTTTCAGATCACTATGTGCCATGGTAAGTGCAAAATGCTTCAGGTCGTATCCAGCTGCGGCATACGAAGACAGCAACCGATGACAGGGAGCTATTTCATCGGCCACGGATTCGTCCACGCCGTAGCGTTTCAGCAGACGATTTGCCGTCTGCACCTCACCCACCGATGCGTCGGTTTGCATGGCAAGCAATGCATTCGTCTTCATCTTGTTGAGATTTCGCTGCGTGAATCCCTTGTTTTCAGGTAATGACAGCATGTTGTGCATCGAAGAGGCATCGAGCTGGTTCGTCCGTGCAATTTTATTATCTACTCGAGCCATCTGGCCGTTTGTGCAGACCATGCGCATGTAGTAGTTCCCGGCTTCCACCTCGCCCAAATTCCAGCGGAACCATATGCCGTTGGAAATGAGTTCGTCTCCGGGTGCAAATTCATCGTAAATGACATGATGGGGTTGTAAACTTACTGTGACGCCGCCAATTCCGACCTCCGAGGTATAGAATTGTTCGGGCGCATAGTCGTTTTCATTCATGAACATCTCCAGAAAATCAAAAAACGAGGTAACTGGAATGGCCTCCTTCTTGATGGGGGTTGCTCCGACAACCGTCCGCGTACCGGGGTCGGCAAGCAACGCTATTTTCCCAGCTTTTTCAATGCTGTTCGACAGAGCCAGATAGTTGCGCAGGTCGCGGATGCCTTCGCTGCCGAACGTCTCTGAAACGGCCTTTGTCTGATGTTGGGACAAACCGAGAAATGAATCCAGCAGTCTGCACACTTCCGGTTCAAAGGTCAGTTCCAAACCATTGACCTTGTAGGTATGTTCGCCCGTTGAAATGAGCTCCTGCGGCGTCACGGTACGGAAGGGCAACTGCGCCGCGACGAACGAGTCCCGTCGTCTCAAATAAGTCTGGTTATCCATTGTGTTGTCTATTAAGGGTGTTGAACAATTGGTCGAAGCGGTCGGCAAAGTTGTGAAGTTCATTCCGGACATTGTGTTGCAGACGCTTGATGGCCTGTTCCTGTTCGTAGCGCTCTTCGTCGAAAAATACATCTCCCGTCGTACTCAGGTTGTAGTAGAGTTTTACCCCGACATCTCCGCGACGATGCTTCGAGAATGTGACGTACCGGTCGGAGTAGATGTTCTTGGGATTGTCCAAACGCAGCTCCATCATTGCTGTAATCATGTGTTTCAGCCGGTTCGAACCGATGAAGGCGCCCGATTTCGTCACCTGCTGGATGGTTAGAAACGTCGTGTTGACATCGCGTTGGTTCTGTGCCTTGTTCTGCTGCTTGATGAGCGACAGCAGCATGCTCTCGGCCCGCTTGTTCGTGACGTTCTCCTCCTCCTTGACAATGCCCTGCAGTTCGTAGAACGAATCGATGGCAACAATGTCCCAACCCTCGTTGAGCGTATCGGAAACGAGTTGCCAGGTATGGGCATCTTCATCGAATCCGCACTCTACGAAGAGAATTTCCAGATCGCTGAACTTCGGGAAACGCTCGACATAGACCGCCAGGTCAATCTCGTTCATTTCGGCACTGATGAAGAGAATCCGTGCCGCGGGTTGCGCGGCATGAATATTGGCAAGCATGTCGAGAATGATGGTGGTCTTGCCGACGCCGGGGTCTCCGATAATCATGTAATTCACCCCTTTGGGCAGCCCCTGGTAGCTGCACAACAGGTTGTCGAGCACGGTACGGGTGCGGAAATTGACGAAGAGACTCTTGTCAAACCGCACGTCGCGCATTTTTACGATCCGATTCATTGCCTTTGCCGTTTTGTCGTTGAGACAAAGGTAGAGGGCAGTACGGCCGAAACACAGCTTATGTTCCCGAACGATTGGGGAAAATGCAGTCCATGACGAAGCGGGACAGGTGAGTTTATCGGATGCGGTTCGGGCAATAATTCCTGCGGAGGCAGGATGGGCAATGGGCTCCCGTCCAGACCGAGTCGAAATGGTCGGCTGCAGCATCTACCAACCCCGGCTCATCGGCCAGAATACCCGCTTCGAAGTTGCGTTTGCCATCGCTTTTCATGCCGATGTCGGCACCTGTCAGGTTGGCCGAACCGATGTCGGCAACCTCACAGTCGAAAATCAGAATCTTGAAATGAATTCTCGGGCACAGCCTGCGTTTCAAGCTTCCCCACAAGGCCGGATATCGGTCGAAATCCGCCTGGAAGTTGGGCCCCGGTTCCTTGGCATGCATCGCACCTCCACACCCCCGCCGTGCTAGAATGTCCAACACCGCAAGGAAGGGTTCGCTCCCCGTTCCGAGCTTTACGTACAAATCCTTGATGTCGGCCGTGCCGATCCACAGCATATGTTTTATATGAGCCACACGGCTCAGCACCTCTTATAATTGGCTGTATCTGCAATATAGCGAGTCATTCAATTATTATTGATTCATCATGCGAATAAATTTCATAAAAAGTAGAACATATCACATTACACGTCATAGGGAAGAATACCTTTTGAATCTATTCTTTTTTATTTAAGCGTTCGCACAAAAAATCATAGTAGAATCGCACCGATTCCAACTCTTCAAATTTGCACACACTGACCGAATGCGTATCAAGATTATAAATTTTTGCTCCTTTGATCCCCAATAAAAAGGGTGAGTGCGTCGCCATGATAATCTGCGAATTGTTATAACGGGCCATGTAGAGGATGAGTTGTGACAATTGGTATTGTATCTCCGGCGATAAACTGTTTTCCGGTTCATCCAGTATGTAAACGCCTTCGTTCTCCATCAACTGCGAAATATGGAGAAAACTGTTCTCTCCATTGGAGAGCCCGAGTTCCTCCTTGCCCAATTTATCCTTGATATCGTAATAAGGGAAGACATAAACGCTATGAGGGAAGTGAGAAAAGCAAGTATACCTGCAAATACTGCGGGCAATCATTTAGCAGTATCTCTTCCATGACAGCCAGTAACTGCGCGCGACATCCGGATGGCGTTTATAAAGGCCGACATGCTCCGGCCTTATAGCCTCGTTGTTATTCAAGAAGAATCCGGCTTATTTAGCTGGATTCTTCTTTGATGTCATTATGACTAAAACAGGGTACGTTCGTTTTTGGGGTTTATGAAGGACCATTCGCCGCCTTTGCAGACGGCTATGCGGTCGGGATCGTCGCCCAAAAGAATGTCGTCGTATTCGGACGGTACGAGTTGTTCTCCGTTCAGGGAGAATATACCGCAACGCAGGGCCTCTTCTCGATGTCTGTTTTGTGCAAGGACAATGCATCCATGGCCTTGTGTTTCGGAATCGGGAAGCCAGTGCGGGTACACAAATCGGGCTGGAAAGACCTCTTGCACCTCCTTGTCCGGACCAATTCTTACCATTCCATAGTTCAAATCCGAACCGTTTCTATCGGTCCCGAATATCCATAGATTCTCATTTTCTTTTATCGGAATCCAGGTATAGACGCCAGCGTCTGCCGATATAATCGTGTGCCCGTCAGAATCGGCCAATCCGCAAAAAAACGTCTCTGCATCACCCACGCTGAAATACTTCCCATTCAATCTGTTTATTACGAACCAAATCGGCGGCAACAACTCCGTTCCGAAGGCATCGAGCATGCCGCACGCCCGATCATCCAGTCCACGCAACTTTTCCCGGCATGGAATATAATAGCAGATACGGTCGCCGTACAAATTGACACCCAACACATTCCCCGGTAGTGCAATTGCCGGCCGATTGGCCGTTCGTTCCCCATAAGCGTCCACATAAAACCATTCACCGGTCTGCCGGGCAAGGACCTTCCCGGCATCACAGGCTATCCGATCAAATGCAAGGATGCACGGAACCGCCGTCTCGCCTTCTGACGTCCGGATTCCGAATTTCCCGGTTCGGGGATCCTGAACCAGAAAGCGCTCCCCGATACGGAATATCGCACCATATATCTCGGGGACAACCTGTCGTCCGTCGTTATCCGCGATTCCGATGAGGCCTTGCCGGAACGTAAGAAAAAGTCCGTCATGGCCGGGAATCGGTTCGGGACGGCGATTGCTGCCGATGTGTATCCACGCTCCGGTTTGTGTGTCGAACAGGCGATAGCTGCTGTCCGAATCCGTCGGATGAAACTTGACATACCGCAAGTCGGTTCCCTGCCGGTCGGACCAATGGTAGTCGGCATATCGGAATCGCGCTTCGACAACAATCTCCCCGTTGCGGTCGATCAATCCATATCGACGGTCCTGTTCCGGTCCGACACCGAAGACGGCAAAGCCGTTGCGAATACCCCGGAGATGGGTAATATGGGACGGATTCAGAGGCATCTTACAATGTGCCGTTGTGCGCTTCCAGCAGATTGATTCCGACCTGCTTCATCTGGTCTCGGAGCCATGCGGGCTCCAACACTTCAAACCACTCGTCGGTATTGGCTGCCTGGGAGAGCAGTTCCTGCTGGAAATCGAGCGTCGGACGCAGGTAGAACTCGAAGAGGGAAGAATCGTCCGTAATTTCGGTCTCCTGCTGCGAAGCGTGCAGGGGCAGCGTGCGGATGTATTGCCGCTGAATGCCCGATACCCGGACCCGAATCCGCTCCGGTTTGCAAATTCCATCAACCACCACCCCGAACGAGTCGGCAAAATAGGCCTGCGGATCGAAATCTTCGGGCAGGACAAACCGGTGTTCCGACGTGCGGAGTTCCCGGATGCGGTCCAGCGCGTAGATGCGCAGCCGGTCATCACTCGTGCTGCATGCCACGACATACCACCGCTGGCGGAACACCTTGACGCAGTAGGGCGCCACTTCAAACGTTCGGGGCGTATCGTTCCAAAAACTCTGGTAGGTCATTTCCAGTGTCCGGTTGTCGCGCATCGTCTCGATGATCTGCGTCAGGAAACGCTGCCCCGAGGGAATCTCTTCGAAAAGAATACGTCGCTTGAGGTGGTGGCTCTCGTTGATGAGGTGATTCACGGCAAAGGTGTTCAGCAGCCACGTCCGCACGCCGCCCCGCTCCATGTCCTCGGCATGTTCGATGTAATAGAGGTAGCCGCCTTTGCGGTCGCACTCGATGTTGATGTCGAACATCTGTTGGATAGCGTTCTTGTGGTTGTGAAAGGTCTTCAGGGGAAGCTCCTCGCCGGTCTCGTTGAGCGACGAGCGCTGCCAGCGTTCGTTGATCTCCTCGAACGAGATCCGCCCGGCGCGGTAGATCGTATCGACCAGCCAGACATAGCGGTTGAAGAGCATGGCGGCGTTACTTTTCGACGAACTGCGTGTTTTTCTATTCCGTGTCATATGGGACCTCGTTTAGGGTAAGAATTTGATTTCGTGTACAAAGATAATAAATACATGTGCTAAATTATGGCTTATGTTCTTAATTTCCTCTATGCCCATATAATAAATTTCAACAAGACTTTTCGATTCGAGAAGAGTTTCCAATACTTTGTGCCGGAAAGGGCAAAGTGCGATATTGCGGAATGCATGTTAAAAACATGTGTCGTGATTTTTCCCATGTGAAGACTATTTTTGGCCCTGACTGGAAAAATAAATCAGCATCATGGAAACGATACCATAAAATCACGAAGCCTTGCGCAGGGAACGGAATTTTTGCTATATTTGTCCTATGACATAAACAAGAAGGACATATAGCTTTTTCGACGGCTTGCACTTTATCTCTTAAACCGACCAAGTAAAAAGACGAAGTACCACAAAGCCCAAGTCGGAACTCGCGTACTGCGCGGGCTTCGCTTTTTGTGGTATGGGTACCTTGGTCGGACCTTAGAGATAAAAAGCCGGAGTTCGCGCCTCTTTTTTTGTCTGTCCAAAACCCGACGTCAAGCGTTGCCTTTGAACGATAAATGATGTTTAACCTTTAAATTTCAGAGCTATGATTTACAATCAAACAAGAACAAGTTGCGGCACGGTGATGCCGTTGCTGATGGGATGCACCAAACCGCAGCCTATCGAAGTCCTCCAACAGGAAGAGCCCATTATCTACGATCCCATTATGCAGATTATACCGATTGAGATGCGTATCGTAGGGACGTATTCGCTGAAATCTTTTTCCACAAAATACAGAAATACTTCGGGCGGTACAGGTAGTAAAACGGATCGAAAGAATGAGATTGACGATCAGAAGAGTGTAAAATGATTCTGATTATCACCAACAAGGAGGACGCACACCCCACACCGGTAATCGAACGATTGTCGGCGCGGGGTGTGCCGGTCTTCCGGTTGAATACGGAGGCGCTGCTCACCGATTACGATTTTGGTTGGCAGGTCGATGCAGCCGGGGAGATCTCTTTCTGGATTCGCTGTCGGCTGAACGGACTGGAAACGACCGGACGGGAGATAACGGCCCTTTGGGACCGTCGTCCGGAAAAGCCCGAAGAGCTTCCCTATCCAAGTACTCCGGAGATTGACCGGCACAATCGCGAGGAGGCGCTCGGTTTTCTGGTATTTTTACGTTATTGGCTCAAGGATATCCCCTCCATCGGCAGCGTGGTCAACGACCGTCCGGCAGCATCCAAGATGCTGCAATATGCAACTGCCCGCGAAGTCGGATTCAAAATTCCAAGAACGTGTTTCTCCAACTCCAGGGAACAGTTCCTGAAACTATCGCAGGAGTGTGCCGACTTGATTTTGAAGCCGATTGATGTTTGCGATGTTTGGGACGAGAAACACGGCGTGGACTATGTTTTCTATGCCCAGAAGACCCCGGCTGCCTCTCTGCGGGAAGTCCCGAACGAAGCCTTCTCGCAAACGGTGAGTTTCGTCCAGGAATACATCGAAAAGGCGTTTGAATTACGGGTTACGGTGGTTGGAAAACAGGTTTTTGCCTGCAAAATAGATTCGCAGGCACAGCAGGAGGAGACCGGACGCATCGACTGGCGGCAGGGGTATGAACACGGGCTGAAACAGAACGCATTTGCCTTGCCGGACACCGTCTCATCGCAATGCGTGGCGTTCCTGTATCGGATGGGCCTTAACTTCGGTTGCTTTGACTTTATCGTTACCCCCTCGGGCGAGTACGTCTTTCTTGAATGCAATCCCAACGGGCAATGGCTTTGGGTAGAATTATCAACCGGATTGAAAATCGCAGATGCGATAGCTGATTTTTTATCAAACGAATAAATGAAAAAGTTATAATATGGATTGGGTTATTGTTATCCTTTATTACATCATCTGGATTCCGATAAAATATGCAGGATTAGGTATTTGGTGGCTTGTGAGCTATCCTGCTCGCAAGCGTAGGGAGAAACTATTGGCAGAACAAGAAGCAGAATTAAAAGCACAGAAAAAAGCTCGGACGGAACAACTGAAAACTCAACGCAAGGCTCGAATAGAAAAGGCCAGGACGCAATTAGAAAATTATTTGAATCAACTGAACACATTCGATCAGTTATCACATGCACAACAAATAAAACTTTCCGAAAAATGTAACTTCAACTTCAATCGACTTGAAGATGCAACGAAAAAAATTTTTGCTGTATTTCAGAACTGGATCGTCTCCGACCCGGAGAACAAACTAAAAATGGAGAGCATCAGGAAATGGTGTAATCGCGATCATGCGATGAATCTTTTGGTTACGAACTATTGCGATAAGTTGGCAAAAAGTAAAGAAAAAGCCTCTGCCAATACGGAACTCGATATGCAATTCTGTCGTACAACATTACAGATGGGATTCACCACTCGTCATGCTATTTCTGCACATGAATCGATTCTCAAAAACTATTACTTACGCGCAGGAATTACATCGATCGATTGTAGCGATCTGATTGTCAATCGTCCATGCTTTTTCAAAAGTCCGATTAAGGGGGTTACCCAAAGACAATATAACGGAGAATTGTATTACGATATGGATAATGCAATAGAACTCACCTTTTATCTTTTTGCAGACCAATTCGAAACACTGGGCAACAGTCACGTTAGGTATCTTTTGTCGGACATTGTGAACATACAAATAGATAAAAAAATAGAAACATTGGAAGACCAAGTATCGGAAGATCATTTTATGTTATTGATAACATTACGTAATCGTTTGAATATTAATTTCTGGTGCGATGCTTACACGGCTGTTTTTTTGCTGACGCTGTTGCCGCTTATGGCGAAAGGGTGTATAGAATTTAAGTAAAACCTCATCCATGATACATGATGTGGTTGATTTTAGTCTTATCCTAAATATGGATTGTCATAACTCAAAAGAAAGTCATGGTTAGATTTTTAACTTTTATTTTATTGACAGTGAGCATCGTGGTTCTTGTCGCTTTCGATGTGCTCATGTGGGGCCTGACCTGGAAAGCCGGGCTTGCCGGTCTGCTTCCCCTGGCAGGATTTCTGATTGCTTACAAGTACAGCGTTGAGATGTGCATTGCCCCGCGTGATTTCTGGGCAAACCCCGATTGGGAGATTGCCAAGAAAAAACTGGGATATGCATGGTCGACGGCCGGTACCCTCCTTTTTATCCTCTTAGTCGCCTCCGCGGCTGTGTCGTAGCCCGAGTGTGATTCCGTTTTTTACTGGCGGCATCCTGATTTTGACGCCTTGATTGTGCATGACCGATGTGCGGGCGACTGCCCCCGCATGTTGCGCTACGATTCGGCTCATCCTCCTCTTTATTTTGTGGAAAACTTCATGGTAACGATGAAAGAATCCGCCACCCGAACCGCTGTCTATGGGGATGTTTGCGATGCAGGCTCATTGAGACGCCAAACTTCTGGAGGATGTTTCGCTTCTGATAATGATTTTATTTGAATCGGGATCAGCAATGGGAAAAAGCGTTCATCTTTGAGGTTTACTTGTTTTTAATTAAATTTGTTATTATCTAAATCTTTTTGTCATGAACATCAAAGAATCGTTGAAAACGGCTGTTTACCCGTTGTATGAGAAATTGGCGAAAATCGAACAGGAGAAAAGCTACACGACATTTTGCGTGCAGTGGGGTGAAAAATACCAACCCGGAGGCTTGCTGTTCGTCGGACGCGCCACCTATGGATGGGCCGTGGACGACCGGGATACCAAACGGTTGTTCACGGATGGTTGCGAATCGCAGGTATTTGCCCGTCCCGACCAGATGAAGTGGGTGGAGAGTTATTGGAAAAAATCCGCATTCTGGCGGGTTATCCGGAACGTTACGCAGGGGGTGATTGGCCCGCAGCCGGACTGGTATGAACATATTGCATGGGACAATCTTTACAAACTGTCTCCGGATGGTTCGAATCCTTCCAATGCGCTGTGCAAGAAACAGGAAAACCTCTGTTTTGAGATATTCAAGCAGGAATTGTCTGTCCTGCGGCCAAAGGTTGTCATACTGCTCACCGGGAAGAACTGGAATTATGATTTCCTGTGCAGTGTGAACAATGATACGGCGCCTGCTGTTCTTGAGGAGAAAAACTGGGCCGGATACAAGGCTGTTGTTTACAAAATCGGAGATACCGTATTCCTCGGGACAGAACATCCGCAAGGGAAATCGGAAGCGGAACATGTCGCTGCCTTGACGGAACTGGCGAAGAAATACATGTAGCCTCTGATTTCGGAATAGAATTGGATTGCGATATGCCCCCTCTTTTTGCGAAAGAGGGGGCTTTTGTTTAAATGAATATTAGGTTGAGTCATATTTTGGCGCAACATGTCTCGAACTTTGTTGCTGAAATCAAATTCGGATGCCATGAAACGGAGATTGGATGCGAAAGAAACAGTTTGTGATACGGAGGTTAAACAGGTTCAGGACGGAAAGAAATCGAAGCAAACCTTGATCGGAGCCATCGAGCAGATTGTCAACCTGGCAGTTGAACTGAAACTCGGGGATACCTTCCATGAAAAGGCCCGCCCTGCCTTGGCGTATGTTGCCGAGAGCATGTCGCTCAACGAGGAACAGGCGCTGGTTTTCGCCCTCTTTATTGAAAAAAGCACAGACGACCATATCCAAATCAGCGACTTCGCCGAGTTGGTGGGATGCCGTACAGTGCGTATTATTTCGATGATGGCCGAAGCCGATATGTTGGTCGAAAAACGTTTCATCCGACGCATCAAGGATGGAGATTCTATCTGTTATTCCGTGCCAAAGGAGTTGGTGAACGCCATCAAGGAGAACCGGGTATATACTCCAGCTCCGATTGATCATTTGACAACTGAACAGCTTTTCGACCGGATGGCCGAGGTTTTTAAGGGAACCGATAAGGATCGGCTGTTGCAGGAACTTGACCTGTTGGTTGCCGCCAACCCGCAGCTTGCCTTCTGCCGGACGATTCAATCCTACGGTTTAAGGGATTACAACGAAGAAAGGTTGCTTTTGTACGTTTTCTGTAATCGCTTCATCAATCTGGACAATGATATGGTTGGCGAACACGACTGGGATGAGTTTTTTTCTCGAAGCGACATGCGTTTTATATCCTATCATTTGAAAGGCCACAGTCTTGTACTTCAGACGATGAACGTCCTCGAAAACTGTAACTCCGATGGCATAAACGATCCGGAATATTATCATCTGACGAACAAAGCTAAGGAAGAGTTGTTCGCCGATCTACATTGGACAGATCAGCAGACCAAAAAGAAAAGCCACCTGCTTGACTGCACGACTTTCGCCGCCAAGGAGCTCTTCTATAACCCGGCGGTGCAGCGGCAGATTGACCGATTGGGAGAACTCCTCGACCCCGAACATTTCGCCGATATCCAGCAGCGGCTGGAGGCGGGCGGTATGCGCAAGGGGTTTGCCTGCCTCTTCTACGGTGCGCCGGGGACGGGCAAGACCGAGACGGTCTACCAGTTGGCGCGTCGCACGGGGCGCGATCTGATGGTTGTCGATGTTTCACAGATCAAGAGTTGTTGGGTCGGCGAGAGTGAGAAGAACATCAAGGCGGCATTCGACCGTTACCGCTCTTATGTGCGCCAATCAGAGCGAGTCCCGATCTTGCTCTTTAACGAGGCGGATTCCGTGCTGGGTATCCGCCAGGAGGGGGCACAGCGGGCCGTCGAGAAGATGGAAAACTCAATCCAGAATATTATTCTGCAGGAGATGGAGCAGTTGGACGGCATCATGATTGCCACCACGAACCTTACACAGAATCTGGACAAGGCTTTTGAGCGGCGTTTTCTCTATAAGATCGAGTTCGAGAAACCCTCGACGGAGGCGAAGAGTCGGATCTGGCGGTCGATGATTCCGACACTCAACGAGCGGATGGCTGAGACACTGGCCGAACGGTACGATTTCAGCGGTGGACAAATTGAAAATATCGCCCGCAAACGGACGGTTGATATGATCCTGCAGGGCGCGGAGCCTTCATTCGAGCAACTCGACGAATACTGTCGTTCGGAAATACTCGGGCAGCCGGAGCGGTCGCGGCGCAAAATCGGATTTTGAGTTTGTATTTGGCCTGAAGATTTCTTATCTTTGTCGAAAGCATTGGGATGCAAACGAGTGCATGATGACCGCATCGCAGGAGTGACCTTTGAGGGAAATGCCTCACGTAATGCGCTGATTGTGAATGAGGAATATGCTTGGGTCGGAAATCCGTTTTCCGCTCCAAGAGGACAGGGAGAGCCGAAAGGTTCTCCCTGTCCTCTTGTATTTTGTCGCAGGGCGGGATTCGTCACCCGCGACCTCAAAACACCCCTTTCAGGGACCGGTATCGAATCAATAGACGGGAATCTGTTTCACCCTTTTATGCTGCGGCAAGTTGAACCTTGTCGCAGTATTTTTTTGAGATGCAGACCGATTATGTCTCGGACTGACTCCGGTACTCGTTCGGCGTCATGCCCGTGGCTCGCTTGAAGACCCGCGTGAAGTGCTGCGGATACTGGAATCCCAGCCCGTAGGCGACTTCGCTGATGCTGTGTGACGGCATCAGAAGCCGCTCCCGGGCCAGACTGATGATCTTATGCTGGATGTATTCCCAGGCTGTTTTGCCGGTTTCGCGCTTGATGAGGTCGCTGAAGTAGTTGGGCGACAGGCACAGTTCTCCGGCACAGTATTTCACCGTCGGCAGCCCCTTGTGCAGGGCGTTGTCCGCCGTGAAGTAGGCGTTGAGCAGCCTCTCGAAACGGGTCAGAATATCGCGGTTGGCCTGCTGCCGGGTGATGAACTGCCGCTCGTAGAAGCGCAGGCAATAGTCCAGCAGCAGTTCGATCTGGGTGACCAGCAGCCGCCGGCTCATACGGTCGACATCGTGGGCGAGCTCCTCGCGGATAGCCTCCAGGCAGTTGATGAAGGTCGTGCGCTCGCGCTCGGAGAGGTGCAACGCTTCGTTAACCTCGTAGGAGAAGAAGGTGTACTCGCCGATATGGCGCCCAAGGTGGGTGCCACGGATCAGGTCAGGGTGGAAGCAGAGCGCATAGCCTTGGGGTTGGAACTCCTCGCCCGTGTCCTCGATGCCGATGACCTGTCCGGGGGCGAGGCAGACGACCGAACCCTTCTGATAATCGTAGCGCTGGCGGCCGTAGATCAGGTCGCAATTCTTCTCATCCTTGAGAAATACCACGTAGAAACTGAACGTATGCCGCATGTGGCGCATGGGACGGGCCTTCGCAAGGTCGATCACGCTCACCAGCGGATGCAGCGTCTCCACGCCGAGCAGGTCGTTGTATTCGGTGATGGTCTCGATATTCAACAGCGTCTTCTCCATAGGGGCGGATTTGCGGGTTTCGTCTCACAAAGTTAGCAAATCCGGCCGAGTTTTCACCCTCGCTACGACGGGATCGGTGGATATGTGAAGTCTTCCCGTGTTTTGTATAACCCCGGGATGCCGCGCGCGGCGTAATTTTGCCGTTGAAACCCAACCAACAGCTACTCATTGCCATGAAACAGACGAAAAAACGAACTTTGATCGCGGCTTTGCTGCTGGCCGTATCGCTGCCGGCATTCACACACGCACAAAACACACTGGTAAAAGAGAGAAACATGAATACGAAAAAGATTTTGGTGGCCTTTTTCTCGCGCACCGGGGAGAATTACGCCGTGGGCCACATCGAGCAGGGGAATACGCATATCGTGGCGGAGCTGATCGCCTCCGCGACCGGTGGAACCCTCTTCCGCATCGAGCCGGCAATACCCTATCCCGACGATTATCGGGCCTGCACGGAGATCGCCCAGCGGGAAAAGCGGTCAAAGGCCCGTCCGGCACTCGTCGGAGAGATCGCCGCGGAGGAGTACGACGTCATTTTCCTCGGGTATCCCAACTGGTGGGGCGATCTGCCGATGCCCGTCTATACGTTCCTCGAACGGCACGACTGGCAGGGCAAGGTCGTCATTCCCTTCTGTACGCACGAGGGAAGCGGCCTTTCCGATACGGAGAACCGGCTGCGGACGGCCTGTCGGGGCGCTTCGGTGCTGAACGGGCTGGCCGTGCGGGGAGCCGTGGCGCAGAACGAGCGGGAGACGGCCCGGAGGCAGGTGCTGGAGTGGTTGAAACGGTTGAAATATTGAGGATATGAAAAACGTCATGATCCTGACCGGTGCCGGACAGATCGGCATGGCAATCGCTCGCCGCATGGGCGCCGGCATGAAGATTGTCATCGGCGACAAGAGCCCGCAGCACGCCGCATCGATTGCCGAAACGATGAATCGGGCCGGATTCGATGCCGTCCCGGTCGAGATGGATCTCTCCTCGCGGGATTCGATCCTCGCGTTGATCGACACGGCCCGGAGCTGCGGCGAGATCTCGATGTTGGTCAATGCGGCTGGGGTCTCCCCGAGTCAGGCCTCCGTGGAAACGATCCTCCGGGTCGACCTCTACGGCACGGCGGTGCTGTTGGAGGAGGTCGGACGGGTCATCTGCCGCGGAGGGGTCGGCGTGACCGTTTCCAGCCAGTCGGGACACCGCCTGCCGGCTCTCGGCGAAGAGACCGACCGGCTGCTGGCCACGACACCGGCCGAAGAGCTGCTTGCGTTGGAGATTTTGCAACCCCGCAACATCCGCGACACGCTGCACGCCTACCAGCTGGCCAAGCGCTGCAACGTCAAGCGCGTGATGGCCGAGGCGGTCAGATGGGGCCGGCGAGGCGCCCGCATCAACTCCATCTCGCCGGGCATCATCGTCACGCCGCTGGCGCTGGACGAGTTCAACGGCCCGCGCGGCGACTTCTACAAGGAGATGTTCGCCCGCTGTCCGGCCGGACGCCCCGGAACGGCCGACGAGGTGGCCAATGTCGCGGAGTTGTTGATGGGGCCCCGGGGATCGTTCGTCACCGGGAGCGACTTTCTGGTCGATGGCGGCGCCACAGCCTCCTGTTTCTACGGCGCGTAGTTCCGAGACGGGTGTTTCTCCGATCGAACCGGATGTCCGGTTTCGTGAAATTCGCTATCTTTGTGCGAGAAAACTACATCTGCTCCCGATGGAAATCCTGCAAAAACAATATGCCGAACTGTTGGCCGGTCAGCAGTTCCGTGAGGAGGATTTTGATCCGGCCGTGCTCGCACGTCACATCGCCGCACTCTCCTCATCGGTCCTTCTGGCCGGGTGCGCCGTTTCGATCTTCGACCTGCACCGGTGCGAACACGCCTATGAGTCGGAGTTCCACCGGGCGCTTTTCAGCGATCCGCAGCAGGAGTATGCCGGCGTACGGATCCACCCGGAAGATCTCGTGCAGGTGGCCAGGAACGGCGTGGCAGGCATGCGCCACGTCTTTCTGCGCAGGAATCCGAATATGGATGTCCGGCGTTTCAAACTGATCCGCGAATATCGCGCCCTGGTTCACGGCGTGTACAAACGGGTGACGGAGGAGTTCCAGATTCTGGAAACCGACCGCGCGGGAAACGTGTGGCTGGTGTTGAGCATCGTCAACCTCTCGGCGAACCAGCAGCCGCCCTACAAGGTCGCCTCGCAGCTGATCGATACCCGCACGGGGGATTCCTTTTCGCCGCTCGACGACTTCTTCGACCGCGAGGAGATCCTCACGCCGCGCGAGCGGGAGGTGCTGCATCGCATCGCGCAGGGCCGCCCGAGCAAGGAGATCGCCGACGAACTGCACATCAGCATCCATACGGTCAACACCCACCGGCAGCGGATCCTCGCGAAACTCGGCGTCGACAACTCGCTCGAAGCGGTCAAGTACGCCTGGATCCTCGGGATTCTCGATGCCTGATTACTGATAAATCAGTATTGCCGCAGGCGGATGCGGAGGTTAATTTTGCGGTAACAATCCGCAAACGAATCCGCCATGAAGAGACTGCTCCTCCTGTTCCCCGTATTTCTGTCGATCTGCGCGACCCTGTCCGCCCAAACCGTCTCGCAGACCATCCGGGGCACCGTCACGGATCGGGACAGCGGCCACCCCGTCGCGTATGCCACGGTCGTGGTCGCAGACATGCAGCCGCCGGTCGGTGCGACGACCGATTCGCTGGGACGATTTGTGTTGCGGAGGGTACCCGTGGGACGGCACGACGTCGCGGTGAGTTGTCTGGGCTATGAGCCGACACGGCTGCGCGAGATCCTCGTCGGTTCGTCGAAGGAGGTGGTGCTCGACATTCGCCTGTCGGAGGCGTTGGTTGCCGTCGAGGAGGTCGTTATACGGCCCGCGATCGACAAGACCGAGCCGCTGAATTCGATGGCCCTTGCCGGCGGCCGCATGTTGAGCGTCGAGGAGGCGGCGCGCTATGCCGGAGGTATGGACGACCCGGCGCGTCTGGTCTCGGCCTTTGCCGGAGTCGCCTCGACGGTCGGCAACAACGGCATCGTGGTGCGGGGCAATGCCCCGAAATTCCTGCAATGGCGCATGGAGGGGGTGGAGATCCCCAATCCGAACCACTTCGCCGAGGTGACGAGCTTCGGCGGCGGCGGGCTCACGACGTTGAGCAGCCAGGTCCTCGGCAATTCGGACTTCTATACGGGCGCCTTCCCCGCCGAATACGGCAACGCCCTCTCGGGTGTCTTCGACATGTACCTGCGCAACGGCAACAACGCGCGCCATGAACATACCTTCCAGTTAGGGATCCTCGGCATCGACGCCGCCTCCGAGGGGCCCTTTTCGAAAAACTACGACGGATCGTACCTCTTCAACTACCGCTATTCGACCCTCTCGCTGCTCACGCCGCTGCTTCCCGCGGATGCCGAGGGGACGAACTACCAGGACCTCTCGTTCAAACTTTCCTTCCCGAGCCGCCGGGCCGGGACCTTCTCGCTGTGGGGTGTCGGCCTGATGGACCGCTCGGGGACCGTCGCCGGGACCGATCCTGCGAAATGGGCCTACGATCAGGATATGGAGAATCAGGACGTGCGCCAGTACATGGGCGCCGTGGGGCTCAACCACACGGTGCGGGTGGGCCGCGCCTCGCAATGGAAGGCCGGTCTTGCCGCGACGGTCAGCGGCCTGGACATGCACACCGAGCGGATGAACGACGAGGCGGTTCCCCTGCCGCAGAACGTCATCCGCAATACGGACTGGAATCTCGTCTTCGCAACGGCACTCCAAACCCGCTTCGGCGGGCGGCATACGAACCGGACGGGCATCCGGTTGACGGGGTTGCGCTACGACCAGTTCATGCAGGATGCCCCGGCGCGCGACGGCGCGTTGCAGACGCTGACCGACGAGGCGGGCATGAGCGTCCTGCTTTCCGCCTGGACACAATCGGTTTTCCGGATCTCGCCGCGCTGGGAGGCAGGCGTGGGGCTCCATGCACAGTGGTTCACGCTCAACGGCCGTTGGACGCTGGAACCGCGCGTGAGCGTGAAATGGCAGGCGGCTCCGGACCATTCGCTTGCTCTTGCCTGCGGATTGCACAGCCGGTTGGAGATGCTGAACTACTATTTTACGGAACGCGACGGCGTGCCGCTCAACCGGGATCTCGACTTTACGAAGGCTTGCCATCTGTCGCTTGCCTGGGATTGGCGGGTCGATCGGGATTGCCGCCTGCGGGTGGAGCCCTATGTGCAGTATCTCTACTCGGTGCCGACCGTCCCGGGGACTACCCTTTCGTTCGTCAACTTGCAGGGCGGTGACGACTGGTTCCTCGCCGAACGGCTGACCAACGATGGCCGGGGCCTGAACTGCGGCGTGGACATCACCTTCGAGCGCTTCCTCGCGCGGGGCTTCTACTACATGGCGACGGCCTCGCTGTTCGACGCCCGCTACCGGATGGCCGACGGCTCGTGGTTCGACACGCGCTACAACCGCCATTACGTGCTGAACGTGCTGGCCGGAAAGGAGTGGATGCTGGGACGCGGCCGGAGAAACATGCTGGGCATCAGCGGCCGCATAACCTTCCAGGGCGGCGACCGCTATTCGCCGATCGACGAGGACGCTTCGGCGGCGCTCCGCGAGGCGGTCTACGACGGGAGCCGCCCCTTCACGGAACAGCTGAATCCCGTGCTGCTGGCCCATCTGACCGTCAGCTACCGGATCAACCGCCGGCGCGTGGCGCATGAATTCGCGCTGAAAGTTTTGAACCTGACGGGGTACAGGGACTATTACGGCCATCGCTACAACTACCTCTCCGGGCAGGTGGAGCCCGAGCGTGAGGCGAACATCGTCCCCAACATCAGCTATCGGATCGAGTTTTAGCGTGCGGATGGAGGGCTGTCGGGTCATCCATCACGACCCCTCCCCTTCCTCCGCATGCCGGAACGCACGGAGTTCCCGATAGTCGGCGGAGCCCGCCGGCAGCGGTCGGGCCCGACCGCCGGAGATGGCGGCAACGGCAAACGGCCGGATCCGCACCCGTAAAAAATGCCGGCGGAATGTCCCGGATAAAATCCCGCCGGCTCGATGGTGACGCGAATTCCGCATCAGCGTCATTCACCCCATCCTTCGTTTTGTCCCAGTGCCGGATTGATGATGCCGGCCGTCTTCGGAATGGGATGCAGGTACTTGCGGTCGGCCCACATGCGCGTTTCGTTGTAGACCAGGCAGTTGTCCGCATTGAGCGTGTACTGTCCCTTCGTCAGGTCGATGTAGAACACCCCTTTCTCCGTCCCCGGCTTGCCGTCCGTCACGCAGACGTCGTTGATGCCGTCGCCGTTCAGGTCATAGGCCTTCTCCTTCTCGGGGATGTAGATCCCGTCCCACTCCTTTTCCAGCAGCTTGCCCAGCTTCCAGCGCATCAGATCCTCGTAGCGCAGGTTTTCGAGCAGCAGCTCGATCGCCCGCTCGCGGCGGATTTCGAGGATCCATTTGTCGGAGGTCTGGTTGTCGTAGTAGGCGATCAGGTAGGGATCGGCCGACAGCGGCGCCTTGCCGTTGACCCCGGCGCGCTCGCGCAGCAGCTTGATCGTCTGGTTCCATTCGGCCTCGCCGAACTCCCCGAGCTCGGCCTTCGCCTCGGCGTAGTTGAGCAGCACCTCGGCGAAGCGGAAGACCGACAGCGAGTTGATGCTGTTGTTCGTCCCTTCGTACTTGTCGTCGTCGAGCGTCCACTTGATGACCTGATAGCCCGTGAGCGTCAGCGAGAAGTCCGGGGCTGTCGGCGTATCCACCCCGGCGACCTTTTTCGAATAGCCGGGCGTGATGATCGACTGCATCAGACGGTAGTCGCGGTTCTGGACCTCTTCGGTGAACTCCGTTTGGTTGTAGTTGCTGCGGTCGGTGAAGCGCGAACCGTCGAGCATCAGGTAGGTATTGACGAACGCCTTCGAGAGCGACCAGCGGGCCCCGTACGATCCCGAGGTGAACTTCCACGTCGCGGAGTGGAACCGCAGCAGCTCCTCGCTGAACTCGTTGGCGAAGATGATCTCCTGATAGTCGACCTCCTCGCTGGTGAAGAGCTTGCGCCACTGGGTTTTCAGATTGGCCGGGCTGTGCACGAGCGAATAGGGGCTCTCGTTCATCAGCGTCTCGCACGCCGAAACGGCCTCCCGAAGCCAGCGCTCGGCCGAGGATTCCAGCCCCAGTTCCGTATGGTACTTGCGGTAGGTGCCCTCATAGAGGCAGACCCGGGCCTTGAAGGCCAGCACCACCCAGCGGTTGATCTGCGAATTGTTGACATACGCCTTGTCCGTCAGACAATAGGTCGCGGCAAAGTTCAGGTCCTCGAGGATCTTCCCCATGACGAACTCGCGGCTGTCGCGTCCCTTGTAGAGCTCCTTCTCGTCCTCGGGGTCGATGGGTTTGTCGTACCAGGGCACCGCGCCGAAGGTCTGGACCTTCGTGTAGTAGAGCCAGGCCCGCCAGAAGCGTCCCACACCCTCGTAGTGTTTCATCTTCGCGTCGTTGTTTACGTCCGAAGCCGCCTCCGGGAGGCGCGACAGGAAGTAGTTGACGTTGTAGATGTTCGACCAGTCGCTGACATCCCAGCCGGTCTGTTTCTCGGGACTCCACTCCGTTTTGAGGAAATCCGAGGTGCTGTTTACGGCCATCAGATCGGAATACTGGTCCCCGTAGGTCAGCGTCGCGTAGCCCGGCATGTTCTTTTGCAGCAGTCCGTTGACGAAGAGCACCACATTCTTCTCCGAACGGAAGAACGTATCGGCTCCCACCTGCGAAAAGGGCTCGCGCTCGAAAAAGTCGGCGCACGACGCCAGTCCGAGGGACGTCAGCACCAGCAGCGATATGATTTTGCGGTTTTTCATGATCTTGTCCGAATTAGAAAGTGAGGTTTATTCCGAGGGTGAAGCTCCGCATCATGGGATATCCGTATCCGTCGCCCTCCTTGCCCGGGGACGACGAGAAGTCCTGGTCGCCGGAGCCGATCACTTCCGGGTCGAAGTTCTTGGCATACTTTTTCAGCGGGGTGAACGTCAGCAGGTTGTCGCCCGAGAAGTAGACTTTGAGCGACTCCATGCCGAGTTTTCGCGAGATCTTCTTCGGGAAGGTGTAGTCGATGGTCAGGTTCTTCAACCGGATGTAGGACGCATCCTGAATGTATCGGTCGTTCGACGTGGACATGATACCTTTCGTCTTCTCGGCGATGTATCCGCGCAGGCGGGGCCAATAGGCATTCGTGTTCCGGTTCTCCTCGGTCCAGCGGTTGTTCTCGTTCTGCCACGGCAGCGAGAATCCGTACGAACGCCCGTACTGTCCCCAGAAGTAGGAGGACTCCTTGGCCGGGAACCAGTCGCGCTGTCCGACGCCCTGCCAGAACATGCTCAACCCGATGCCGTTCCAGTTGAAGCCCACGTTGATGCCGTAGCAGTAGCGCGGCGTCGTGTTGCCGATCTTGCGCAGGTCGCCGGGGTTGTAGATGGTGCCGTCGCCGTTGTCCACCTGCCCGGAGTTGTCCAGGTCGGCGAATTTCAGGTCGCCGGCCAGATAGGTCTCGCTGCTGTTGTTGGTGAAGCTCGCCGTCTGACGCGGGCCCCAGTCGGCGGCCTCGGCATCCGTGGCGAAGAGTCCCAGCACGTGGTAGCCCCAGATCTCGCCGATGGTCATGCCCTCGTAGTAGTTGGTCTCGTAGAGCGTCGGGAGCAGTCCCTTCTTGCTCGTGTACTTGGTGATCTTGCTCGTGCTGTCCCAGACGGAGACCTTCACGTTGTAGTTGAAGTCCTTGCCGGCGAGCTTGAAGTTGTCGCGCCAACCGACGCTCAACTCCCAGCCGTCGGTCCGCATGCTGGCGTAGTTGCCGCGCGGAGCGGTGTATCCGGCGACGGCCGGAATCTCGTCACCCGGCGTGAACATGTCGGTGGTCATGCGGCGGTAGAGGTCGGCCGTGAGGTTGAACCGTCCGCTGAACATGTCCAGATCGAGTCCCACGTCGTAGGTCGTTGCGGTCTCCCAGGTGAGGCTTTTGGGCTGCATGCCCGGCGCCGAGGTGTAGGAGAAGTAGGAGCCGTCCATCAGCACGGAGCTCTTGTTGATCGACATGATCGAGAGGTACTCGTAGGGATCCACGGCTCCGTTGCCGGCGCTGCCGACCGAGAAGCGTACTTTCAGGTTGTCGAGCCAGCGGCGCGCGCCCTCCATGAAGCCCTCCTCGGAGATCCGCCATCCGGCCGATGCCGAGGGGAAGAATCCCCACACCTGGTTGCTGGGGAACTTCGACGATCCGTCGTAACGGCCGCTCAACTCGACGAGGTATTTGCCCCGGTAGCCGTAGTTCACGCGGAAGAACGCGCCGGCGAATCCCCATTCATAGCTGCCGTTGTCCTTCAACGTGATGTCGGTGCCGTCCATCAGCGAGAAGTTGGGTTTCGAGGAGTCGAGCAGCCCCGTCCGCTTGGCCAGCGTCTTCATGTACTGCTTCTCCTCGACGTTCCATCCGGCGAGCACCGTCAGCGAGTGGTTGTCGCCCAGACGGGGCGAATAGGTCAGCGTGGCGTTCGAGGCGTAGTAGTTCGTATTGTAGGTGCGGTTTTCGTAGTCGCTGTACTCCTCGCGCACGGCCGTGATGCCGGGGCCGGTCGAATAGGTGTGCTGGCTGTTGACGCGGTCCTGCTCGGAGTGGTTGTAGAGGTAGGTGAAGTCGCCCCGGAAGGTGAGGACGTCCTTGATGAGGTCGATGGTCAGGGCGGTGGTGTTCTTCATGTCGAACTTGAAGTTGTCCTGATAGGTGTCGCCCTCGACGAATCCGGCCCATCCGATGTAGACGGCCGTGTCGGTCCACGTGCCGTCGGGGTTCTTGACCAGCGTCACGGGGTATCCCTGGTGTTCGAGCATGCGGTTGATCGTCAGCAGGCGGTTTTCGAACGTGGCACTCACACGCGGCTGGCGGTTGGTGCGGCGGACGAAGTCGGTGCTGTTCTCGATGCGCATCCAGCGGAACGGTTTCAGACTGCCCTTGGCCCGCACGTTGTACTGCTTGAACTTGCCGTTCCCGGCGTTGTAGATGTCGTCCTGCTCGAAGAAGCGTCCCGACAGGTAGTAGTCCGCCACGTCGTTTCCGCCCGAGATGCTCAAATTGTGCTGGTGTCCGGTGGTGAAGTCGCGGTAGACGACGTCGTGCCAGTCGGTGTTGCCGAAATACTCATACTCGCCGTCGGCGTTCACGCGCCACTTCTCGAAGGAGGGGTCGGCATCGCGGCGTGCCAGTTCGGCGGCCCAGGCCGCGCTGTACGGGAAGATGTTGTTGATCATCGCGGGCTCCTTCTCGAAGTAGCCGATGTAGGATTCCAGGTAGGAGTTGAACCAGCGCAGACCGTTGGTTTCGAGCTGCGGTTCGACCGTGCGGTTGAGGATGGAGAACGAGCCGTTGTAATTGATGTGGACCTTGCCCTTGACGGGATCCTTCGTGGTGACGAGCACGACGCCGAAGGCGCCGCGGGCTCCGTACACGGCCGTGGAGGAGGCGTCTTTGAGCACCGAGATGCTCTTGATGTCGTCGGGGTTCACGGCCGTGAGGTCGCCCTCGACGCCGTCGACCAGCACCAGGGCGTTGCCTCCGGCGCCGATGCTGCCCACGGCGCCGCGGATCTTGATGTCGGCGCCGCGCGACGCCTTACCGTCGCTCATGGTGATGTTCAGACCCGCGACCTGGCCTTGCAGCGACCGCACGGGGCTGGGGTTGGCGCGCATTTCGAAGATTTCGCCCGAGACCTGCTCCACGGCGCCCACGACGTCGCGTTTCTTCATGGTGCCGTATCCGACGACGACGACCTCTTCGAGCTGGTTGGCCGCCTCTTTCAGCGTGATGTCGAGCATCGTCTGGTTTTCGATGCGGAATTTCTGCGGCGCATAGCCGATGAACTGAACCAGCAGCGTTTCGCCTTTGGCCACGGCGATCGTGAAGGCTCCGTTCGCGTCGGTCGTAACGCCGCGCGGGGTTCCCTCGACAACGACCGTCGCTCCGAGGACCGGTTCACCCGCTTCACTGCGTACCACACCTTTCAGATCGTGCGTCTGGGCCAGTGCGGGGGACGAGAACAGGACACACAGCAGAAGCAGAAAGAGCCTTCTGCAAGCGGTCGGCAGCTCGCCCGGCTTGTTTTCATAGGAACGATGTTTCATTTCAAAAAGGTTTGTTGGTTGTAATTTTCCCTTTCGGGCTTTCCGTCGGTTTCGTTTCGGAAACGCCCCGGAAGGAAATGTGCAAGTCCCCTACGACAACAGCGACAAACCTCGGTTTACATGCTCCGATACATTAATTATAGGTGCGAATCCATAAAAAAGTTTCTTCTCCTTTCGCAAATATACGCATATTTTCTTAAAAACAAACTTTTGTTTCCTTTTTTAATCGTATTTTAACAGAAAAGAAAACAAAAGCGTGCTGAAAAATAAAAAATAGTGCTCAAAAAGTTTGTATATGCAAAAAGAATAGTTACCTTTGTCATGCAAGTTTTACCCGTCAGACAATCCGGCGACACCCGCAATCAATGAAAATCGTTGCGGTGTGTTGACTTGTTCCAACCTTAAAACACTAAAAACATGAAACTTGCGTCTATACTATCCGCTCCGTTGGTTGCAGCGATGCTCCTTCTGCCTCCCGGCTGCGCCGACGATCCGGACGTCTCCGTGACCCGGGATACGGACGAACTCGAATTCCCGTACAGCGTCTCGACCCAATCGTTCACCATCCGTACGGACGGCAGCTGGAACCTCACCACCGAGGAGGACTGGATACACATGGATCCCGCACAAGGGGTCGGCGACGGCCGCAGCTATCAATATGTGAATGTCACCGTCGACCGCAATGCGGGGGAGAAACGCACGGGTGAGGTCGTGATTCACGCCGCGGGCCGGGATCTGAAAGTTTATATCCGTCAGGACGACGGCATTTTCGCCCTGAAAGAGGCTTACCTGTTGGGCACGCTGCTCGAAGGCGAGGAGATCGCCGGCATCTATGTCGCCATACCTTATGAAAAGGCGTTGGGGACGGAATTGATGGATGTCGAGGTCGAACTCGACGGCGAGGGGGCTCCGGGCATCGAATGCGAGCCCGTGCAGGGTGAGAAGCTCCAGGAGGGCGATGGCGAGGTACTTGTACCGTTGAGCGGCACGCCCCGGTCGATGGGCGACCTCGACATCCGGGTAACCCTTACGTTTTCGACCCAGGAGGACCCCGTGACCCAGACGACGCGGAGTTTTGTTTCGTCGGAGAACATCGTCTACGAGATGACCTTCGACAAACTGATCTGGGGCGGCGATTACGTGGCCAACAAGACCGGCTTCTGGCCCGGCAACCAGAACCTCGACGTCACGCCCGACACGCCGGCGAACGATGTGGCGACATCGGGACAGGACGGCAGCGGCGACTTCTTCAATGCGGAGATGAACCCCGCGTTCACGGCCGACCGCGGGTTGGCCGAATGGGACGGATCGAAGGTCTACGAACACCCGGGCTATCCCAAGATCGGCACCGGGTCGGCGCTGGGCTGGATCATGGCCCCGGCGTTGAATTTCCAGGCTCTCGGGTTGAGCGAGCCGCAGGATATCTTCGTACAGTTCGACTGGTGCCGCTGGGACGGCGAGGAGGACGACATCGTCGTGACGGCCGAATATGCCGGGACGATGCCCGAGACCCAACTGGCCAAAGGCATGCCCAAACGTACGTGGCAGAGCATCGTCTTCAAGGTGACGGGCGCAACCAGCCAGACGCGCATCAAGATCAGCGGCACGAAGGCCGGCAACAACCGCTTCTTCATCGACAATTTCCGGATCTACGTCTCGCAGGCGAAGCCCGTGGAGGTGACCTCGAAACTGGAAACGCCGACGAATCTCTCCTGCACCGGGCAGCTGCCTTCGTCGTTGAGCTTCACCTGGACGCGGGACTACGACGCCTCGTCCTACACCGTCGAGCTCTATCGGGCCGACAACGAAACCGAGGCCGTGCGGAGCGAGGTGGTCATGACCAACGAATGCACGTTCGAGGAGCTCGACCCGAGCACCGACTACAAGTTCCGCGTGATGGCCAACTGCCAGTCGAAGCCGGAGTTCAACTCCGATTTTTCGGCCTTCCTGCCGTGCCGGACGCTCGAACCGACTCCCATCCCGACGCCGCAGGTATCGCTCTACGAAGCGTCGCGCGGCCTGCTGGTCTTCGAATGGAACCGCGACGACACCTATCCGCGCAAGTTCATCATCGAACTGGCCGAGTCGGAGTCGGGCGCCGCGATCCGCACCATCGAGTGCAAGGAGCCGGTCAAAGGTTCGGGATTCTATGCCAACTATCCCTACAACCGCTTCGTCTTCGGCAATCTGCAAGCCGACAAGACCTATTACTGCCGCGTGAAGGTCCTCGGTGAAGGCATCTACGCCGATTCCGAGTTCGGAGTCGGATCGGGCAAGACCCTACCAATGCCCACATTAGATGATAACGTACTGCTTTATAAGGATTTCGACGATTTCTGGTGGGGCGGATACTCGATTGCTGCCGCCTTCGGAATCTGCCCTTCGTCGGCAGCACAGAAGCTCCCGGAGACGATGAACATCACGGGCAGCGTCTTTGCCGACGACGCGACGACCGTCGTGGCAGAGCCGTCGAAGAACGCCGACGATACGTTCAATACCATCGGGAAGGTCAATGCCGATTACCTCGCAGCCCGTTGGGGTGATGGAGACTGGGATACGGCCAACAGCAAGAAGATCTACGAAGTCTGCGGACACCTCAAATTCGGCACCGGATCGGCCGCCGGAAGCCTGATCCTCCCCCACCTGACCAAACTCGGAGACGCGGCTGCGGACGTGGTGCTGACCTTCCGGGCCTGCCCCTACACCGAGCCCAAGCGCATCCAGGAGGATCCCATCGTCTACACACTCTATGGGAACCAGGACCGCAAGGACTTTACGGTCAGCATCACGGGCGGCGGAACGTTCGAGGACGGATCGGAGAAGCTGACGCTGTACAACGACGACTCGGGCCGTGACCAGAACGGACGCTTCGCCTGGACCGACCACACGGTCGTCATCAAGGGCGTCACGGCCGAGAGCCGGATCACGATCGCCACGATCGAGAAGCGCATGTGGCTGGACAATATCAAAGTAGTAAAGCAATAAATCATCCCTTATGAACATCTTACGAAAATACAGCCAGACGAGGATCGTATCCCTGTTATCGGGGTTGTTCCTGCTGGCTACAACCCCCACCTTCTCCTCGTGTTCCGACGACACGGAAGAGGCAGACGTATTGAGTATCCTTTTTGAGAAATCGGCGGTCGGGCTCAACGTCAGCGGATCGGAACAGCTCCGCATCAAGGTCATACTCCCCGGAAAAGGTGTCTCGCAGACCGACTGGTACGATCTGGCGGCCAATCCGCAGGGTCTTGTCTGGCGTTCGGGCAACGAGAACGCCGTCCATGTCGACGCCCAAGGCGTCGTCACCGGCATCGGGACCGGAAACGCTCCGATCACGGTGACGGCCCCCAACGGAGTCTACGCACGGACATCGGTGTCGGTCTCCAACGATGCCATCTTTGAGCGGCTGAAAGCCGGGCTGACCGACGAGATCGTGTACAGCAGGGGCGTGCAGCTCGTCCGGAACGCCGTCATGCAGTGCTTCGACGTGGATTCGAAGGGCGAAATCTATTACGTGCAGATTGCCGGCACGGATGCGCACGAACTCCACGTGATCCGGGGCGCGGCCAACGAGGCGCCGGCGGACTACATGACCCTGCGCTGGTTCGGTCACGGCACGAACATGGCCGTCGAGGAGCAGGGCAACGACCGCTACATCTGGATCGGCAGCAACGGCAACAAGCTCGACGACGGCAGTTACAGCCAGAACCAGACCGTCTCGCGTGTCAAATACGAGGCGGGCAAGACGCTCGACTGCTGTGCCGGCGAGACGTTCTGGCTCGAAGGCAAACGCAACGTGCATCCGGCAGTCGACGTTGCCAGCGACATGCTGGCCATCACGGCCTCGACGACAGGCGTCCGCGATTTCTATGTCTACCGGTTGAGCGAAGCGCTGGCGCTTCCCGAGAGCGAGGTTTCGCTGACGGTGACCTCGGGCGGTGAGGACGGCACGCAGGAGACGACCGGAGCCCGCACGGTCAAGGTCCGGAAGCTGGATCAGCTCAAGCCGGTCGGACGGTTCACGGTAAACACCGGGAAGACGGACAGCGAGGTCGGATACTACGATTTCCAGGGGTTCGACTGTACGAACGGCATCATCTACTTCTACGAGGGTGTCGGCAACGACAACGACGGGAAGAAGGCTTCGGTGGCCTATGTGACGCTGCTCGACCTGACGGGCGCACAAGCCTACCCCCGCACGAAGGTGGGAGCCATTGCCGACATGCAGGCGCTCACGACGGCGGGCATCACCTCCACCGGTTACATGGAGGCCGAAGGCATCAAGATGAAGAACGGGTCGCTGTGGCTGGGCTTCGCCTCGAAATCGACCGACGACATCCGCCGGGCCAACATATTCCGCTATTGAGCGGCCGGCCTGACGACAAAGAAGGAGGGCAGTTTCGTATAGGAACTGCCCTCCTTCTTGTTACCGGTCGTAAAATTTTACGTTCCGGAACCGGATTATTTGACCACGATCAGATCCACGCCGGCCTCTTCGAGTGCCGCCGCCATCTGTTCGGAGACTTTGGCGTCGGTCACGATCACGTCGACATCCTCCAACGACCCGATCCGTCCGAATCCGCGCTGTCCGAACTTCGAGGAGTCGGCCAGTACGATCGTCTTCGAGGCCGAGGCCATCATCCGCTGCGTCAGCTGCGCCTCCTCGATCGTCGAGGTGGTGATTCCGTGTTCGAGGTCGATGCCGTCGACCCCGAAAAAGAGTTTCGAGCAGATGCAGTCGTCGAGCCCCCGCGTCGTTTCGCTGCCCGACACCGACAGGGATTTCTTGTGCACCGTGCCGCCCAGCTGCACGACATTGACATTCTCGACGTCGTTGAGCAGCACGCCGAGCCGCAGGAACGGCGTGACGATGTTCAGATGGTGCCAGGGCCGCATGCGGATCTCCTCGGCAAAGGCATAGATCGTCGATCCCGAGGCCACGATCACCGAATCGCTGTCGTCCAGCAGCTCCACGGCCCGCCGGGCAATGGCGCGTTTGGCGTCGCGGTTGATGTTGTCCTTGACGTGCACGTCGAGGTCGGCGACATGGGGATTCGCCGGGCGGGCGCTTCCGTGGACCTTGTAGAGGAGCCCCTTGCTTTCGAGGATCTTGACGTCCTTGCGGATGGTGACCTTCGTCACGCCCAGTTCGTTGGCGATGTCCGTGATGCGCACGAATCCGTGTGCGTTCAGCGTATCGAGGATGTATTTATGCCGTTCGGCAATACTCAACATGATAACGTGTCAAAAAAAGATGCAACAAAAAAGTGTCAAGAACAAATGTAGCGATTTCTCCGCTCTTTTCCAAGTGAAACCGTGCACATAAATCCTTGTTTTTCAATTTACGGACTCTTTCGGCGGTTATTTTCTTTCCGGTTCCGGAGCATACCCGTCGGCGCGGGCGCCCCACATCAGCAGGAAAACCCCCATTCCGATGAGCGCCATGGCGAGGATCCCCGCATAGGCCCAGTTCCAGCCGTAGTGCTGGGCGACGAATCCGAGGCCGACACCCGAGACGAGCGTCGAGGCGTAGCCGAACAGTCCGGTCAGGCCGTTGGCCGTTGCAGCGGCCTTTTTGGTGGCCTGGTTGGCTGCGGCGATTCCGATGAGGGCCTGCGGTCCGTAGATGCAGAACCCGGCGGCGCAGAGCGTGGCGAAGAGCAGCCAGATCGGGGCATCGGCGGGCAGCTGCCAGAAGAGGAAGACGAACAGGGCGGCTCCGGCCATGCAGAAGACGCACGTGCGGTGTGCGCGGCCTTTCAGCCAGCGGTCCGTGGCCCATCCGGCGAAGAGCATGCCGAGGATTCCGGCGATCTCGAACATCGCCACAAGCCAGCCGGCATGCGCCATGCTGACCCCTTTCGATTGGCTCAGCAGCGACGGGCCCCAGTCCAGAACCGAAAAGCGGACGACATAGACGAAGAAATTCGCTACGCCGAGGGTCCAGATCAACGGGTTGCGGAAGACGTGCTTCATCAGGAAGGCCTTGTATTCGGCCCCCTTGCTTTCGCCGGAACCTTCGCTGGCTCCGGTCTCGGTTCCTTCGAGCTCGGGCAGACCGACCGACGTCGGGGTGTCGCGCAGGAAGATGACCAGTCCGATGGCGCCGGCAAAGGCGATGGCCGAGGGGATCCAGAAGCACCAGCGCCACGCCCCGGAGTGTGCGGCAAAACTCATGGCGGTGGCCATCCCTTCGGGATCGGAGGTGTCAACGCCCAGATTGGCCGCAATCCGCGCCACGCTGTCGGGATCCGCGGCGAGATTCTGGCCGAGGTGTCCCATGATGTAGCCGCAGAGGATCACCACAAGGCCGGCTCCGATCGAGTGCGAGGTGTTCCACACGGACATCTTCGTAGCCAGCTCCTTCGGCGGGATCCAATGGGTCAGCAGCCGGGCGCAGGGCGGGAATCCCGTGCCCTGCAACAGTCCGTTGACCACCCACATGATCCCCATGAAGAGGATCATCGTATTGGTGAAGCGGTCGCCGGTCTCCTGGCCGGTGATCCAGGTGGAGATGTCCTCGCCGAATCCGAAGGCGAAGTTGGCCAGCGCACAGAGCGCCAGACCGATGGCCATGTACCAGCGGGCGTTCATACGGTCGGCCAGAACGCCGTTCACGAAGCGCGAAAGTCCGTAGATGACGCCGTTGAGTGTCAGGAAGATGCCGAGGCTGACCTTCGAGATGCCGAGGTCGGCTTCCAGACCGGGCATCGCGAGGGAGAAGTTCTTGCGGACGAAATAGAAGAGCGCATAGCCGATCATCGTGGCGAGGATCGTGCGCATCTGCCAGTGCTTGAAACGTTTATTCTGTTCGGGGGTCATTGTGATTGTAGAATAGGGTTCCGCTCGGCAAAGATACGTTGCCCGTGTGACAAAACATCGACAAAACGACTGAAAGAGGGTTTTTTCGGGACGAATCAACGGATTTCCCAGATGCATCCCGGACCGAAGAGCCGGTCGAGCCACTGCTCCATCCATCCGCAGCGGAAGGCGACGTCGACCACCGAGTAGCGGCTCCGCATGTAGGGAATGCGGCGGAAAGCCTCCCGGAAACGCGCCCGGGAGACGCCGATCTGCTCCGGTTCATAGGGTGCCCCGACGAGCCGCAGACGGCGCTGCACCTCCCCGAAGGGGATGATCTGCCGGCGGATGCGCTCCTTCAATTCGGGCCATGCCTTTTGGAGCCGGAGCAGCTCCTCGTGCAGTCCCTCCCGCCCGACGTACTTGTCGCGGGTCTCTTTCAACGCCCGGGCGACCAGTTCGGCGTCGCTCCCGAAGAGCGTGCGGATGTCGGCCTCGGTCTCGGCCCAGGATTTCCATGCGCCGGCGCAGCGGTCGATGTCGAGCGTTTCGACGGGCGCTTCGAGCAGCATCTCGAAGAAGGCCGTCGAGGCCAGCGTCCCGATTCCGACCTTGAATCCGTGGGATACCGAAGCGCCGTTGCAGCGCAGATGTTCCATATCCCACAGGTGGCTGAACTGATGCTCGGCCCCGGAGGCGGGGCGGCTCGACTGGACGGCCTGCATGGCGAAGCCGCTCAACAGCAGCCCTTCGGCCAGCTGTCCGGTCTTTCCGACGTCTCCGGCATGAACTCCGGCCGGGTCGGACAACGCCTCCTGGAGGTCGTCCTGAACCAGCGCGAAGGCGAACGGGTCGATCGGGTCGGCCCCCACGGCGTCGGCCAGCATCCAGTCGGCGCCGGCCGGGATCTTGGCGATCAGGTCGGCGTATCCCGATGCGGAGAGTTCGGCGGGGGCCGCGGCGGCGATCGAGGGGTCGAACAGCATGCCGAGCGGAGCCGGGCAATCGAACGTCTGTTTGTTTCCGTCCTTCGTGATCGAGGCGCCGTAGGCCGTGTATCCGTCCATTGAGGCGGCGGTGCCGACGGTCATGTAGCGGCGGCCGTTGTGGTGTGCGGCGAGTTTGGTCAGGTCGTTGATGACGCCCGAGCCGACGGCTACCGGAACGGCATCCGTCCGGGCGAGGACGCCGTCGAGCTCCTCGACGAAACGCCATTCGGCATAGAGCGACGGGTCGGTGAAAATATGGGGTTCATCCTGCTGGATCCCGGCCTCGGCGAGGGTCCGGTGCACCTCCTCTCCGGCGACGCGCCACGTATTGGGGTCAGCCACGACGACGGCCCGGCATCCGGGGAAGAGTTCCGTAAAAAGCTCCGCCACGCGCGGGAGGGTTCCGACGCCGAACACCACGGCCCGGGTGTCGGTCGTGCGCTTCAAAGCGCCTTCAATCTTATCCATAGGAGTTGGTTTTTGGTTACCTATACTATATAGGAGGCCGTTCGGGGCGCTCCTGCTTTGCGGAAGTTCCGGACATCCGGTATTCGGGGCGGCGTCACGGCCTTTGTTCCGGGTCTTTTCCGCCGTCTGCGTCCGGGGTCCTCATCCGTTCAGGTAGGACAAAAGTAACTACAAAATTTCTTTTCTGCAAATAAAAGAAACTCAAAAATACCTGATTGGAAATAAAAACATACTTAAAGAATAAACTGAAAGAAAAAACGGCCGCTTGCTGATTTTCGATATTTTAGCTGTAATTTGCTGTTAGATAGCATGTTAATTAATATGAAACCTTTTTTTAGTGGATTTCGGGTCGAAATTTCACGGATTAAAAGTTGCTAAAAAGAAAAAATAAACATAAATTTGAGCGTCGAAACAAAAACAAAGGACACCGCAAGGCTCCATTTCACGAACGAACCCCAAAACAGTACCGACATGAACAAACCGCAACTTACGCTCTTCGCAATCCTGGCTTTGCTGGGCGTCTCCTGCTCGGAGGCTCCCGCCCCGACCGGGGCCCCGCACCATATCGACATCGAGACCCGCGCCGATCTCCACGCCTGGTTCCGCTATGCGCCGGACCGCCCGGTCGTCGTCAGCGGACACCGCGGCGGCATGGTTGCGGGCTATCCCGAGAACTGCATCGAGTCGTTCGGGAAGACCCTCACGATGATGCCTTCGTTTTTCGAGATCGACCCCCGGCTGACCCGCGACAGCGTCATCGTCCTGATGCACGACGCCACGATCGACCGCACGACCGACGGCAGCGGCCGCGTCTCGGACTACACGTGGGAGGAGCTGCGCCGGTTCCGGCTCAAAGACCGCGACGGCAAGGTCACGGAGTTCCGGATCCCCACTCTCGAAGAGGCCATCCAGTGGAGCCGCGGCAAGACGATCCTCAATCTCGACATCAAGGATGTTCCGTTGGAGTTCATGTCCGACTTCATCAACCGGCTCAATCCGCCCCATGTCATGTACACGGTCCACAACGCGCGTCAGGCGCGGCTGCTGCTCGACCGCGATCCGGACGCGATGTTCTCGGCCTGGTGCAAGAACCTCTCCGAGTACCGCGCCTATCGCGAAGCGGGCATCCCCGCCTCGCAGATGATGGCCTACGTCGGGCCGATGATGCTTGCGGACCGGCAGCCGCTCTACGACTCGCTCCACCGGCAGGGGATCATGTGCATGATCTCCGTGGCTCCGACCCACGACCGCCGGGCGACCGAGACCATGAAACAACACGGCTACGAGCTGGAAATCACCTCCGGATGCGACGTCATCGAGACCGATTACCCTTACCTGTTCCAGGACCTGGATCTGAACCGCCGATAACCCCGTCACACCCTTCATCCATCCGAAGATGACGCGCTTTCACCGTTATCGCTCCGTCTGGGAGCATGAAGAGCTGCTGCGACGCCTGTCGCAAATCCGCCACGTCGCCCTCGACATGGACGGCACGATCTACATGGGTTCGGTGTTGTTTCCCTGGACGCCGGGCTTTCTGTCGGGGCTCGGGCCGGCCGGAATCGGCCATTCGTTTCTGACGAACAACCCCTCGAAATCGATTGCCGACTACCTTCGCCGCCTTGCCGGCATGGGGATCCGGGCCACGCGCGAGGAGATGTACACCACGACGCTGGCGACGATCGACTACCTGCAAACCCATCTTCCGACGGCCCGGCGACTCTTCCTGCTCGGAACGCCGTCGATGGTCTCGGAGTTCGAGGCTGCGGGCTACACGCCGACCGCGGACTCGGCGGAGGATGTTCCGGATGCGGTGGTGGTCTCCTTCGACATGACGCTCGAATACGCACGGCTGTGCCGGGCGGCCTGGTGGGTGAAGCAGGGCCTCCCCTACCTGGCGACGAATCCCGACCGGGTATGCCCGACGGACCGTCCGACGGTTCTGGTCGACTGCGGGTCGATCTGCGCGGCCATCGAGCACGCCACGGGCCGCCGCCCCGACATCACGCTGGGAAAACCCGACCCGAACATGCTGTCGGGGATCCTGCAACGGCATTCGCTGCAACCCGGGGAGATTGCGATGGTCGGCGACCGCATCTATACGGATATCGAGATGGCGCATAATGCCGGGGCATTGGGTGTTCTGGTGCTGTCGGGCGAGACGACGCTCGACATGGCGGAGCAGGCTCCGCGCCAGCCGCAGTTGATCGTGGAGCATATCGGGGTTCTGGGCGAACTGCTCCGCGAGGCGCACGAAAAAGATCGGAACTGACCCGGATCATCAAGGGCGTCGGCGAGTGGCTGCCCTTGCGTAATGATGCCGGCCGGCGGGTATCGGATGTTTATTGTCGGGGGGGGGACGGTCAGATGGAGAATATGTAGGACATGAGGTTCTCTTCCCGTTCGATGTTGAGTTTCTTTTTCAGCCTGTATTTTTTCAGCTCCACGGAACGGGTTGCTATTCCCATGACGGCGGCGATCTCCTTCGTCGACAGGCTCGACCGGATCAGACAGCAGAGCCGGAGCTCCGAACGGGTCAGATCGCGGTGCGCGTTCTGCATTCTCAACATGAAATCGCGGTGTATCTCGACGAAATAATTCTCGAACGAAAGCAACTTGTCCGTCTCGGTCTCGCCGCTTTGGATCAATTTCACCAGCTTGAAGTAGAGTTTGTTGGGCCACCTCTCCCCCAACTCCTTCTTCTGGTGGTCGACCTCTTCGGAGATCGCGGCGAGGAGCTCCTGCTTCTGGGTGAGGAACCGCATGTTGTTTTTCAGTTCCCGTTCCTGGTCCTTCACCTTTTCGTTCAGATATTCGTAGGTCTTGCGGCGCAACTCCTCTTCGTGTCGGCGTTGCGACTGCTTCAACCTGTCCAGAAACTTCTCGTCGCGGCGTTTGACGACATAGTGCCCGATTCCAATCGTCAGAAACAGCCCGATGAGGATATATCCGGCAATGGCCCAGCCCCGTTTGTAGAAGGGTTGTTCGATGACCAGCGTAAAGTCCAGTACGCGCTCCTTGTCGTCCTTCACCGTCACGAGATAGGATCCCGACGGGAGCATGGGGAGGCGGATGATTCCGGATTTATCCCAGACGCTCCAACTGTCGTTCAGTTCTGCGATCCGATAGGAAAAGGAGGTGTCGAAGCCTGCGAGTCCCTCGGTCATGCGGATTTCGATGTTGCGGGCCGAGCCGGGCAGCACGAGTTCCCGCCCTTCGACCGGCGCATAGGCGATCCTTTTCCCGCTCCAATAGCGGCAGCTTTCGATCCGCGGCTCCGGATCGCGGAGCTCCGAGTTTCGCTTTCCGCTGTTGATGGCCACCGTACCCTGACACGTGGACACGAAGGTCAGCGAGTCGTTGATCTGCCGGAACTGGAAATGGCGGTCGTAGAGCAGCAGCGGATTGGCGATGAACGAATAGCGTTTCAGGAGTTCGATCCGGTTGTCGCCGATGCGGTACAGATAGAGTTCGTCCTTGGTCGAGATCCAGACGTTGTTTTTTGCCGTCGAGCAGGCGTTCTGCAAATCTTCCAGCTTGCGGATGCTTTGGCTGAACGCCTCTTTTTTGAGGAAGGTCTTTCGGTCGGGGTCGTAGACGTAGACGCCCCGCGGTGTGAAGAAACAGGCGGCACCCTCGATGTTCAGGATGCTGATCCGGTCGTAGTCGGCCCAACCGTCTATTTGTGTGAAGTTGTCGACGTGCTCCACGGCGGTCAGTTCCTGATTGATCCGCAGCCGGTAAATACCCTTCTGCGAATGTACGGCCCAGATCGTGTGAAGGTTTTCGGGAAGAATGTGCCTGTAATTCTCGGTTCCCAGCAGATAGGAGCGGAATTCCCAGGTCCCGGTCTCGAACTGCAATACCGAGATGCCGGAATACCCTCGCAGGAAGAGGAATTCCCGGCCCTTGTCGGCCACGTATTCGAATTGCCGGACACCGTTTATGTCGCCCATGGAGACGAACCGGTCCCGGGATTTGTCCAGTTTGTAGAGATTCGTCGTGGATCCGCACAGCAGTTCCTGCTTGATGTTGCAGAATTGCAGCGGATACCACGCGACGGGGAGTTGTTCCGAGCGGTCGCCGCGGATACGGAAGAGTCCGCGGTTCGTGGCCATGTAGATACAGTCGGCGTACTGCATGCCGTCGAAGAAGATGCCGGAGGAAGCGGACGAGCGCCATTCACAGACCTCGGGATTGATGAAGAGAGCCGAGATCCCGTTGTCCAGCGAGAGCCAGAGGTTGTCGGGTCCGTAGAAGCGGAGAGCGTGTACGTTCAGATCTTGCAGCCGAGACGTTGCGATTTGCCGGTATTCCGCCGAGGCGACGTCGACGAGGAATACGCCGTGTCCGATTGTTCCGACGGCCAGGGTCCGGTTCCGGTACATGCCGCCGCATTCGACCCGTACGGGGAGATGGTCGTCGGTTTCCAGCGAGCAGAACGGGCGGCAGCGCCCCTTTTCGATCCGGTAGATGCAGCCGTTGGAGAGCCCGCAGAGGTAGACCTCGTCGTCGAGGGCGAAGAGGAATTTCGCCTCCTGACCGTGCAGTACGGGGTCGTCGCAGAAGGGGTCGAGAGCTTCGTCTTTTCCGATCCGGAGGATCGAACCGTCTCGTTTCTGGGTGAAGATGGCCTCCGGAGTGGGGAACAGCCCCTTGTAGTGGTCGTTCCGGACGACGTATCGGAGTTGTCGGCCGTCGTAGCACAGGATGTTGGCGAAGGAGTGGAAATAGACCTTCCGGCCGTGCCGTGCGATGTTCCAGAAGGTTTCGCCCCGGACTCCGATTTCGTCGGCCTGCGGCAGCAGGGAGACGTATTCGTAATTGCCGGCGGCGCGTTGTTTCCAGAAGCCGATGTTGTTGTCTCCGGCGGTGTAGATCACGCTGTCGGCGCACAGTACGGCCCGTACCGTGGCCGTCGTGTCGGGTTCCATGAGCGTCCAGTTGTTGCCGTTGTACCGCAACAGCCCGGCGTTGTTTCCGCAGTAGAGGATCTCTTCGTCGGAGATGTCGAGTCCCCAGTTCTGAATTCCGCCGTAATAATCCGTGTAGTTGAAATTGGCCACATGGATCGGTATCGCCTCGGACGCCACGGACGCCGGGACCCAGCAAAGCATCGATATGAATATGGACAGACAGCGCTTCATGGTCTTTTTCCCGCGTTTTGTCCGATAAATTTACGAATAAATACCGAATGGACGCCTTCCGATGGCAGGAAATGTCGAAAAAATCGGATATTCGTTTCTTTGACAGCGCTCCCTGTCCGATTCTTCCGATTGTTGAGGATTGGTGGGATTAATCTGCTGACAACCAATGTGTTGGTTCGCGTTGATGTGGTTTTGAAACATCCGGTTGCGGTCTGTTTCCATTTCGTGAAGAATTTGTAGGATGCGAATTCTGCCGTTTTGACGCCAATCTTCTTAATTTTATGTCGGGATTCACGTCCGGGGTGAATTCCGATGCGTGCAGGATCGGTGCTTCGCCGTCGGGCGGTCCGGCCGGTCCGATCTCAAACCCAAACTCATGTGACCATGCAAAGACCTTTCCGACTACCCTACTGTTCCGCACGCGGCATCCGACGGGACGACGTGCGGAGCCAACCGCCGGACGGCGCGGTTCCGAATGACCTTTTCCCCGCTGCGTGGGGATGCTCTGCGAATCATGGAGCGGCCCGAAAACAAGAACAAAAGCTTCCGAACATGAAAACTCATACCCTGTTATTATTGCTTCTGCTTTTCAGCGGTCTCTGCACGCCGGGCCGGGCGCAGGATCCGGGCAGCATCCGGGGCAAGGTCCTGGACGAGGAGACGAAGATGCCGCTTGTCGGGGTTTCCGTCACGGTGCAGGGCACGACGCACGGCGTGTCGACCGATCCGGACGGCGGTTTTGTCCTGAACGGCATCCGGGTCGGCGACCGGTTGCAGTTCCAGTATGTCGGCATGCAGACGCAGACGGCGGAGCTCGCGGCCCGGGATTTCGGCCGGGAACTTGTCGTCGTCATGCGGAACGACACCTATCTTCTGGATCAGGTGGTGGTCACCGGTTACGGCACGGCGCGCAAGCGGGACCTGACCGGAGCGATCGTCTCGGTCTCCGGCGAGGAGGTGCGGAACGCCCCGACCAACAACGTCATGTCGTCGCTTCAAGGGAAGGTCCCGGGTCTCACCGTGATCAATTCCGGTGCTGCCGGGAGTAGCCCCGAGATCAAGATCCGCGGCGTGGGGACGCTGAATGCCGACAGCAGTCCGTTGTATGTCGTGGACGGGATGTTCGCGTCGGACATTTCGTTTTTGAGCAACAGCGACATCGAGCGCATCGAGGTGCTGAAAGATCCCTCGTCGCTGGCAATCTTCGGCGTGCAGGGAGCCAACGGCGTAGTGATCGTCACGACGCGGCGGGCCGATGCGGAGCAGCCGCGGGTCGCCTACGACGGATATGTGGGCGTGCAGACGGTCTGGAAGCGCGACCGGGTTCGGCTGACCGATGCGCGGGAGTTCACGATGCTCTACAACGAGATGTTGCAGAATCAGGATCCCAACGCCGCGTCGTGGGTTCCCGACATGCTCGGAACGGGGACCGACTGGCAGAGCAAGGTGCTTCGTGAGCGGGCCCTGATCACCAACCACAACGTTTCGGTGGCCATGTCGGGCAAGAAGAGCCAGTCCATGTTGTCGATGAGCTACTACAAGCAGGAGGGCGTATTGAAGTATAACGACTACCAGCGTTTCAACGTCCGCTTTGCGCAGGATTACGAGGTTACGAAGAACTTGAAACTCGGCGGCAATATCAATCTTTCGCGGATGGACAACACGCCGGCTTCGGCCGATATCCAGAATGCCGTGATGGCTGTTCCTACCTACGTACCCTATGCTCCGGAGGAGGATTGGGATGCGGAGAATCCGGGTTCCTACTACCATCCGTCGGCCGACATCCAGAGCAACGTCCCCAATCCGGTTGCCCGGATGGAGATCTACAAGGATACCGAGAAATACCGGGATTACCGGATGGTCGGGAACCTGTATGGAGAGTGGAATTTCCTGAACGATTTTACGTTCCGGGCGAGTGGCTACATGGACCTCGGGTTCTACCGCGGGCAGGTCTACACGCCCAGGTACGACGTGAACAACGAATCGAGCACCTCGTCGGACAAGAACGAGGTTACGGAATTCTACCGCAAGAGCGACGAAAGCCGGACGATGCAGGGTGATCTGCTGCTGACCTACCGGAAGACGCTGGATGACCATCGCCTTGAAGTCACGCTGGGCTATACGGCGCGGAGCAAGCAGTCGGAAGGTTTCAATGCGAAGGTCGATTCGCTGGCAAGCGGGATGAACGTCGTTCCGGAGGATCTCCAAATGCTCTCCATGGGATCCCGGAACCGGGTTTCGGCCGGTGACTGGTGGGAGGAGGAGGCCTTCATCTCCTATCTGGCGCGTGTGAGCTACGCCTTCAAGTCCCGGTATCTGCTCACGGCGACGTTCCGGGCCGACGGGTCGTCCAAGTTTGCGCCGTCGCACCGTTGGGGCTATTTCCCGTCGGTGGGCCTGGGCTGGGTGTTCAGCGACGAGAAGTTCATGGAGCCTCTGCGCGGCGTGGTCGACTTTGCGAAACTCCGCGTCAGCTGGGGCAGGCTGGGCAACGACAAGATCGGCAACTACCTGTATTATCCGACGATCAATCCGATGGGCCAGCAGGTCGTCATCAACGGCAAGGTGGTCTATATCCCGACGTTCGACTATGAGGTGGACGACAACATCCACTGGGAGGTCATGAGCGGCGTCGATATCGGTCTTTCGGCCTGCCTGTTCGATAACCGGCTGTCGCTGGAACTGGGCTGCTACGACAAGACCACGAACGACCTGCTGGCCTACGTCGAGCCTTCGACCTCGATCGGCGCGGGCTATGCGATCACCAACGCCGGGTCGATCAACAACCGCGGCTTCGAGTTCAGCCTCACGTGGAAGGACCGGATCGGGAGTCTGGATTACAGCATCGGCATCAACGGCACGACGTTGCGCAACCGGGTGACGGAGCTCGGGAACAACAATGCGGACATCATCTCGGACGACTACCACCGCACGGCGGTCGGCCACCCCGTCGGCTCCTATTACGGCTATGTCCAGGAGGGAATCTTCCAGACGCAGGCGGAGATCGACAACTACTGTACGATGAGCTGGACGGCCAAACCGGGCGACATCCGCTACAAGGATCTCAACGGCGACGGCCGGATCACGGATGCCGACCGCACCTTCATCGGCAATCCGCTGCCGACGTTCACCTACGGGTTCAACGTGTCGCTGAACTGGAAGGGGTTCGATTTCGGCGTGGATTTCAACGGTGTGAGCGGCAACGAGATTCTGGATCTGAAAAAGACGGTGTCGTGGACGAACGTGAACTTTTACGGGAAGACGCTCGGACGCTGGCATGGCCCGGGGACTTCGGACCGGGAGCCCGTTCTGGACAAGTCGCGTGGACACAACTACCTGTGTTCGACGAATCTGCTCGAAGACGGTTCGTATATCCGTCTGCGCACCATGACGCTGGGCTATACCCTGCCGCATTCGGTGACGCGGAAGATCGGGATCTCCCGTCTTCGGATCTATTTGAGCGGACAGAACCTGTGGACCTGGAAGCACACCTCGGGATATACGCCCGAGATTTACGGGAGCACGCTGGCCGGAGGCATGGATCAGGGCGACACCTATCCGATTCCGTCGACCTGCCAGCTGGGTCTGTCCATCAATTTCTAAAACTTTCGATACCATGAAACGTTTACGGATATTATTGGTTGTTTGTGCCGTGGCGGCCGCCTCATGCAGCGGCGATTTTCTCGATACGCGGCCGAAGGGCAAATATCACGAAGGGAACTACGATATGGAGCATGCGGAGGAGCTGCTGGTCGTGTCGAAGCTCTTCGACGGATACAATGCGTTCCGCGACCAGACGTGGCCCGTGACGGCGATGCACTGCCACACGTCGGACAATTCGCATCCCGGAGGACCGGCCGGGGACGGCGGGACGGATTTCTGCCAGTTCCCCACCCTGTCGTTCACACCGGCCAATTCGCACATCCTGTCCTATTACAGCGGACAGTATACGGCCATCACGAAGGCCAACGAGGCGCTGGACATGATCGCGGCGTTGTCGGAGGGCGGGGCTTCGGAGGCTGCGGTCAATCAGTTGACGGCCGAGGCCTGTTTCATTCGGGCGGCAGCCTACTTCCGGCTGACGCAGGCTTTCGGGGCGGTTCCTTACGTGGATCACGTCATGGACAAGGGAGACGAGGTGGCCGACCAGCTCTCCGCCTCCGAAATCCGGCGCCGCTACACGGAGCGTCTGGCGCCGCTGATCGGGTCGCTTCCGACCCGTCGGGAGATGGTAGCCTCGGGGAACCTGGGGCGTGCCACGCAGAATGCCGCCCGGGCGATCCTTGCGAAGACCAGCCTCTACGAGAAGGAGTACGGGACGTGCCTGCAATACGTCGAGACGATCATCGCCTCGGGGGACAACGACCTGACGACGCCCTACGGGGATATCTGGTTGGAGTCGAACGAATATGGCCCGGAGTCGGTCTGGGAGATCAATGCGGACTATGCTCCGGATCTGAATATCGACATGTGGTGCCAGTGGAACATGATGAACGGCATCCGAGGGTATCCGAATCTGGGCTGGGGGCACAACGCGCCGTCGGAAGACCTGATGGCGGACTATGAAACGGGAGATCCCCGTTACGAGGCGACAGTGCTGGAAGACGGCCAGAGCGTCGACGGCGAGGTGATCGTGGCGAGCGACTACCGCTATTTCAACCGGAAGGCCTACTGTCCGTTGAGCGAGCGTTCGCTGTACGGGCGTGCCGACTGGTGCTTCGGTTACTGGTCCAACCTGCGGATCATCCGCTATGCGGACGTCGTGCTGATGGGTGCCGAGGCGGCCTGCGAGAGCGGCAATCTGACGCGCGCCCGGGAGTTGCTCGAAATGGTCCGTTCGCGGGCCCGGGGCGACAATTCGCCGCTGACGTGCCTGCCGGAGATCAAGACGGAGCAGGTGGCGGAGCTTCGCGAAGCCATCCGGCATGAGCGCCGGATCGAACTGGCGCTGGAATTCGAGCGCTATTTCGACCTGGTCCGCTGGGGGATCGCCGCGGAGAAACTGCCGGATTTCGTGACGGGGAAACATGAGCTCTTCCCGCTTCCGCAGAGCGAGATCGACAAGGCAAACGGCAAACTGATACAAAATCCGGGATATTGACACGAAAACTTCAAAACATGATAAAGACGATGTTTCATTTGCTCGCCATCTGGTTCTCCGCCGCAGCTTTGCTGGGGTGCGTGGAGGACGAATCCACGACGGGCGATTCGTATGTGGAGAACGACAATACCTATGCTCCGGAGGTGATGCGCAACCTCATGAACGAGCACGAACAGAAGGTGATGGACTATTTCGTTTCGGGGTCGAATCCCGAGACGGGGATGGCCTACAACAGCTCGGCCAGCAAATCGACGCTGACGACGGGCGCGACGGGATTCGGGATCATGAGCCTGATTATCGGCGTCGAGCGGGGCTGGATCACCCGATCTGCGGCAGCGTCGCAGATCGTGCGGATCACGGAGTTTCTGAAAGAGGCCGATCGTTTTGCGGGAGCGTGGGCGCACTGGTACGATCCTTCGGGGAAGATTGTCCCGTTCGGGGATCAGAAAGCGGCCGGGGAGATCGTGGAGACGGCCTTCATGATGGGCGGTCTGCTGACGGCCAGCGAGTATTTCGACGGTGCGGATGCCGACGAGACGGCCATTCGGGAGGCAACCGGGTATTTCTGGCAGACGATCGAGTGGAACCGTTTCCTCAAAGACGGAACGCTCTACTGGATCTGGCATGCGGATGAGGACCGGCACGAATTGCCGCTTGTGGGCTGGAACGAGACGCTGCTGGTCTACATTCTGGGCATGGCGGCCCCGGAGGAGCACCGGATTCCGGCCGATGTCTACCGCAACTGCTGGCAGGGCTACGACTTCTCGCACCCGACGCGCGAGACCTACGGCTATTCGCTGCCGCTGGGTACCGACAAGGGCGGGCCGCTGTTCCTTTCGCAGTACTCGTTCCTGGGTCTGGATCCCCGGGAGATGCAGGACAGCCATTGCTACTATTGGGCGCAGAATCAGAACCACACGATGATCAACCGCCACTATTGCGTTTACGAGGCTCCCGCCGAATACGGCTATTCGGAATCCGCCTGGGGGCTGACGGCCTGCGGCGGTTGCGGGGAGCATCCGGATTACCGCTCGCGGGATCCGGAGAACGACGACGGGATCCTGGCCCCCACGGCGGCGATCAGCGCCTTCCCCTACACGCCGTTCTATTCGGCGCAGGTGCTGCTGAATCTGGAACGCAACTACGCCAAATTGAATGGCCGCTACGGGTTCTACGTCTCCTACTGCCCGTCGGACAAGTCGGTCAGCGGCGAATACCTGGCCATGGAGCACGCTCCGATGGCGATCATGATGGAGAACTACCGTTCGGGCCTGATCTGGAAGCTGCTCATGGGGAATTCCTGCGTACAGGAGGGGCTTCGCCAGGCGGGGATCACCGCGCCGACGAATCTGGAAGGGTTCTGCACGTCGGTGGTGAATACGGCCACGGGGGTCTGCGACCTGCTGCGTCATCCGGACCGCGGCGCCTATGAAATCGATCTCTTCACGTCGGAGCCGGGACGGGGGACGCTGACCCTGACAAGCACTAACGGCTCGGAGGCATACCGTACGGAGGTCACCCTCGCCGCGGGCCGCAACACCTTGTCGTTTTTCGACAGCGGGATCGTCCGCGGGAAGAGATACCGGCTGACCGTAACCGGCTCTGCGGGCAGGTCTCATGTCATCGACGTGGTTTTGAGATAACGAATCGGAAAACGGGAAAAACGTATGGAAAAGAGTTTGAAAACGGTTTTGTTATTGGTGTCGGCGCTTTGGATCCTGACGTTGGGAGCCCGCACGCCGTCGGAGCTGATCATCCACGAAGACGGAAGCAGCGAGCTGCTGGTGGACGGACGTCCCTTCATCATGCTGGCCGGGGAGGTGCACAATTCGTCGAACTCCACGCCCGGGTATATGAACACGCTGTGGCCCACGCTCCGGTCCCTGCATCTCAATACGGTTCTTGCGTCGATAGCCTGGGAGCAGTTCGAACCGCAGGAGGGCCTCTACGACTACACGCTTGTGGACAATCTGGTGACACAGGCCCGGGCCAACGGCTTGAAGGTCGTTGTTCTGTGGTTCGGCAGCTGGAAGAACGGAGAGTCGAGCTACGCCCCTGCCTGGGTGAAGCGGGATACGGAGCGTTTTGCCCGGGTGGAGACGGCCGACGGGCGACGGATCGAGACGCTCTCGCCGTTCTGCGAGGAGACCATGCTCGCCGATGCACGTGCGTATGGCGCCCTTGTGAAGCGCATCCGGGAGATCGACGCGGCCCACGGGACCGTCATCGCGCTCCAACCGGAGAACGAGGTCGGGATCTTTCAGGACCGGGACTATACGGCCCGCTCGTTGGCGGATTACGAGCGCCCTGTTCCGCGGGCGCTGCTGGCCTATCTGACGGAGCATCGGGCGTCGCTGCGTCCGGAGCTGCGCACGGTCTGGGAGGAGCACGGGGCGAAACGTTCGGGTTCGTGGCGCGAGGTCTTCGGCGACAACGTCTGGGGCCACAGCTTCCACCTGGCGTGGCAATATGCCACCTATATCGACTGCGTGGCGGCTGCCGGGAAGTCGGTCTATGCGCTGCCGACGTTCTGCAACTGCTGGATCGTGCAGCAGGCGGAGGATCTGCCGGGCGTCTATCCGAACGGCGGTCCCGTTTCGCGCGTGATGGACATCTGGAAGGCTGCGGCGCCGCATGTCGACGTGCTGGCCCCCGACATCTATCTTCCGAACTTCAAGGAGATCGTGGCGGACTACCACCGTGCGGACAATCCGCTGCTGATTCCCGAGTCGGTCATGAATCCGGCCCATGCCTTCTGGGCCTTCGGCGAGCACGATGCGCTGTGCTACTCTCCGTTCGGGATCGAGGATGGAGCGGGAAACCATCTTTTTGCCGAGTCCTACCGGGTTCTCGGGGAGCTTCTGCCGCTGATCGCGTCGCACCGGAACACCTCCGACATGATCGGAGTGATGAAGAGTCCCGGCGAACGGGAGCGCATCGTGGAGATGGGCGATTACCGGTTGAAGATCACCTACGATGCCGATGACGCCTACGGTTTGATCATCCGCACGTCGGCCGACGAATTCGTTGTTGCGGGGATCAACTTCAAGGTCTCGTTCACGGCGGTCGATCCTGCGAAAACGGGTTATATTCTTCAAGTTTTGGAGGGAGGGTTCCCGTCCGGCACGTGGGAGACGTGGCGGGTCCTGAACGGCGACGAGACCTTTCACCATTCCCTGCTCATCGCCCGGGGGCGCAGGCACCTCTCGAACGAACGGGTGAATGACTATTCGGCCCACCATTCGGACGAAGTGTTCGTCTATTCGCCGGAGTCCTACAAGGCGGTTTGGAGCCCCGGCATCTATCGGGTCACCACTTATTTACGTTAAACCAGACATATTCCAGAAAGATGAAATACACGTATCGAATTCTGTTTTTGTTCCTTTGCCTATGTCTCGGAGCCGCGTCCTGTCGGGACGACGGGAATGAGCCGGCCGCGGCGTCGTTGGAACTGGACTCGGATTATCTGTCATTCCCGGGTTACCGGAGCACGCTTGCCGTGAAGGTGGATGCGACACGCCGCTGGCGAGCTGTCCCCTCCGACTATTGGATTACGGTCGATCCGGACGGCTATCCGTCCGACGGGCAACACTTTGTCGCAAACGTGGCCGTGACCGTGAGCGACAATACGGGCGATGCGCCGCGCACGGGAAGCGTCACCTTCTACATCGGAGACGACGCCCTGGCGACACTGACCGTCGATCAGGAGATCCGGTCGGAAGAGGAGCTTCCGGACGAGGAGTCTCCGGTCACGTGGGCGAACCTGCAATGGACGGCCTCATTGATCGTTGCGGAAGGAACGGCCTTCGAAGCCGGATGCTGTGTCTTTGCCGACGGAATCACGAATACGATGGAGAGCACGACCGGCGAGGGGATCACCTGTGAGATCGGCTATTCGACGGAGGATTCGAAGCCCGACGGTGAGGAGTGGGTCTGGATTCCCTGTTGGTTCAACGGAGACTGGGGCAACAACTTCTACTATCAGGGCAAGATCGAGGGTCTCGGAGCCGGGATCTATTATTATACGTTCCGGATCCGTCAGGAGGAGGGTCCTTACGTCTACGCCGGGACGAACGGACTGTGGGACGGACAGGAGAATGTCAACGGCAGTTTCGAGGTTACGTCGGGCTCGGGCGGCGGAGACATCGATTACAGCCAGTACAGCATCTCCTGGGCGAACATCCAGTGGACCGTCGCAACGACGATCCATGCGGGAGAGCAGTTCGAGGCTGGTTCGAAGGTCAAGGTCGACGGACTCACGAATCGGGAGGAACCGAGTGCCGACGGCATGGGGATCGTCTGCGAGATCGGCTACGGCGGTACGTCCGATCCGACGGACGGCGCGTGGTTGTGGACGGAGTGTCCGTTCAATGCCGATTGGGGCGACGAGTTCTACTACCAGGGGCGGACACCGGCCATCGGGGACGCGGGCAGCTATTACTTTGCCTTCCGTTACAAACTCGGTCCCGACGGCACCTGGGTCTATGCCGGGAGCGACGGACTGTGGGACGGTACGGTCAATACGAGCGGGACATTTGTCGTAGAGTGACTGCCCCGCTGCGGCGAGACGAAGCACCCCGGATCTCATGAGATCCGGGGTGCTTCCGTATTTTGGGAGGAGAGAGAACTCAATGCATTTCGTCGTCCGGAGTCGTATCCGCAGCGGCCGTCTGCCGGATGTGTCCGGCGTAGTGGTAACCGTATTTGTCGTAGAGGTGGAACAGGGCGTCCATTCTGTCGAGGAACCTGTCGTAGTTCTTGGTTCCGGGTTGCGTCCACTGCACCTCGGCGAGCGCGGCGAGCCGCGGCAGGAGCATGTATTCGACGTGTTCGGGCGTGGTGATGTACTCGGTCCAGAGGTTGGCCTGCACGCCGATGATGTGGAACGCCTGCTCGGGCGTCAGCGTCTCGGGAATGGGTTCGTAGTCGTAGACCTTGCGGACGGGGACGTATCCGCCGATGGCCAGGGGTTCGTTTTCGGTCTCTTTCGACTGGTAGTAGTCGAAATAGAGGGTCTGGCAGGGCACCATGATGACGTCGTGCCCGAGCGCTGCGGCCTTGATTCCGCCTTCGATTCCGCGCCACGACATGACGGTGGCGCCGCCGCCGATTCCGCCTTCGAGGATCTCGTCCCAGCCGATCACCTCACGGCCGCGGCTGTTGAGGAACTTTTCGATCCGCTGCACGACGTAGCTTTGGAGTTGGTTTTCGGCCGAATGCTCCTTCGTGGCGCGGATGCCGAGTTCGCGGATCCGGGCCTGACATTTGGGGCAGGCTTCCCAACGCTCCTTGGGGGCCTCGTCGCCGCCGATGTGGATGAACTCCGAGGGGAACAGATCGGTGATCTCCGCGAAGATGTCCTCCAGGAAGGCGTAGGTGCGTTCGTTCCCCATGCAGAGGATGTCGGGGAATACGCCCCATTCGGTTGCCGTTTCATAGGGACCGCCCGTGCATCCGAACTCCGGATATACGGAGAGTGCGGCCAACATGTGCCCCGGGAGGTCGATCTCGGGGATGATCGTGATGAAGCGCTCGCGGGCATAGTCGACGATTTCGCGGATGTCGTCCTGCGTGTAGTAACCGCCGTAGGGCGTTCCGTCGTACTTCTTGTCATCGGTGTACAGCGTTCCGACGAGCGTCTCCTTGCGCCATTGCCCCTTTTCGGCGAGTTCGGGGTATTTCCTGATCTCGATGCGCCAGCCCTGGTCGTCGGTCAGATGCCAGTGGAAACGGTTGATGTTGTGCATCGCGAGGATGTCGATGTATCGTTTGATGAACTCCTTGGGGAAGAAGTGGCGGGCGACGTCGAGGTGCATGCCGCGGTATCCGAACCGGGGCATGTCGGTGATTTCGACGGCGGGCAGTGCGATGTTGCACCCCTCGCTGCCGGCGGGGATGGCCTTTCGGAGGGTCTGCATGCCGTAGAAGACGCCGGCTTCGGAACTTCCGTTTATCGTCACCGTCTGTTCTCCGACCGTGAGCTGATAGGCTTCGGGGTTCGAGTTCGTGAAGTTGGTTTTCAGCAGGATGGCGTTCGAGTCCGTTTCACGGGAAGTGACGTTGAGTTTCAGCTCCGCAATGTCGGCGATGTATCCGGCGAGCAGTTCGGCGTTTCTTTTCAGGACCTTGTTTCCTTCGGGATAGACGATTCGGGTTGAGTTCCGGATCACGAAACCCTCCTCGGCGAGGGCTTCGATCCGTTGGGGCATGGGTACTATGTTGAAGTCTGCCGTCGTGACTTGTTTCGAGCACGCGACGGATCCGATCATCAGTGCGGTCAATAACCATTGTTTTCTCATGGGCGTGGGTGGTGTTTGATTAATAGGTCAGATTCTGGATGTATTCCGCACGATACGGCAGGAAATCGCACTGAATGACTCTTTTGACATTTCCTTCGAGATCCGTGAACAGGGCCGCTTTTGCGCCGCTGGATCCGAAGAGCATCAGATCGTCGTCGATGAAGCAGGCGTTGCTTCTGTTCTGCGAGCCGTATTCGGCCGGGAGCGGGACTTCGAGCGAAGCTGTTGCCGACATGGCCGCGGGATCGATCTCGTAGATCAGGGCTCTGGTCACCTTTTCTCCGCCGCTTTTTCCGTTGTCGAGGACCAGAACGCGGTCGGGGTCGAGCGGATAGGGCGAATGGAGGCCGTCGGGGACGAAGCGTTCGTCGAGATCGACGTTTCCGTCGGCACCGACGCGGTAGAGGACGTGCCCGTCGTCGGGGTCGATCCGCCACAGCTGGCTGATCTTGTTGAAGGTCATGTAGCGGTTTCCTTCGCGGTCGAAGTTGACGGCATTGGCGTGGAGCCAGTCCCCTTTCTTCTTCATGATGTCCGGGTCCTCGCGGGGGTCGAGTTCTCCGTAGCAGTCCCAGGATTCCAGGACGTTCCCCTGCGGATCGAGGATCGAGTATCCGTCGCCCCAGACGGTCTCTTCGGAGCTTCCGCCGCAGGCCGAGAGGTCGAACGTTTTCGGGACGTAGTTGACCATAATGATGTTTCCGTCGGGCATGCGCCGGATGTCGTGATGGGGATGCATCTCGACGATGTTCTTTTCGAGGAGGCGGTTTCCGGCGAGGTCGAGCATCAGAATTCCCGTTCCGGCATAGGATTTCAGCGGACTGGACCCGACGATTGCGAGGATGGTCCCCGTTGCGTCGTCGTAGGTTGCGACGCGCACGCCCTCCGGCACGGATTCATACCAGACGATGGTTCCGCGCATGTCGCAGAGGGTGATGAATCCGGGTTCGTCGCGTTTGCACATGAGGATGTATCCTTCGGGTTCGTCTGTCAGTTCATCCTTCGAGAGCGCGTATTCGGGGATGTTTCCCGGGAGCATGCCGCTCCGGAAGGCATAGGTGTCGGTCGTGGAGGATCCGCCTCCGCACCGGGCGTGGATCCGGAAGAGATACCGGGTGTCGGGTTCGAGCAGGATGAGTTTCGAGACCTCCGTACCGGCGGCTTCGCGGCTCCGGGTCCGGAAGCACTTTGCGGGCCCCTCTTCCTTCCAGTATTCGATTTCGTAGGTGACGCTCTTCTTGAACTCGATGGCGACCTCCATGCGGAGGGCGTTGTCGTCCGCAACCTTCACGCCGACGCTTTTGAACACTTCGCCGGGGCTGATCTCCGCATTGTCGCGGTTGCAGGAGACGGCACAGGCCAATATGAGGATTGCTCCGCACACCAGCTTTCGTCTCGGGATGAGTGAATGGAGTCTTTTCATTTCAAGTCATTTTTTGCACGGCCCCGCAGCCGGAGCCGTTCTTTTCCGAAGATCGGGCGGGGCCGCTGCCCGGAGCGGCAGGCTTCCGGGCAACGGTCTCCGTTCCGAATCGGGGGTTATTCGAACCGCAGGTATTCCATGTAGTCGAAGAGCCCGTAGTTGTCCTGCGCGGGGATGTGGTCACCGATGAAGAGCAGGTTCTCGACGCTGCACATGATGGTGAACGTGATCTCCGGGCCGAAGGTCAGCTGTACGGCGGCGACCTCGTTTCCGTCGATGAGCCACCGGGCGTAGTAGCGACCGTCGCGCAGCGAGAGTTCGATGTCGCAGGTGTGCCATCCGCAGGCGATCGGGACCTGTACCGACTGATGGGGGTTGTCCTGCGTGGTCATGTAGGCGACCATCTCGCCGGGTTTGGCGCCGATCCGCTCACGCACCTCCTGGGGGCCGTATCCGATCTCGAAGTCGAGTTCGTGCTGGTCGTCGTGATAGATGAATGCTCCGACGCTGGCCTGATCCCCCACTCCCATTTCGGGGATGTAGACCCGCCACGTGTAACGCCCGGCTCCGTAGTCGGAGCCGACGGTCCGGACCTTCTTGCGGTCGCGCGAGTTGGCCCGGGTGAAGATCTTCATGACGCCGTTCCGGCACTCGATCTGCCGGGCCGGGTTATCGTCCTGATGGGTGCAGACGAGTCCGTCGAGGTTGTCGAAATCCCAGCGTTCGGGTTTCTCCGAACAGCTGCATGCGAGACATCCGGCGCAAAGCGTTGCGAACAGCCATTTAGCAGTCATACGTTCATGCTTTTTCCGGTTAATCGAACACCCGGTTCTCTTTGAGCGCGGGGTTGATGTCGGTTTCGCGCTTCGGGATGGGATAGTAACGCCGGACGTCGTTCTCCGTGAGGTTCTGCGGATAGACCTTCCACATGGTGGAGTAATCGGCGTTGGGATCCGAGGAGTTCTTTTCGGACCATTCGGACTTCTCCTTGATCCGTGCGATGTAGGTATCCATGCGGTCTTTCCAGAGACCCATGCGGATCAGGTCGGGCCGGCGGCGCCCCTCGTGGGTGAGTTCGAGCAGGCGCTCGTCGCAGATGGCGCTCCGCAGGTCGGCCGTGGAGGCGTAGTCGGCGAGTTTGAGGTTGTGGTCCGAGTTGTGGAAGGCGCGTTCGCGGATCCGGTTCACCAGATCGACCGCCTCCTGCGTGGGACCGTTGAGTTCGTTGAGGATCTCGGCCTTGCAGAGGATCATGTCGGCGAGCCGGATGTGCACCATGTTGTTGTTCGTGTTGTAGTTGTAGGTGCCGGGGTTTAGGTACTTGTATTTCTGGGTGTAGGAAGCGCTCAACTCCTCGGTCCGCCACCCCTCCTGGGGTTTGTTCTCGCCGTAGACGAGTCCGACCTGTTCGACCGATGCGGGGATTTCGTAGTGGATCTGGTCTCCGTATACGTTGTCGAATTCGGTGACGAGCAGTTTGGTGTAGCGGTCATCCGCGGGGTCGTACTGCCAGGTGAGTTCGAGGGGCACGTTGAAGATGTCCCACCCCATGTCGTAATTCCACGGGGTGAAATACATGCCGAGGTCGGTGCTTCCCGTGGGCACGTCCTTCCGCGAGCGGACGGCGAAGATCAGCTCGTTGTTGTAGAGGGTCGCGTCCTTCGAGGGGTCGAATACGTTCCAGATGTCCTGTTGGAGGGAGTGCACACCCTTCGTTTCGAGTTCCAGCACCTTGTCGACATAGGTGAGCGCCTCGTTCCAGAGCGTCTGCGCATTGCCTCCCGCGAGCCGGGTACGTCCTGCGGCGCGCATCTTGACGCGGCACAGCATGGCGTAGGCGGCCCCGATTGGCGCGCGTCCGGCGTCGACCGTGGAGCCATAACTCTCGGGGAGCCCTTCGAGCGAGAGGGTCAGGTCCCGGATGATCTGCTCCTCGATGGCGTCGATGCCGGCCAGCGGTTCCTTGGCCGTCACCTTGATTTCGCTGTCGGTCACGAGGGGGACCTTGTAGAAGAAGTCCGTGAGGTTGTAGTAGGCGAACGCACGGAGGAAGTAGGCTTCCGCGAGGAGCCGTTCTTTCGAAGGCTTGGAGTCGAGGAAGGCTTCGCTGTCGATATCGGGGAGATGGTCGATGACGAGGTTCGCACGGCTGATCATCTGGTAGTATCCGTTCCAGGCGTTTGCGACGTCGCTGTTCTCGCTCATTTTTCCGTCGTTGAGAATCTCGAAGTCGTTTTCGCTCTTGAAGCAGGCGTCGGTCGAGAGGTCGTTGAGGTAGATCGTCGCCAGGGATACGGAGTGGAACGGGGCGTATATTCCGTTTACGGCCTCGATGGCGTTGTCCTGGGTTTCGAATGCATTCTGGTCCGTATAGGTGTACATGACCTCTTCGGGATTCGTGCAGGCGTAAGCCAGGGCGAGAATTCCGATTCCGAACCGGCACAAGTTGCTCTTGAATAGGTTTTTCATGGGTCGTGTCATTTTAGAAGGTGATTTTTAATCCGCAGTTATACATTCTGTATGCGGGATAGGAGCTGAAATCGAGACCCTGGGCCACGGGATTTCCGCCGTTGGTGCTGACGTCGGGGTCGAATCCCGTGTATCCGGTCAGTACGAAGAGGTTCTGGGCGCCGACATAGATCCGGCAGGCCTTGATGTAGCGGGAGAGTCCGCCCCACTTTGCGATCGGGAGGTTGTATCCGATCTCGATGTTTTGGAGCCGGAGATAGCTGGCGTCCTCCACGAAGCGGGAGTTGATGTAGGAGCCGTACTTCACGCCGGCATCCTTCCGGTATCCGTTCCGGGGGATCGAGTTCGAGGGGTTGGCCTGCGTCCAGCGGTCCATCGACGCGCGGAGGCGGTTTTCGTCTTCGAGCAGCACGCGGGTCAGGTTGAGGAGCTTGTGGCCGACGGCGGATTCGAGGAAGAACGAGAAGTCGAAGTTCTTCCAACGGAAGTTGTTGCCCAGGCCGATGATGACGTCGGGATTTCCGTCTCCGAGGACCGTGCGGTCGTTCAGGTCGATGGTTCCGTTTCCGTCGACATCGACGAATTTGGGGTCACCGGCCACCGACGTGGGCTGCGGGGCATAGGTTTCGCCGGTCTGGATGATTCCCGCGAACTTGTAGCCGTAGATCGAGCTGAGCGAGTATCCGGGTTTGAGCATGACGTAGTCCTCGAAGTTGTAGTGCCCGTGGGGACGGATCTGCTCGTACTTGGCCTCCATGTCGCTCAACCGGAGTACCTTGTTCTTGTTGTGCGAGAGGTTGAGGGTCGTACTCCACGAGAAGTCGGGCCGCGAGAAGTTGTTCGACTTGATGAAGAGTTCGAAGCCCTTGTTTTCGAGTTCTCCGTTGTTGCCCATGTAGGTTTCGAAGCCGCCGGCGGAGGTCGAGATGTTGACGGGGTTCAGCAGGTCGGTCGTTTTCTTGTAGTACCAGTCGAAGTTGACCTCGATGCGGCTGTTCCAGAGCGCGAGGTCGAGTCCGATGTCGAACTGCGAGGTGGTTTCCCAGGTGAGTTCGTCGTTGCGGGGGTTGTAGGGATACATCATCTTTTGGAGGGCGTCTCCGCCGAGGTAGACGTCGCTGACGCGGTACTGGAACTGCGAGAGTCCGTATCCGATTCCGTCGTTTCCGTTCTGACCGTAGCTTGCGCGGAGCTTGATGGTCGAGAAGAGCGGACGAGCGAACTCCATGAAGGGCTCGTCGCCGAGCTGCCAGGCGAAGGAAGCCGAGGGGAAGTATCCCCAGCGGTTGTCGCGACCGAAGTGCGTGGCGTAGTCGGCGCGGAACGAGACGTTGAAGATGTACTTGTCGTTCAGGACATACTCGCCGCGTCCGAAGAAGGATCGTTTTTCGTTTTCGGTGCGCCCCGTTGAGATGTAGTTGATCGTCTGTGCGAGGCTCATGTTGTGATACCCGAACATGTCGGTGGCGAATCCCAGTGCATCCATTTCGCTGCTTTCGGCGACATAGGTGATCCGGCTGGCCCCGGCGATGAGTTTCAGGTGATGGATTCCGAAGATCTGGTCGTAGGTCAGCAGGGCATCGAGCTGGCTGCGGTCGGCCTTTTCGTTGGATACGAAGGCGGAACCGTCGACGGCCTGACCGACCACGGTGCTGCGGGGATAGTATCGCTGCTGTTTGAGGTTTTCGTTGTTGTAGATGTAGGAGGCGCGGAAGGTCAGGGGTTTTGCGATCTTGATGTCGGCGTAGATGCCGGCATAAACCTGATTGGCGGAGTTCTTCTGGTCGAGGTCGTTGATCTCGTCCATGATGGTTGCGCGTCGTTCGCTTTCACCGAAGACGTTCTTGCCGTCGGGGAGGAGCGTCGGCGAGAGCATGAAGATGCTGTACATGACGTTGTCCGTGGAGGCATTCGTACCCATGTTCAGATAGCCCTTGGTGCTCTTGACGACGGATACGTTGGCGCCGACGTTGATGAAGCTGTTGACCTTCATGTCGACGTTGATGCGGCCGTTCCAGCGTTCGAAGTCCGTGTTGTAGAGGATACCCTTGTCTCCGGCGTAGTTGGCCGACCCGAATACGGTGACGCGGTCGTTTCCGCCGCTGATGGATACCTGGTGGGTCTGGGTGAATCCGGTCCGGGTCGTCAGGTCGAGCCAGTCGGTTCCGGAACCGTGGAATTTGAGCTGTTCGTCGGTGTAGGGGGGATTCCCCTGGCTCCCGTTCTCCCGCCAAATCTTCATGTTGTAGTCGATCTCATCGCGGGCATCCATGAGGTCCCAGGGGTTTTTGAGTTGCTTGAAGGAGGTGTTGAGCGAGTATTCGACGCGGTACTGATCCTTGATACCCTTCTTCGTGGTGATGAGCACGACGCCGTTTGCACCGCGGGAGCCGTAGATCGAGGTTGCGGCGGCATCCTTGAGGATTTCGATGGACTGGATGTCGTCGGGGTTCACATAGCCGGGGTCATCGGTCAGAAATCCGTCGATGGAGTACAGGGGCTCGTTGTTCGAGCTGATCGAGGATGCGCCGCGGACCCGGATCGAGATGCTGCCGCCGGGTTCGAGGGAGTTGGTCTTGACCTGGACGCCGGCGGCGCGGCCTTTGAGCAGCGAGGAGAGGTCGGTGACGACACCGGCCTTCACGTCGTCGCGTTTCATGGAGGTGATGGCTCCGGCGAGGTCGCGTTTGCGGGTTACGCCGTATCCGACGACGAGGACCTCCTCGACGTTCAGTGCGTCGGTTTCGAGCATCACGTCGACGTGGTTCATGGCGGGAGCGATGGTGATTTCCCGGGTTTTCATTCCGAGGAACGACACGACGAGGGTCTCGCCGGGAGAGACCTGCAAGGCGAATTCACCGCCGTTTCCGGAAGTGACACCGCGGGCCGAACCTTTGACGGTTACGGTAGCTCCCGTAATGGGCTTTCCGGACTGGGCGTCCACGACGGTTCCTGTCAGGTTCGTCTGCGCGAGGGCGACCCATCCCGACAGGAGAGCGATTGAACATAGCAGAAATTTTTTCATACGGAAAGTGGTTTAAGGTTAGAATGTCTTTTTGACCTATACAAATTTATGATTTTCGTGCGGGACGGGATTCCGCTATCGTCCGGAAAGAGTCAAGAATCGTCCAAATCGACCCTTCGGATATCGGGAATTGGAAAAATATGCGTACTTTTAAGGTATGATAAGCGACGGATTCAAGAGGCGTCTTTCGATGCGGGGGATTCTTTTGTTTTTGGGATTGACTCTTTGTTCGGCGGCGGTCGGTGCGGACCGTCAGCCCGATTTTTATTGCAAGCAGATCTCCATCGAGTCGGGGCTTTCGCAGTCGAGCGTGACCTCGTTGTTGCGCGACCGCCGGGGTCTTCTGTGGATCGGGACCCGGTCGGGGTTGAATCTGTTCGACCGGGACGATCTGACGAACTACTTTCACGACCGGGACGATGCACGGTCGATTCCGGGGAACTACATCTACCATCTTTCGGAGGATTGCCGGGGCCGGATCTGGGTTGCGACCGACGGCGGGCTTGCCGTCTACGACCGGAGCACGGACGGTTTCCGGACGGTCACCGAGGAGCTGGTCTTTTCGTCGGCGGTGGTCGGCGAACGCATCTATTTCGGCGGCAAGAAGGTTCTCTACCGTTACGACTGCACGACGGACGAGATGGAGAACATCTATTTTACGGGCATCGAACCCTACAACGTGTCGCCGGACTATCATATCACGGGTATCGAACGCCTCGGGCCGCATTCGCTGCTGCTGGCCACGCCGGGCAAGGGCGTGTTCCGCTACGACGACCGGAGCCGGAAGGTCGGTCCGTTCCTCGAACTGCCTTCGACCGCGACGCTGACATCGCTGTACGTCTCCGCGGACGGGACGGTCTGGCTGTCGCTGTTCAAGCGGGGTCTGTTCCATTACGATGCTTCGGGTCGTTTTCTCCGGCGCTACGGGAGCGCGGATTCGGGGTTGAGCAACGACATCATCCTGGACCTTGCGGAGTACAACGGGCGGCTGTGGCTCGCCACGGACGGCGGCGGGATCAACATTCTGAATCTTGCGACATCGGAGGTGCGTATTCTCCGCCATATTCCGGGGGATGCGGGTTCTCTGCCGGTGAATTCGATCACGGTGCTGTACAACGATTCGGGGAACAACCTGTGGGCGGGGACGGTCCGCGGCGGGCTGCTCGGGATCAAGACGACGCACATGCGGGTCTTCCCGGATGCGACGCTCGGCAGCCATTACGGGTTGAGCGAACGGTCGGTGATCAGTCTCTATGAGGATGCGGATGGAATTGTCTGGGTGGGGACCGACGGCGGGGGGCTGAACCGCTACGATCCGGCCACGAACAACTTCACGCACTACGAGTCGACCTACGGGGACAAGATCACCTCGATCACGGAGCTGTCGCCGGGACGGCTGCTGCTGTCGGCATACAGCAAGGGGCTGTCGGTGTTCGACACGTCGAGCGGTCGGACCACGCCGTTCGTGATCGAGAATGCGATGACGAATCTGCGGGAGATCGGCTCGGGATTCCAGCAGCTGGCGCACCGGGTATCCGACGACAAGATCTACATTCTGTCGCGGCGGGCGATCGTCTACGACATTCCGCACGGGAGATTCCGCTACATGGGTTACGATCCGAAGACGGTGGATCCGGGGGCGATGTTTCTGGTCTATTCGGATACGGTCCGCTCGTATGGGATCCAGAAGAACCGGATCTACGAGATCCGGCAGGCGGACGACAGCATCCGGCTGATGCACACGCTGGATGCGCACGAGACGATCTCGGCGTTGTGCCACGACGGCGGGGATCGGATCTGGATCGGCACGAACCACGGGCTGTTCCGTTACGAGCGGGCTGCGGACTCGGTCTTTGCGGTGAAGACGAACCTTTTCGACGAGATTTCGGCCATGCAGCTCGACAGCCGGGGCCGTTTGTGGATCGGCGCCCACAACATGCTCTTTTCGTACGATACGCGGGAGGAGCGCTTCTCGATCTGGGGCGAGGCCGACGGCTTCTCCTCCAACGAGCTGCTGTACACCTACCAGTCCACGCCCCGCCACGGGAACGTCTATCTCGGGGGAACCGGCGGACTTGTGCGGATCCGTGAGGATATCTCCTTCGAGGAGGAGTCCGTTCCGACGGTCTCGCTGGGAGAGGCGCTGCTCGACGGCCGAATCTGTTTGCCGGATCCGGCGGGCCGGATCCGCATTCCGTGGAACTATCGGACGCTGACGGTGAAGGTGGCGCTCAACGAGAAGGATGTCTTCCACCGGCCGCTGCTCCGCTACGAGATTCACGGCAAGAGCACGCGGCGGATCGAGACGTTCGACCACCGGCTGGATCTTTCGATGTTGAGTCCCGGGGATTGGCAGGTCGATGTGTCGTGCAGCACGCGGAGCGGCGGTTGGACGACTCCGGCGCCGCTGCTGTCGGTATTCGTGCGTCAGGCGTGGTACAAGACGCCCTTGTTTTTCGGGTTGACGCTGCTGTTTCTGATGTCGGCCGTTCTGTATGCCGCCTACCGGGTTTTCCGGCGCCGGGAGCGGCACCTGCAATGGGAGTTGAAACTGCGCGAGCAGTCGGTCAACGAGGAGAAGATCCGCTTCCTGATCAACATCAGCCATGAGCTCCGCACCCCCTTGTCGCTGATCTACGCGCCGTTGAAACGACTTCTTTCGCGTCCGGACGTTTCGTCGTCCTCCGAACTCGGCGAACCGCTGCGTTCGATGCTGAAACAGGCCGGGCAGATGAAGGAGATCATCAACATGGTGCTCGATCTGGACAATCCGGTCGCCGAACAGGAGCGCGTGAAACTGGGTTGGTACGACTTCAACGAGTGGGCGGGCCAGGTTGTCGGGGATTTCCGGAGCGAGTTTGCGAACAAGGGGCTGTCGCTGGATTTCCGGCCCGCTCCGGAGTTGGGCCCGGTGTGCTTCGACGTTGCGAAATGCAAGATCGTGCTGTCGAATTTCCTGATGAACGCCCTGAAATTCAGTGCGGGAGTCGGGAAACGAGTCCAAATCTCCACCTTGCGGGACGGGGACCGGGTGCGCGTCTTGGTTGCCGACGAGGGCCTCGGACTGGGGGATGTCGACATCGACCGGCTTTTCACCCGCTTTTACCGGGCTCACCGCGACATCAAGGGGAGCGGAATCGGACTCTCCTACTCGAAGTTCCTGATCGAGAAACAGGGCGGGCACATCGGAGCCTTCGACAATGGCAGCGGAGCGACCTTCTGGTTCGACATTCCGGCCGACGGACTGCGGACTGCGGGGTCTCCCGGCCGGAGCCCGGACGGGTGCGATTCCGCAGGAAATCCGGCACTTCCGGATGTCCCGGCTGATCCGCTCCGGACACCGTCCGAAGCGCCGGAACCGATGCCGTGCTCGGTGCTTGTCGTCGAGGACAATGCGGATCTGAACGCCTTCCTGACGGCGCTGCTCCGGGAGTATTTCGATACCGTCCATTCGGCGTTCGACGGGGTGCAGGCTCTGGACGTGCTGCACACGCAGCGGATCGACCTCGTGGTGAGCGACGTGATGATGCCGCGCATGGACGGGTACGAGTTGTGCCGGAGTGTGAAGAACGATCTTTCGATCAGCCACGTCCCGGTGGTGCTGCTGACGGCGCGTAGCGACGCGGAGAGCATCCTGACGGGTTACAAGATGGGAGCGGACGGTTATCTGTCGAAACCGTTCGACAATGAGGTGCTTGTCCGGTTGGTTTCGAACATCGTATCGGGCCGCCGCCGGGTTTTGGCGCAGGTCCGGCAGTCGGCGACCCCTCCGCACCCCGACGAGATTTCGATAAGCCCGGCCGACGAGCGCTTCCTGACGAAGCTGAACGGCCTGATCGAGACGAGTCTGGGAGATCCTGCGCTGAATGTGGCCTATCTGACGGACCGGATGGCGATGAGCCGGGCGACGCTTTACAGCAAGATGAAACAGCTGACGGGCATGGGCGTGAACGACTACGTCAACCGGAAGCGGATCGAGCGTGCCATCGACCTGCTGGTGCATACGGATGCGGCGATCGGCGAGATTTCGGACCGATTGGGCTTCGAGTACCCGCGTTATTTCAGCACGTTGTTCAAGCAGGTTACGGGGCAGTCTCCCACCGACTACCGGGACAGTCATCGGACGACGGACACCCCGCCGGCATAGCATGCATTCTTCCTCGTCCTCTCCATCTCCATCTCCATCTCCACTTGCCCCCCCCCTTCTCCCGCATCCATTCGGGGATGGGGGAATTCCGACTTACCTGTTTTTATACATTTCGTCGTAATACTTCTCGTAATCACCGGAGGTGATGTTGTCCATCCAGGCCTGGTTGTCGAGATACCAGCGGACGGTCTTCTCGATTCCCTCCTCGAACTGCAACGAAGGCTCCCAACCCAATTCGCGCTGCAACTTCGACGAGTCGATCGCATAGCGCAGATCGTGTCCGGCGCGGTCGGTGACGAAGGTGATCAGCTTCATGTCCTCCCCTTCGTGTCGTCCCAGCAGCCGGTCGACCGTCCGGATGACCACTTTGATCAGGTCGATGTTCTTCCACTCGTTGAATCCGCCGATGTTGTACGTCTCGGCCACCTTTCCCCGGTGGAAGATCAGGTCGATGGCCCTTGCGTGATCCTCCACGTAGAGCCAGTCGCGGACATTCTCGCCCTTTCCGTAGACGGGCAGCGGCCGGCGGTGACGGATGTTGTTGATGAAGAGCGGGATCAACTTTTCCGGGAACTGGTAGGGCCCGTAGTTGTTCGAGCAGTTGGTCACCAGCGTCGGCATGCCGTACGTGTCGTGATAGGCCCTCACGAAGTGGTCGCTCGACGCCTTCGATGCCGAATAGGGGCTGTGGGGGTTGTACTTCGTCGTTTCGAGGAAGAACTCCTCGCCGTAGGCCAGATGATGTTCCGCCGAGGATGCCGTCGTCGAGAATGGCGGCTTGATCCCTTCGGGCCGGGTCAGTTCCAATGCGCCGTATACCTCGTCGGTCGAGATGTGGTAGAAGAGCTTGCCCTCGAACCGCTCGGGACGTGATTCCCAGCAGCGGCGGGCCGCTTCGAGCAGCGAGAGCGTTCCCATGACGTTCGTTCGTGCGAAAGTGAAGGGATCGCGGATCGAACGGTCGACATGGCTCTCTGCCGCCAGGTGGATGATGCCGTCCACCTCATACTGCCGCATCAGCGACAGAATGGTTTCGAAGTCGCAGATGTCGGCCTTGACGAAGGTATAGTTCGGAGCGTGTTCGATGTCTTTCAGGTTGGCGAGGTTGCCGGCATAGGTCAGTTTGTCGAGGTTGATGATGCGGTACTCCGGATACTTCGTGACGAAGAGCCGCACGACGTGCGAGCCGATGAACCCGGCGCCGCCCGTAATCAGAATGTTTCGTTTCATGGTTTTTCGGTGGGTTGGTTCGGCTGGGACAGGATCCGTTTCAGACAGTAGAACATCGACTCTCTCCAATGCGGGATCTCGATGCCGAACGTACGTTTGAGTTTGCTTTTGTCGAGCACCGAGTAGGCGGGGCGCGGTGCTTTCGTGGGATACTCCGCGGTGCGGCAGGGTGCGATCCGGCACTTGTCGTGCCCTGCGGCGCGGGCGATCTCCACGGCGAAATCGTACCACGAACAGACGCCCTCGTCCGAGAAGTGGTAAATACCCTCGTTTCCGCGGTCGAGCCCGCCTTCGAGGATCGAAAAGATGGCCAGCGCCAGATCTCCGGCATAGGTTGGCGTGCCGACCTGGTCGAATACCACGTTGAGCGACTCGCGCTCGGCGGTCAGACGCAGCATGGTTTTCAGGAAGTTGTTTCCGTATTCGGAGTAGAGCCAGGCCGTGCGCAGGATCAGGTAGCGGCAGCCGGCCTTCACGACCGCCTCCTCGCCGGCGCGTTTCGTTCGTCCGTAGGCCCCGAGCGGAGCCGTCGGGCACTCCTCGGTGTAGGGCTCCGAGGCCCGTCCGTCGAAGACGTAATCCGTCGAGACGTGTACCAGCAGCGCCCCGGTTTCGGCTGCGGTCCGGGCGAGGTTTTCCACCGCCTGACGGTTCAGCCGGTCGGCGGTCTCTTCGTCCTCCTCGGCGCGTTCGACGTTGGTGTAGGCCGCGCAGTTGACGATGGCTTCGATGCGGTGCTCCGTCACGCAGGCGCGGACGGCAGCGGCATCCGTGATGTCGAGCTCGGCGACATCCGTAAAGAGATAGTTGTTGGGCGACACGGCTCCCAGACGCTGCATTTCGCGCCCCAACTGACCGTTGGCGCCCGTTACGAGTATGTTCATTGCCTAATAGAGTTTCATGTTGTAATCGAAAAGCCACTCTGCATCGTGCAGACGGCTGTGATGACGATCCTTCTCCGAGAGGATCACCTTCTCCGCGGGAATCCGCCAGTCGATTGCCAGATCGGGGTCGTCCCAGGCCAGGGCGCCTTCCGACTGCGGGGCATAGAAGTTGTCGCACTTGTATTGGAAGACGACCTCGTCGGAGAGAACGCTGAACCCGTGGGCGAATCCGCGCGGGATGAAGAACTGACGATGGTTCTCCTCGGTCAGTTCCACGGCGACATGCTGCCCGAAGGTCGGGGATCCGCGCCGGATGTCGACCGCGACGTCCAGCACGGCGCCCTTGATGACGCGCACGAGTTTCGACTGTGCATGGGGCGGTTTCTGGAAGTGCAGCCCGCGCAGCACGCCATAAGAGGATTTGCTTTCGTTGTCCTGCACGAAGTGAATGGGCATCACCTTTTCGCAGAATTCGCGTTCGGAGAAGGATTCGAAGAAATAGCCGCGTTCGTCGTATGCCAGATGAGGCTCGATGATGATGAGCCCGTCTATGGATGTTTTGATCACTTCCATGTTACACAAAATCGGAGTCTTCGGTTTGTTGCTTCTCCTCAATTACTTTGAGCAGATACTGGCCATATTGGTTTTTGCACATGGGTTCCGCCAGCCGTCGCATCTGCTCCGCGGAGATCCACCCTTTGCGGAAGGCGATGCCTTCGAGACAGGCGATTTTCAGCCCCTGCCGCTTCTCGATTACTTCGATGAAGATTGATGCCTCCGAGAAAGAGTCGTGCGTTCCGGTGTCGAGCCATGCGAAGCCGCGCCCGAGGGTTTTGACCTTCAACTCCCCGGCGGCGAGGAACTCCTGATTCACGGCGGTGATCTCCAACTCGCCGCGGGGCGAGGGTTTGATTCCTTTGGCGATCCCGACGACGCGGTTGGGATAGAAGTAGAGCCCCACGACGGCGTAGTTGGACTTGGGTTTTGCGGGCTTCTCTTCGATGGAGAGGCAGTTGCCCTCACTGTCGAACTCCGCCACGCCGTAACGCTCCGGGTCGTCGACCCAATAGCCGAAGACGGTGGCCTTTGCCTCCGTTTCGGCATTGGCCACAGCCTCTTTGAGCAGGGCCGAGAAGCCGTTTCCGTGGAAGATGTTGTCTCCGAGCACCAGACATACGGCGTCGTTTCCGATGAATTTCTCACCGATGAGGAAGGCCTGGGCGAGTCCGTCGGGCGAGGGCTGCTCGGCGTATTCGAACCGCACGCCGATCTCGGAACCGTCGCCCAACAGACGCCGGAAGCCCGGCAGGTCAGCTGGCGTCGAGATGATCAGAATCTCCCGGATCCCGGCCAGCATCAGCACCGAGATGGGATAATAGATCATCGGCTTGTCATAGATGGGCAGCAGTTGCTTGCTGACCCCTTTCGTAATCGGATAGAGCCGGGTGCCGCTGCCGCCGGCCAGAACGATGCCTTTCATATTCCGGTAATTATTATAACATGATTGCAGGTTGCCTTCCGTTCCGGATCAGATCTTGTCGACGAGGTTTTGTATGCTGATGAACCAGCGGGTCCGGCTGATGTGCAGGCCGTACCCGACGTGTCGGAGCAGCTTGAAGAACCGGGTCCGATGTATGATGCTGTTTTTTAGCAGGATGTAAAGTCCGGGGGTTACCAGCAGGCTCAATGTGAGCACCACGTAGAGTTGCGTTTCGATGGAACCTCCGAGCCACACAACCCCCCCCCAGCAGAGTACGACCAGCAGGTTCAGGGAGAGTATGGCGAGCGTTGTCATGATGTGCGAGCAACCCAACTGGATGAAGATGTGGTGCAGGTGGGTTTTGTCGGGTTCGAACGGGGAGTTTCCTTTCAGGATGCGGGTAAACATCACGCGGAGGGTGTCGAATACGGGCACGGAGAGGACTGCGAGTGTGAAGGGGATCAGTCCGATGTTGTCGTCTACGAATTTTGCCGGGAAAGATTGGGTCCGGAGCGTTGAGATGACGAATACGGACATGACGATCCCCATGACGAGGGTTCCGCCGTCGCCGATGAACATTCGGGAAGTTTTTCCGAAGACGTTGTGGAAGAAGAACGGGATGAGAGCGCCGGCGCTTGCCGTTGCGAGGATGGTCATGGATACGTTTCCGGAGAGCAGGAAGAGGACACCGAACAGCGAGCAGGCCAGGATGCAGAATCCGGAAGAGAGTCCGTTAACGCCGTCGATCAGGTTGATGGCGTTGATGATTCCGATGGAAGCGAACAGGGTGAGGATGATGGCGGCCCATTCCGGGATTCGTCCGATACCCCAGAGTCCGTGGAAATTGTTCACGCTGTAACCGCCGTAGGTGATGAGGAGCAGCATGACGACGATCTCGATCAGGAACCTCAATTTGGGCGAGAGGTTCAGGATGTCGTCCATGGTTCCGGTGTAGAGCATGGCCATCATGGCGAGCACGACGATCATGAGGACTTCGGTGTTTACGATGTCGTACATGCTGCCGATTCCGGCGACGATGCCGAAGAATACGGCGACTCCACCGAGTACGGGCACGGGTTTTCGTTGGAGTTTCCGCGTATTGGGGTTGTCGACGATGTTTTTGAGGATCGCGATCTGGACGATCTTTGGATGGATCCATCCGACAAGAATGGCAGATATGAGGAAGGTGATGACGACGTGGGAAAGGATGTCCATGACGGTTTATGTATCTGTATAGGTCTGTATGGGGGTTTTGAAATCGGTCTCTGTTTTTTGCGGGGGTCAGTGTCCGAACCGGCGATCGTAGTCATCGAGCCGGCGGATGAGTTCGCGTTTGTTTTTCTTGACGGGGTCTGTTTTTCTCCACGGATCCACGATTTCGTGTGCGAGGTCGTGGAATCGGGCGTTGTCGGAGCATCCGTATGCGGCGACAAGCAGAAGAGCCTTCGCGTATTCGGAGTTGATCAGGGGCAGGAAATTCCGGATGGTCGTGAGCAGGGCATTGAAATTTTCGGAATGGCCGAGAATGGCGTATGCCTGCAAGAGCATCGCATAGAGTTTGCATCGCAGGGCGACGCTTTCGAACATGAGGTTTCCGAATTGCAGGATGGTCTCTTTGGCGAGACTGCGGTCCTCGTCCGTGGTCTGTCCGTCGTGGAGCCGGAGGATCGCTTCATGCAGCTTTGTGAAAATACGGTCGTTGTTCATCCGGGCATATATGTGTCCGTTGTCTCCGTTCAGTTCGATGACTTCGTATTGGCCGGGTTTCACGGCGATGAGCGGGACATACATGCAGTTTTCGATGCAGACCACGATGTTTTTGCATCCGGCACCGGAGCGTGCGACGACGGTGGCCTCGACGCCCTTGAATTTTCCGTCGATGATCCGCACGCGGTCTCCTTTTGCGAGTCGTTCGGGTCCGGGTGTCAGGACGGGGATTTCGTAGCCGTAGGCGCTGAACACCCATTTCAGGTTTTCCATCTCCTTGTCCGCGACATAGGGATAGTACTCTTCGCGGTCGTCTCTGATTTTCGGCAGGAAGTTGTATTGGGGGATGTATTGTTTCAGTGCGAAGATTTCGGCTTCGGAGGCGTGGATAAATACGTAATTGTACAGGAGCGGTCTGTTTGTTCTGACGATCGTTCCGTTTTTCCGGGCGACTTCGATATAGGAAGGTGCGAAGAATTCGAATGTTTTCTCTCCGTTCCGGGTTCTGCGGTCCATTTCGGCGATGAGCTTTCTGGCGGGGTCTCCGCAATAGAATCCCTTCTGGGATATGGGCAGCGTCAGGACATACCACCTGACACAGTTTCTGTTTTGTTTCGAGCGAATCAGTCCGGCAATGGTATCATTCGGATCGATGCCGTTTTCCGACACGCTCAAATTTTGTAGTTCGCGCACACGCCTCTTTTTTTCGTCTTTCTGTTTTTTGGCCGAGAAGCCGGCCACATTCCACCCCTCCCGAAAATTTTTCGGGGCCGTATCCATAACTTTGTGCAAAAGTAAGCAAAAATAGATATAAAGACAAACGTTTCAAGTTTTTTTGCGGCTTTGCCCGGGCTCTTTTCGTAAAGTTTTAACCAATTGACAATACGTTTGATAAAACCTTTCCAAAGGTGCCCCGGATATTCCTTTTTGGAATATCTGCCACCCGCTTTTGGTCGTCTCCGTCTTCCGGCATCCGGATTTTCCGACCATCCGACCCATAAATGAATGCCGCCGATAGGCGGAAAATAGCGGCGAAATCGTATCTTTGCGTCGATGAAACGTACGATTGACATTTTCTCGGAACTGGGCGCACGCCTGCGGGATTTCGGCGCCGACGACGCTTCCCGCCGGACGATCGACCTGGCCTGTGCTGCGAACGGCTGGTTTACCCCTGCGGAGATCCGACGCGCCGTGCGGGCGATTACCGACGAGATGCTGTGCCGGGAACGCCTTGCGGCGTGGCTTTCGGCCTACCCCGGCATGCCCGATCGCCTGCCTGCTCCCCCGCCGTTCCACCCGCACCGGGTGCTGGTCATCATGGCCGGGAATATTCCGCTGGTGGGTTTCTTCGACCTGCTGTGCGTGCTGGTCAGCGGCCACCGCTGCGTGATCAAACCCTCGGCGAAGGATCGGGTGCTGATGGAGTTCATGGTGGATCAGCTGCACGCCGTCGAGCCGGCGCTCCCGATCGAATATTACGACGGGACGAGTCCGGTCGATGCCGTGATCGCCACGGGCAGCGACAATGCCAACCGCTATTTCCGCTCCCGCTACGGGAATATTCCGTCGCTGCTGCGGGGGAGCCGCCAGTCGGTGGCGGTACTTTCCGGGCGTGAAACGGCGGAACAGTGGGCCGGACTTTCGGACGACATCTGGGCCTATTCGGGACTGGGATGCCGGAACGTGTCGCTGCTGTTCCTGCCGCGCGGATCGGAACCGAAGCTTCAAGTGACGGATGTAAATCCTAAATACAAAAACAATTACCTGCAACAGCGCGCCTTGCTGGCCATGCAGGGCGAACGTTTTGTGGACCTGGGCTCCGCGGTGCTGGTCGAGCAATGGGCCTTTCCGAATGCGTTGAGCCGGATCGCCGTTGCATACTACGACTCGCCGGCGGAGGTTTCGGCATGGTTGTCGGAACACGACGGCGAACTGCAATGTGTCGTGAGCGAGTCGCTGACACACAGCCGCGTGGTGCCGTTCGGGCGGGCGCAGTCTCCGGCCCTGACGGATTATCCCGATGCCCGTGACGTCATTGCGTGGTTGCAGACGCTGAATGGCTGAAAATTGTAGTATATTTACCGAACGAATTAAAACTTTTGGATACGATGTCGATGATTTTCCGCTTCCGGATGTTGAGCGACGAGAACGACAATTTCGTCCGCGATTACGAAGTGCTGTACGATACGACGCTTCTGGACTTTCACCGGTTTATCCTGCAATCGCTTGAATATGAGGATTGCATGGCTTCGTTTTTCACGGCGGACGAACGCTGGGAGAAGTTGCGGGAGTTCACGCTGATGGATATGGGCGACGGTACGGACGAGGCTCCGGAGACGATGGAACGGGTGACGCTGGGGCAGCTGATCCACCGTCACCGCGACCGGTTGATCTACCTGTTCGACCTGTTCGGCGACCGGGCCTACTATCTGGAACTCACCGGCGTGTATGAGGCCGAGCCGGATGCGGTTTATCCGCGGGAGATCTTCGCCCGTGCGGAGGCTCCGGACCAGTACGATCCTTCGAAGAACCGCGTCGAGGAGGAGGAATCGGCCTTCGACGAGGTTATGGGTGAGTTCAGGGATTTCGAAGGTGACGACTCCTACGACGATGAGTATTAAGCGTTTGCTGGTGATCGTCGGGCCGACGGGTTCGGGGAAGACGGATTTGAGCATCCGCCTGGCCCGGCATTACGGGGCGCCGATTCTCTCCACCGATTCCCGGCAGTTTTATCGGGGCATGGCCATCGGTACGGCCCAGCCTGATCCGGATCAGCTGCAAGCAGCGGAACATCATTTCATTGCGTCGCACGACCTGAACGAAGACTTGAACTGCGGAAGCTATGAGATGCAGGCGTTGTCCTGCCTGGAAAAGCTCTTTGCGAAGCACGACTGGGTGATTGCCGTCGGCGGTTCGGGACTCTACGTGCGGGCCTTGTGCGAGGGCATGGACGATCTTCCGCAGGCGGATCCGGAGCTTCGGGAGGCGTTGAGCCGCCGGCTCGAAACCGAGGGTGTCGATGCGTTGGCCGCCGAGCTCCGGACGTTGGATCCGGCCTATTACGCGACGGTTGACCGTCGGAATCCGGCGCGCGTGATGCGGGCGTTGGAGGTGTGCCTGCAAACGGGCCGCCCCTACTCCGAGCAGCGTACGGGAGTACGTCGCCCGCGTCCTTTCGGGATCGTGAAGGTGGGTGTCGACCTGCCGCGTGAGGAGCTTTACGCGCGGATCGACCGCCGGGTGGACCGGATGGTGGCCGACGGTCTGGAAGCGGAGGCGCGGGCGCTCTACCCCTATCGGACGCTGAATGCGTTGCAGACGGTGGGCTACCGGGAATTTTTCGACTATTTCGACGGTCGTACGAGTTATGAAGAGGCGGTGTCGCTCATCAAACGGAATTCGCGGCGCTATGCCAAGCGGCAGCTGACGTGGTTCCGGCGGGATCCGGAGATCCGCTGGTTCGGGCCGTGGGATGATGCAGCGATCATCGCGCATGCGGATGCAGCTGCGGGCGTTGAGCGGTGAAAAAGATCCGGATTTTGGCAAATCTGAAATAATTTCGTATTTTTGCGCTTGCCTTTTCGAGAGTGCTGCGCCCGGATGGTGGAATCGGTAGACACGCCGGACTTAAAATCCTGTGGCCAGTAATGGCCGTGCCGGTTCGATCCCGGCTCCGGGTACCATGAAAATCGCTTAATCTGCTGATACATACGGATTAAGCGATTTTTATTTTCTGGATTTTCCCCACATTTTCCCCACACGTGCTGTGAATGATGTTTTAATCCACCTCTTTTACCCAATCATGCGCATGTTTTGTTATGATCTTTCGGGTAGTGTCAGCGGAATATTTGGATAGAGCGTTTCGTAGGGTTGCATCGGCTCCAGAGTTTGCGGACGACTGGCCGAGCGGAGGAAATTCCAGAAATCCGCGGGAAAGTGCACGACTTGTCCCACATGGGAGCGAAGTGTGGTCAGCACCACACGGCCATCGCTCAGCCGTCCGATATGTTCGAGTTTTTCGCTGCCGAACATCCCGGGACGGATGCGTAGCACTTCGCTCGTCGTGCGATTCCAGAGCCGGGCAAAATCCAGTCGCATCGAATCGCAAGCTCCTTTGATCAGCACCCAGTCGTCTCCAAACGGGAGGAGGTTCGACCAGGGATCTACGTTCTGCATCCGGGTAGTCCGGCAGCGGCGCGTATCGACGTCGAGTTCCAGCAGCCGGGCAACCACCTCCCGGTCCGAGAAGCCGCACATCACCAGTCGGCCGGTTCCGGGGGCAGGGATGGAGCCGTTGAACCCGTCGCCACTCAATATGTGGAAGCCCAGCGGTGAGAGCGAGCCGTTTTCGAAACAATAGGTCTCTTCGTCGTGTGCAAGGAGGATGCGTCCGAGTCCGTCGCAGGCGAACCTGCAAGGGTGCTGCGCCTTGGGCAGGGGAAAACGCTGGACGCGCTCCACTCCCTGCGGATTCATCGTGAGGATCGTGGCGCTCTGCCGGTCGCCGAAGCAGAGATAACGGCCGAACCATCGGGGACGCTGGTCGAGGAAAAGAAAGGGCGACTCAAGTTTCGGCAGGTCGCACAGCCGCTTCCAACTGTTCGCTTCCAGGGGATTCTTGCCCCCGAGAAGCATCCAGCACTGCATGGGCGGAATGTAGTAGAACGCCGCATAGAAATCCATCTCCGGGGAGTAGGTCAGGCAGCAAAACCGGTTCCAGCGCACCTTGACCGGTTGCAGCGGACGCTGGCGGAGATCGGCGACAAAATTTCCCTGCCACTCCTCCGCATCGCGGCTTTTCCACCGCCCGCTGCAAAAGTCGCCGGCCAGCGAGTCGAGCATGTAGTCGGCATCATCGGGCCATGGCACCTCTTCGCAGGGCATTGTGCGCCCGGGGTCGATTTCGCGGGCTGGAGTGCCAGGTGCGCGTCCCGGCTGCTTCACCTGCCGACAATATTGACCCGCCTTTCCGCAAGCCTTTTCGAAATCCGCAGCGTGAGCCTCCGGTTGCAACGTGAGGAGGTAGATATCGTCGCCGTCGAGGTCGTAGAGCCGGTATCCGTGGCAGGTCAGCTCCTGTCCGAGAGCGGCCATACCCTCTTCGTGCGGGCGGCAGGCATATTGTACCCCGATCTCGTCGAAACGGGCGTCGTGCAGCGCCGAAATCCCCTCGCCCCATTTTTTTCGCATCTCGGCCAGCGAATCGTTCACGTCACCGTCGTATTTGAGCAGGTCCAGCGCCTCCTCCACGGCGCGCCCGACCTCCGGGAATTGTTCCTTTTCAGCCGAGGTGCCGTCGGTATCGCTCGCCTCCTTCGGCCGGTCCGAAGCCTCCTCTGCGAGCGGCCCGACCTCCGAAGAGTTGCGTTCGAGCTGATCTTCGAGCATCTGAAACACTTTCACATGGGCGTTTCGGATCCCCTGACTTGTGTAGACCATCACGGGCTTGCGCACCAGCCGGATGCCGAACCCTTCGAGCGCGTCGAACAGCTCCGGGAGCTGCAGCGGTGTGAACATCCGGTGCTGCATCATGGGGCGGTCTTCGATGAAGAGATCGCCGTGGCCTTCGTTCCATAGGCCGCGTGTCGTGTTGTCTTCGTTGCGGAGCGAGATCTCGTAGCTGTTGTGCTGGCGGCAACTGCCGTAGAGGCTGCGGGGACTGTTCAGCCGGAGTGTCAGCACCACGCGCCTGCGCCGCTCCTCCTTCGGAGCCGCCGGGTCGGCATAGGGCTCGCCGTCGGAGGAGAACTGCGCGGTGACCTCCCATTCGTATGACTCGGGCCACGGAATCCCGGCGGCCTCCAGCCATCGGAAGGCCTCCAATTGGTGCGTAACGGTGTCGTAGAAGCCTTCAATCCGACTTTTGAGTTCCTGCAGGTGGGGAAATGGGAATCCCTCCAGCAGGCGGACGATGCGCCGCAGCAGGAACAGCTCCGCGGGATCCTCGACCATCAGTATGCGCGCCAGCACGAGCAAATAACGCACAGCCTCCGGCTCTGCCGAAAGGGCGAGAAGCGCCACGCAGTACCAGAACCCCACGATGTCGTAATCCTTCGGAAGGCCCGTCGTGCGTTGGCGTTCGCGCTCCGTGGGCGAGGTCGGGATGATGGCGTAGTTGTCGAGCGTCGCCGCAACGGCCCGCACCACCTCCGCGTCGGCGGCGAACGGCTCCATGCGCAGCACCTCCTTGAGATTGAGCGGAGCGTGGATGAACGATCCGAGTTTGCGGTTGAGTGCGTCGATCTTTTCTACCGTCCCGGGCGTGCATCCGGGCAGCGGGGTGATTTTCAACGGTGTCATGGCGTCGGGTTTAGATCGGTGAATGAATGGGTCTCTTTTTCCTGTGCTGCGATAGCCTCCGTCACCCGGCGGATATTCCGGCGGTTATATCCGAACGAGACGATCGAGCTGCGTTTGTTGAGATCATTGATGCTGTTGATCCAGATGCCGCCGCGGTCGTGCGCGACGAAGATCTGTTCACCCCACGTGGCGCTCCACCATGCGGGATGGGTGTGTGCGACAAAAAAATCCCGGTCCATGTGGTCGATCGTCCAGTCGTACTGCTCGGCCAGCTCCCGAAGCAAAGCGTCGATCCGCTCCGGCGGCAGCACCGTTTTTCTCCAGCGGAAGAAAAGCCTGCGGTATTGGAGGCGGAAGAGGACGAAAGCCACCGGGACGCAGACACCCGAGGTCCAGAGAAGCGCGCTGGTCGAGATAGACACCATACCCGTGAGGGTGATGATGACCATGAAGAGCGGAAGATAGAGGAGCATGATTGGAAGCAGATAATGGGCCCAGATCCCTTCGGCGTTGAGCGGCAGCCTGCGGTGTCGCCGAATGAAGCCGGCCGTATCGACCCGGGCTTCGTTGCGGCATCCAATCCGAATGAATACTTCAACGAGGAGCAGACAACCGATTCCCGCCACCCATAAAAGAAAGGTGGGAACGGCATTTAGCTCCGGTGCTCCGACCTGGATCGTCAGTACGCCGTCGTAGGCCACCCCGTCGAACGAGAGGTCCCGGCAACGAAGCCGGTATTCACCCTTTTTGGCGGGAGAGAAGCGATAGAAGTGCCGGCAGATACGTGTGGTTATGCCGTTGCTCCAGGATTCGGAAGAGGAACTGCGAAGCCATGTCAGCGATGTCCCCTCCTCCGTGACGATGGTCGGGGTTCGGTCGGTATATTGGTTGCTGGAGAGCAGAATCTCGTAGTCGCCCCGAGCCCGCGGCTGCCCGGCTTCGATCGAGAGGCAGCAGTGCACGGTGTCGCATTCCGGGGTGGCGGCGTGGAGCAGGACCGCCCGGGCGGCATTGCTTGGGGCAACGTCGAAGGCGGAATGGTTGTCCGCCTGAATCTCTTTACCCCGAGCGCTCCATATAGGAATTATCAGCGCAAGCAGTAGTACGAATCCGCACCGAATAACTCTTTCCATATCACTCGACGGCAGTTTCGAAGGGTGAACGATCGAGCAGGGCCTCCTCGGGAATCCCGGCCGACCGGGGCCAGTAAAACTCATCCTCCGTATCATCGATCCAGAAGAGCGGCAGCATCAGGGGCAGATACTCGAACAGGTGGCGGCCGTCGGTCAGGCTGGCAAAGACCACGATGAAGGTATTCATCCGCATGCGCTCGTCCCAAGCAAAGCGCCACGAGAGATAGAGGTTCTGCATCCGTCCGGGACGGGTTGTCACATCCACGTCTCCCTCTTCATCGGGCATGAAATGGCCCGAGTCGAGAGACAATTCTCCCAGCTCCATGATGCCCTCGGGAGCTTGAAGAACACTCATAGCCTTGAAACACTCTCCGCGGCGGATCGAGCGGTGGGGAACCGTCACGCGAGCCACCACCCAGACCGAATCAGCGTGCCGGATGGCGTGCTCGACCTCGAAGCGCACCTGCGGACGCTCGAGGGGCTTCAGCCGGCGGTTTACCACCTCGGCGTCCCGATACAACCAGGTCGATTCGGAAGCCACGAAGGTCGGGTCGAGCTCGGCGGATTTGCGGGTGCTTGCGCAGCCTGTGGCAGCGAGCAGAAGGATAAATGCGACCAGGCGTCTGATTTTCATATTTTTACAATTTTTGTTATGTATAGCGGGCCAACAGCCAAATAACCACTCCGACAACGAGGGGCACGACGAGAAAGCGTACAAGGGAACGTCGGATAGAGGGCTCCTCCTCGGGGCGGCAGCGGAACATCCGGGCCAGCTCCTCGAAACTTCGGCAGCGGTAGACCGCCTGCCGGAAGTCGGCAGCGTTGCGCCAGCACGTCTCCCGGAACCACTCCGACCGAGGATATTCGCGGGCGATCCACGCCTGCAGCTTCGGAAGCATACAATCGCGGACCGCCTCTTCAAAGTCGGTGTCGTAGCGGACAGTGCGCCGGTCGGTTGGTCCGATACGACCGTAGAGACCGACCGGCCCGGTCTCCCAACAGCAGCGGATCGTGTAGCAACGCCCGGAGGCGTCGACCACCTCCTGCCCGGCCCAGCCGTCGGCCTCGGCGAGCAGCCGGCGTGTCGTCACGTTCTCCTCCCGCCAGAAGACATAGACCATGTGCTTCGCGGGAGCAAGGTAGAAGACCGGGTATTTCAGCGCGGCTTTCATCACTGCTTCGTCGGGCCCTTACCACGGGTAGCGCACCCACGGGCTCTTGGGGTTGCTCAGCAGCACGTCGGCCGTCGTCTTCATCACCGAATTGTAGGCCCGTTTGCCACCCCAGAGCGAGCGCCCGAGAATGTAGCTCATCGCCAGTTCGCGCCACGACCCGCACGCCTCATGCGCCAGCGCGTCGGCCCGTCCGATGTACGCCCACGCCTCCTCTTCGGTGAGGTAGCCCATCTCGCAGCAGACCCGCGCCAGAAAGACAATGCGCCCGGCATCCCAACCCGTCACGTTGCAGCCGCTGAGCTCTTCTTTCGAGGCGACCACGCCGCACGAGAGGAGTTCGTCGAAGGTCTCCCGCAGATTCTCGAGTTGCGACGAGACCTTGTCGTAATCCTCCTGCGAGGTCATCCGCTGTTGGAGGAGTTCGTCCTGCCGTTCGCGACCGTCGAGCCGAAAGGCCTCGAGCACCGTGGGCCAGTAGTAGCGGAATCCCTTTTCGCAGAGGTAGTCCAGCTGTTCGCGGGCCTCCACGGTGGAGTCGATGCCCCACCAGTTGCCCAAAATCTCGGGCAGTGTATCGTCGATGCCTGTTTCCAGCGAGTTTTGCCAAGCCCCCTGCTGCGAAGCGTACATCGCCCCGATGGCCAGCTGGCGGCACGGTTCGTCAGCGAGCGTCGATTTCGGATTCAGGCAAATTTCCTGAAACGACCGGCGCAGCTTGCGCACCGTTCGCCAGACCCGGCTGCCTTTCCTGTAAAGCCACGTCAGGGCGCCGACCGCCACAACGGCCAGCATCACATAGAATTCAAGTCCCCGTTCCATCGTTTCGGCGTTGACGGGTTGCTATGCGTTCCACGGAATCTGCCGCCAGGGCGAGGTCTCCTCTTCGAGCAGCTCGGTGACGATCTCCCAGGCTGTTTGGCAATCCTCCTCGTCGCCGTGCCAGACGCCGCGGCCCATGGCGAAGCTGCGTCCGTACTCTTCCCACGACGAGAAGTGTTCGCGGGCGGTATCGGCCGCCACCTGCATCACTTGCCACATCTCCTCCTCGGAGAGATAACCGGCGTGAAGAGCCCAACGCCCGAGATTGGCGATGCGCACCAGATCCCACGCGATGACCGTCTGCGGAAGCGTTTCAACTGTGCAATACCCGTTTTCGACCATAAACTCCGCGATGGCCTGCACATCCTCGGCTTTCTCCTCGGGATCACCCGCTTCGGACTGGTCGCCGCGCATGAGCGCCAGCGCCGCGTCGGCATCCGCATGATGCCCTTCGAGGAGCAGCCACCGGACGATTTCGAGCGTCGAGTCGCGGTCCGTAATGTTCCACCAGCTCTGAAGTTGCGCGCGGTAGGTTTCGGACAGGACCTCGCTCTCGACGGCATCCACCGCCTCGTCGTTGTAGACCAGCAGCGGCGCGGCAAAGGCCATCAGCCGGCACTGCTCTGCAGTCAGCCGGCACGCCTCGGCGCGCTTGATCTCCCAGCCGTCGTCCTCGCCCAGCCAGTCGAGCGCCGCGGCATTCGCCTCGCGCAACTCCCTTTCGAGACTCCCGTCCTGCATCGCCTGCATCGTTGCGGTAGCCTGCGCCATGTTCTGCCGGGCGGCTTCGGCCACGGCGGCGGCATCCACTCCGCCGAGCGTTCCCATGGCGGCCTGCTGCGCCTGAATCTCCGCCAGATTGGGCACGGCGGCCTGCATCTGCGCCATGATCTGTGCCTGCATGTCGCCCATATCGGGCATGTTGCTTATCCCCGGAATCGAGCCCATCATCGCTCGCATCTGCTTCAGGGCTGCCTCCTGCGCTGCCCGGGCAATCTCCTCCGGACTTTGGGGTTTCATCTTCTCGTTTGCCATGTTCGGTATGTTTTAAGGTTTTCGATCCATTTTATCCTTCGGCGCCGGCCGCAAGCAGCAGCTCGACGATCTCCGTGAAGCCGCGTTCGCCGGCATAGTAAAGTGCCGTGTGCTGGAGGTTGTCCGCCGCATTGACGTCGGCACGATGCTCCACAAGCAGGCGCACGACTTCGTTGTTCCCGGCGCGGGCCGCCATGAGCAGCGGGGTTTCACCCACTCCGTTGCGGGCGTCGATTGCCGCGCCGGCCCCGAGCAGCGCCTCCACAAGGAAGCGATTGCCCGCCTGTGCCGCCCCATGCAGCGGCGTTGTCCCGTCGGGCAGCGAACGGTTGGCATCGGCTCCGGCGTCGAGCAGCATCCGGGCAATGTGCAGATTTCCGCGTCCGCACGCCACCAGCAATGGCGTTTCGCCCGCATCGTTCGGCGCATTGAGCTGCGCTTTCGAGGCCGCGAGCAGTGTACGCACGACCTCGGCCTGATCGTTGTAAACGGCCTGATGCAGCGGCGTGTTGCCTTCGGCATCACGGCTGTCCGTCGCGTCGGATCCGTTTTGGCTCAGCCGTGCCACCACCTCCGTCAGCCCGTGTGCCGTGGCGTAGTCCAGTGCGCGGTGTCCCGTCTGGTCCGTAGCCTCGGTGTCGGCCCCGCTGTCGATCAGCCACAGAGCGGCATCCGTGCGGCGGTTCTCTACGAGCCGCATCAGCGGCGTGCAGCCCTCCCGGTCGGCGACATCCGGATCGGCCCCGGCATTGAGAAGTCGGGCCAGGATCTCGCGATTGCCCTTTCGGGCGGCGGCGTGGAGGGGCGTTTCGCCCCGGTTGTTTGCGGACGAGGCATCGGCTCCCTTTTCCAGCAACAGCACCGCCAGATCCCGGTATCCTTCGCGGCAGGCATAATGGAGTGCCGTGTTGCCCTCGGCATCGCGCCGGTTGAGGTCGATGCCGCCCCGTTCGAGGAGGATCTTCACAATGCTCTTCTGCCCGTTTCGGCAGGCGTTCAGAAAGGTCTGGAAGGTATCCATAACGTTGATTTCAGACGTGTTTTAGCAAAAATTTCACAAGCGACTCGTTGTTGTTGCGCATGGCAATGTCTATCGGCGTGCGGCCCTCGTTGTCGGCGGACGAGACATCGGGCCGCCCGAAGTCGAAGAGCAACTCGGCCGCCTGCCGCGCCGCCGCATGCGTGTAGCCCTCGGCCGCATAGTGCAGCACGGTGCGCCCCACGTTGTCGGCGGCGCAGGGGTCGGCACCGGCCTCCAGCAACCGCTCCAGCATCTCCGATTGATACGGCCCAGCGCTGTGCGGGCCTAGCAAATGCATCAAGGCCGTACGACCCATTGCATCGCGGGCATTCACCTCGACCTTTTGTTTCAGCAGACGCCGCAAGGTCCAGATGGACAGTTCGTAGTCGTCGTGCTGGCACGCCAGCATGAGGGCCCGTTCGTCTTTCCCCGTCTGCGGGGCATCGGGGTGCCATCCCCGCTCTTCGAAGAGCTCCATGAGCGGGGCAAATCGCTCCATGCCATCCGATACGCGACATCCCTGATCGATCCAGACGGCAAAGGGAGACATCCCTTTTGCCGTTCGCCGGTCGGGATTGGCTCCAGCCCGGAGCAACATCGCCGCGATTTCGGTCTCGCCCCACTCCAGCGCACAGACCAGCGGCGTTTTGCCCGTCCAGTCGTTCATTTCGCGGTCGTCGCACTCCGCATCGGGATCGACAGCAGCCTGCAGCAGGGCTTCCAGTGCTTTCCGATCCCTTTTTCGCAGCGCCTGGAAGAGGTTCATCCCGCCGGTCTCCATCGTGAGTTCATCAAACGGATCCTCACCCGAAAGCAGGGCGCCCACCCATTTGGCTCCGCCCTCCATGGCGAGGTCGAACGCACGCCGACCGGTAGAGTTCTTCTCGTCGGGGTCGATCTGCCCACTGTGGAGCAGCAGTGCCGCCGTCGCATAACAGCGCATCTGTTCCGCCTGGAGCTCCTCCAACTCCTCGCGGGCCTCCCGCTGCTGCTTCTCCGAGACCCATCGTTCGCCGAAGCTGGCGATAAAACGCTCCTTGCCGGCGATTTCCCTTGCGGTATCGGCAGCGCGGCGGCAGAGGATGTGCAGGGCATTGTCGCCGTAGCTGTTTGCGGAGTCGAGCCGCTGCCCGGAGTCGATCAGCACGGCGGCCATCGCGTGGTGACGGTTTTGCACGGCCTCGAGCAGCGCCGTCGTGCCGCGTGCCGAGCGCGGAAGGTTCGCACCGCGATCCAGCAGCAGCCGTGCCGCCGTGGCAATCGGTTCTTCCAGAGCGGGTACCCTGCTGCGGCGTGAGGCCAGGCGGAAGAGCGGCGTGTGCCCCTCTTCGTCGCGGTCGTTCACCTCGGCCCCGCGGTCGAGCAGCGAAGCGATGGCCTCGCAGTCGGCAAATTCCGCCGCAATATGCAGCGACGTGCGGCCGTAGTTGTCCTCGTCGCGTGCGTCGATCGGAATTTTCATGAGAAGTTCGTGTCGGTGCGCCTCCTTCGCTGGAGCGGGATAGCAATAAAGGTCATAGAGTTCCCGGAGCGGTGTCATCGGTTGATCGTTTTGAGCAGGTTTTCAAGGTATTTGTATCGGTGCCCGAGGCGGGCGGCAATCGTCCGCACCTCCTCGCAGCGTCCCAGTCGGGAGGCCGCCTCGGCCCGCAGGCGGAGGATCAGCGTGAGGACATCGTCGCGCGGTGTCTCGGGAAGCAGCGGACATCGGGGCAATTCGCTTGCAAAATCCCAGCGGCGAAAGGCCTCGGGAGGCTGCCGCCGCGACATGGACGGGATGCCCAGGCCGGAGCCTTTGCCCGGCTTGTCGTCCAGTAGCCGTTCGGCCTCTGCGAGCAGCCGGTAGCCCTCCTCATACCATCCCACATGGAAACAGCACAGAGCCTGGTTGTAGCGTGTCGGGGCATCTTCCCGAGCCGAGCGTACGAAGCAGTCGTAGGCCTGTGGCCACGCTTCGCAGCAGATGTAGGTGATTCCGGCCGCAAAGAGTCGTCCGGAGTCCGCTCCCGTAGTCGGCGGGGCGCCGCCCATCCATCCCATCTTCTCTCCGCTAATCGTCGATGGCAACCTCGCCAGCAGCGTCGGCCGTGAAGGCGACGGTGTAGTAGTTCGTCACGGTGAAGCGGCCCTGGTATTCGGGCGACTCGCTCTCGTCGACGTAATTCAGTTCGAA
>NZ_NFHT01000015.1 GCF_002161445.1 Alistipes sp. An66
ACAAACGTTTGCAGCATGGGCGATATTGCGACGCAAGTCGGTGTAAAACAGTGTATTGTGCGTAAATCGTGACCTGTTTTCGGTCCGGAGCAAAACAGGTCACGATTTGGTCTCGGACTTGTTGCCTGAGAATGCATTTTCAGGAACCAGCCAAAAATGAAAAAGCCTTACATATCATTGATACATAAGGCTTTTTGCTTGTTTTGGCGTCTTTTTACAACGCCTTCCAGAGCTGTTGACGAGGCTTGAACTCGTGACCTCTTCCTTACCAAGGAAGTGCTCTACCACTGAGCTACAACAGCAATTCCCTTGTTGAGTGGTGCAAAAGTACACAAGAAAAATGAAAAGACCAAAAAAATGTGTGCTTTTCACAATTATTTTCTATCTTTACTACCGAATTATAACAAAAACAGATGAAACGTATTCTGATAGTAGGCGCCGGAGGTCAGATTGGTTCCGAGCTGACAGTTTTTCTGCGTGGGATTTACGGCGGCGCCAACGTCGTCGCCACCGACATGCGCGAATGCCGGAATCTGGGTGAAGACGGACCTTTCGAGGTCTTGAATGCCCTCGATGCCACGGCCATGGCTTCCGTCGTGGCCCGGTATCATATCGACACGATCTTCAATCTCGTGGCGTTGCTTTCGGCCGTCGGCGAGCGCAACCCCCAGATGGCCTGGAACGTCAATATGGGTGCGCTCAACAATTCGCTCGAAGTGGCCCGCCAGCACCATTGCTCGCTCTTCACCCCCTCGTCGATCGGCGCCTTCGGGCCCACGTCCCCCAAGGACAAAACCCCGCAGGATACGATCATGCAGCCGACGACCATCTACGGCATCTGCAAGGTTACCGGCGAACTCCTCGGCAACTACTACCACCACAAATACGGCGTGGATACCCGTTCGGTCCGCTTTCCGGGTATCATTTCGAGCGTTACGCTCCCCGGCGGCGGTACGACCGACTACGCCGTGGAGATCTACTACGAGGCGATCCGCAGCGGGAAGTTCACCTGCCCCGTTCCGCCCGATGTCTACATGGACATGATCTACATGCCGGACGCGCTGCGTGCGTGCGTCGAGTTGATGGAGGCCGATCCCGCGAAACTCGTCCACCGCAACAGTTTCAACCTCGCCTCGATGAGCTTCACCCCGGAGATCATCTGCGCCGAGATCCGGAAACGGCTGCCGGACTTCACGATGAACTACGATATCGACCCCGTGAAGAAGGAGATTGCCGAGAGCTGGCCCAATTCGCTGGACGACACCTGCGCCCGCGAGGAGTGGGGCTGGAAACCCGAATGGGACCTTTCGCGGATGACCGACGACATGCTGGCCCATATCCGTGCCAAACTGGGCATGAACTGATTTTTCCGGGACTTGACGTCTGAAAGCGGTCGTCGGGGCAGGATTTTTGCGCCGGCGGCCGTTTCGTATAAACCAAAACAGAGCAGTTTATGAAACGGATTATTCGCATCATTGTCCTTGTCATACTGGTCGTGGCGGCGATCCTGGTGGGCGGGAGTCTCTACCTGCTCCGCTATTCGCTGCGCCCCGACGCGACGATGGAGGCCAAGAACGCCGCCTCTTATGAATATATGTATGAGGAATATCCCTTTCTGGAATCGTGGGTCGACAGTCTCCGGCAACGGGATGCGCTGCGCGACACGACGATGACGGGGCGCGACGGCGAACGGCTCCATGCCCTGTATGCGTGGGCGCCGGAGCCCACGGACCGCACGGCGGTTATCGTCCACGGTTATACGGACAATGCCGTGCGGATGCTGATGATCGGCTACCTCTACAACCACGATCTGGGTTTCAATATCCTGCTGCCGGACCTCTACTACCACGGCGAGAGCCAGGGCCGGGCCATCCGGATGGGGTGGAAGGACCGGCTCGACGTCCTGCAATGGATGGAGGTGGCCAACGGGATCTTCGGCGGGGCGACGCGGATGGTCGTGCACGGCATCTCGATGGGCGCCGCGACGACGATGATGGTTTCGGGCGAAGAGCAGCAGCCCTACGTGAAGTGTTTTGTCGAGGATTGCGGCTATACGAGCGTGTGGGATCAGTTCGCGAAGGAGTTGAAGGGGCAGTTCTCGCTGCCGGCCTTCCCTCTGCTGAATGTGGCGAGCGGGCTGTGCGACGTGAAATACGGCTGGAATTTCCGCGAGGCTTCGGCCCTGAAACAGGTGGCGAAGTGCGACCGTCCGATGCTGTTCATCCACGGGGATGCCGACGATTACGTGCCGACGTGGATGGTCTATCCGTTGTATGAGGCGAAACCTGGCGAGAAGGAGTTGTGGGTGGTTCCCGGCGCAGCCCACGCCCTGTCGTACCGCGACAACCGTGAGGAGTATACCCGGCGTGTCGGGGAGTTTGTCGGGAAGTATATTCCGGATGACCGGATTCCGGCGGTTCAGGAATAAACGGATGGAGTGAGGTGCAAAAGTATTTGCAAGTGTCGTTAGATTTGAAATTTTATTTTATATATTTGTAAAACACAAATTTAACCATAAATTGCAGATGCACTATGAGAGAGAATTCTATAAACGAGGGCAGAAGTGAGCAAGGTGGTTGTTTTATTAAAATGTTGCTCATTGTTGGTGTTGCGATAATTCTTTTTATTATCTTTTGGGCGACCGGACTTATTCGTATTGAAAGTGCGCCTGAAATCATGGAGCAGGAAAATTCGGTGGAAGAAGTTGCCGCAACATCTTCGTCTGATTTCATAGTGACTGAAACCGAATGGAAAGCGCTCCAAAACGAAGTGAAGAGGTTGCGTAGTGAAGTAAACCAGTTGAAGCAAGGTAGCACGAAGCCAGCCATGACACATCAAGTCTCTACCACCCGGCAAACTACGACTCCATCTACGACTCCATCTACGACTCCATCTACGGCTCCATCAGGCAAGTCCGGAGATATTACGCTTGCTAATTATTCTCATGACTGGGTTAACTCCGAGGCTACTGTTGCTTTCAAAAACAATACCGACCGCACCGTATCGAGTATAACAGGCCGCATAATTTACTATGATATGAGTGATAATATGCTTGACTATCAAGATTTTACGAGGTCTGTAACCATCGAATCTGGAATGGTAAAGAGTATCACGCTGGATGGATATGGGTATAGGGATCATTATGCCTATTATAAGAATGGTGCAGTTCCGACAAATCCCGATCGTAAATACAAGGTAAAATTCGAATTGAAATCCTACAAGGTAAGATGACCAGCTTGATTCTACAAACGATCCGTGTGGTTGTTGACCCGCTTGTATGGGATGTGTTGCTGATTATTTTGGGGAGTACGGTTGCATTGGGATTAGTGTATCTCTTGCGTATACACATCGCGTATCGAATGGCGAAGAACAGACATCGTGATCCTTTGGGTTGGGTGCTTTTATCATTCTTTTTTTCTCCGTTACTTACCTGGATAATCTTGTTTATTATTGGAGATAATACCACCTTTCGTCCTGATACAGATTGAGAATCGGTTAACTCGTTTGGACTTTTAGAACCGAAGTTCTCTTTTTGATCATATATAAAAACAAGCCGGACATTTGCCCGGCTTGTTTTTCATGCAGTATAGGATACTCCGCTTATTCGGCCTTTCCGTCCGAACCGAGCACCTCCTTGATCTTGTGGATGTAGAGCTTCTTCATGTTGTCGCGGGCCGGACCCAGGTACTTGCGGGGGTCGAACTCTGCGGGCTTCGTGGCGAAGACCTCACGGATGGCGGCGGTCATGGCCAGACGCGAGTCGGAGTCGATGTTGATCTTGCAGACAGCGCTCTTGGCAGCCTGACGCAGCTCCTCCTCGGGAATACCTACGGCAGCCTTCAGCGCGCCGCCGTACTTGTTGATCGTGTCGACCTCCTCCTGGGGTACGGACGACGATCCGTGGAGCACGATGGGGAAGCCCGGAAGCTCCTTCTCGATGGCTGCCAGCACGTCGAAAGCCAGGGGGGGCGGAACCAGACGGCCCGTCTTCGGGTCGACGGTGCACTGCTCGGGCGTGAACTTGTAGGCTCCGTGCGACGTACCGATCGAGATGGCCAGCGAGTCGACGCCGGTCTTGGTTACGAAGTCGACGACCTCTTCGGGTTTGGTGTAGTGGCTCTCCTCGGCGGCAACTTCGTCCTCGACGCCGGCCAGCACGCCCAGCTCGCCTTCGACCGTCACGTCGTACTGGTGGGCATACTCAACGACCTTCTTCGTCAGGGCGACGTTCTCGTCATAGGGCAGCGACGAACCGTCGATCATCACCGACGAGAAGCCCATGTCGACGCAGCTCTTGCAGAGCTCGAACGAGTCTCCGTGGTCGAGGTGCAGGACGATCTGGGGTTTCTCCCAGCCCAGCTCCTTGGCATACTCCACGGCGCCTTCGGCCATGTAGCGCAGCAGGGTCTGGTTGGCGTAGTTGCGCGCACCCTTCGACACCTGAAGGATCACGGGCGACTTGGTCTCGGCAGCGGCCTGGATGATGGCCTGGAGCTGCTCCATGTTGTTGAAGTTGAAGGCCGGGATGGCGTACCCGCCCTTGATGGCCTTGGCAAACATCTCGCGGGTGTTTACGAGGCCGATTTCCTTGAACGATACCATAGCTAATATGTGTTAAAAAATTTGTGGCGATCAAAAACCGCACAAATTTACTAAAAAATCTAAATAATGCCCTCTTTTTGTGAAAAAAATAACAGAGAGGCCGAAATAGTTGTGCAATCCGGATTGTTTTTTGTATTTTTGCATGGATAAAACCGAACCCCATCCGGCAAACACACAAAATACATACGATCATGGCAGAATTCATCTATCAGGAACCGTTTCCGATTCAGGAGGACAAAACGAAGTACCGTCTTTTGACGAAGGATTACGTGAAGGTCGTCGAGTGCGACGGGCGCAAGATCCTGAAGGTCGACCCGAAGGGTCTGGAACTGCTGTCGAAGGCGGCTTACAGCGACGTTTCGTTCTACCTGCGTGCGGCGCACCTGCAAAAACTCCGCAACATCCTCGATGATCCCGAAGCGACGGACAACGACAAGTTCGTGGCCTACACGATGCTGCTGAACCAGTGCGTGGCCGCCGAGGGCGAACTCCCGACCTGTCAGGATACGGGTACGGCGATCTGTATCGGCCACAAGGGCGAGGATGTCTGGACCGGGGCCGACGATGCCGCCTGCATCGCCCGGGGCGTCTACGAGACCTACAAGGAGCGGAACCTGCGTTATTCGCAGGTGGTTCCCTTCACGATGATCGACGAGAAGAACTCGGGCACGAACCTTCCGGCGCAGATCGACATCTACGGCGGAAAGCCCGGCATGGAGTATGAGTTCCTGTTCATCACCAAGGGCGGCGGTTCGGCCAACAAGACCTTCCTCTACCAGCAGACCAAGGCGCTCCTGAACGAGGAGTCGCTGACGAAGTTCATCCAGCAGCATATCTTCGACCTCGGGACGTCGGCCTGCCCGCCCTATCACCTGGCCCTCTGCATCGGCGGTACGTCGGCCGAGATGTGCCTCTCGACGGTGAAGAAGGCTTCGGCCGGCTACCTCGACGAGCTGCCCACGTCGGGCAACGAGGGCGGGCGCTGCTTCCGCGACCTGGAATGGGAGGAGAAGGTGCTGAAAATCTGCCGGGAGAGCGGCGTGGGCGCGCAGTTCGGCGGCAAGTACCTGGTGCATGACGTGCGCGTGATCCGCGCTCCGCGCCATGCGGCGTCGTGCCCCGTGGCCATCGGCGTGAGCTGCTCGGCCGACCGCAACATCAAGGCGAAGATCACGCCCGAGGGCATCTTCCTCGAAGAGTTGGAGAAGAACCCGGCGCGCTTCCTGCCGGCCGAGGCTCCGGCCATGTCGCCGGCGGTGGACATCGACCTGGACGAGGGCATGGACAAGGTGCGCGAAATCCTCACGAAATACCCGATCAAGACGCGCCTGAACCTCAAAGGTACGCTCATCGTGGCGCGCGACATCGCCCATGCCCGCATCAAGCAGATGCTCGACGAGGGCAAGCCGATGCCGGAATACTTCAAGAAGCACCCGGTCTACTACGCCGGTCCGGCCAAGACGCCGCAGGGCATGGCTTCGGGGTCGTTCGGTCCGACGACGGCCGGGCGCATGGATCCCTATGTGGACCTGTTCCAGAAGCACGGCGGTTCGATGGTGATGGTGGCCAAGGGCAACCGCTCGCAGGCCGTGACGGACGCCTGCAAGGCCAACGGCGGCTTCTACCTCGGGTCGATCGGCGGACCGGCGGCCATCCTCGCGAAAAACTCGATCAAGTCGGTCGAGGTGGTGGACTTCCCCGAACTGGGCATGGAGGCCGTGCGGAAGATCTACGTGGAGAACTTCCCGGCATTCATCATCGTCGACGACAAGGGCAACGACTTCTTTGCCGATTTCAAGCATTGAAAATCCGCCCTTCGGAGATACTAAACGGCAACGCTTTGCGTTGTAAATTCGGACTTGCGGCCGTAAGCGGGGTCTCCGGGTTTCCGGGGACCCTTCGCGGCGGTCGGCAAGGGGTATGACAACACTTTTTCGGGCTTTCCGGTTCCGGTTTCCGGACGTACGGTGCGGAGCGGGTTGCGGAGTGCGGAACGGGAAGCGGGAGGTCCGATTAACGATCTATCGGATAAAATACATGAGAGTTTTCTTTGCGAAATTATCGCTGGCGGCGTTCTTCGCATTGGTGGTCTTCCCGGCCTTTGCCGACGAGGAGGTCACCTTCGAGGCCAACTCTCCGCTGACGGTCTCCGTGGGCGGGGCGTTCCGCGTGGAGTTCGCACTCAATGCCAAGCCGGACGGAGGGTCGTTCGAGGCTCCGTCGTTCGAAGGCTTCGACGTGCTTGCAGGCCCGGCGGAGTCCACGGGTTCGTCGATCCAGATCATCAACGGCTCGATGACCAAGAGCGTCAGCCATACCTACACCTACGTGCTGTTGCCGCAGGCCGCAGGTACGGTGACGATCGGCGCCGCGGAGGTCAAGGTCGACGGCAGGACCTATCGCACGCAGCCGCTTCCGATCGAGATCGTGGACGAGGGCGAGAGCGCACAGCCCCGGCAGCAGCCCCGGGACCGGCACTCCGGCAGCGGAAGCGACGAGGTGCAGAACCAGATCGGCAAGGAGGACATCCTGCTGCGGGCCGTGGTGTCGCGCTCGTCGGTTTACAAGAACGAGCCGATCCACGTGGCCTTCAAGCTCTATACGCGGGTACCCTACGTGAACATCGTTCCCGAGTCGGCGCCGTCGTTCAACGGCTTCTGGTCGCAGGACCTCACCGACCCGAACAGTGCGCAGGTGAGCCGCGAAACCTACAACGGCAAGGTCTACGAGACGCGCGTGCTGCTCGACTACCTGCTCTATCCGCAGCAGGTCGGGACGCTGACGATCGACCCCGTGGAGATGACGGTCGTGGCGCAGGTGGTGATCCAGAGCCGGAATGCCGACCCCTTCTTCGGAACGGGTCGCGAGGTGCTGAACGTGCCGCGCAAGGTGAAGAGCCAGCGGACGACGATCTCGGTCAAACCGCTTCCGGACGGGGCTCCGGCCAGCTTCAGCGGCGCCGTGGGAAGCTTCACGATGGATACGGAGTTCCCGTCGGAACGCCTGGCGGCCAATTCGGGCGCAAACATCACGGTGAAGATCTCGGGGCGCGGAAACCTGACCTTCGTACAGGCTCCGAAGCTGCAACTGCCCTCGTCGTTCGAGTTGTATAACGTGAAGACCACGGAGTCGATCAACGCCTCGGCGTCGGGGATCTCCGGCTACCGGCAGTTCGAATACCCGTTCATTGCGCGGGCCGAGGGCTCCTATGAGCTCGAACCCGTCGAATTCACCTATTTCGACCCGCAGCGCATGGCCTACATGACGTTGAAGTCGAAGAGCCAGCCCCTCGAAATCACGCCCGATACGCAGGGCGGGGGCGGCGCCGTGGTGATGCAGGGCCGCGGCATGTCGAAGGAGGAGGTGAAGCTTCTGGGCGAGGACATCCGCTTCATCAAGATCGGCAGCGGACAACTGCGTTCGGCATCCGTTCCGTTCCTGTTCAGCGCCCCCTACTGGATCCTGCTGGCGTGCATTCTGCTGCTCTTCGTGCTGGCCTACGCGGCGCTTCGGCACCGGATCCGCGAGTCGCAGAACCTGGCGCTGGTGCGCGGCAAACGGGCGAACAAGGTCGCCGTGCAGCGTTTCCGCACGGCCAAGCGCTACATGGAGGAGCAGAACCGCCACTCCTTCTACGAGGAGATGCTGCGGGCCCTGTGGGGGTACATGAGCGACAAGTTCAACATTCCGATGGCGAACCTCACGAAGGAGAACGTCCGCGAGGAGCTGCACAAGCGGGGCGTCTCGGCGGATGATTCGCAGCGGTTTACGGATATCATCACGCGCTGCGACGAGGCGCAGTATTCGCCGGTGGAGTCGGCCCGCATGGCGGACGTCTATTCGGAGGGTGTGAACCTGATTTCGCGGATCGAGTCCGCAATCAAACGATGAACGGATTATGAAACGACTGATTCTGTTTCTGACATGGGTCTGGGGCGTATCCGCCGGCGTACAGGCGCAGGAGGCCGCCGACAGCGTGGCTGCGGCGGATGTCGCGGCGACGGAAGTCTCGCCGGCCCCGGAGGCGGATGCCCCGGCTTCGGAGGCGACGCCCGATGAGCTGTGGGACCGTGCCAATACGGCCTATATCAACGGCGACTACCATACGGCCACGGAGATCTACGGCGAGATCCTCGACCGGGGGTTGAGCTCCGTGAAGCTCTATTACAACCTGGGGAACTCCTGCTTCAAGGAGGGGCGTCTGGGCGAGTCGATCCTCTACTACCGCCGTGCGTTGCGCCTGGCTCCGGGCAACGACGACATCCGTTACAACCTCGGAGTCGCCGAGGCGCGCACGAAGGACAACATCGAGCGCATCCCGGAGTTTTTCCTGACCCAGTGGGCCCGGAGCGTGCGCCATACGATGAGCTGCACGGCCTGGAGCATCCTTTCGCTCCTGGCGCTGGTCTGTGCGCTGTCGTTCTTCCTGTGCTACCTGCTGGCACGCCGTTTGTCGCTGCGCAAGACGGGCTTTTACGGGACGATGGCCGCGGCCGTGGTGTTCATGCTGACGACGTGGTTCGCGCTGGGCGAGCGGCGGGAGATGCTCGACGATTCGCAGGCGGTGGTGATGTCGCTCTCGACGGCCGTGAAGAGTTCGCCGGACCGGTCGGCCACGGACCTCTTCGTGCTGCACGAAGGGACGCTGGTGGAGATCACGAACCGTCTCGACGGATGGTGCGAGATCACGATCGCCGACGGCAAGAAGGGGTGGCTCGAATCGAAGACGATCGAAACGATTTAGCGGACGGATTCGGATGTCGAAGCTCTTGCAGGACGTTGTCGGGGAGTTGTCGAAACTCCCGGGAGTGGGGCGGCGCACGGCGTTGCGGCTGGCGATCCACCTGCTGCGGATGGACCGGGAGTCGGTGGCCTGCATGACGGAGAGTATCGACCGCTTCCGCAACGAGGTGAAGTACTGCTCGCGGTGCAACAACCTCTCGGACGAGGAGGTGTGCCCGATCTGCGCGGATCCCGAGCGGGACCACACGACGATCTGCATCGTGGAGCAGGTGGCCGACGTGCTGTCGATCGAGAACACGCACCAGTACCGGGGCCTGTACCACGTGCTGGGGGGCGTGATTTCACCCATGCAGGGGATCTCGCCCTCGGACCTGAAAATCGACCTGCTGTGCGACCGGATCGCGGCGGGGGGCGTGAAGGAGGTGATTTTGGCGATTTCGACCTCGGTGGAGGGCGAGACGACGCTCTTCTACCTGATGAACCGCCTGCGGCACTATCCGGGTTTGAAGATCACGTCGATAGCGCGGGGGATCGGCTTCGGCGACGAACTGGAATACGTCGATGAACTGACCATTACGCATGCGCTGCGCAACCGGCGGGAGATCGAATGAGCATGTTTTCTAAAAAATAGAGAGAATTATGGAATTTCTGACAAACGAGAAACTCACGATCGTGGGTGCGGCCGGCATGATCGGCTCGAACATGGCGCAGACGGCGCTGATGATGCGTCTTACGCCGAACATCTGCCTGTACGACCCCTTCGGTCCGGCGCTGGAAGGCGTTGCCGAGGAGCTGTACCACTGCGCCTTCGAGGGCGTGAACATCACGTGGACGACCGACATCAGGGAGGCGCTGACGGGCGCCGCCTACGTGGTGTCGTCGGGCGGAGCTGCGCGCAAGGCGGGCATGACGCGCGAAGACCTGCTGAAAGGCAACGCACAGATCGCCGAGGAGTTCGGCAAGAACATCAAGGCCTACTGCCCGGATGTGAAACACGTGGTGGTGATCTTCAACCCGGCCGACATCACGGGCCTGATCACGCTGATCTACGGCGGTCTGAAACCCTCGCAGGTGACGACCCTCGCGGCGCTGGACTCGACGCGCCTGCGTTCGGAACTGGCCAGGTACTTCAAGATCTCGCCCGACGAGATCCGCAACTGCCGCACCTACGGCGGTCACGGCGAGCAGATGGCCGTCTTCGCCTCGACGACGCTGGTGGCCGGACGTCCCCTGTCGGAGCTGATCGGCAAGGAGATGCCCGAAAATGACTGGGCCGATCTGCAACAGCGCGTGATCCAGGGCGGCAAGCACATCATCGACCTGCGGGGCCGTTCGTCGTTCCAGAGCCCGGCCTACATTTCGATCTGCATGATCGCTGCGGCCATGGGCGGCAAACCGTTCACCTATCCGGCCGGCGTCTATGTGCACAACGGAGAGTTCAACCACATCCTGATGGCCATGGAGACCGAGATCACGAAGGAGGGCGTACGCTACAAGGATGTGAAGGGCACGCCCGAGGAGCACAGGAAGTTGCAGGAGAGCTACGAGCACCTCTGCAAGCTGCGTGACGAGGTGATCGGGATGGGGGTGCTGCCCGCTATCGACAAGTGGGGCGAGCTGAACCCGCATCTGAAATAATCGCACGGGCGATCGTATGACGAAGCCCTCTTCCCCGACGGGGAGGAGGGCTTTTTCGTGTGAGGGCATCGGTACAGGATCCGGAGTGTAGTGCGGTGACCCGGAGCGCGATGTGTCCCGACGGCTCGGTTTTGTCCCGGGGTGGCGTTCCTGTGGCGCCCCGGTGCGGGATACGGTTCGATGTCCCGGTGATGTCCCGGTGTGGCGTCCTGACGAGGTTATGGCTTGGCCTGGAAGACGGCGCGCAGTTCGCCGTCGGAGAGGATCAGCAGCATCGGGCCGTCCATGTCGTAGTGGGTGGCCGATTCGAGCGCTTCGATGAAGTCCTGTTCGCGTTTCAGATCGGGGCAGGCCATGCGGGTCGAGGCCAGCGGGCCGATTTTCAGCCCCCGGCGGTCGTTGCTCTTGCAGGGCCCGGAGAGGCGGTTGCAGGCTCCCACGCCGGAGAGCTGTCCGTTCTCGGCCGAGAGCGTGATGGTGAAACGACCCTCTTCGGGGCGGATGGTCTCGCCGCCTAACTGGACCAGCTGCCATTCGGTGCCGACGAGCGGGCGTCGGGTTTTCTTCTGGTAGGAGCGGCAGTTGCAGCATCCGGCCGTAAGGGCCGCAAGTCCAGCGACTACCGCGATTCGATAGATGAATCTCATGTTTTTTCGATTGAGCGATGCTGCAAATATAGAGAATAAATTGTACCTTTGGTGTCCCAACGATCCATTTGCCTATGAAAAAGATCATCGCTTCACCGCAGGCCCCCAAAGCCGTGGGGCCTTATTCCCAGGCCGTTGAGACGGGCGGGACCCTCTATGTTTCGGGACAGTTGCCGATCGACGCCGCAACGGGCCGCATGGCCGAAGGTGTCGAGGCCCAGACGCGTCAGTCGCTGACGAACATCGGACATATCCTCCGCGAAGCGGGCTACGACTTCCCGGATGTGGTGAAGACGACGGTGCTGTTGCAGTCGATCGGGGACTTCGCGGCCATGAACGCCGTCTATGCGGAGTTCTTCACGGGCGACAAACCCGCGCGGATCTGCTACGAGGTGGCGGCCCTCCCGATGGGCGCGCGGGTCGAGATCGACGCCGTAGCGGTGAAATAAATCATTGTCCGCGCAGCGGTCATGCGCGCTCCGGAAGCCTGGGGCGCGCCTTTTCGCCTTTTGTAAATAAATTGTGCATAAGTTTGGTTCCGCAGGCTGGCTTTTTCGTGGGAAAAGTCTGAAATTTGTAAAACCGGGCTTTTCCACCGGCAGGGATGCAGGTCGGCAGGGATGCAGGTCGGGAAGATGAAAAATTGGAAAAAAATAGATAAGAATCAAGGAATTATGTCAAAAACCACGAACACCGAGACGCCGCGCAAGGTCGATTACAACGATGCGGTCGCCGAGTCGAAAGCCTACTTCGACGGCGATGACCTCGCGGCAACCGTGTGGGTGAGCAAGTACGCCCTCAAAGACTCTTTCGGGAACATCTACGAACGTTCTCCGCGGGAGATGCACGAACGTATCGCCGCCGAGATCGAACGCATCGAACGCAAATACCCCAATCCGTTGTCGAAGGCCGAGGCGTTCGAACTGCTCGACCATTTCCGGTATGTCATTCCCCAGGGCGGTCCGATGACCGGTATCGGAAACAATTTCCAGGTGGCGTCGTTGTCGAACTGCTTCGTGATCGGCCACAAGCATCCGGCCGACTCCTACGGCGGCATCTTCCGCATGGACGAGGAGCAGGTGCAGCTGATGAAACGGCGCGGCGGCGTGGGCCACGACCTCTCGCATATCCGCCCCACGGGCAGTCCGGTGCTCAACTCGGCCCTTACGTCGACGGGTATCGTCCCCTTCATGGAGCGCTACTCGAACTCGACGCGCGAGGTGGCGCAGGACGGACGCCGCGGCGCCCTGATGCTGACCCTCTCGATCAAGCACCCCGATGCCGAGCGCTTCATCGACGCCAAGGTCGACACGGGCAAGGTGACGGGTGCGAACGTCTCGATCAAGATCGACGATGAATTCATGCGTGCGGCCCTGGCCGGGAAGAAATACCACCAGCAGTTCCCGATCAACGCGGAGCAGCCGAAGTACGAGCAGGACATCGACGCGAAGAAACTCTGGGAGAAGATCATCCACAATGCGTGGAAGTCGGCCGAGCCGGGCGTGCTGTTCTGGGATACGGTGATCCGCGAGAGCATCCCCGACTGCTATGCCGACGAAGGCTTCGTGACGGTCTCGACGAACCCCTGCGGTGAGATTCCGCTCTGCCCCTACGACTCGTGCCGCCTGCTGGCGATGAACCTGTTCAGCTATGTGGACAATCCGTTCAAGGCGGATGCGAAGTTCAATTTCGAGAAGTTCCGCAACCACGTGGGCAAGGCCATGCACATGATGGACGATATCATCGACCTGGAACTCGAAAAGGTCGAGCAGATCATCGCGAAGATCGAGGGCGATCCCGAGGACATGGATGTCCGCCGCGTGGAGCTGGAACTCTGGAAGAAGATCCGCACGATGGCCCAGAAGGGCCGCCGCACGGGTCTCGGCATCACGGCCGAGGGCGACATGCTGGCTGCACTGGGGCTGCGCTACGGCTCGCAGGAGGCGATCGACTTCGCCGTGGAGGTGCAGAAGACGCTGGCGCTGGCCGCCTACGGGGCTTCGGTGAAGATGGCCGCCGAGCGCGGTGCCTTCCCGATCTACGATGCCGCCAAAGAGGCGGACAACCCGATGATCGCGCGGATCCGCGAGGCCGATCCGGCGCTCTATGAGGAGATGACGAAGGTCGGACGGCGCAACATCGCCATGCTGACCATCGCGCCGACGGGCACGACGTCGCTCATGTCGCAGACCACGTCGGGTATCGAACCCGTATTCCGCACGGTCTACAAGCGCCGCCGGAAGATCAACCCCTCGGACCACGACACGCACGTCGACTACGAGGACGAAACGGGCGAGAAGTTCCAGGAGTACAACGTCTACCACCACAACTTCGTGAAGTGGCTGGAAGCGAACGGCTACGACACGTCGAAACTGGCGACGATCACCGACGAGGAGCTCGATACGTGGGTGAAGGCTTCGCCCTACCACGGCGCCACGGCGAACGACATCGACTGGGTGGCCAAGGTGAAGATGCAGGGCGCGATCCAGAAGTGGGTCGACCACTCGATCTCGGTGACGGTGAACCTGCCGAACAACGTCTCGGAGGCGCTCGTGGCGGATGTCTACCGCACGGCCTGGGAGTGCGGCTGCAAGGGTGTCACGGTCTACCGCGACGGCTGCCGCTCGGGCGTGCTGCTGGACAAGAACGCCAAGGGCAAGAAGTCGCGTTGCGAGGAGCATCCGGGCGAGGTGCTGAAACGCCCGAAGTCGATTCCGGCGGACATCGTGCGCTTCAAGAACGGTTCGGAGGACTGGATCGCCTTCGTGGGGTTGCAGAACGGACGTCCGTATGAGATCTTCACCGGAAAGATCGAGGAGGATGCGATGTACATCCCGCCGAAGATCAAGAAGGGTTACATCATCAAGGTCCGCGAGGAGGACGGCACGAAGCGCTACGACTTCCAGTATGTCGATCGCTACGGCTATACGAACACGATCGGCGGCATCTCGCGCCTGTTCAACGAGGAGTTCTGGAACTATGCCAAACTCATCTCGGGCGTCTTGCGCCACGGGATGCCGATCGAGAAGACCGTCTCGCTGATCGAGTCGCTGCATCTGGACAGCGTGTCGATCAATACGTGGAAGACGGGCGTCTGCCGGGCGCTGAAACAGTACATTCTCGACGGCACGAAGTCCAAGGGCAAGTGTCCGAGCTGCGGGCAGGAGAACATGGCCTACCAGAACGGCTGTCTGACCTGCATGTCGTGCGGCTACTCGAAGTGCGGATGATGCTCGGGCGTCATCGCGGACGTGATCTGAAAGGGCCGGGACGTCTCGTCCGGGCTCTTTCGCTGTCCGGGTTGTCGTTTCTTCTCTTTTTTTGGGGGCAAAAGATCGTTTTTGTCTAAAAAATGTGTACTTTTACGCCTGCATATTGCAATGATTTTTTTTGTTTGAGAAAGATGAAAAAACTAATTCTCGCTTTTACGCTCGTCGCATTTGCCGCGGCTTCGGCCCGGGCGGAGGATACGCCCAAGAAACCGAGCTTTGCGGGATTCGTCTCCAATGGATTTTGGGATAACTGGGAAATATCGGCCGGTCTGGGCGGCGGTACCGCTCTTTCGAACAGCGGAAACTCGGGTGCACTCGGGGATCGTTTCGGGTTTGAGGGCAACTTCTCCGTCACGAAGTGGATACACCCGGTAGTAGGGTTCCGCGGACAGTTGCAGGGCGGCTGGTTCAATAACTTCGATGCCGATCGGGGCCTGATGACGTGGCCCTATCTGTTCGTTCATACGGATGTGTTGATCAACGCCTCGAACTGGATCGGCGGTTATCGGGAGGATCGTGCCTGGTACGGGGTTCCGTTCTTCGGGTTCGGTTACATGGCCTCCAACTTTACGGACCGCAGCCAGCGGGAGAATCTGGCGGGGACGTCGCAGACGTTCGCCTTCACGGCGGGTCTGCTCAACAAGTTCCGTCTCTCTCCGGCCTTCGACTTCAATATCGAGCTCAAAGGCTTGTTGGTAAACTCGGAGATCTGCCCGGCGGCCATGAACGGCTCCTACCTTTTCGGTCTTTCGGCGACGGCCGGCATCACCTACCGCTTCAACCGGCGGCATTGGGAGCGCGGCGTTCCGGGATATACGGCCGACGATATCCGTGCGTTTCAGGATGCGGTGAGCGCAGGCAATGCCGCCCTTGAAGCCGCGAAGGCCGAGAATGCCCGTCTGAACGACGACCTGACGGCTGCACGGAATGCCGCGAAGGCTGCCGAGGCTGCCGCCGCACAGGCCGAGGCCAAGGCTGCTGCGGAAGCGGCTGCTGCACGCAACGCGAATACGTTGAGCCCGACGTCGGTGATCCTCTACGATTACAGCATGTCGAAACTCTCCTCGAAAGAGAAGACGCGCCTGGAACTGATGGCCGATGTCATCAAGAACGGTCCGAAGGATCGGGTTTACCGCATCGAGGGCCACGCGGACCAGCAGACGGGTACGCCGGCCGGCAACAAGCGGGTGGCGGAGAACCGCGCCAAGAGTGTTTACGACTACCTCGTAAAATGCGGTGTGAACCCCAAGCAGCTGACCTACGAGGGCAAGGGCAACGAAGCCAACATCTACGAAAACAACCAGCAGGCCAACCGTGCCGTGATTATCAAGTAAGGCCGGTAAGTAGTCCGCTCGGCGGATTCCGTCGAAAGAGTGCATCCCGCATCAAATGCGGGATGCGTTTTTTTGTCTTCTCAGGTCGTCTCGGGAGGGGTGGGGTTATGCGGCGGCAATCTCCCGAGGCAGGCTGCGTGTGCGTTTGTGCGGGCGCTTCCGGAGAGGGGTATGGATAGCGGAACCTGGATGTCTAGCGATGGATGGGGAGGTTTCGGGGCAGGGGAGTCGCTGCCTGCGGCTGCCGGTGTTCGAATGGACCGGGTATGGTCATGGCTGTACGGAGGGCGCTGGCTGCGCGTGTGAAACCCTTCGGAAGAGCCGGTGCGGGATGGTGCATGCTCTGTTTCGGGCGTTTTTCGCGGGTAGAGGGGCGACGTATGCTGCCGATTGGAAGAGATGTCGGCCTGTACAGTTGAGGCGGGAGTTGTGGACGGCTCCTGCACGGGATAAAAGGAACGGGGGACCGATGATGTTCGGTCCCCCGTTCCTTTTGTCGACGTTTTCTGTAGCTCCGTTTCGTCAGTTGATGTTGCGGCGGTCGGGCTCGTGGTTGGGCGAAGCGGCCTCCATGTCAATCTGGAGCTTCACCATCTGGATGGCTGCAGCTGCAGCCTCGTCGCCCTTGTTGCCCAGGCGGCCTCCGCAGCGGTCGAGCGCCTGCTGCATGTCGTTGACCGTCAGCACGCCGAAAGCGATGGGCATGTTCCACTGAATCTGGAGCTGCGTGATACCCTGCGTGACGCCCTGGCAGATGAAGTCGAAGTGGCGCGTGTCACCCTGAACGACGCAGCCCAATGCGATGACGGCATCCACATCGGTGTATTCTGCGAAGAACTGGGCGCCGAGCGAAAGCTCGAACGTGCCGGGAACATACTTGATTTGGATGTTGATGTCGGGGCATCCGGCGCTGCGCAGCGTCCGGACGGCTCCCTCGAGCAGCGCCTCCGTCACTTCGCGGTTCCACTCGGCCACGACGATGCCGAAGCGCATGTCGGCGGCCGAAGGCAACGGAGAATCGAACTGCGAAAGGTTGTGGTTTTTCGTTGCCATCTTGTCGCGCGGATGTTATTGGTTGATGCTTCCGAGGAGTTTCTCGGCCTCACGGGCCTCCATCGACGAGGGGTAGGTGTCCAGGATGCGCTGGAAATAGGCGGCCGCACCGGCGTTGTTGCCCTGGGCCTTCTCTGCCAGACCTGCCTTGCGGAGGTAGAGCGGAGCGGTCATGTTGTTGTCGGCTGCCGCGATGGCCTTCTCGTAGAACTTCACGGCTGCGGCATAATCGCCCTGCTCGACGGCCACGTCACCCTGCAGACCGTAGTTCTGGGCGTTGACCAGAGCGCCGGGCAGACCCTTCACGGGCGAGAACTTCGCCAGATAGAGCGCTGCGTTCTCCAGGTCGCCGCTCTTCAGGTAGCAGATGCCGGCATAGTGCTTGGCCAGATTGCCCGAGGGGGTCGAGCCGTACTGGTCGATGACGTCGAGGAAACCGGCGCCGTTGGCGTCGCCGTTGAGGGCCAGCTCATAGTCGGGATTCTCGGCCTCGAAGCGCGACTGCGCCTGGGCAATCATCTCGGCGGCCTTCTCGGCACGCGGCAGCACGATGAGGCTGCGGTAGCCGAATACGAGGGCTGCGATGATGAGCAGTCCGATGAAAATGTACGACATCAGTTTGCCGTTCTTCTCGAAGAAAAGTTCCGTTTTGTTCATCGCCGTGCCGAGTGCTTCCTGCGCGGCGACTTGCTCCTTTGCCATAAAAAATATCGGTGTTTTGGGTTTATAATTTCACACAGTAGGCAGCAAAGATACAAAACTATTCAGAATGTACAATGCGGGACTCCGATTTTTTTGCGGCGCGCAGCAGCGTAAAGTGCGCCTATTTCAGCGCCGAACGCAGCCGTCCGAGCGTGCGGCGCGTCATCACCTTGCCGTTGAGGAACGAGACGATGTGGCCCGTGATGCAGGCTGCGATGACCGTCCCTTCGCGCACCCCCTCGATACGGCCCGAGAAGAGCAGGCCGAGCGCCACGGCAATGAGCACCAGCGTGACGTCGAAACGCACCTTGACGCGGCCGAACTCCATGCCGTAACGCTGTGCGGCATACTTGACGAAGGCCTCGGCGCTCATCATCGCCACGCGCAGCTTGAGTTCGAGCACCACGCCCGCCGACTGGATGAGGCATCCGCACAGAAGTAGCCCCAGGGCCGCGAGGTAGCCGTCGGGACGGAGCGTTGCGGTCAGCGCCATGTTCAGGTCGATGAAGAGCGTGAAGAGGAACGAAAAGGGGAGCTGCAGCAGGATTTCGACCGTGTCGCGGCGGGTTCTGCGGCCGCGCAACAGCCAGAACTGTCCGCCGATGAGCAGCAGGTTGGTCAGGAAGGTCCACCATCCCAGCGAGATGGGGGTGTGGAGGCTCAGTACGTAGTTTTCGCTTGATATGGGGGTTGTCCCGAGCGACGAGCGGACGATGAGTACGATGCCGAGGGCCAGAAGGTAGAGCCCTCCGATGAAAATGGCGTAACGGGTGGCCAGTTGTTTGGATTCCATGGGCGAAGTCTTTTTTTTCGGCGGCCTCCGGCCTCGGCCGGAAACCGACGTGCAAAGGTCCCGAATTTTCCGCAGAATGAGTTGGCAGAAAACGGCCATTTTTTGTCGAATTGGAAATAAAAGCCTATCTTTATGATGAAAAATGCTACCCGAATGAGTGAATTGCGAACCTGCGACATCGACCAGATACTGCATCGCTGGCCCAGTTTGCCCCACCTGGGCAACGAAGTGGTCTGCTTCATGAGCCGGTATGACGATATCCATCATCCGCTCGGCGAACGCTACTTCAACCGCGAACTGATTCTGGTGCTGCTGCTGGCGGGACGCTCCGATATCCGGCTCAATGGCTGGGCCGTGCCGCTCGAGACCGGGACGCTGCTGCTGCACGGTCCGGGCTATCTGACCGACCACCGCTATGCGACGCCCGATATCGAGTTCATCACCCTGTCGCTCTCCGCCTCGCTGTGGAAGGAGGTGCCGTCGCTGGCGCGTACCGTCTCGCGGGTCGTCGCTTCCTGCGGCGGCGCGTGCAGTTGCTCTGCGAGACGCTGATGCTCGACATCGCCGACTCGGTCGTCCGCCGGACCGTCGTGCGCGAACATGTGAGCCGCCGCGAGCGGCTGCTCCACGAGTTCCACACCCTTGCCCTGCAGCATTTCCGTGAGGAGCATACCGTCGGATTCTATGCCGACCGGCTGGCCGTGAGCCGCCAGTACCTCACGCGGGTGCTTCGGGCCGAGACCGGACGCGGTGTGACCGACATCCTCAGCGAGCTGCTTCTGGCCGAGGCCCGTTCGCTGCTCCTTTCGACGATGTTGCAGGTGGGCGAGGTGGCCGAACGGCTCGGTTTCGGCGATACGGCCGTCTTCTGCAAGTTCTTCAGGCGCCATGTCGGCTGTACGCCGCTCGCTTTCCGGCGTCAGCGCGGCCTGTAGCCCGGCGCGTCGGCCTGTGCCTGCCGGGTGCTCCGTCCGGTTGGCCGTGCGGGATTGCGGGCCGTGATGAGAAATAAATTTGGTGTTCCCTCGCGCATGTCGTATCTTTGCAGGTGGAAGGTGCGCCCGCAGGTGCTGTCCCACAGGCCATGTATCTGAAACGATTGTCGCTGCTCAACTTCAAGAATGTAGCCCAGGAGGAGCTCAGCCTCGTCCCGGGCATCAACTGTTTCGTGGGGGACAACGGAGCCGGCAAGACCAACATCATGGAGGCGGTCTACTACCTCTCGATGTGCAAGTCGTCGCTCGGCATGACCGACGGGCAGAGCATCCGCCACGGGGCGGACTTCTTCGTGGTCGAGGGGCTCTACCAGACCGATGCGGGGCGTACCGAGCAGGTCGTCTGTTCGTTTGCGCGCAAGGGCGGCAAGGTGCTCAAGCGCAACGGCAAGGAGTACGACCGTCTGTCGGACCACGTGGGGCTTGTCCCCGTGGTGATAGTCTCGCCCGCCGATACGGCGCTCATCAGCGATGCGGCCGACGAGCGGCGCCGCTACCTCAATGCCTTCATCTCGCAGCTCGACCGGCCCTACCTGGCTGCCGTCATGCGCTACAACGCCGTGCTGGCCGAGCGCAACCGCCTGCTCAAGAGCATGCCCGACGAGACGATGCTCTCGATTTACGACCGTCAGCTCTCCGAACACGGGCGGTTAATCCATGCGCGGCGAAGCGAGTATGTCACCCGCCTGCAGCCCGTCGTCGAGGAGTGTTACCGCCGGCTGTCGGGCGACCGCGAGCAGGTCGAGCTGACGTACCGCTCGGAGCTCAACGACCGGCCGTTCGAGGAGCTGCTTCAGGCGTCGCGGGCCCGCGACCTGGCCAACGAGTATACCACCTCGGGCATCCACCGCGACGACCTGGTGCTTCGCATCGGCGGTTATCCGCTGCGCAAGTACGGCTCGCAGGGGCAGCAGAAGTCCTTCCTCATCGCCCTCAAGCTGGCGCAGTACGCCGTCGTGGCCGAGGCGGGCGGCGAACGCCCCATCCTGCTGCTCGACGACCTGTTTGACAAGCTCGATGCGGGGCGGGTCGAACAGCTCATCCGCCTCGTCTCCGAGGAGAAGTTCGGCCAGATTTTCATCTCCGACTGCAACAAGACGCGCCTGCGCTCGATTCTCGACCGTGCGGGGGCCGATTATTCGCTTTTCGAGGTCGAGAACGGAACAATCACCCGATGAGACGGACGAAGACCATGCTGATGGGCGACCTGCTCGAAGAGTTCTTCAAGCGCCCCTATGTCGCCGCCAAGGTGGCCGAAGGCAAGCTGCCCGACACGTGGCGCGACATCGTCGGCGAGGAGGCGGCCCGCCAGACTGTCGAGCTGCGTCTGGAGAACCGCGTGCTCTACGTACGCCTGCGTTCGAGCGTGCTGCGTTCCGAGTTGCTCTATCAGCGCGAGGCGCTGCGCGACGAAATCAACCGCCGCTCGGGTGTGCGGCTGGTCTCTTCGGTCGTGGTCCGCTGACGGCGCTGCGGCAGGTATCTTCGGTCGTGGCCCGCTGACGGCGCTGCGGCAGGTATCTTCGGTCGTGGCCCGGTGACGCTGCGGCGGTCTCCTCGGTCGTGGCCCGGTGACGGCGCTGCTGCTGCGGCCTCCTCCTTATCCTCTTTATCCCTCTTTCCCTCTTTCTCCGGTCTCTTCCCGGTCTTCCCCCGGATGTTGTTTGCGACTTCTCCGGCGGGTCCTTTTGCGCCTCTGCTTCCGCATTCCCGGGGCTCGCCTCCGGATAAGCTCCGGCCTGTCTGTCCGGCGTATCGCCGCATCCTGTCATCGAGCCAATCTGCCGCCTACGCAGTCGGGATGGCGGGCGAAATGCAAAGAGCGGTGTCTCCCGCGCAGGGAAACACCGCTCTTTGGTTGTCGGCAGTCGGTTTATTCGACCACTTCGATGCGCGGGCTGTCCTTGTAACCCGTGTCCACCGAGCTGGCCCAGCGGCAGGTACCGCCGTTGGGATTCTCCAGCGCCAGGTTGCCGCCCGTGCAGTTGGCGGCACAGATGAAGCGGAACTGTACCTCGCCGTCGGGGATTGCACGCTTGAAGGAGACGGTGGCCGAAACCTCCAGGTTGGGCGTGCTGGTCGGCAGGATGTGGGTATAGGATACCTCCTCGCCGTTGAAGGTGGTCGTCTTGAGCTCGCTGGCGGCCTTCCACGTCGTGCCGTCGAGATACTCGAGTCTCCAGTACTTCTGACCCGTACCCGAGATACGGCTTACGCCCGAGAAGCGGACATTCGTGCCGGCCTTGAAGTTCTTCACCGGAACTCTGAAGAGCCAGTAGTCACCCGGCCATACGCCCGTCACGTAGGGCTGGCCCGTACCGCCGATGAAGCGCTCGCAGTCGGGGTCGGGATTGCCCTGGCTGTCGACGTAGGTGTGCGTGAAGGAGAGGTAGCCGACACCCGAGACGGCGCGCAGGCTGTTCTCCTCGACGAACTGCTTGGTCGGCGTGGTGTAGTCGGTGCCCGAGGCTCCGTTGAAGAACCACTCGACGGGTTTGTCCAGACCGGTCATCGGAGCGCTCGAGCCCGAACCGGTCTCCTGCGAAATCGTGATTTCGAAGATGCCGCTCTGGCCCAGCACCTCGACCGTACGGATGGTGACCAGACCGTAGCGCATGTCGCCCGTGTTGTCGGTCGGCGTGATGGTCAGCGTGTACTCCTGGTCGGCCTCGCCGGCGGCGGGCGATACGCTGTACCATGCGTCGGCCTCCTCGACAATCGACCAGTCCCAGTTGGACTTGAGCGTTACCGAAATCGGTTTGGCGCCCTGTGCGGCGAAGGGGGGCAGCGAGTTGTCCGACGTGTCGAGGTCTTCGCTCGTCACCTCGATTTTCGGGGTGATGGTCTGCAGAATGTCGATGCGGCTGGTCGTCGATTCATATTCGCCCACACCCTTGAAGGTGATGGCGCAGCTGCGCTCGAGCTCGGTCGGCTGTTCGGGATAGGCGGCAACATCCAGCTTGAACTGGCCGTTGCCCGTCTCGGTCAGCGTCGCCCAGTCGTTCTTTTCGAGCGAGTAGAAGAAGTCGACGTTGGCGTTGACGCTGATGTCGTAGCTCTGTGCATAGCGACCGGCAACGATTTCGTTGGTCAGCGAGTTGTTGACCGAGATGGTGATATGGGGCACGTTGGCGGCCTGCTTGACGGCCAGCGTTGCCTCGGTCTGACGGCCGTCGGCATAGCGGAAGACGACCGTCGTGGCGCGCGGGTCGGGATTGTCGTTGTCCGTCACGCAGAAGCGCACCTTGCCGTCACCCGAACCGTGGTCGGGCCAGATGAGCAGCCAGTCGGCGTCGGTCGAGTTGGCCTCGACCGTCCAGTCGCAGTTCGAACGGATGTCGTAGCGGATGAGTTCGAGTGTCGGGTCGCCCACCATGGCCTCGACATCGAAGCCCAGTTCGGACGAGGAGGTGACCATCTTGCTCGATACAACGACATTCTCGAGGCGGAAGTAGGGGCTTCCCGTCGACGTGTCGTCGTCGTTGCACGCTCCGGTCAGCAGCGTCGCCAGCAGAAGCGCTGCGGCTCCTGCCCCTCGGCGTATCTTGCGGTATAAATCTTTGGTATTCATAATCGTTCTACGGTTGAAGGATTATTCGATTTGACTCTCGTCGGCGATGATGTTGTGACGGAACGAGTGTTCCCACGGCGTGCCGGCATCCTTGGCCACGGCCTGGCCGCTCCACCATACGGGCAGAATCATGTTGTTGTCGTTGAGCGTGGCTCCCTGCTCGACGAAGGCGGCCTCGTAGTTGGCGCGGTTGTTGGCGATGGCAATCTGCGGGTAGGCGTAGCGGGCGATGAACTTGCCGTCGGTGTAACCCAGGTCGACGGTACCCTCGCCGGTCATGCACTCGGGATAACCCGTGCGGCGCATCTCGTGGTACATCTGGAAGCCGACCACCCAGAACAGTGCCAGCCACTTCTGCTCGGCCAGGCGCTGCTCCGTGCCGTCCCATTTGCCCTCGTCGCTGGCCAGGAAGGCCGCAATCTCCTTGGAGCCAATCGATACGGTCGACAGAACCACCTCGCCCGAAGCGTTGAGCACCGGATAGGCGGCATACTGTCCGTATTCGTTCCACTTCTCGCACGATGCGGTGACGGCCGCCTCGTAGTACTCCTGGGCCGAGCCGCCAATCCATCCCTTCATCGCCGCCTCGGCCTTGATGAAGAGCAGCTCGTCGTAGTCGAGCAGACGGTTGGGGTTCGTGTCGCGCACGAGGGTTTCGTAGTGGAGGTAAGGCTCCTTGTCCGAACGGATGGAGTTCGAGTTGAACTCGATGGTGCAGCCCGAGAGGGCGCCCACCATCTCGCGGATTTCGTTGTTCACGTAGCGGGGCTTAATCCAGACATACATGCGCGGGTCGGCGAATCCCGTCTCGGCGTTGTAAATCATGCCCAGGAACTGGCTGGCCACATGGTGGTCGCCCGAAAGACTCGTGTCGTTGGGGAAGGTCGTGGTGTTGAAGTAGTTGCGGTAGTAGGTCGCCGTGCCCGAGAACTTCACCGTCGCATTGTCGGCGTTCGACGTGAAGACGGGATAGGTCGTCGGGTTGTCGATGATGGCGCGGATGCGGTCGCCGACCGTCGGGTTGAAGGCGTCGTTGCGGCCGCTCACACGCATCAGCAGACGCAGGTGGAGCGTATTGGTGAACTTCTGCCACTTGGTGATGTCACCCGCATAGATGGCATCCTTCGCGGGGTCCTCCATCTCCTGGCTGGGGTTGTAGAGCGAGTTGGCGGTCTCCAGGTCGGCCATCATCGCCTCGTAGACCTCCTTCTGGGAGTCGATGCGGGGTTTGAGGATGCCCTCGTCGCCCTTCAGCGCCTCGGTGTAGGCCACCGAGCCGAACATGTCGGTGCAGATGGACATGTAGTAGACCTTCAGTGTGAGGCCGATGGCCTGGAAGTTGGGCTGGTTCTGCTCGACGGCCAGGTCATACATGTGGTCGGCGTTCTTGGCCCACTTGTAGCAGAGGTTCCAGATTTGCTGGAAGTTCTGGTTGCTGAGGTTGTAGCAGTGCTCGCGGCGGGGCGTCGACTTGGCGACGGTCACCTGCGAAATCTCGTTGGCGATGGCGAGCATGTAGTTGTCGAACGAATTGGTTGCCGAATAGAGCAGCGGTTCCAGCATCGAGATGGGGGTGATGGAGCCCTGCGTCAGCTTGTTGGGGTTGGTGTTGTACTCCTCGAAATCCCCCGTGCAGGCCGTGGTGACGGCGAGTGCGGCCACTGCGGCATAGAGCGTATGTTTCAAGTATTTCATGGCTTGCATCGTTTTAGAACTGAAGTTTGAGGTTGAAACCGTAGGTCCGGGTCATCGGGAAGGTGACGGTCTCGATACCGGGGTAGATGTTCGTGCCGTTGACGAGGCTGGCGGCCTCGGGGTCGTACTGCGGCCAGTCGGTGATGCAGAAGAGGTTCGTCGCGAAGAAGCCAATCGAGGCGCCCTGCAGGAAACGCGTCTTCTTAATCAGGTGGGCCGGCAGCTGGTAGTCCAGACGCAGCTCCTTGAGCTTGAGGAAGTCGGTGCTGAAGGTGTTCGTCCGGGCATTGTCGCGGTTCCACTTGTAGGTCTGGTAGTAGGTGTAGACGTTCTCGGTGATGGTCGTGTTCTTCTTGTAGGTCACGTTGCCGTCGGCGTCCGTCACGGCGTTCACACCCGAAACGACCAGACCGTCGTCACGACCGGCGAGCGAGTTCTTCAGCTTGCCCTGGTACGAGAGCGCGAAGTTGGTCGCCGAGTAGGCGTTGCCGCCGACCTGCGCCGTGAAGGTGGCGCTCAGCGAGAGGCCCTTGTAGCGGAGCGTCGTGCCGAAGCCGGCGCGCCAGTCGGGATTCACCTGGGCGATGTACTGGTCGGGGTCCGTGAAGGAGGGATAACCCGTCGTCTCGTTGATGATGGGCATGCCCGAGCAGTCGATGCGCTTGCCGTTCTCGTCGGTGTAGTACGAGCCCTCCGGGGCGCGCACCCAGTCCTTACCGTAAATCTGGTGCATGGCCTGTCCGACGTAGGAGTAGATGTAGACACGTCCGCCGATGGTCGTCGAGGTCGAGGTCTGGAGCGGGGTCTTGGGGTCCCAGCCGCCCTGCAGCTCGCAGAGCTTGTTCTTGTTGAGCGACCAGTTACCGTTGATTTCCCACGAGAAGTCCTTCGTGCGGACCGGTACGGCGCGGAACGAAACCTCGATACCCTTGTTCTCGATGCGGCCGGCGTTGATTTTCATCGACGTGGCGCCGATTTCGGCACTCTGCGAGGCGCTGATAATCTGGTCGGTGGTCGTGGTCTTGTAGAGGGCCAGGTCGATGTTCAGCCGGCTCTCGAAGAACTTCGTGTCGAGACCGATTTCCCAGCTGTTGGTCTTCTCGGGACGAATCAGGGCGTTGGGCAGCGTCGTGGGCAGCGTGAATCCGCCGGGGTAGTCCGTCGTCGAGTAGTCGGGATAGAGCGAGAAGACGCTCGTGTCGTTACCGACGCTGGCCCACGATGCGCGGAGCTTCACCATGTTGACCCAGCGCGAGTTGAACTTCAGCGCCTTGTCGAGCAGGATGCTGGTGCTCACCGAGGGGTAGAAGTAGGACCACTGCGTGGGGTGGAGCGTCGACGACCAGTCGTTGCGGGCCGTGATGTCGAGGAAGTAGGTGTCGTCCCACGAGAGGTTGAGGAAGCCGTAGAGGCTGTGGATGGCCTTGTTGCTGCGGTAGGGCGATACCTCGAGCGCTACGGCCGAGTTGGCGAACGAGTACATGCCCGGACCCTCGACCAGCAGCTGCGAAGCCTCGGTGGTAATCGAGTAGTACTTGTTGCGCAGCGAGCTGCCGCCGAATGCCGCCGTCATGTGGAAGCGCTCCCAGAAGCTCTTGTCGTACTTGAGCAGGAAGTCCGACGAGTATTCGTACTGGCGGATTTCCTTGGTGCGGTACATACCGTCGGGATAGTCGAGCGACATCTTGGGCTTCTGCTGCGAACGCCACTCGATGTTCATGTCCATACCGCCGCGCAAGTTGAGCGTCAGCTCGGGGAGAATCTCGAAGGTGATGTTCACGTTACCGAACATGCGGTCGCGGTCGAGCTTGTTCAGCTCTTCATAGAGCGTACGGTAGGGGTTGTGGCCCTCGAGGCTGTTGTAGATAAGGCTCGAGGTGACGTTGTACTTGTCCTCGGAGTTACCGGCGTTGAAGTTGGCCATCGTGTAGCGGCCCTTCATGTACTCGTCGCGGTAGGCCGAGATGGGGTTGGTGTTGTAGCCCCAGATGAGGCCGTACATGGGCGATGCCTGGCTGTAGCCCGACATGGGCATGTTGTCGCTGTCCTTGCGGACGTAGTTGACCTTGGCCGAGAACTGGATGCGCTTGCTGATTTTCTGGTTCAGGGCCAGTGCGAAGGACTGCTGGTTGTATCCCGTGTTGGGCATAATCCAGTCGTTGCGCGTGTCGGTGAACGAGAATCGGGCGCTGGTGCCCTTGCCCGTCGAACCGTCGATGGTGACGCTGTTGGTCCACGTCACACCCGTCTCGAAGAGTCCCGTGTACCAGTCGTCGGCATAGACCCACGGCAGGCGGGTGAATTCGCCCGTCTCCCAGTTCTTCGACATGTAGAGGTAACGCTTCTTGTTGGGGTCGAAACGCTCACCGTAGGTGTAGCGCGAAATCTGCTGGCGTACGGCGATGCCGTCCTTGGTCATCGAGGCGGGAAGACCCCAGGCCGATGCCTCGCGGTTGGTCAGCGACGTGGTGACGGCCGACGGACCGTACTCGGTCTGGAAGTCGGGCCAGAAGCCGGCCTGCTCGAACGATACGGTACCGTTGTAGGTCACGCCGATACCCTTCTGCTCGCGGCCGCGCTTGGTGGTGATGAGGATGACGCCGTTCTGGGCCATCGAGCCGTAGAGGGCTGCGGCGGCGGGGCCCTTCAGCACCGATACGCTCTCGATGTCGTCGGGGTTGAGGTCCGTCACGCCGTTACCGAAGTCCACCGGGGCGTCGGCGTTGGCGTAGTTGGCGCCCGAACCCGAAGCGACCGTGTTGGTCATCATCGGGATACCGTCGATGACGTAGAGCGCCTCGTTGGCGCCGTAGTTGAGCGACGAGTCACCGCGCAGCGTGACACGCATCGTACCGCCCGGGCCCGTACCGGCCGACGACATGGTCAGACCGGCCACCTTGCCGTTGAGGTTGCTCACCCAGTTCGTGGTGGTCGACTGCGTGAGGATGTCGCCGTCGACCTTCGAGATGGCGTAGCCGACCGATTTCTCGGAACGGGTCAGACCGAGTGCCGTGACGACCACTTCGTCGATTTTCTGTGCGGCCTCCTTCAGCGTGACGTCGAGCCGCGTGCGGGGACCGACCGTAATCTCCTGCGAGTCGTAACCCAGCGACTGGAATATCAGAGTGGCGTCGTCGCCCGGCACCTCGATGGTATAGCTTCCGTCGATGCCCGAGATGACGCCGTTGGTCGTGTTCTTGACCAGAATCGTGGCGCCGACCATCGGTGTTTTACCGTCCGTGTCGTAGACGATACCCATAACGCTTCGGCTTTGCGCCCATGCGTTGCCCGCAAGCAGCACGAGCACGATGGTCGCGAGTAAGTTTCGTAGGTAAAATTTCAGCTTCATATCGCGTTTCTTTAGTTATTTGTTCGGAAGGAACGGGACGGCGGCGGCTCGGCGGAGTCTCCGCCGTCCCGATGTTCAGCTGTTATTGAACCGCCTCGATGCGCGGGCTGTCGGCCGTTCCGGCGCCGGCCCAGCGGCTTGTGCCGGTGTTGGGAGCCGAAAGCGGGGCCTCGTTGCTCGACTGTGCGTTGGCCATGCAGATGAAGCGGAACTCGATGTCGCCGTTGTTGATGGCGTTGGTGAAGGTTACCGTTGCATCGACCTCGATGTTGGTGCCTCCGTCGTTTGCCATGGCGTGGGTATACTCGACCGTCTCGCTGTTGACCTCCTTGGTCAGGAGCGTTGCGGCAGGCTTCCACTCACCGCCGTCGTTGTAGACCAGCTTCCAGAACTTGTGACCCGTTTTCGAGGTGCGGGTGATGCCCGTGAAGCGAATCTTGCTGCCGGCCGCAAGCGAGGCGACGGGTACGCGGAAGCTCCAGTAGTCGCCGGGCCATACGCCGGTTACGAAGGGATGTCCCGTGCTGCCGACCTGGCGCTCGCAGACGTCGGGCAGTCCTTCATAGTTGTGGGTGAAGGAGATGTAGCCCGAGCCCTGGTCGGCCGGCAGGGCGTTCTTGGAGGTCGGGTCGCTGGCCTTGCCGTTGAAGAAGTCCTGGTAGTTGGGCATGTTCTCGGCCGAGAAGTTCCACTGTACGGGGGCCGAGAGGTCCCACATCTCCTCGGGCGAGTTCTGCGTCACGGTGATGGTCTCGGTGACGGGCTCGAGTCCCTCGGGGGTCATCGTGAGGGTGAACGAACCATTGCGGGCGGCACCTTCGTTCTTCTCGGCGGCGCTGACGGTCACCTCGACCGCCTGGCCTGCGGCGCCCTCGAGGGGCGATACCGTATACCACGTTTCACCGGAGGGAACCGAAGCCGTCCAGTCGTGGGTGCCCGTGACGGTGAAGGTTACGCTCGCCTCGGACGATGCGGGGTCGGACGCAAGCGTGACCGCGTTGTCGTTCAGCCCCTGGATGTCGAAGCTGGCCGGTGCGCCGGCCTCCTGCTTGACGGTGACGGTCTCGATGGTCTCACCGTTGACCTTGATGAGGATATGGCCCGTGCGGGCTTCGGTCGTCTTGTTCTCGGCGGCTGCAAAGAGCGTCTGGTTGTAGGGCAGGCCCGTGGCGCTCACCGTGGCGATGCCGCCCGAGAGCGATGCGCCGTTGTCGGCGCCCGTGCCGGTCGAACCGCAGCGTACGGCCGTGATGGTGAGCCAGTCGCAGTCGCTCTCGGCGCTCCATGCCTTGTTGACGCGGACGGAGTAGAGCAGCGTGGCGCCATCCTTCGATACCTCGTTCGAGGAGTTGTAGGTGCCGGCCGGCGAGTTGTCGACAATCTCCTTGTCGAGCGGCGTCTCGACGGGCTGCGGCTCGGGAGTCTCGGTCCCTTCGTCGGCTGCACGCGAGATGGAGATGTTGTCCAGATAGAGACGGCACTTCACGGCGCGCTCGCTGCCGAAGGTAATCTTCGTCTCGGCCGTTGCGCCGTAGACGAGTACCGAGTAGCGGGTCCAGCTCCAGACGTTGGTCACCTCGATGCCGACTTCGCTCTCCTCCATGCCGCCGATGGTGGCCGGGGGCGTTACCGAGACATAGAAGTGCGTGTCGCCGTTGTCGACCGAGCCGCCAGCCGACGAGTAGGCCGCCGCGTCGAACTGCACGAGCAGCGTGGCATTCTTGCCGGCGTCGATGTCCGACAGCGAGGGGGTGGTGATGGAGCCCATGTTAGCCGTCTTGCCCAACTTGAGGTGGCCTTCGTAGCGTGCGTATACCGACGGGCTGTAGGTGTATCCCTTTTCGGCTGCTGCCGAAGCCATGCCGTCGGTCGAGAGGGCGAATTCGTTGTTGTTCCTGCCGTCGATGGCGACCGAAGGCCAGCCGTACTTGGTGTAGGGCTCAACCCAGTTTTCGGTTACCCAGCCGAAGTCGTCCTGCCAGAAGACGGTTCCCTCGGGATGCGAATCCGAAGGCAGCATCTGGACGAGTGCGATTTCGCGTGTAGCCGTATTTTCGGGGTAAATCGGGTCGGTTGCCGTGATGGTCATCGTTGCCTCGTGGCGTTTGCCGTCGGTGCTGGGTTTGGGCGTCACCTTCACAGCCGTACGCTCGGAGGCCGTACCGTTCATCGGCGAGATGCCGACCCACGAGTCGTCGCTAAGCGTAATGTTCCAGTCGTAGGAGGCCGTTACGTAGAGCGTCGTGGCGGCCGACTCTTCGGCGGCAAAGGTCAGCACATCCTCCGTAAGTCCCTCAACCGTGATGCCTGCGGCACGGAACGCATCCTGACGCAGTTCTACAGTGTATTCGGTGTAGACCGGATGGAGGTTGTTGCCGCTGTTGGCGCGGATGGTGAATTCGCCCGTGCGCTCCTCGCCTTCGTTCTGGTCGGCGAGCACTGTGATTTCGATTCCCTGGCCTGCTTCGCCCTCCTTAGGCGAGACGACAAACCAGCCGGACGTTTTGGTGATTTCCCACGGAGCGTCGGTGCTGAGCAGGAAGGTTTGGGGCTCCTGGGCCGAATAGAGGAACGAGAAGCCTCCGTCGGGTATGTTCTCGGTGGTCAGCGTCGGAGGCAGCGGTTCACGGGTGCCGCTCTCCGTGTCGTCCTCCGAGCAGGCTCCCGTTGCCAGGAGCGCTGCGCAGAAGAGCGGCAGAAACCATTTGTTGCGTAATTTTTTCATGGGTTCAGATTTTTGCGGATTAGAAAGAGGTATCCAGCTCCTTCGGACGCGTCATGCTCTCGCTGTAGACGTTGCCGAAGCGGTCGGTAACCGAAATTTCGAGGGTCGAGTTCTCGGACGAAGCCGTCACCGAGAACATGTGCGGACAGTAGGTCGAGGGGAACGTGAGCGAGTTCGAAACGCCGCGCGGGATGTCGTAGGAGATGGTGTGGAGCGGGTCGCGCTTCCATACCTTCGAGACTTCGAGTTCGCGGTCGTTCTCCGTCACGGTGATGTCCCATCCCGGCTCGTAGGCCCAGACGTTGATGTATACCTCGTTGTCACCCACCGAGCTGTAGTCGTTGCGGCGGTTGGGCAGGTTGCCCGAGTCGAAGGCCTGCTGGGCCTTCTCGTTGGTTGCCCAGTAGCTCTTGACCTCGTTCATGTCGTAGGTCATGAACTGCCGCTCGACGGGCAGGCCGACACCCTTGTACTGCCACTTGAAGTCGGTGCCGTTGACCGTGAAAATCTTGTAGCCGGCCGGTGAGCCGTCCGTGCAGACGTTGATGCCGGCGTACTGGTCGGTCCACCACCAGGTGCCGCAGACGGCGGCCACGTTCTGCTCGTAGACGTTGCTGAACGAGGGCGACTGGATGTTGCGGTTGACGTGCGTGTGGCCCGTCACGAAGGTGACGTCGGTGAAGCCGTCGAAGCAGCTCAGCACCTCGCTCACGTTGGTCACGGCGGTGGTCACGTTGTTGATGCTCGAATAGTTGTAGAGCGGGCAGTGTGCGCCGACCACAATCGGGGTCGACTTGTTGTCGACATACTTGAGCTCCTCGCGCAGCCAGGCCAGCTGCTTGGCATCGAAGCGGCGGTTGTATTCGCGGTCGCCGATGACGCCCTGCGAGCCGCCGTCGTTGGTGTACTCCGTATCGTCGAGCATGATGTAGTGAATCTGGCCGATGTTCATCGCGTAGTAGACCGGGCCCATGTACTGGCGGTAGGGGACCTCGGCGCCGAAGTCATTGGCCACGTAGGGGTCGTTGTCGTGGTTGCCCATGACGGACCATACCTGGAAGTTGAAGTCCGCGATGGCGGCCTTGCACTCGGGCAGCGCCCACTTGTTCGAGTACCAGTAGAGGTCCCACGAGAAGTCGCCCAGGTTGAGCATGTAGACCTTGCCGGCTGCGGCGTTGTAGGTGGTCGTAATCTCCTTGACGAATCCGTCGCCGAACTGTACATAGTCGAGCGGCGTGTTGCGGTTGGCCAGGTGCATGTCCGTCGCAACGAGCATCGTGTGGTTGTCGTTCTGGGTCGGAATGAGCTTGAAGTCGAGCTGTTCGCACGTCGAGGCGTCGAGCGTACAGGGCTTCCAGAACTGCGGCATGGCCTTGCTGGTCGGGACGTCGTAGCCCGAAGGCAGGATGACGAAAGCCAGTGCGTTGCGCTTCTCGGAGGCGAGCCAGTAGAAGCCGTTTTCGTCGGTGCGGGTAATGAGGTCGCCGTCCGAGACGAGCACGTCGGCGATTCCACGGCCGTTGGCGTGGACGATGCCCTTGATGGTCATGCCCTCCTTGTCGGGAACGACGGCCGAGGTCGAGAGGAAGAGGTCGGCCGTGCCGAGCTCCTGAGACTCCGTGCCGCGGCGGAGCGTGAAGGAACTCTCACCCTCGGCAACGCCCGCCGGAACGATGAAGGTGAGCGACAGGTCGTCCACTTCGCTCGGCGTGATTTCCCACGAGTCGTCGCCCTGGCTGAGCACCAGTACGTCGGTGGCGCGGAATCCCTCGCCGCGGATGACGGCGGGACCCTCCCACGAGGCGGAGATGGTTCCGCCCAGGTCGACGTTGATGACCAGTTTGACGGTCAGCGTCGAGGCGCCGAGCACCTGGTAGTCGTCGCCGCGGACCAGAACGAACTTGTAGGTGTGTCCGTCCTCAATCTCCTCGGGCAGCGTGAAGGCAAGTGCGTCCGAAGCGGAGACTTCGGTCTCCATTTCGATGTCGGTTTCGGCGCGGAGCAGCATGCGGTCTCCCGATTCGAAGCCTTGGCCTTCGATGGAAATCGTCATACCTTCGAATACCTCCATCGAGGTGTCAATCACCACGTCGGAAACCAGTCGTCCTTCGTCTACATAGACGGTGTCGCCGCTGTCTTCGCATCCCGAGATGCAAAGCAGCGCGCACGACAGCGACAGAACGGTTAGCAGCGTAAAGAGTTTTTTCATACGGTATTGGTTTTTGGTTTTGTCGGTAATGTTCGGTTTCGGGTCATCGCAGCCGGACCTGTTCGGTGTAGCGTCGCCCGAACCGGTCGGTGGCCACGACGGTGACTTCACGCGTGCCGGCCGACGGACGGGCCGTGAAGTAAAAGACGGCGGGGCGTGCCGCCTGCGGACGGGCGAGCTTGACGCCGGCGCCGCGCAGCGAGTCGAGTCGCGCCGTATAGTCGGGGTCGGCCATGCGGGTGCGCTGCATCGAGCCCTTGTAGCAGCCGTCCTCGTACCAGACGACCGTCCAGTACGAGTCCCAGTTCCATGCCTTGACCACCAGGCGGTCGGGATTCGCGGCCGTCTGGCCCGGGAGCCAGACCTTCAGCTGGCGTTGGGCCGGCTCGTCGAGCCGCTGGTACTGCCATGCGAAGCTGTCGCCCTCCTCGCGGAAGAGCTGGTAGCCTTTCGGCGTGCCGTCGGCATTCATCGGGTCGTGCCAGAGGTTGCCGCAGAGTTGGGCGACGTTGTGTTCCGTGACGCCGTCGCGCAGCTCGTAGTTCGAGTTGATGTGGGTGTGTCCCGTGATGAAATGCAGCTCGAAACCGGCGAAAGCCGCCAGAAGCGGCTCGATGGACTCCATCGTGTGGTCTATCCACGCCTTGTAGACCGGGGCGTGCATGGCGATGCAGACGCGCGAGCCTTGCGGCAGCAGCCGGGCGTAGCGCGACGCCCAGTCGAGTTGCAGCGAATCGAGTTGCTCGTCGTAACGCTTTTTGCCGTGATAGACGATATCGTCGAGGACGATGTAGTGGGTGCGGCCCAGGTCGAATGCGTAGTAGGTCGGGCCGAAGTGGCGGCGGTAGTTGGCAGCCGAGGCGTCATCGTCGTTCACCGTGAGGTCGTGGTCGTGGTTGCCGATGACGGGATAGACGGCGATGCCCAGCTCGCCGAAGAGGCGCTTCACGCCGGCCATCAGCTGGGGCGAATCCCAGACGATGTCGCCCAGGATCAATGCGGCCTGCGGGGTCGCTTCGGCGGCGGCAAGGGCGCAGCGGCTCTTCAGTACGGGGATGATTTCGGTCGAGAGGCGTTCGAAGTGGGCCTCTGTCTTGGGCTGCGGGTCGGCGATGGCCAGCAGCTCGTATCCGGCGGCGGGCGCCTCCTAGCGCAGCAGCTCGAAGTCGTAGCGCGACGTCCGCTCCTCGACCGCGCGGTAGAAGCGCGGGAAGCCCTCGTCCGAGGGGGCGATGTAGCCCGAAGGGGTCACCACCGAGACGAAGTGGGCCCGCTCGTCGAGGTCGAGCGTGTAGTTGCCCGCTGCGTCGGTCCGTGCAAAGGAGTATCCGTCGGTGACCAGGACGTCTCCGACGGGACTCTTGTCGCAGAGAACGCGACCCTTGACGGGACGGGCTGCGGTTTCGAGCCAGAGGATGCTCGCCAGCAGGCAGAGGAGCGCTCTTTTCATGGTTTCAGGGATTAAACCGGCAATCAGGTTGAACAATCGCATCAGTCAGTTTCGCGGAGAAACAGAGCTCTGTCAGAAGGGATTCTGGGGCGGGGCCCAGTCGTAGAACGTTCCGTAGTCGCCCCGGCGCGGAGCTCCGGGGCAGTCCGGATAGAAGTTGTCGTATTCATCGACCCGCTCTTTGAGTGCGGCAACGGCGCTCCGCACCTCCTCGGAGGCGCTGTCGTAATAGGTGGGGTTGGTGAACGTGGGGTCCTCCTTGTAGCGGTAGATTCGGCCGTCCCAGAAGTAGGCATACTCGTCGTTCATGGCATAGCGCGACGCCTTGGGTGACGGTGCGGTCGGCCAGAGCGGGTTGAAGTGGATGAGGGCGAGTTCCTTCTCCACGGTGCCGCCCAGCAGCTCCGGGTAGAGGCTGACGCCGTCGAGCCCCTCGGGAATCCTGCCTCCGGCAGCCTCAATCATGGTGGGCATGATATCCGTAAAGTCGACGATGTGGTCAATCCTGCGCGGCTCGATGCGGTTGCCCCAGGTGATGATGTAGGGGACGTGCGTTCCCCGCCAGTTGGGCTCTCCCTTGCCGCCGCGGATGGTGCTTCCGTCCTTCTGGCGGGAGACGATGCGGGTGGAGGTTCCGTTGTCGGCTGCGAATATGAAGATGGTGTTGTCCCACACCCCCTTCTCCTTGAGGTGGCGGACCAGTTCGCCGACCTGCTTGTCCATGTATTTGACCATGTCGCGGAAGCGGCTGGTGTCCTGCGCTGCGGTGAAGCGGCTTTCGTAGAGGATGTCCCAGTCTTCGGAGTCGGGCGTCGTCACATGGGGGGTATGTACGAGCGGCTCGGTGTAGTAGAGCAGGAACGGCTGCTTCCCGGCCACCTGGCGGTCGATGTAGTCGAAGGCATATTCCTGCATCGCATCCGGGCCGTATTGCGCATATTCGTAGTGCTTTCCGTTGTTGTCCCACATGCTGTTGGCATACCGGTCGGTCTTTTCGGGTCCGCGCGACTCGCGGTAGAGCTTCACCTGCGAGAGGAAGGTCTCGTCGAATCCCAGTTCGTGAGGCAGCCTGCGGTCGCAGCCCAACTGCCATTTGCCGACCATGGCGGTGCTGTAGCCAGCCTCCCTGATGCATTGCGCAAAGGTGGTCTCGTCGGGGTTCATGTAGCCGAACGCCACGTAGTTGCGGTCGTTGTAGAGACCGGTCATGGCCTGCACTCTCGAGGGGGAGCTGAGCGGCTGGGCGTTTCCGTTGGTGTACATCAGGCCCTCGGCTGCGAGCCTGTCGACGTTGGGGGTCTCATATTCGGCTCCGCCGTAGCATCCGAATGCTTCGGTTCCTATGTCGTCCGCCAGGAAAAAGACGATGTTGGGCTTTTGCTCCGCGCTCTGACATCCGGCCAGTGCGGTCGAAGCAACGCCAAGGTACAGGGGTAATTTCGAGGGCTTCTTCATAGTGGGAGGGTATATGGGTCGGGGTAATGTTCCGAGTCGGGTCGGTTGGGGCGTCTTGCTGTTGCGGGGCTGGGTGAACTCAGTGGGATTTCGGTTGTACCTATATATTATGGTCCTGTCGAATCTTTGAGTCTGTAAAGGCAGGTAGGGAGGAGGTTCACGGGAAGAGTTTGTCGGGGGCAGTCGCCGGGTCTGGGCGCCGTTTCGTCGCCGGAGACCGTTCTCCGGTCCGGGGCGTGTTTGCCCTTCGCGCGAGGCGGGGCGATGTGCGGGCCTGCGGCCGGTCCGGGGTGTATTGTAGCCTGGACGGTTGATGGGGTGCTTCGCACGCTCGGGGTCTCCAAATGTGCAGACTGTCGACAAACTTTTCAAAGAACCCGGGTCCGCTTTGCGGAGCCCGTTGGTGGTGATAAGACTGATTTTAGTAGACTAATGATTCATAGGCCGTGTTTTTAATATCGTTGTTGCGTTGCGTAATTATTTTTATTTTATTTCAAAACAAATGTAGGGATTATATTTTATATTTCAAAATAGATAACCATTCTTTTGTAAAGATTTCATCTCTTTGTAACGAATGCTCTTCCGAAAAGGGCTTTCAGCCGCTTTCGCGCATGGCAGAGTGGGGTCGCGTGTCCGGTTTTCGTCCGGTTTGTCGGAAAGGGTATATCAATTCGGTCAAAAGGGGAAAGATTTGGCCGTCGCAGTCGTCGCTGCCTTGCGTCATAAAAGTTGCTGAATCTGTTATACGCGGGTCGTAACGGGGGATTGCGCGGACGTTGCGGTGTCATACGGGTTGGGCGTTTTGGGAGGGTGTTATTTCAAAACGAAACTTTCGGGTTCGCAACATGGGCTCTCTGTCGGGGCCCGATGGCTCGCGAAGCCGAAAGGGCCGTCCGATATCGTCGGACGGCCCTTTCGGAAGTTTTTGAGGTGCCGGCTCAGTAGAGCCCCAGGTTGTCGAGGAAGACCAGCAGCAGGATGACCGGGCAGACCCACCGCAGCAGGAAGATGAGCAGCCCGTGGATGCGGCAGCGGAGCGTTCCGTGGTTGGAGAGCTGCTCCCTGAACCGTTCGGGGTCGAGCTTCCAGCCGACGAAGATGCAGGTGAAGAGGCCGCCGAGCGGGAGCAGGATATTGGCCGTGGCGAAATCGAGGGCGTCGAAGAGCGTCAGCCCGCAGATGCGCCATCCGCCGAGCAGACCCAGCGACAGGGAGGCCAGTGTGGCCAGAGCGGCGGTCGAGAGGGTGGTGAGCCAGGCCGCCGAGCGGCGTGAAAGGTGCCACTCCTCGTGCAGGTAGGCCGTGATGACCTCGTGCAGCGAGATGGTCGAGGTGAGGGCGGCGACCACGAGCAGCAGGAAGAAGACCGTCGACCAGACCATGCTCAGCGGCATGCCGTTGAAGATGCCCGGCAGCGTGATGAAGACCAGCGAGGGGCCCGACGAGGGGGCGATGCCGGCCGTGAAGACCGCCGGGAAGATGACCACGCCGGCCAGTACGGCTACGAGCGTGTCGAGCAGCGTGACGTTGAGTGCCGTGTGGCGCAGGTTGGTCTCGGGTTTGAAGTAGGAAGCGTAGGTCACCATCGTGCCGATGCCGACCGAGAGCGAGAAGAAGGCCTGTCCCAGCGCGGTGAGCAGCGTCGAGGCGGTGACCTTCGAGAAGTCGGGCCGGAAGAGGAAGCGCATGCCTTCGGCGGCGCCGGGCATGAGCAGCGAGTGGATGGAGAGGGCAATGAGGATGATGAAGAGCAGCGGCATGAGCACCTTGGCCGAGCGTTCGATACCCTTCTGGACGCCGAGCGCGATGACGGCATGCGTGGCCAGGATGAAGAGCAGCGTGTAGAGCAGCGGCCGCCACGGATTGGAGATGAAGCCTTCGAACTGTGCGGCGTACTCCTCGGCCGTCGAGAGGCTGGCCAGCTCGCCCGTGAGCGAGTGGACCGTATATTCGGCCGTCCACCCCGAGACCACGAAGTAGAAACCCAGGATGAGGAAGGCGGCCAGCACGCTGTTGTAGCCGATGAAGCTCCAGCGGCGGTCGAGTGCATGGTAGGCGCCGACGGCGTTGCGGCGCGTCGTGCGGCCGACGGCGAACTCGGCCAGCATGATGGGAAGCCCCAGCAGCAGGACGCAGCCGATGTAAATCAGCAGGAAAACCCCGCCGCCGTTGTCGCCGGCGACGTAGGGGAAGCGCCAGATGTTGCCCAGCCCGACGGAGCTTCCCGCGGCGACGAGCACGGCGCTCAATTTTCCGCCCAACGTGGCGCGGTTGTGCGAGTGATGGTGCATATTCGGACTTTTTTGGCGAAACGCCGGACGGAGGGAAGCCCGTCCCCTCCGTCCGGCGTTCGGGTTATTTTTCCAGTACGACGCTGACCCGGTCCAGCTTGCCGCCAAGCGGAGGGGCCAGTTTCGAAACCGTGCATTTCACGTGCCGAACCTGCGGGAATTCGGTGCGGATCGTGTCGATGATGTTCATGGAGACGCGCTCGATGGTGCGCTGCGTGACGGCCATCTGCCGCCGGACGACCTCATAGACCGTGAGGTAGTTCACAGCCTTCTCGACGCTGTCCTCGGCTGCCGCGTCTCCCAGTTCGGCCGTGATCTCCACGTCGACCGTGAAGCGGTTCCCGACCTTGCGTTCGAGTTCGTAGCAGCCGTGCAGGGCCCGGAACTCCATGCGTTGGAGAACGATGCGGTACTCCATGCTATTCGGCGATCACGAGGTAGTAGTTCTTCTTGCCGCGCTGCGCGAGGAGGTACTTTCCGGCGATCAGGTCGTCGGTCGTCACCGGACGCATCGGGTCGGCGATCTTCTCGCGGTTCATCGAGACGCCGCCGCCCTGAATCATCTTGCGGCATTCGCCCTTCGAGGGGAAGATTTGGGTCTTCTCGGCACAGAGGTCCACGAACGGGACACCGGCTTCGAGGTCGGTGCGGGCCACGCGGAACTGCGGCACGCCCTCGAAGACTTGCAGCAGGGTCTGTTCGTCGAGCCGGCGCAGCGCTTCGGAGGTCGAGTTGCCGAAGAGGATGTTCGACGCCTCGACGGCCTTCTCGTACTCCTCGCGCGAGTGAATCATGGTGGTCACCTCCTGTGCCAGGCGCTTCTGCAGCACGCGCAGGTGGGGCGCCGTCTCATGCTCGGCGATGAGCGCCTCGATGGTCTCGCGGTCGAGCAGCGTGAAAATCCTGATGTAGCGCTTGGCGTCCTCGTCGCTCACGTTGAGCCAGAACTGGTAGAACTTGTAGGGGGACGTGTAGCGCGGGTCGAGCCATACGTTGCCGCTCTCGGTCTTGCCGAACTTCGTGCCGTCGGCTTTGGTGATGAGCGGACAGGTGATGGCGAAAGCCTCGGCCTCGGGGCCCAGCTTGCGGCGGATGAGCTCCGTGCCGGTGGTGATGTTGCCCCACTGGTCGGCGCCGCCCAACTGGATCTTGCAGTTCATGGTCTGGTAGAGGTGCAGGAAGTCGTAGCCCTGTACGAGCTGGTAGGTGAATTCGGTGAACGACATGCCGTCGCCCTCGCCGTTGAAGCGCTTCTTGACCGAATCCTTCGCCATCATGTAGTTGACGGTGATGCACTTGCCGATGTCGCGGATGAAGTCCAGGAACGTGAAATTCTTCATCCAGTCGTAGTTGTTGACCATGCGTGCGGCGTTCGGGGCGTCGGAATCGAAGTCGAGGAGTTTGGCCAGCTGGGCCTTGATTGCTTCCTGGTTGTGGCGGAGGGTCGCCTCGTCGAGGAGGTTGCGCTCCTGGGATTTGCCCGAGGGGTCTCCGATCATGCCCGTGGCGCCGCCCACGAGGGCCAGCGGACGGTGGCCGCACATCTGGAAGTGTTTGAGGATCATCACGCCCACGAGGTGGCCGATATGAAGCGAGTCGGCCGTGGGGTCGATGCCCAGGTAGGCCGTCGTCATCTCCTTTTTGAGTTGTTCTTCGGCTCCGGGCATGATCGTGTGGATCATGCCGCGCCATTCGAGTTCTTCGATAAAGTTCTTCGTTGCCATATTCTTGTTGTTTTTTCTTGTCTGTTTTCCGGGTCGGAGTCCGGAGACTCCTTCCTCCTTCTCGTTATTCCGTTTCTTATTCCACTTCGAGGTCCAGGACCTTGCGGAATTCCGCCAGCAGCGGATTTTTGTCGGTCATGTATTTGACGCGGTCTTCGAGCTTGATCGGGCGGGCGGCCCGGATCTCCTCGTTGACGGTCACTTCCAGCTCCAGGGCTCCCGAGATGCCGGCCAGTTCGGCGATGCGTGTCAGCATGGCCGTCTTGGTGCGGAGAATCTCCTCGCGCAATTCGGCGGTCGGGACGCTCACGGCGATCGTATTGCCGCGGAAGCGCATCTGCTCGAATGCCGGGACGAATCGCGGACGCCGCTCCCGGATCAGATTCAGAATCTGCTCCCGGGCCTGTTGCAACTTGCTTTCGCAGGCCGGGTCGACCGGAATATCGGCCGGGAGTGCCGTCTCTTCCGCACCAGCCTGTTCTTCGGGTCGTTCTCCGCCCGTGGCCAGCAGTTCTGCCAGCGAAGTCCCCGAGATCAGTGGTCTGCGATGCGGGGAACCCGTCGGGCGCGGGGCTCGGGCAGGAGCCGCTTCGGCGCTCGGGTCCGTTGCGGCGGGAGTCGGGACCGGGGTTGCGGCCGGAACTGCCGGAGTTGCCGTCGGAGATGCCGGGGTCGGTTGCGGGGCGGCCGTCGGGGCTGTTCCCGGGGGTGTTTGCGGCACCTGTGTTGCCTGTGTCGCCGTTTGTCCCGTGTCTGTCGGCGCCGTCGGGGCTGCCGCCGTGACCGGGTCCGTCATCGTCGGAGCCGCCGCCGGATTCGGATTCGAAGCCGGGACTGCCGGGGTCGTCTGGGCTGCCGGGGTCGTCTGGGCCGTCGGGCGGGGCGTCAGTTCGGGAAGCGGAACCTCCCCGAAGGATGTCAGGTCGTTATTTTTTTTTTGGCCGAGCCCGGAGATCTTCATCAGGCCCAGCTCGACGAGCAGTCGTTGGTTCGACGACTGTCGTATTTTCCCGTCGAGCTCCGTCAGCAGGGCGATGGCCCCGAAGAGGAAGTCGACACCGCAGGCCTCCGCCTGCACGCGGTATCGTTCGAGCAGGGTGCCGGTCATTTCGATCAGCCGCAGCGTTTCGGGGCGCTTGGCCATGAGCAGGTCGCGCATGTGGCGGTTCAGGCCCGCCATGAAGGTCTGGCCCGAGAAACCTTTCGAGAGCACCTGGTCGAAGGTGACGAGTGCTTCGACGTAGTTTCCCGCGAGGAGCATCTCGGTGACGCCGAAGTAGGTGTCGTAATCCAGGACGTTGAGCGTCTGGGCCACGTGCCGGTAGTCGAGCGTCGTGCCGCAGAACGAGACGGCCTTGTCGAACATCGACAGGGCGTCGCGCATGCCGCCGTCGGCCTTCTGCGCGATGAGGTTCAGCGACTCCTCGTCGGCCGTGATTCCCTCCTGCGCGGCGATGTATTTGAGGTACTCGACGGAGTCCTCGACGCGGATGCGGTTGAAGTCGTAGATCTGGCAGCGCGAGAGGATCGTCGGGAGAATCTTGTGTTTCTCGGTGGTGGCGAGGATGAAGATGGCATGGGCGGGGGGCTCTTCGAGCGTCTTCAGGAAGGCGTTGAAGGCCGCGGCCGAGAGCATGTGGACCTCGTCGATGATGAAGACCGAGTAGCGTCCCACCTGCGGGATGATGCGCACCTGGTCGATGAGCGTGCGGATATCCTCTACCGAGTTGTTCGACGCGGCGTCGAGTTCGTGGATGTTGAGCGAACGCCCCTCGTTGAACGAGCGGCACGATTCGCACTCGTTGCACGCTTCGGCGCCGTGGGGCGAGAGACAGTTGATGGCCTTGGCGAAGATCCGCGCGCAGGTGGTTTTCCCGACGCCGCGGGGCCCGCAGAAGAGATAGGCGTGAGCCAGCTGTCCGCGCTCGATGGCATTTTGGAGCGTGGAGGTGATATGTTTCTGCCCGACGACCGAACGGAAGGTCGCGGGGCGGTATTTGCGTGCGCTGACGATGAAATCACTCATGGTGTTGCAAAGATAGAAATATTATTCTTATTTTGGAGCCGGGGAACGAAATTCTGCGGTTTCGGGTCTTCGTCCGGGACGCTTTTCCGGTCGGGGGCGCGGGATTGGCGGACGGGATTCCCCGACCGGGGGCGGGACGGCGGTTGCGGCCGGAGTCGCGGACCCGGGATGCAGTCAAACCTTCAAAACATTACGGACCTTATGAAAGGATGGATTCGAATGGGAGCAGTGGCGGTTGTGGCCCTGCTGTTTGCGGGACGGTCGGTGGCACAGGAACCCGTCTGTCAGTTGAGTACGCACATGTTGGACATTTCGCGGGGCACGCCGGCCGAAGGGGTGGCCGTATCGCTTTACCGGCAGGGCCCCGGGGGCGAATGGGAGCCGGTGGCCGAGCGGCGGACCGACGGCAAGGGCCGCATCGGAGACCTGCTGCCCGTCGGGCGTCCGAACGGCAATGACGGCCTCTACCGGCTGCGTTTCGAGACCGAGCCTTACTTTGCGGCGCAGGGATTGGCGTCGATCTACCCCTTCGTGGAGGTGACTTTCCGCGTCGAGGGCGACGGACATTACCACATTCCGATCACGATGTCGGCGAACGGTTACGCGACCTATCGCGGGAACTGACCGTTGCGGCATGCGTCAGGGGAGGCTTCGGCCTCCCTTTTTTGTGTCGGAATGGCGGGTGCTGTCAGTCGGGGAGTGACAATTTGTGACAAAAGGTGACACTTTGGCCGATGCGACGTCCTGGCAGGCCTTTTGCGGTAGAGAGAGGCAGTATGTGAAACAAATAAAAACAACACGGATATGAACATCAACACTTTGACCATCAAGGCACAGGAGGCGCTGCAAGCAGCGTTGACCCTGGCCCGGGAGCGGGGACAGCAGGCTGTCGAGCCGCTCCACCTGCTCGCGGTGCTGATCCGCGAGGACGATTCGTTGTCCACATTCCTGCTGGGGCGCGTCGGCGTGAACGTCCGCGGACTGCGCGACGAGGTGAACCGCACGGTCGACCGGCTGCCGCGCGTCGAGGGCGGCGGCGAGCAGTTCTTCTCGCAGGAGGCCTCGCGGGTGATCCAGCGCGCCGTGGACTTCACGAAGAATTTCGGCGACAAGTATGCGTCGGTCGAACACCTGCTGCTGGGGCTCGTGGCCGAGCGCGGGGAGGCTTCCGACCTGTTGAAACGCAGCGGAGCCACCGAAAAGGAGCTCATCGAGGCGATCCGCACCTTCCGCAAGGGGGCGACGGTCGATTCGCAGACCTCCGAGCAGCAGTTCGATGCCCTGGGCAAGTACGCCATCAACCTGAACGAACAGGCCCGCAGCGGCAAACTCGATCCCGTAATCGGGCGTGACGAGGAGATCCGCCGCGTGCTTCAAATCCTTTCGCGGCGGACGAAGAACAACCCGATCCTCGTGGGCGAGGCCGGTGTGGGCAAGACCGCCATCGCCGAGGGCATCGCCCGCCGGATCATCGACGGCGACGTTCCCGAGAACCTGAAATCGAAGGTGATCTACTCGCTCGACATGGGTGCGCTGATCGCCGGTGCGAAGTACCAGGGCGAGTTCGAGGAGCGGCTGAAAGCCGTCGTGCAGGAGGTGATTGCCAGCGACGGCGAGATCCTGCTCTTCATCGACGAGATCCACACGCTGGTCGGGGCCGGCAAGTCGTCGGGGGCGATGGATGCGGCGAACATCCTCAAACCGGCGCTGGCCCGGGGCGAGCTGCGGACGATCGGCGCCACGACGCTCGACGAGTTCCAGAAGTACTTCGAGCAGGACAAGGCGCTCGAACGGCGTTTCCAGAAGGTGATGGTCGACGAGCCTACGCAGGAGGATGCCGTCTCGATCCTCCGCGGCCTGAAGGAGCGCTACGAGAACCACCACCAGGTGCGGATCAAGGACGAGGCGATCGTGGCGGCCGTGGAGCTTTCGACGCGGTACATCACGTCGCGGTTTCTGCCCGACAAGGCGATCGACCTGATCGACGAGGCGGCTTCGCGGCTGCGGTTGGAGATGAACTCCGTGCCCGACGAGATCGACGCCCTCGACCGGCGGATCCGGCAGTTGGAGATCGAGCGCGAGGCGATCCGCCGCGAGAAGGACAAGGAGCGCATCGAGTCGCTCACGAAGGAGATCGACGACCTGAAAGCCCGGGATTCCGAGATGCGGGCCAAGTGGCAGGGCCAGCGGGATCTGTTGAAAAAGATCCAGGCCAACAAGGATCGGATCGAGCAGTTGAAGATCGAGGCGCAGCAGGCCGAGCGTCAGGGCGACTACGGCAAGGTGGCCGAGATCCGTTACGGCAAGATCCAGGAGGCCGAGAAGGAGATCGCGGCCTTCCAGGAGGAGTACAGACTCGCCTCGGCCAACGGTTCGATGATCAAGGAGGAGGTCGACGCGCAGGACGTGGCCGAGGTGGTTTCGCGCTGGACGGGGATTCCGGTGACGCGGATGCTGGCCTCGGAGCGGGAGAAGCTCCTCCACATGGAGACGGAGCTGCACAAGCGGGTTGTGGGTCAGGAACAGGCCATTGCGGCCATTTCGGACGCCGTGCGCCGTTCGCGGGCGGGGCTGAACGATCCCCGCAAGCCGATCGGGTCGTTCATCTTCCTCGGCACGACGGGTGTCGGCAAGACCGAGCTGGCGAAGGCCCTGGCGGAGTTCCTCTTCAACGACGACCAGATGATGACCCGTATCGACATGAGCGAGTATCAGGAGCGGCACAGCGTGTCGCGGCTCGTTGGGGCGCCTCCGGGATATGTCGGTTACGACGAGGGCGGACAGCTGACCGAGGCCGTGCGGCGCAAGCCCTACTCGGTGGTGCTGCTGGACGAGATCGAGAAGGCGCACCCGGATGTCTTCAACATCCTGTTGCAGGTGCTGGACGACGGGCGTCTGACCGACAACAAGGGCCGTACGGTGGATTTCCGCAACACGATCATCATCATGACCTCGAACATGGGGTCGCAGGTGATCCAGGAAAACTTTTCGAAGGACTTCGACGGGAAGAAGATCCCGGAGGAGGTGGTCGAGCGGACGCGCCGCGAGGTGATCGACCTCTTGAAGCAGCAGCTGAAACCGGAGTTCCTGAACCGGATCGACGAGATCGTGATGTTCGAGCCGCTGACGCGCCGCGACATCGAACGGATCGTCGACATCCAGCTGGGATCGGTGCGGAAGATGCTTTCGGAGAACGGCATCCGTCTTGAATACACCGATCGGGCGCGCGAATGGATCGCCACGGCCGGTTACGACCCGCTCTACGGAGCGCGGCCCGTCAAGCGGACGATCCAGCGTTACGTGGTCAACGACCTCTCGAAGCGGATTCTGGCGGGCGAGGTCGACCGTTCGAAACCGATCTCGATCGACGCCACGGCCGACGGCCTGACCTTTGCGAACTGACGCCCGGCATCCGACCGGTTTGCGGCCGGCCGTTGAATGACGAAGGGTTCCACCCCATGCGGGGCGGAACCCTTTTTTTGTGGTCGGTGGACCGGCGGCCTATCGAACGTAGCGGCTGAAAAAGCGCCAAAGTTCCTCGCAGGTGTCCACGCCGGTCTTTTTCCACGAGTGTTTGCCGCCGAGGGTTTCGTAGAGCCATACTTCGTTGCCGTCGGTGCCGCCCGTGTAGCGGTGTGCGATGACTTGCAGTCCGTCGGCACCCCGTGGCAGGGTGTCGATGCGGTGTTCGAGACATTTGTTTTTGGCGGCCCAGTATCCAACGGCCATCGGGATCGGGAGATAGGCACCCCAACCGTCCTCGCCCGTCAGGTCGCCCTCCCAACGCGTCGTGGGGTCTGCCGTTCCGTGGATTTCGAACAGCGGCACGGGCTGCAATGACTTGTCCTCCCGCAGGATAGCAACCGACATGAAGCCTGCTACGGGCCCCAGGGCCGCGAAGAGATCCGGACGTTGCGCGGCGAGCAGGTAACACATGTCTCCGCCGTTCGACATGCCGGTGCAGAAGACGTTGCGGCGGCTCAATCCGTAATGCCGGTGGAGATGGCCGATCAGCTCTTCGAGGAATTGCACGTCGTCGATCGGCATCTCTGCCTGGGACGGATAACCCACATTCCAGCCCCGTTTGCCGCGGCTGTCGCGTTCGCCCTGCGGATAGCAGACGGCGAATCCGTGGCGGTCGGCCGTTGCGTTCATTCCGAAGGCTTCGGGATTGGCATCTCCTCCGTATCCGTGCAGGACGATGACCAGCGGGGCATTGTCGGGCAGGTTGGCCGGCAGGTGCAGGCGATAGGTTCGCTCGACTCCGCCGGAACGGAGGGTTTCGGTGCGGGTCTCCTGGGCCGTGACGCCCGTGGCGCCATACAGCAGGAGTACCGTCAGCAGTGTTTTCAGCAGTGTTTTCATGGTTATCGAATGGTGTTTTTCATAATCCTTTCCGGGCCAGCCGCCACGCTACGGCATTGTAAAGATCGAGCAGCGGGCCGCGCCAGCGTACCGGCAGGAGGTTCAGCAGCCGGACCTTGCGCAGCGTGCGGCGGTAGACCTTCGTCCACCCGAAGACCCGGGCGGCGCGGCGCGCCTCTTCGGTTCCGCCCTTCACGCTCTGGATCAAGGCTTTGCCCAGGGCGGCCCGGGCAATGAACTCCCGCTCCTCCTCGGGGGCAGCCGGGTCGTAGAGCTCTTCGAACGAGTAGGCGGTCCGTTCGGGGGTATAGCTGGTTGCCGAGCGGTTCGAGGCCACCTTCGAGTATCGGGCGAGCCGTTCGGGCGAGTAGCAGACCCGGTAGCGGCGTGCGATCTTGATCCACATGTAGAGGTCGCCGGCCATCTTCATCCCTTCGGGGAATCCGCCGACCGTGTCGATGACCTCGCGGGGAATGCAGCTGGCCGAGGGGATGGCGATGTAGCGGTGGGCGGAGTCGCGGAAGAAGTTTCCGACCACGCCCCGGCGGTCGAGCCCCCGGGCGGGGAATAGGCCGTCGTGGCTGACGACCGAGAAGCCCGTGCAGTAGAGTCCGCATCCGGGGAATTCGCCGATCATCGCCTCGATTTCGGCCAGGAACCCGGGTTCCCACTCATCGTCGGCATCTATCAGGGCGAGGTATTCGCCGCGGGCTTCGGCGATGGCGCGGTTGCGGGCGGCACACTCCCCGGCGTTGGGCTGCGCGACGAGCCGTATGAGCGGCGAGTCGATCCGCTGCACGATCCCGGCGCTGCGGTCCGTCGATCCGTCGTCCACGACGACGATTTCGTCGGGCAGGCGCGTCTGGGAGAGCACCGAGCGGATCGTACCTTCGATTTCGCACTCCTTGTTGTAGAGGGGGATGATGACCGAGAAGGTGGGCTTCGACATCTGTACGGCTGATTTTTTGCGAAGATACCGATCTTTTGCTACATTTGCAAGAAAATCCCCGAGGCATGACCGCATTCGAAAAACTGGACCGTTTCCTGCGTAATCTTTACGATACGGCGTTCTATTTCGCCGTGATGGCCGTCAAGGAGAACTTCCGCGACTACATCCGCCGGGCCGGACCGCAGGGTACGCCCTCCGACGAGATCGTGCTGCTGGCCAACGGTCCGTCGCTGCGCGACGAACTTCCGGAGCTGATCGCCCGCGAGGAGCATCTGCACAAGGATTTTCTGGCCGTGAACTACTTCGCCGAGGACGAACGCTTCACCCTCGTGCGCCCCAAATACTACGTGCTTTCGGACCCGACGTTCTTCCGCCGCTGCTGCGACTGGGACCGGGTGCAACGCCTCTATGCGACGCTCAACGAGCGGGTCACGTGGCCGATGACGCTCTACGTGCAGTACTACAACCCCGACCGTTTCGACTACCGGGCCGCCCTTCCCAATCCGCAGATCCGGATCGTGCCCTTCCATTCGCAGCTCTATTGCGGCTTTCCGTCGCTGGAATTCTTCTGCTACCGCCACGGCTGGGGCAACGGGAATTTCGGGTCGGTGATCCAGAACGGGGAGTTCATCGCCCTGCACCTGGGCTACCGGACCCTGCACCTCTACGGTGTGGACCATACCTTCTTCGACGGCTTCTGCGTCGACGGACAGAACCGGACCTGCATGCGCCGGACCTATTTCTACGACGCCGAACCGGAGTTGAAACCCCTGCTGTTCACGGCCTCGAATCCGCCGCGTCCCTATACGGTTCATGCCTATCTGGCCGAGAAGTGCGAACTCTTCCGGGGACATGAGGTGCTGGCCCGCTATGCGAAGCATCTCGGGGCGCGGATCATCAACCACACGCGCGGGTCGCTCATCGACGCCTACGAACGGGGTTGATCCCTCTTATTGTACCAGCAGATTGCAGCCGCGGATTTCGGCGTGGTCGATGCGGCCTTCGACGACGAACGATCCGTCCGCGGCGACCTGCCCGACATCCTGCGTCTGGATGAAGGCGCACGACCAGCGGTTGGCCAGGTCGACGATGTTCAATCCGCCGCGGCTCCCGGCCGGGAGCAGGTCGAAGGGGTCGTTCACGTCGCGGCAGACGACCCGCATCCACGCCGGACAGCGGAAGCGGTTCCCGCCCTGCGAGTAGGCCTGCGAGGTGAGCTCCGCCATGCCGTACTCCGAGTGGATGGTTTCGACGCCGAAGGCGTCGCACAGAATGCGGTGGAACTCCTCCTTGGGGATCTCCTCGCGGTATCCCTTCATGCCGCCGGTCTCCATGACGATGGTGTCCCGCAGTTTCGGGGCGTATCGCTCCGCCAGATCCCACAACGCATAGCTTACTCCTAACAGAATCTTTGGCTTCGGGTCGGCGGCCATGTCGCGCAGCAGGGCGTCGCAGTCGTCGAGATAGAACCCGCCCGAGCCGCAGTCGGCGATCAGCCGGTCGGCCATGTAGACCAGCGAGGAGCCCTTGCGCCGCAGGTAGTTGGGCAGCAGGGCATAGAGGCTCCACCGCGCCGGTTCGCCGTAGAAGGTGCGGAACGCCCCGCGGAAGGCCTGCTCGTAGAGGGCCAGCGAACGCATCGGATGGCGCGAAGGGACCATGCCGGTGGTGGCTGACGAGGTGAAGACCGCTTCGGGAGGTTCCGGAGCGCAGTAGACCTCGTGGCTCTTGAAGAGTTCGATGGGCAGGAAGGGGATCGCGCGGAATTCGCGGACGTCCCCGCATCGGACGCCGATGCGTTCGAGGTATTCGCGGTAGGGGGGACAGGCCGCGGCCTGGAAGCGGAAGAGTTCCAGTGCCGCGGCGTCGAAGACCGCCGGATCGCCCTCGGGCAGGCGGAATATGTCGTCGGTGGAGATCATCCCTGCAAAGGTAGTGAAAACCGGAATAAAAACCTCTCTTTATGCCGTCTTTCTCCGTTTCCGGTCGATGGCGTCGACGATGACCGCCACGGCGCCGTCGCCCGTGACGTTGGTCGCCGTGCCGAAACTGTCCATGGCGATGTAGGTGGCGATCATCAGTCCGCAGAGCGTTTCGTCGAACCCGAGCATCGACTCCAACAGCCCCAGCGCGGCCATGATGGCCCCGCCCGGCACGCCCGGGGCCGCGACCATCGTCACGGCCAGCAGCAGGATGAAACCCGCGAAGGTCCCCGCCGACAGATCCAGTCCGGCGATCATCGAGACGGCCAGGGCACAGGCCGTGATCTTCATCATCGAGCCCGACAGGTGGATCGTGGCGCACAGCGGGATGACGAACGATGCCAGTTCGGGACGCACGCCGAGCCGCAGCGTGCGTTCGAGCGTCACGGGGATCGTCGCCGCGGAGGATTGCGTGCCGAGGGCCGTGACGTAGGCGGCGAGCATCGTGCGCAGCATCCGCAGCGGGTTTCGCCGGGCCGCGAGCCCCGCCACCGAGAACTGGAAGAGGAGCAGCACGAGGGTCAGCGCGAAAATCACGACGATGAGCTTCACGAAGACTCCCATCACGGCGGCCACCTGCCCCGATTGTGTGATCGAGAGGAAGATGCCGAAGATGTAGAACGGCAGCAGCGGGATGATGACCCGTACGATCACCAGTTCGATGATGCGTTTGAAGTCGTCGAGGGCGGATTTCAGCGTCACGGAGTGGGTGTAGGCCATGCCGAGCCCGAGGACGAAGGCGAGGATCAGCGCCGACATCACGCCCATGACGGGCGGCATTTCGATGGTGAAGTAGGGGGTCAGGGCGACGCTCTCCTCGGGGAGGGCGGTCTCCGCTCCGGCGAGCAGCGACGGGAAGAGGGCGCGTCCGGCGAAGAAGGTCCCGAACCCGGAGATCAGCGTGAAGCCGTAGGCCAGCGCCGCGGTCAGGGCCAGCAGCCGTCCGGCGCTGCGCCCGAGGTCGGCGATACCGGGCGCCACCAGCCCGAAGATCAGCAGCGGGATGACGAATTCGAGAAACTGCCCGAAGACGGCGTTGAACGTCAGCGCCACGCGGGCCACCCATCCGGGCGTGAAACAGCCGCAGGCGATGCCCAGCCCGATGGCCAGGAGGACGCGCGGCAGAAGACCGAATTTTCGCTTCATCGGAGAACGATTTTTGTAAAGGTACGAAAAAATTAGTTACTTTTGCCGTATGACAGCGCTTTATCACGACATCATCTACGGCCCGGTTCATTCGCGGCGTCTGGGCCTCTCGCTCGGGGTCAATCTCCTGCCCACGGAGTCGAAACTCTGCTCGTTCGACTGTATCTACTGCGAGTGCGGGTGGAACGCCGAGCATCCCGGAGGACGGCGTTTCAACGCCCGGGAGGAGGTCCGCGCGCACCTCGAAAGCGCGCTGCGGCGCATGTCCGAAGCCGGTACGCCGCCCGATGTCATCACCTTCGCCGGGAACGGCGAACCGACGCTGCACCCCGATTTCGAGGGGGTGATCGACGACACGCTGGCGCTGCGCGACCGCTACTGCCCCGGGGCGAAGGTCTCCGTGCTGTCGAATGCCACGCAGATCCACCGCGACGATGTCCGCCGGGCGCTGCTGCGCGTGGACAACAACATCCTGAAACTCGATTCGGCGTTCGACGCTACGGTGCGGCGGATCGACAACCCGCAGAACCCGAACTATACGGTGCGCGACATCGTTGCGCGGATGAAGCGCTTCGAGGGACACATGATTCTGCAAACGATGTTTCTGCGCGGCACGTGCAATGGCGAACGCATCGACAACACCACCGGGGAGGAGGTCGCGGCGTGGCTGCGGCTCGTCGCTGAGATCCGCCCGCGGCAGGTGATGGTCTACTCGCTCGACCGCGACACCCCCTGCCCGACGCTCGAAAAGGTATCCCGCGAGGAGTTGCTGCGCATTGCCGCCCGGGTCGAGGCGCTGGGCATCCCCTGTTCGGTGGCCTGACCCCGTTTCCCAAATCCGCTTCACGATCGTAGAATCATGCAGATCCTGCTCTCCTGTGCCAAGACGATGGCCGACCGCACGGCCCTCCGTCCGCCCCGCACGACCGAACCCCTGTTCCGGGCCGAAGCCGATGCGGCGGCCGCAGCCCTGGCGTCACTCCCGGCCGACGATCTGGCGCGGATCCTGCGCGTGAACCGCGCGATCGCCTCCGAGAACCGCCGCCGTTATGCCTCGTTTCACGATGCCGAAACCCTGCCGGCCCTGGCGGCCTATACGGGGATCGTCTTCAAGCGGCTCGATCCCTCCTCCTTCACGGATGCGGATTTCGAATATGCCCAGAATCATTTGAATATCACGTCGTTTCTCTACGGGCTGCTCCGTCCGCTGGATGCCATCCGACCCTATCGGCTCGAAGGCGACGCCATCCTGCCCGGCGGCGACGAGGAGACGCGCTTCGCCTTCTGGCAGCAGCGTCTCACCGATCTGTTCCTGGACAAAATTCGGGCCGATGACGGCCTGTTGCTGAATCTGGCCAGTGCGGAGATGAAACGCCTCTTCGACTGGCGGCGTCTCTGCCGCGAGGTGCGGGTCCTTACGCCCGAGTTCCGCATCCGCGAGGGAGAACGGCTGCGAACCGTTGTGGTCTATACGAAGATGTGCCGCGGCGAGATGACGCGGTTCGTGCTGAAAAACCGGATCAACGATCCCGAAATCGTGAAAACGTTCGAATGGGAGGGGTTTCGGTTCGATCCGGCGGGCAGCCGCGGCGATGACTGGCTCTTTACGATGTAGGGCTGTGCCGCCTTTTCCGCGGCAGATCCGCATTCCCCGATAAATAAAAAGTATAATTGCTCCCGGAGACGTTCGGATGACCCTCGCCGATCGGCGGGGAGCCGGAATGCTATTCGGTCGGGCCTTTGCCGGAGCCGTTTGCCAGCAGCGTCCGGAGGATGCTCTCCTCGTCATAGCCGCACAAGGCTTTCAGCTGTGCCGGCGTGCCGTGCTCCACCCATTGGTCGCCGATGCCGAGGCGCGTGACCTGCACGTCGTATCCGCGCGACGCGAAGAAGACCGTCACGGCTTCGCCGACCCCGCCCCGCAGACATCCGTCCTCGACGGTGATGACCCGCCGGAAGCGGCGTCCCACCTCGTCGAGCAGCACCTCGTCCAGCGGTTTCACAAAGCGCAGATCGTAATGGGCCGCCTCAATGCCTTCGGCCGCGGCGCGTTCGACGGCCCGTGCGGCGTCGTTCCCGACCGTGCCGATCGTCAGCACCGCCACGTCCGCGCCGTCGCGCAGCTGCCGCCCGCGTCCCACGGGCAGCGTCGCGAACGGCTCGCCGCGCCACGGCATCCCCTCGCCGTTCCCGCGCGGGTAGCGGATCATGAAGGGGTGGCCGAATTGCAGGGCCGTGTACATGAGGTTGCGCAGTTCGGGTTCGTTCATCGGGGCGGCGATCGTCAACCCCGGGATGGCCCGGAAGGCCTCCATGTCGAAGACGCCGTGGTGGGTGACGCCGTCCTCGCCGACCAGCCCTCCGCGGTCGAGACACATCACCACCGGAAGGTCCTGAATCGCCACGTCGTGGATCACGTTGTCGTAGGCGCGCTGCATGAAGGTCGAGTAGATGTTGCAGAAGGGCACCATCCCCGCGGCGGCGAGTCCCGCCGAGAAGGTCACGGCGTGGCCTTCGGCGATCCCGACGTCGAAGCAGCGGTCGGGCATTTCGCGCAGGAGGATGTTCATCGAACAGCCGGTCGGCATGGCGGGCGTGACGCCCACGACGCGCCGGTCCTGCCGGGCCAGTTCGAGCAGTGTTTCGCCGAAAACGTCCTGATAACGCGCCGGACCCGGGGGCGGCGCGATGCGCTGTCCCGTTTCGGGGTTGAAGCGCCCCGGGGCGTGCCAGGCCGGTTGGTCGTGTTCGGCCGGGAGGTAGCCCTTGCCCTTTACCGTCATGACGTGCAGCAGCTTCGGACCCTCGATTTCGCGCAGGGCCCGGAGCGTCCGGACCAGTTCGTTGAGGTTGTGGCCGTCCACGGGCCCGAAGTAGCGGAAGTTGAGGCTCTCGAAGAGGTTGCTGTTGTTCAGCAGCCCCTGTTTCACGGCGTTGCCCGCCTTCTGGCAGAGGCGCAGCAGCCGCGGCGTATGCGAGAGGATGCCCCACAGCCGCTGTTTGAAGCGGTTGTAGTGCACCGACGTGGAGATTTTCAGCAGGTAGTTTTTCAGGGCTCCCGTGGCCTGGTCGATGGCCATGTGGTTGTCGTTGAGAATCACCAGCAGGTTGGTCTGTTTCGAGGCTCCTGCGTTGTTGAGCCCCTCGAAGGTCAGGCCGCCGGTCATCGAGCCGTCGCCGATCACGGCCACCACCTGGTGTTTCTCGCCGCGCAGCTCCGCGGCTTTGGCCATGCCGAAGGCTGCCGAGATCGACACCGAGGCGTGTCCGCCCCCGAAGGCGTCGTACTCGCTTTCGGTCATGCGCGGGAATCCGCTGATGCCGCCCAGCTGGCGTTTGGTGCGGAAGGCTTCGCGGCGTCCGGTGATGATCTTGTGGGCGTAGGTCTGGTGTCCGACGTCCCAGACGATCCGGTCTTCGGGCGTGTCGAAGACGTAGTGCAGCGCCGCGGCCAGTTCCACGGCTCCGAGACTCGACGCCAGGTGCCCCGGGTTGACCGAGCACTCCTCGATGATGTAGCGGCGCAGCTCGTCGCAATAACGGCGCAGCTCCTCCGGCGAGAGCCTTTTGAGCTCCTGCGGCGACGAAACCCGTCCGAGCAGTTTGTAATCTTCGGAAGCCATGAGCAGACAAAGATACGAAATTATAGGGAATTTTTTCGAAAATTTTCCTATCTTCGCATTACGGTAAATCGACTCGCACATGAAATACAGACGGATTCTCCTGAAATTGAGCGGCGAATCGCTCCAAGGAACCCAGAAATACGGGCTTTCGCCCGAGGTGCTGCAATCCTACGCCGCGCAGATCCGCGACGCCGTGCAGACGGGCGTGCAGATCGGCATCGTCATCGGCGGCGGCAACATTTTCCGCGGGCTCTCCGGGGCCAGAAAGGGCTTCGACCGTGTGAAGGGCGACCAGATGGGCATGCTCGCCACGGTCATCAACTCCCTGGCTCTTCAATCGGCGCTCGAAGACAACGACGTCAAGTGCAAGGTGCTCACCTCGATCCGCATGGAGCCCATCGGCGAGTACTTCTCCAAGGCCCGCGCCATCGAGTACCTCGAAGCCGGCTACGTGGTCATCATCGGCGGCGGGACCTCGAATCCCTATTTCACCACCGACTCGGCCTCGGCGCTGCGCGGCATCGAGATCGAGGCCGACGTGCTGTTGAAGGGCACGCGCGTCGACGGCGTCTACACGGCCGATCCCGAGAAGGATCCTGCGGCCACGAAATTCGCCGAGATCACCTTCGAGGAGGTCCTCGACCGCCGACTGAAAGTCATGGACCTCACGGCCTTCACGCTCTGCCGCGAGAACGGACTCGAAATCATCGTCTTCGACATGGACACCCCGGGCAACCTCGGCAAGGTCCTTGCCGGAGAACCCATCGGAACCCTCATAAAACACTGATGCCATGACCATCCGGAAACCCCGCAGAAAAAACAACCGCCAGCTGTGGATCCTCCTGGCGCTGCTCGTCGCCGTTATCGCCGTCATCGCGCTGCTGCCTTCGGGCGACGGTGCGGCCGCTCCCGACCGGAACCCCGACTCCGAAATCGAGGCCGCGACGCTCGTCAAGGCCGGGGATCAGGCGCCCGACTTCACCGTGGAGATGTTCGACGGCAGCCGTGTCACGCTCGCCGATCTCCGCGGCAAGGTCGTGCTGCTCAACTTCTGGGCCACGTGGTGCCCGCCCTGCCGCGAGGAGCTGACGCATGTCCAGACGGAGCTCATCGACCGTTTCGCCGGACGTCCGTTCGTCTTCCTGCCCGTTTCGCGCGGAGAGAGCCGCGAAACCGTCGCCGCCTTCCGGGAGAAAACCGGTTATGAATTCCCCATGGGCCTCGACTCCACGCAGAGCGTCTACAAACGCTACGCCGCCAATTACATCCCCCGCAACTTCCTCATCGACGCCGACGGCCGGGTCGTCTCGGCCACGGTCGGATTCGAAAAGTCCGAATTCGAGGAGCTGATCCGCTCCGTCGAGGCCGCGCTCGGCGAGGATACGCCCTGCGAAAAGTAGGGCGCGGATGCCTCCCGCAACTGCCGGGGACGGGGAGATATGCAGATGCCAATAATTCAAATTTGATACCGCTATGGATACCAAAACGATTCTCAACGACGCCTCCGCGCGCATGCAGAAAGCCATCGACCACCTGGAGGAGGAACTGCTCAACGTGCGTGCCGGCAAAGCCTCACCCAATGTGCTCAACGGCGTGATGGTCGACTATTTCGGCTCGCAGATGCCCGTGTCGGGCACGGCCAGCGTCACCGTTCCCGATGCCAAGACCATCCTGATCCAACCCTGGGACAAGAACATGCTGCGTCCGATCGAAAAGGCGATCATCGACTCCAACATCGGACTGACCCCCTCGAACAACGGAGAGACCATCCGCCTGACGATTCCGCCGCTGACCGAGGAGCGCCGCAAGGAGCTGGTGAAACAGGTGCGCGCCGAGGCCGAAACGGCCCGGATCAGCCTGCGGAACGCCCGGCGCGAAGCCGTCGACGCCTTCAAGAAGGCGCAGAAGGAGGGCATGCCCGAGGATGAGTCGAAAGACGGCGAGACCCAGTTGCAGAAACTCCTTGAAAAGTTCTCGAAAGCCCTCGACGAGGTGCTGGCCAAGAAGGAGAAGGAGATCATGACGGTATAATGCACCGTCGGGATTCCCGTCGGAAGGGGATCCCCTGTCGGCTTCCCGGCTGCCGGAGACGGCTGCCGGGATTTTTTGTGCCCGTGTCGACGGGAGAGCAGGATTTTTTCGTATCTTTATTCAGCCAACCCTAAACCTCGTTCCTATGAAGTTCTTTATCGACACGGCGAATCTCGAACAGATTCGCGAAGCCCACAAACTGGGCGTGCTCGACGGTGTGACGACCAATCCGTCGCTCATGGCCCGGGAAAACATCCGCGGGCAGGAGGCCTGCAACCGCCATTACGTCGAAATCTGCCGCATCGTCGGCGGCGATGTGAGCGCCGAGGTGATTGCGACCGATTTCGAGGGCATGCTGCGTGAAGGCGAAGCCCTTGCCGCCCTCGATCCGCACATCGTCGTCAAGGTCCCCTGCACGGCCGACGGCATCCGCGCCATCACCCGCTTTACGGAGATGGGTATCCGGACCAACTGTACGCTGGTCTTTTCGGTCGGGCAGGCGCTGCTGGCCGCCAAAGCCGGCGCAACCTATGTTTCACCCTTTGTCGGGCGCCTCGACGACATCTCGGAGGACGGCGTAGAGCTGGTCGCGCACATCGTCCGCATCTATCGCACCTACGGATTCAGAACCCGGGTGCTGGCCGCCTCCATCCGCCATACCCGCCATATCGTGCAGTGCATGGATGCCGGGGCCGACGTGGTCACGTGTCCGCTTGCCGCCATCCTGGGATTGCTGAAACATCCGCTCACCGAGAGCGGTCTGAAACAGTTCCTGGCCGACCATGCCCGCGTGAATCAGGCGTGACGGACGTGGGGTCTTCCTGAACCGAAGGCGGCATGCTCCGAGAGCATGCCGCCTTTCGCTTATCCGATGATTTTCCGCAGCCGGCTTTCGGGAGCGTCGGGGAGCAGCCGCCGGAAATGGTCGTACAGGCGTGCGAACGATTCGGACGGCGGGCAGTCGGCTGCAAGCCGGCCATAGAGTGTCTCCGGCGCCGTATAGCGGGCTACGCCCCAGCCGTAAGGGTTGCCGTGGCGGTCGAGGTTGTATTCGAAATCGGCGATCACGAGCCGCATCTCCATCTGCAACCGCGTCAGGATCGGGTCCAGTGCGATTTTCTCCTCCTCGGCCACATCCGCTTCGGGATCCGCCGCCGTGCGGCGTCCGCGGCCCCTGGCGAATCCGAGCATCCGGCGCAGCTCCCGGATGGTGGCCGTGCCCTCGGTCAGGATGGTCTGCATGACCACGTCGTCCAGCGCCGCGGTGTCCTCGTCGGGGGCCAGCGGTCGCGAACGCCGGTAGTTGAGCCAGTCGGGCAGCCACTCCCGGCTGACGAAACCCGCCTTGCGGTTGAAGAATTTCCCGTAGGCGCAATGTCCTTCGCGGATGATGGGGCCTTTCCACTCCCAGGCCCCCTCCTCGTCGGTGAACCAATACTCCGGGGCGATCGTCTCCTCGATCGAGAAGCCCGGAATGCCGCACCGGAAGAAGGGCAGGAAACCCCACTCCCGGCAACGTGTCTCGACATCGGCCGAACTGTTCAAGAGTCGTTTCATCGCTTTTCGTGCTTTGAGCCGCCGCGGTTCCGGATCCGCATCTTCCGGCCGATTCTCCGCGGGGATTCTTTCTCACAAATTTACCGTTAAATTTTCAGATGACAGCGCTCCTGCGGGTGAATTTTTCCTGCATCGGGTGCGGTGCCGGCTTCCGGACAAGACCGAATCGGCGGAACGGGACCCTGCCGCGAGCCGCCGGCTGCAAACCGGGAGGGAGCCCTCTTCGAAAGACGACTCCCTCCCGGTTTCGGAGAAGGCAGCCCTGGATCCGGGAGCCTTCCTGCGGGCGGCGGCTGTGGCGCTCGTCGCCGTCTCGGTCTGACGGTCGGAAGATCCCGGACGATCACTCGCCGACCACCGGAATCTCCATGCTGGCGGATTGCACGCCCGGGGCCGAGGCGGTGAACCTTACCGTGCCGGGCTTCTGCGATGAGCGAACGATTGCCGTCGCAGCCCCGCTGAACAACTTCATCCGCGGCTCCTGGAACGACATCGTACACGTCGGATCGCCGTTGGCCGTGGCTTCGAACGTCCCGGCCCCTTCGACCCGGAACGAGACCGTCCGCGTGTCGGTCGGAACCCGGTTGCCGTCGCGGTCCTCGACCTCCACGGTCACATAGAGCAGGTCGTCGCCCGTGGCCGTCAGCTGCTTTCGGTTCGGGGTCAGGACCAGACGGCGGGCCTTGCCGGCCGTGCGCACGATGCGCTCTGCCGTTTGCCGGCCCTCGGCGTCGTAGGCCACGACGCGGATTTCGCCGGGCTCGTAACGCACGTCGTTCCACATCAGCCGGTAGCGCTGCACGGGATCGCCCGACGTCGCCTTCTCGCGGATGCCCCGGCTCTTGCCGTTGACGAAGAGCTCGGCCTTCGGCCAGGAGGTGTAGACGAAGACCGGCGTGATCTCGTCCTCGCGGCCCGGCCAGGTCCAGTGCGGCAGCACGTGGAGCGTCTCCTTGCGGTCGTTCCACTGTGCGCGGTAGAGCCAGTAGCGGTCTTTGGGCAGCCAGGCCAGGTCGATGATCCCGAAGAGCGAGCTGTGGCTCGGCCAGGCGTCGGTGTCGTAGGGCGAAGGCTCCCCGAGGTAGTCGAAGCCCGTCCAGACGAACTGTCCGAGCACCCAGTCGTGGTCGTCGTCCCGGGCGAAGTCGAGATCCGGCGTGTTGGACCACGAGCAGGACTCGTTGTCGTAGCTCGACGACTGATGGTCCGGATGGAGCACCTGATTGTGCTCGGCAAACGTGACCGGGAAGTGGTAGATGCCGCGCGACGAGACCGTCGAGGCGGTCTCCGATCCGAGGATCATCCGCTGCGGCAGCCGCTCGCAGGCTTCGTCGTAGTATTGCGGCTTGTAGTTGAAGCCCGGGATGTCGAGGGCTGCGGCGAAGCCGTTGTCCAGCACGGCGCCGATCTGGTCCATGCCGCAGGTCACGGGGCGCGTCGGGTCGAGGCGGTGCACCAGATCGCGCAGCATCACCAGTTCGTCCATTCCGTCCGGTCCCCACTGCGACGGTACTTCGTTGCCGATCGACCACATGACCACCGACGGCGCATTGCGGTAGGCCCGGACCATGTTGGTCATGTCGCGTTCGGCCCACTCCGTGAAGAAGCGTCCGTAGCCGTTGGGCGACTTGGGGCGGAAGCCCCAGTCGTCGAAGGGCTCGACCATCAGCATCATGCCCATCTCGTCGCACAGCTCGACCAGCTCGGGGGCCGGCATGTTGTGGGCCGTGCGGATGGCGTTGGCGCCCATCTCCTTCAACAGCTCGATCTGGTAGCGGAGCGCCGAACGGTTGACGGCGGCCCCCAGCGGCCCCAGGTCGTGGTGGTTGCACACGCCCTTGAATTTCGTCGGGCGGCCGTTCAGGAAGAACCCCTTTTCGGGGACGTATTCCAGCGTGCGGATACCGAACGGCGTTTCGTACTCGTCGAGCACCTCTCCGTTGCGTTCGATCCGCGTGCGGGCCGTATAGCGGGTCGGCGACTCGGGCGACCACAACTGCGGTTCGTTCACCAGAAATTGCTGCGTGAAGCGCTGGCCGCGGTAGACGTAGCGGTTGCGGCCCGTGGCGGCGACGTTGCCCGCGGCGTCGAGAATGTCGGTGACGATGTCGACGCTCTGGTGCTTCGCAAGCCCTGCGACCTCGATTTCCAGCGCAACGCCGGCATAATCGTCGTGAACGACGGGCGTGGTGATGCGGGTCCCCCAGACCGGAATGTGGACCTTGCCCGTGGAGATCAGATGCACGTTCCGGTAGAGACCCGCTCCGGGATACCATCTCGAAGCCTTCTCGAAGTTTTCCAACAACACCTCGATCCGGTTCTCGCCGGGTACGGCGACCGGCGTCAGGTCCGCGACGAACGAATTGTAGCCGTAGGGCCAGTAGGCGATCTCGCGGCCGTTCACCCGCACGCGGGCGTTGCTCATCGCGCCGTCGAAGAGCAGCACGTGGCTCCGTCCGGCGGTGTCCGGAATCGAGACCGTCGTCCGGTAGCTTCCCTTGCCGATGAAGGGAAGCCCGCCGGTGCGGCCGGTTTTGAGTGTCTGTTCCTTTTCGCCGTTCTGCTCCACGGCCACGACTTGCAGGTCGTTCTGCCGGTCGAACGGTCCGTAGATCGCCCAGTCGTGCGGGATCCGGACCTGCTGCCATCCCGTCGCGGCGTCGGTATCATGCCCGGGGCGGAACTCCCACGCCCGGAGCAGCCGCTCGCTGCGCGGATGCCCGTCGAGCGGAAGCATCCCGCACAGCGCGGCAAGCACTCCCAAAATGATGCGTACGCTCACGGCCGTTACTCTTTGAAGGCGTCGAGCGCCTCGGTGGGACGTCCGTTGTCGAAGGCGCCGAGCGTATAGCCTCCGTTGTAGCCGGCCGGGGCCTCGGGCTCCCAGTAGAAGACCCCCAGGCAATGGCCCGTGGCGCGGGAGTTGGTGATCAGGTAGGTGAGCATCTCGCGCGCCGTGGCGGCGTCGTCCCACGGCATGCCGACCTCGCAGATCATCACGTCGTGCCCGAACTCGTTGTAGAGCGTCATGATGTTCCCCACGCACGACTGCGTGAGCGACTCCCAGTCCGCTCCGGGATAGAGCGAAAGACCGATGATGTCGTACTTGCCGCCGTAGGCTTCGAGCGCGTTGAAGACGTTGCGGGCGTAGGAGACGGTGTGTCCGCGGTCGACGTGCACGATCACCTTCGCGTCGGGATAGATCTCCTTCACGGCGTCGTAGCCCGCCGTGGTGTAGGCCGCATAGTTGGCCGGATTGCTGCGCAGACCGCCACCGACCGTCGACTCCTCGCCGGCCGTGCCGTCGGCGTTGAGCGACAGGTGGCGAAGCATGCCGTTCGTCGTCTCGTTGCCCACCTGCACCCACTCGACCTCGACGCCGTTGGCTTTGAGCAGCGACAGCACCTCCTTCGTATGGTCGGCCACGGCCTGTTTCAGCCCCTCGGCATCCAGGTCGAGCCACGCCGCGGGAATCACCTGCTTGCCCGGATCGGCCCACGTGTCGCTGTAATGGAAGTCGATCATCAGCCGCATGCCGAGCGCCTGCGCCCGGCGGGCCTTGACCAGCACGTCGCCCTCGGAGCACCAGCCGCCCTCGGGGTCGACCCACACGCGCAGCCGGATGGCATTCATGCCGAGCGTCTTCATCAGCGCCGTGCACTCCATCGTCACGCCGTCGGCCGTGGCGAAGGTGTTGCCCTCGGATTCGAGCTGGGTGACCCAGCTGATGTCGGCTCCGCGGGCGAAGGCCGTGCGGTCGATCTCGACCGGTGCTGCGGGCTCCGCAGGCGTGTAGTCGGGATTCGGTTCTTCGGCGCAGCCTCCCATCAGGAGCGCTGCGGCCATCAGTGTCAGCAGCATATCTTTCTTGCGTTTCATGGTTATTCCTGTTTTGTCAGCGTGTAGGTAAGGTTCCCGGCATTGCGCAGGTCTACCGTGATGAGGTAGGTTCCGGTCTCCGCGGGTTGGATGTTGTTATTGTTGTCGGCTTCCACGAGCACTCCGTCCGCTCCGCCGTACTTGTAGTTCCAGTTGTCGCCCAGCACGATCTGGATGCCGTCGCCGATCTCCGGGACGGTGCATGTCGCCTGCCACGTCAGGGTCGCGAGGTCGAAGGCCATCGGGTTGGCCGTCAGCGACCAGTTGTTGAACGTGCCCGTCACGGCGATCGGAAGCGCCTCTTCGGTCCAGGAACCGGTGGTCAGGTCGACCGTCACGCGGTTCAGCCCCAGATTCGTGAACCAGGCGGCGTAGGAGCTCTCCGACGTGTCGAGAACGAACTGCGAACCGGAAAGCGTGCCGTAAATTGTCCCGTCGTTCGGAAGGGCCGAGTCGCTGAATACGAAGTTGGTGTGTACCTCGTCATCCCACGAACTCGATGTTGATATATAGCCCGCGTAGTGGCCGTCCGTGCCGGTCGAAATCAGTCGCGAGGCCATTTGCTCGGCATACTTCGTCTTCCAGCAGTAGTAGGCGTAGAGCGTTTCGGGATATTCCGGGGCCGGCTCCTCGCCGCCCTCGTCCGCAACGATCGTATAGGTGAGGTTCTCCGGGTCGTTCAGATCGACCGTCAGCCGGTAGCTCCGGTCCGCTTCGAGCCCGGCGGGCAGGAATTCGCTGCCGGTGCTCGACGTGCGGAATTCGAGTCGTCCGTCCAGATCGAGATCCGTGTAGCAGCGGTTCCAGTCGTCGTTGAGCCGCAGGTAGAAGCCCGAACCCCACTCCGCAGCCTGGATAGTCGCCGTCCAGGTCCGCGTCGCCGTATCGAAGCTCATTTCGTTCGCGTTCTCCGTATAGCCGTTGAACGAGCCGAGCACTTCGAGCGACGTGACGGCCTCGCAGCTCCACGTCCGTTCGTTGAAGTCCGCCGTCACGTGGCAGTAGGCGCCCGTGCCGTCGTCGTACCAGATCGCGTACATGTCTTCGCCCGTATAGAGGCGGTAGAGACCCGAATTGTCGCTCAACGGTGCCGCACCGTAGAACTTCGCCGTCGAGGCGTCGTCCGTGTCGCCGAACTTGAAGTTGTACCACGCCGAGAAGTAGATGAAGCCCTCGTAGGTGCCGCTGCCCGCAGCGGCCAGCGTCCCGGCAACCGTTGTGGGGTTCTTGTCGCCGTCGAGGTTGTAGATGTAGACCTTGTCGCCCGTCGGAACCGCGTATGCGGGATCCTCCGGCCATTGGTCATCCTCCTCGTCCCCGCCGCCGACCTCGACCTCGCCTTCGGCCAGCGTCAGGCTCCGGTTCGTGAGGTCGAGCAGCAGCGTGTAGGTCCCGGCGGCACCCGCCGTGAGGCCCGAAGCTGCGCTTCCGTCGGCTACGGTGAACGCTCCGTCGGCGCCCGCCACGAGCGAAAGCGTACGCTCCACCGGTGCGGAATCGCCCGTCGACCGGTTGTAGAGACTGCCGCTCTGGACCAGACCGATCGCCGCGTTGTCGCCCGTCGTGGTGATCACGCAGCTCCACGTGTCCTGCGCCTTGTGGTAGGTCATGGCCAGTGAAGCGTCGTCTACCTGAACGGTCGGCTCCGGGATGGAGGTGGCCGTCCATTCGGCCGCCGAGGTGCTCATCGTCACGTAGTAGCAGCCGGTCGGTTCGGGGAACCAGCAGTTCCAGCTGGTCAGGTCGGTGGTCTGTTGCAGGGCGAAGGCTGTTCCGGCGCTGCCGTCGTTGAGCGTGCCCCAGGCCGTGCCGTCCCCTTCGACGAAGTAGAAGTTCAGCCACGAGGAGGAGATCGTCGCCAGTCCGGCATACTCCCCGTCGGTCAGGGCGGGAATTGCTGCCACGTCCGTGCCGCTGTCCTTCGAACGGATGGCAATCTGCGACATGTCGATGAAGTAGGGCGTTACGGTGAATTGCAGGACGTTGCCGTAGCGGGGCTCGGAGTTCCCGCCCAGCCGGGTCTTCATCCGCACGTAGAGCGGAGCGGCCGCGCCGCCCTCGAATCCCAGGCGCGAGACGATCGCGTTGAGTTGCGAAACGGTGTACTGCACCGACGTCGCGCCGGTGGTCATCAGCGCCTCGTAGGGTTCGGCGAAGCTCTCCTCGGCGGCGAACTGCAACGTCTGGGAGACCACGTCGGCGGGAACCTGGGCGTCGGGATTGCTCAATACCAGATCACCCGTGGCATCCCAGTAGAGCGTCAGGGCCAGGGCCGAGGCGTTCTCCTTGTCGAGGACGATCTCGGTGTCGACCGACCCGATGGTGATCCCCTCCTCGCCCGGAAGCGAGGCCGTCAGCATCTCGCCGTCCTTCGAGCAGGAGGCGCCCAGAAGAAGAGCCAGCGCTCCGATCAAAAAATGTATCTTTTTCATGGTTGAATCGTTCTTTGGTTAGTATCCTAATTCGGCATTGGCCGTCTGCAACTCCGGATTGGCCGAGAGCTCGGCTTCGGGAATCGGCAGGTAGGCGTATTTCGGATCGACGTCGCAACCCTCCTGCACGCCGCCCTTCCACTGCCACTGGTAGCCCGACGTGTAGCGGCCGAAACGGATCAGGTCCGTGCGGCGCTGGCACTCCATGTAGAATTCACGCAGGCGCTCGTCGCAGAGGAAATCGAGCGTGAGGTCGGCATCGGCGATGTTTCCCGTCTGGCTGCCTCCGTAGGCGCGGGTCCGCACCTGGTTCACCAGCCTCAACGCCTCGGGGCGTGTGGCCCCCTCGCCGCCCCGGACGACGGCCTCGGCCAGCATCAGATAGACGTCTGCCAGCCGGAAGACCGGGAAGTCGGTGTTCGCGCCGCCTCCGTCGCTGCACAGACTGGCGCTCTCGCCGCCGTCCGTGAGGTTCGTCCATTTGCAGACGCGCCAGCCCGTCTCCACGTTGTCGTGCGAGGCGATGTCCTTCTCGCGGTCCCGGTAGACATACTCCGTATCTCCGGCCTTTTCGTAATAGCCCTCCGCCAGATAGCTCTCCCGGTCGGCATAGGGCTGACGGTCGTGGGAGATGAACAAGGCCCGCTTGTCACCGCTCTCGAACCGGTCGACCAGATCGGGCCGGGCCCGCAGGCAGTCCCAGGCTCCGGAATCCTTCGTGCCGTAGACCTTCTCGTAGTCGGCGAAATTTTGAAGCACCGAACCGCAGGTGATGAACGTCGTGGCATCCCACGTCGTCGTGTGGGTTCCGTCGCAGGCCAGCGCGAAGATGATCTCGTTGGTGCGCAGGTGGTTGTCGGCATTGAAGAGCTTCGCGTAGTCGCTTTCCAGCGAGTAGCCCTCCTTCATCACCTCGTGGCAGGCGGCGATGCACTCCGTCCAGTAGGACTGGCCGGTGTAGACCTCGCCGTTGAGGTAGAGGCGTGCCAGCAGCGCCCAGGCGGCACCGCGGTTGGCGTGTCCGTAGTTGGTCGTGGGCAGCTCGTCGGCGAACGACCGCAGCTCACCGGTCAGGTAGTCGAACATCTGCCGGCGGTCGTAGATCGTCGGGATGTAGGAGCCCACGGGGTCCTTCTCCGTGATGAACGACATCTTCGCGTAGAAGTCCAGCGCGTGGGAGTAGGCCCAGGCGCGCAGGAACCGCGCCTCGTTGCGGCAGGTGACGATCCGGGTGCGGTCGGCTTCGGAGTAGCCGGCGATCCGGTCGTCCGAGGCGTTGCGGATCAGCTCGTTGCACATGGCCACGATGTTGTAGATGTGGTAGTACATGGCCGAGACCCAGGGGTCGCCCGCGCTCCACGAGAGATTGTTGATGTCGGTCAGGCTCTCGCCGGCCAGCCACACGTCGTCGAGGGCGTCGGTCGAGCAGTCCTGGAACATCCACAGCACGCGCAGGTAGTTCTGGCTGCGGGTCTCCGACGAGACGCTGCTGATGCGCTGGATCATCGCGGCGTAGATGCCCGAGAGTACCGCCTGATAGTTGTCGGCGCTCGTGTAGACGTCCTTCGAGGTGGTGTCCGTATGCGGATACTGGTCCAGGTCGCCCACGCACGAGACGGCGCCGGTCAGCAGCAGGGCGGAAAGAGCTATGGTATGAAAGATTCGTTTCATGGTTTTCATCGGTTTAGAAGGTAAGGCCCACACTCAACGAGAAGATCCGGGGTCGGGGATAGAAACTTTGGTCGATGCCGCCCGAGATTTCGGGGTCGACGCCCGTATAGTTCGTGATGGTGAAGACGTTCTGCACCATGAACGACAGGCTCAGACCCACCGTGTCGTGGAACAGGCGTCCGAAGTCATACCCGAGGATCAGGTTGTCCATTTTCAGGAACGAGGCGTTTTCGACGTAGTAGTCGGAGTAGATCTGGCGCGTCTTGAAGCCCGTGTCGAGGTAGCTCGTCGAGAGGTTGTAGAGCTGCGAAACGGCATATTTCATCGTTTCCAGCGCTCCGTTGTTGGCCGCCGTGGCGTTGTAGGCATAGTTGCCCAGGCTGGCGCGCAGCGACGTGGAGAAGGTCAGCCGTTTCCAGCGCAGCGACGTGCTGAATCCCAGCATCAGGTCCGGCGACGGCGAGTGGTAGAAGTAACGGTCGTCGATGTTGATCTGTCCGTCGCCGTTCAGATCGGCATACACCCCTTCGAGCGGCCGTCCGTTCTCGTCGTAGACCTGTTTGTAGACGTAGAAGGCGTAGGGAGTCTGTCCCACGGCGAAGGCCTGCACCTGCTTGGCGTCGATCTCGGCGCCGACGAGCGTCGGGGCCACCTCGGCGCCTTCGACCAGCGAGAGGTTCGTGATCTCGACCCGCTGCCAGGTCAGGTTGGCCGAGAGGTTCCATGTCCAGTCCTTCGTGTCGACGGGTACGGCGTTGAGGTTGACCTCCACGCCCTTGCTGTCGACATTTCCGACGTTCGTGGTGATCGTCCGCGTGAAGTTCGTGCCGGCGGCCGTGGGGACCGTGGCCAGCAGGTCGCTCGTCTGCCGGGTGTAGTAGTCGACGCTTCCCGACAGGCGGTTGTTGAAGAACCCGAAGTCGAGTCCGGCGTTCCACGAGCGGGTGGTCTCCCACGTCAGGTCGGAGACGTAGGCGCCGGGTTGCAGGTAGCTGCCGTAGTTGCCGTACCCGCCGACGATGTACTGGGAGTTGGTGCCCGACGAGGGGTAGTAGACGGGCAGATAGCCGTAGTTGCCGATACCGTCCTGCTGTCCCGTCACACCGTATGAAACGCGGAGTTTCAGGTCGCTGACCGTCTTGCTCCGGCGCAGGAACGACTCCTGCGAGAGCCGCCAGGCAAGGGCCACCGAGGGGAACGTGCCCCAGCGCTGATCCTTGGCGAAACGCGACGAGGCGTCGCGGCGCACGGTGGCCGTCAGCAGGTAGCGGGAGTCGTACGCGTAGTTCAGGCGTCCGTAGTAGGAGAGCAGCACGTGGCGCTGATCGCCGGCCTTCCATGCCGAGTTGAGGCTCTCGCCCGCGGCGTTGTAGCTGTCGCCGGCGGCCGTCGTGGCCTTCCAGTACTGGTAGTCGTAACCGAACGTGGCGTCGATGGTCGACCGGATCGAGGCGATCTCCTTGTTGTAGTTCAGGTAGGCCGTGAAGAGCCGGTTGACGTTCCTGTTGGGTCCGACGGGCGTATGGAGACCGCCCGTGCGGTAGTTCGAGGCCGCTTCGGCCGGGACGTAGTTCGAACTTTTACCCGTGGCATAGTCGTAGCCGACGGTCATGTGCAGTTTCAGGTCCGGCAGGAAGTGCATGCGGTAATCCATGTCGAGGTTGCCGATGAAGCGCTTCACGTTGTCGTGGTAGTCCGTCTGGTTGAGCAGACCCACGGGGTTCACCAGTGCATTGGGGTTGGGCACGCCGTCGGTGACGACCTCCGTATATCCGCCGAAGGCGTCGCTGCCCGAACGGATCGGTTGCGTGGGATCGGCCACCGTGGCGTTGTAGATCGCCGACGAGGCCGGGGCGTAGCGGTTGCGGTTGATGGCGCCCTTGGCGCTGATGTTGAATTTCAGGTAGTTGTCGAAGAACGACGGGCTCAACGTCACGTTCCCCGTATAGCGGGTGGCGTTGTCGGTCAGCACGATGCCGTCCTGGTTGTAGTAGCCCACCGAGACACGGAACGGGAAGTTCGGCGTGAAGCGACCGGCCACGCTGAGGTTGTTGTCCGTGCCGAAGGCCGTGCGGTAGATGGCGTCGTTCCAGTCCGTGCGGGCGTCACCCAGCAGGTCGCCCGCGCCGATCGACCGGGCCGTATTCACGAAATCGCCGTAGGAGAGCATCTCGGCCGTCCGGGTCCGTTGTTGCAGGGAGAGGGTGGTCGAGAAGTTGATTTTCAGACGGTCGCTGCCCGAGCCCTTCTTGGTGGTGATCATGATGACGCCGTTCGAGGCGCGCGATCCGTAGATGGCCGTCGACGAGGCGTCCTTCAGGACGGTCATCGACTCGATGTCCCCGGGGTTGATCAGGCTCAAAAAATTGGCGTCGATGCCGCTCATGCCGCCCGTTTCGAGGGGCACGCCGTCCAGGACGATCAACGGATCGTTCGAGGCGTTCAGCGAGGCGCCGCCGCGGATGCGGATCGTGCTTCCCGAGGTCGGGGAGCCGCCGCCCGAGAGGATCTGCACGCCCGAGACCTTGCCGTTGATGAGCTGTTCGGGCGAGGAGATGAGTCCTTCGTTGAAATCCTTGCTGCTTACCGAAGCCACCGAGCCTGTCAGGTCATTCTTTTTCTGCACGCCATAGCCGATCACCACGACCTCTTCGAGGCTCTGGGCGTCGGTGCGCAGCGTGATGTTCATGACTTCGGCGGTGATGTCGAGCGTCTGCGAGACATAACCCACATAGGAGACGATCAGTTGCGCGGCCGTCGCCGGGACATCCAGCCGATAGGCTCCGTTCAGGTCCGTGGCGGTACCCACGGTGGTGCCGACCACCTGGACCGTGGCGCCGATCAGCGGCAATCCCGATTCGTCGGTGACGATTCCGCCGACTTTTTTCGTCCCCTGGGCGGATACGCCTGTCGGTTGGAGCAGAACCGCGGCAAGCAACAGACACAGGCAGCGCCACATGGATTTGCGCATTCCGCCCCTGGGCCGCGGCGGAACGGATAGAAGCGATGCCATCGAATGGGTCATCCATGCGATGAGTTTAGGTTCAGTCATACTTTGTGACTTTTGGTTAGTAAATAGGTCGGACGCGCCGATCGTCCATATCGGGCGTCATTGCAAAAGTACCGACCCCGGACGAGTCCGCATCGCACAAACAAGACAAATCATGCAACATACGGGACATCGCCCCACCCCGGCAGACCCGGCAAGGGCCTATTTCTCACTCGGATCGGAGTACTGGCTCGGCTTGCAGCCGTACTGGGCGATGAAGCACCGGGTAAAGTATGACGGCGTGCCGAATCCCACCATGTAGGCGATTTCGGCGATGGTGAACTTGTGCTGCGACAGCAGGACAACGGCCTTCTTCATCCGGATCTGGCGGATGTATTCGACCGGGGTGACGCCCGCATATTTCTTGATCAGCCGGCCGAGCTGCTTGTTCCCGATGCCGGTCTTTTCACAAAGGGCCTTGACGTTCAGTTCCGTGTCGTCGATATGCTCCTCGATCGTGCGGGTCACCAGATCGAGCAGCCGTTCGCTGCCCGATTCTGCGACGATCGGTGCCACGGATGTGATCTGCTCGATGCGCAGCGACTCCCGGACCGCATTTTTCGCGTGCAGCCGCTGTTCCACCAGAGCCCGCAGCAGGGGTGCCTCGAAGGGCTTCGCGACGAACGTGTCGATGCCGAGCCGGGCGGCCTGCGTCTCCGTTTCGTTGTCCTCGCGGGCCGTCACCATGATGATGGGAATCGATGCGAAGGCCGGCATCGCCTTGATGCGCCGGCACATCTCCATCCCCGACATGACGGGCATCATCTCGTCGGTCAGGATCAGTTCCGGGCGGAAGGTCGGCAGCAGGGCGAGACCCGCCCGGCCGTTCGAGGCGATCTGACACTCGCAGCACTCCGAAAGGATATCCTGAATGAGTTCGGCAACGGCCCGGTTGTCCTCGACGATGAGAATCCGGGGCTTCGCCGGATCCGGATTCTCGGTGTGGGGCGGAGCCGCGGCGGCCTCGGACGTCTCATAGGGGAGCCGGACGGTGAAGGTCGTTCCCATGTTCTCGCAGCTCTCGACGCCGATCTCTCCGCCGTGCATCTCGACGTAGCGTTTGACCAGATAGAGCCCGATGCCGGTTCCGTTCTTCATCTCGGCGGTCCGCGACGAGCGGAACAGCCGCTGGAAGATCAGCTGCTGCTCCCCGGCGGGGATTCCCATGCCGTCGTCCGATACGCGGATTTCGATCGAACGGCCGATCCGTCGGATGGAGCATCCGATCGTGGCGTCCTCCTTCGAGTACTTGCACGCATTGGAGATGAGGTTGTTGAAGACGGACTCCATCTTCACGACATCCCACTCGGCCGTCAGGGGTTCGTTGTCGGCCGTGAAGACGAAATGCACCGAGGGCCACGCCTCCGCGTAGGAGTCGAAGATGCTCCGGCAGAACTCCGTGACATCGACCCGCGAACGGATGACGGGAGCCTCCGTTTCGAGGTCCACGCGGTCGATCTCGACGGTCTTGTGGACCATTTCGTTGATCCGGACGGCATTCTTGTGGATCACGTCGAGCGTGTGGCGCATCTTCTTGTCCGAGACCTCCTCGCGCAGTTGGCTGACCGGGCCGAGGATCATCGAAAGCGGGGTTTTCAACTCGTGCGAGATGTTGGTCAGAAACTCCATCTTGTGGCGGATGCTGGTCAGCGTATGGTCGCGTTCGCGCTGTTCGAGGCGCCGGCGGTCCCGGCGGCGCAGCAGGATGATCGTCGAGAGCGTCGCGCCGCCCAGCACGAGGAGGTAGGCGCAGATGGCGTACCAGCGCGCATACCACGGAGCCTGGACCTTGATTTGCAGCGAGATCGGGGTCGCTCCGGCGGCGTAATGCCTGATGAGCAGTTTGTACGTGCCGGACGACAGGTGCGGAACGGACAGGGTGTTCTCCCCCGGCGGCAGCACGACGTAATCGTCCGTAACCCCGGGGATATGGTATGCGTAGCGATAGCTCTTTACGGGGTTGCAGTCGAGCGAGCTCAATTCGATTTTCACCTCGTCGGCCGCGGATTTGAGTGTAATGCGCGACAGCCCGCTCCCTGCGGGGAAGGGGGCAGCGGAGACCTTCCCGTCGACGAGTACCCGCATGATGTTCACGCTCTTTTCCCGGATGTCGTTGACGATCCATTCGGGGTTGACCTGGATGATCTCGTCGGCGCTTCCCAGCAGGACGCTGCCGTCCGCGGGGTCGAGGTAGATGGAGGCGTACGACCGGTCGGGCAGGGGCAGCAGATCGACTTCGCCCGTGTCGGTGTCCAGCGTCCAGACGCCCGTCGTGGTCACGATCCACAACTCGGCGCCGACCTTTTCCAGATCGATGATGTTGTCGCTTCCCGATTCTCCGGTCGGGAGCCGGTACACGCGGGTCTGCGTCATCTCCGGCGACACCCGCAGGAGCTTGTCGGTCGCTCCCACCCAGACCACGTCGTCCGGGTCGATGTAGAGCGTGTTGGGGTAGTTGCCGGTCAGCTCTTTCACGTTGATGCGCTGCTGACCGCCGTCATCGAGCCGGATCAGGGAGTCGTCCCGGAACAGGATGGCCCACACGACCCCCCCCCGGCGGTCCGAGACGATCCGGTTGACCAGATTGTTGGGCAGCCCCGTCTCCGTATTGACCGCCCGCCGGGCCCGGTACGCCTCGCCGGCTTTCAGCGCCGCGGGATCCACGGCCATGATGCCGCCCATGTAACTGCCCACCCAGAGGTGCGCCTCCGCATCCTCGACGATGCTGTAACACCAGTTGGCGTTGTATCTCCCGCCGGCATCCTCGATGTGGAAACTCTCGAAACGGCGGCGGCGTTTGTCGAAACGGTTCAATCCGCCGTCGGTTGCCACCCAGATCGTTCCGCGGCGGTCCTGAAAGATGTCGCGGATGCGGTTGTGCGACAGTCCGCTGTTTGCGTTGCCGGGCAGGAACCATTCGCTTCCTTCGTCCGCCACGCGAATGATGCCGTTGGGGCCGCCCAGCCACAGGGCTCCGTCCGCATCGCGCAGCATTGAGGAGATCTGATTGCCGTCGCCGCGTCCGGTCAGGGCGCTCAACTGAATGATGTTCAGTCCGGAGGTCGTGTTGGTGATCGAAAGCCCCGTATCCGTTCCGGCAAGCAGGTTGCCTTCGGCGTCGACCATCAGCGACCAGATGATGTTGTTGGCAATGGAGCCCGGAATCCGTGAATCGTGCCGGTACAGCGTTGTCTCCTGCTCATTCAGGAGATAGAGCCCGTTGTCGGTTCCGGCCAGCATGCCGTCGGTGCAGAGCCGCAGCGATTTGACGGAATTGCCCCTCAACCGTTCGTCCACGACGCGCTGCGCCGACAGGTCATAGGAGAGCAGACTGCCTTCGGTGCCGGCATGGAGCACCCGCTTGTCGGTGTCGAGGGCAAGCGCATTGACGAAAATCGAGGATTTGTCGGCTCCCCGGTATTTCAGTTCGATGGGTTCGACCCGGTTTTCGGCGAGGTCGTACCGGCACAGCCCGCGATAGGTCCCGACATAGAGGTCGCCCCGGTCGTACAAAAGGGCATACACCGCATCATGGGGCAGATCCAGGCGGCATTTCCGCAATTCGTTCGTCAGGAAGTCGTATTCGTACAGCCCGGAGAGGGCTCCGATCCACAATCGGTTGCCTTCGGAGGTCATGGCGCGGATCTCGGAGGGGTTGTCATCGGCAACCGGATATCGTACCGCACCCGATCGGGTGTCGAGGATCTGCAACCCGTTGTTCGTGCCGAGATAGAGCCTCCCGTTGCGGGCTTCGACCCCGTGGATCTGGCAACCGGGGAATCCGTTGTCCGGACCATACCCGTATATTTTGTACCCGTCATAACCGAACAGTCCGTAGTCGGTTCCCAGCCAGATCAATCCGTTTCCGGCGCGGGTGATGGCATGGACGGCCATGGGCATGTTCCCGACGGGGATATTTTTCCAGAGGAGATGTTCCGAAGCCGGCGTCGGGATCCATGAGAGGAGGGGGAATAGGAGGGTTAAAAGTCTTTTCATGATGCCATCTTGAAAGGAAGCGACTGCGCAGGCACTTCGACCTGTGTTGGCAGGAGCCTGTACGCGCAGGCTAAAAAAGAGGACGAATCCGAAAATTCGCCCTCCGCAGTCGCCTTGTGCGGATAAAGGTACTCCGATACAATAGAAACCTATCTGTATATCAGAATATTAAGCGAACTTTCAAGGCTTGGTTGTCGCCTTGCCCACCGGTTTTCTGCGCTGCGTTGCATCGCGTCAGTATCTTCCTGTCAGACAATGCAAAAGTAGTAAAAATCCCGGAATCCTCCAAATGCGGAAAATTTTGCGGAAGCAGTCTGTATTTTGCTCTTTCTGTACGGCCTATCGTTCCCGTTATTGGGTCGGCACGACTTAAAAACCGAGCATCCGACGGCGGTAGTCGAACGTTTGCCTGTATTGCTTTTTCAGCTCCTTCGAAAGGAACGAACGTTCCAGCAATTCATAGGTTAAAGGCTGGTCGGACAGGAACAGTTCGATTTCTTTCCTTACCACCTTTTCCGGAAGCCCGATACGTCGGCCGAACTCCTCAAAGTCGGTGCGCCGAATGGTGCGGGTGTCCGAGAAGGCCATACCCTCTCTGAATAACCCCTTGTCGAGGGCGAATATCCGGGGCTCCCGCAGTTGCAGCGCTGTATTGACGAGGTCATAGGCCGGGGAGAGCCGATACTCCCCATTGTGTTCAATCAGGGAAAAGTTTTTCAGATGGGCATCATCGTTCGACGTAACGAAATTGAACAGGATGAGCCGGAAGAACCGTTGGATATCGACCAATGCTGCTTTAACATAGCGGTGGATGATCCCGGCACACTCTTCGTAACTGGCCTTGTCGTATTTGTAGTTGGCTCCTGCGTTGTCTTTGGTATATCCCAACAGAGCCGCGAAATCCTCCTGCTTGTATTTTCCCCGGTTATGTACATCGAACCGGCGCGTAATATATGCCGGTTCTTCGTTGTCGAAAAAACACAGGCCATTGGCTGCCGTCTCGATGCCGTATACTTGAGAAGCAATCTGCATCGTTACATGCTCATTGGCCGCGCAATACTCCCGATTGATGATGTGATAGCTGGTGGGCCGGGGTTTCAGAATGAACAGTCCCTGCTCCCGTTCACGGGTATACCGCAGCGTATCAAACACGTCTATGACAACCGAGAATTTGGGCTGTGCCCCCGAGAGCGATATGCGTCCCACGTTTCTGATGGCGTCAAGGGCTTCCGGCGAATCCGCATCCGGGCTGGGCCCCGCAAAGATATGTGATACCTCCCGACCGTCGAACAGCGCCTTCCGTGCCGCTGGCGAGTAGGTGTCGTATCCCTTTTGCAGGGTTGACGGGCAGACGTTCAGTTTTGTCATGGCTCAATCGGTTTTACGGTAATGGCACCTACGGTGTCGAACTGACAGGTGGCCAGCAGGATGCCGAAATCGTCCTCGGCATCTATGTGGAGCAGTTGGGACTGGATCTGCCGATTCTCTCCTTCGGAGAGCATGTTTGCAAATACGGGGAAGAGTACGTTCGAACGGTAGGGCTCGGCCTGGAGCGGAAGCGTCAGACTGACAGGTCCGCTCTTTTCGTTGAGCAGATAGGCCTTGTCGTAGGTGAAACAAAACGTGCGATTGTCCTCTTCGGTCAAAACTCCGGCTTTTATTCCGTGCAGGTAGACTTCACACCGTCTCATGGTTCAAATCCTTTAATTGAGCAACCAGTTGCAACCCGAGCACGTTGCATATTGCGAGCAGGGAGGTCATCCGCGGATTGCCCGCCCCCCGTTCCACGGCAACGACCGTATTGATGCTTACTCCGGCCAAATCGGCCAACTCCTGTTGCTTGATCTTCAACAGGTGCCGACGCTCCTTGATTTGTTTGCCCAATACGTCCATATTCGTATTATATTGTGATTTTATGCAAAAATAATGTTTTATATTGGTAAAAACAATTTATATTCACATTATATTGTGAATATGGCGCTTTTGTTATGGATTCTGGCAAGATGCGTATATAAATCACAATATATTGAGATTTCGGAGATGGAAGGCGATGAGGTGATTCTTGTTTTTGATGTTGTGTAATCTCGTTTTGTTTATATTTGTCTGTCGGTATCGGCGAATTATGGAATGGGTTAAGTCTATGAAAAAGGGGTGCATATCAGAATATCGGTCAGAGTCTGCGACTTCGGATCGGCCAAAACAGCATGACATGGAACAAGATTACCGGTTGGCAGTCTTGTCGGCAGCCATTCGGGCTGGAGAAGCAAGTGGCGAGGCAATCGGATTCGATCCCCAACAGCATTTACTGCGGCAGAAGGAGCAACGATCGAGGTAACTATGCCGGTAGTTTATTAGAGATTTACAGAATTCCAGATTTCTGTAAATCTCTAAATCCAGGATCGGATACCGTGCTGGATGAGAATGGGGGAAAAGCACCCGTAACGCCGCTGAAAGCATCCAGCCTGGGAGATGACGCCTCCTTGAAAAAGGTCGAGACCATTCTGGCAAGTTCCCCGGAGAAGTTCAACTCTGCCAATCTTCATAAAATGATATTACATCATGTTGAGGAGGTGCTGATCGAGGCGCCATCCGAAGAGGAGTTGTGCAAACGTCTGAAAACCCATCACATCGATTTGTTCCTGCGCCGAAATGATCAAAACCGAATCACCGGCATCACATTCATCGATCACGAGAATCGCTGTGTGCTCAATGGTTACCGACTCGGGAAAGAGTATTCGGCAAACGCCTTCAATGAAAGATTCAGCGCCGTAAAGAAGACACGAGAAACCAGTCGCCAAGTCAAGAAAGAATCGAATATCAAACTCAAAAAACGATAAGTTGAGACATCGTTATAGTTTAATCGATTCCCATGGAAGTCTTATGGAACAAATCTAAAGGATCAGTAGGCTTTTTGATACTGTTCCCAAAAGTGTGTCTGGAGAAGGATAAATAAAAAAGTCTACAGATTTTTTAGATTTGTATAGGGAATCAACAAAAAACTAAAAAAGAGTAGACTTATGGTGTTGACAAAGGAACAACTTTCCGAATTAATATGCAAACATTCGGAGCGGGAAAATGGTCTTCAGGATCTGTTGGAAATCTTGTTGGAGAGTATGATGGTCTCGGAGCGCCGGGAATATCTCCGGGAAAACTCCGCATCAAGGAGTAAATGCAATGGCTTGGGGCATAGTTTCGGTCATGGTCGTACGCTGACGTTCCGGATACCCCGTGATCGCTACGGGAATTTTCATCCCCGGATTCTGGCGATCCTTCGCCATCAGGAAGATGAATGCGAACGCCTTGCGGGAACGCTTTACACGAAAGGTCTTACGCAGGAACAGGTTGGCGAGGTATTCCAGGATATCTATGGTGAGCACTATAGCAAGGCGAGCATTTCGCGGATGCTGGACTACCTCCGAGAAGATGTCTCGCAATGGCTCACGCGCTCTCTGGAGGCTTATTATCCGATCGTCTTCATCGATTGCGTACACATGAAGATCCACCGCAAGCGGAGCGTAGAAACAGAAGCTTTCTATGTAGTGCTCGCCGTGCGTGAAGACAAGCGGCGCGAGGTGTTGGGGATCTTCAATAAGCCCACGGAAAGCGCCCTGGGCTGGGGCGAGATGCTCGCAGAACTGCATGAACGAGGCGTTCGGAAGATCGGCCTGGTGTGTGCTGACGGGCTGAAGGGTCTGGAGGATATCATCAGTGCGATCTTTCCCGGAACCCCGCTGCAACGCTGTACGACGCACTTGAAACGCAATCTGCTGAGCTGCGTGCGCAACGGCGACAAGGGAGAGCTGGCCGAGGATCTGCGACAGGTCTTCCGTACGGGGGATCGCAGCTATACGGTGGAGAGAGCCTGGGAACAATGGCAGGCGCTCTGTGAGAAATGGGGTCAGGATTATCGCAGTTTTCGACGACGGGCGGAGGATCCGGCCTACAAAGCCTACTTCACCTATCTGAACTACGAGGCAAGGATTCAGTCGATGATCTACACGACGAACTGGATCGAACGTCTGCAGAAGGATTTTCGACGGGTTACACGCATGCGGGGAGCCATGCCCAGCGAGGAGTCGGTACTGCTGCTGATGGGTAAAACGGCCATGGATAAGAAATCCTATCTGAGGCCGGTGCCGCGATACTGTTCCCAAAAGTGTGTCTGGAGAAGGATAAATGAAAAAGTCTACAGATTTTTTAGATTTGTATAGGGAATCAACAAAAAACTAAAAAAGAGTAGACTTATGGTGTTGACAAA